>JARYMM010000035.1 GCA_029907105.1 Anaerolineae bacterium | reverse complement strand
CGCCGATTCCCCACGACACCGTGTACACCAACGAGGTCACCATAGACGACGGCGTCCATCCGCCCTTCGTGCGCCGCGCCAGCGTGCTGGCCAATCCCTGGCCCACCGCCACGGCGACACCGACGGCGACAACCATTCCCACTCCCACGGCGACCGCAACGAGTACGGCTACCTCTACGATGACACCCACGCCAACACGCACAGCCACACCGACACCAACGCCTACGGCGACACCATCGCCCACCCATACACCCACGCCGACGGCCACCCCGACGCCAACGCCCTGCCGCTGCTGGCTGCCGCTGATCCTGCGCTGAGTGGACGATCTCGATTTGACAAGACAGAACACCTGTGCTATCCTCAGTAGACGGAAAATCGCTCCGCCAGGATGGCCAGATCCTGACGAAAACCGGGGATCTGACGATCCCCTCAGAGCAAATTTCCATCTGCTGACCCTGTAACTGAGATCAGACGGACGATACATGACCAACGACACACCAGAGGCCCGTTCGTCCTTAGTCATTCGTCGTTCGTCGCTGGTCACCGTTGATGTTAAGGCAACCATGTGGGAGGTCATGAGATGAGCGAAGAGAAAGGCAAAGCACTGGCCCTGGAAACGACCCTGGCCAGCCTCAAGAAACGGTTCGGCGACGGCGCTATCATCCGCCTGGGCGAAGACATGCACCAGGAGGTGGCCGTCATCCCCACCGGCTCCATCAGCCTGGACATCGCCCTGGGCGTGGGCGGCATCCCCCGCGGCCGCGTCACCGAGATCTACGGCCCGGAGATGTCGGGCAAGACCACCATCTGCCAGCACGTCATCTCTGAGGCCCAGAAGATGGGCGGTGTGGCCGCCTTCATTGACACCGAGCACGCCCTCGACCCCGCCTACGCCGCCCGCTGCGGCGTGGACGTGAATAACCTCTACATCGCCCAGCCGGACACCGGCGAACAGGCCCTGGAGATTGCCGAGGCATTGGTGCGCTCGGGGGCGGTGGACGTGATCGTCATTGACAGTGTCGCCGCCTTGGTGCCACGGGCGGAGATCGAAGGGGACATGGGCGATGCGCACATGGGCCTGCAGGCGCGGCTGATGAGCCAGGCCTTGCGCAAGCTGTCGGGGGCCATCAAAGCCTCCAACACGGCGATGATCTTCACCAACCAGTTGCGGCAGAAGATTGGGGTGATGTTCGGCAATCCGGAGACGACGTCGGGAGGCATGGCCTTGCGTTTCTACGCCTCGGTGCGGCTGGATTGCCGGCGCATCCAGGCCATCAAGGAGAAGGGTGAGGTGGTGGGCAGCCGCACGCGGGTGCGGGTGACCAAGAACAAGGTGGCCCCACCGTTTCAGGTGGCGGAGTTCGACATCATGCACGACTGTGGCATCTCGCGGGAGGGGGACCTGTTGGACCTGGGGGTGGAGATGGGCATCGTGGATAAGCGGGGGTCGTATTACGCCTTCGGCGAGACCCAGTTGGGCCAGGGACGGGAAAACGCCAAGGCTTTTCTCAAGGATAATCGGGAGATCGCCCTCCAATTGGAAAACCGCATACGAGCGGAAGCGAACCTTCGCCCACGCCCTTCAAGGGGCGAAGATATGCTGGGCGCCGAGGATGAGTTTGAGGAAGCCGATAAGATCGTAGGGGAAGCGTAGGGCAATCGTCCAGCACGCGGCGTGATTCTGTGCTATGGTGATAGCGTTTTGTTCAAGCTATCATGGTGGGTATGCCAATGACGGCCTGCTCTCTTCATCCCCATGCGGGATGCGGGATATTGGCAGGCCGTCGTCCATTGTGGCCCCGGTAGCCGGGTTTGAACCGACATCCCGATCATTTCACCTCCCCCACCCAGAGGCCCCTTCCACTTCCCCAATGGAAGGGGCCTCATTGATTCCTCCCTGACAACGTGGGGCAAATTTGAAATTTGCCCACAGGCTCCCGCCGGACAGCCATGCCTGTCCTGAACCCAAGCTGCGAGCGCAGCGTGGCAAGCTCTGTGAAGGATCCGGCATCCTGGCCGGCCAGATACCAGCCAAATCAGGCCGCTTTTGACCTGGACCTGGCGGTCCAGGCCGAGCGGGCCAAGCAGTTACAAGCAGATTTGAAAGTCGGGCTGTGCTACCCGGCGCGCAGAACGAAGGGCAGGTAGCAGCGCGGCGTCAGCGGGCCAGCGGGGGTGTGCGTCGCCGTCGGCGTGCCGGTGGGGGTTGGCGTAGGGCCCGGCGTGCTCGTCGGCGTCACGGTCGGCGAAGGTGTGGGCGTTGCCGTCGGCGTGCTCGTCAGTGTGGCCGTCGCCGTCGGCGTGCCTGTAGGAGTTGCCGTTGGCGTGCGTGTCAACGTGCCTGTGGGAGTCGCCGAGGGTGTCCATATATCCGTAGGGGTAGGCGTCGCAGACTCGCACACCTCCAATGTGACATCATCCAGGAAGAAGCCGGTGTTGAACTGTTCGTTGCCCGTGCAACGGAAATGGATGCGCAGGGATAACCCCCGGTAATCGCTGAGGTCAAAAGAGGCCTGCGTCCAGACGTCTCGCACCGCCGTGTTATCCAGCGTTTCCAGGACGGCCAAAGGCGTGCCGTCGGCAGCCTGCAACGTCACGTAGAGATAATCGTAAGGTGTTTCTATGTCATCCACGGAGTGCATACTCCACCAGTAGCGCAGCTCCGCTGTCCCCGCGTCGGCGGGGAGGGTCACCTGTTGATACAGGGTGTCGTCGGCGTTCTGATAGTCGCCCATCCACACCCCGAAATGGCCGCTGTGAGGCCGCTGGTCGCTGACCTCCGTGAACCCTCCCAGCACCCAGGGGTCGGGGCGGGATGGCCCCTGCTCGAAGTCGCCGTTGAGCAGCAAGTCAATGCAGGAGGCAGCCCTGGCTACCGGCGAGCCAGAGTGCGATGGTCGCCCAGGCGGCGCGGCGGCGATAGCTCCTGAAACAGCAGGGAGCAGGGCGATCAGGAACCACGAAAAAACCACCCAAACCGTTGTGAAGCGTTGTTTACCAAAGCGCATGTAAGCAGCCTCTGGACAGGATAAGAAGCGAAGTCAGACCGGCAGACGACTGACATTATAACGCTAAAGAGCTCAGCGGCCAAACCGGCTCTATCCGCACGGGCCGCTCTCGCGATAGACCTGGTGCCCATTTTGACAGCCGGGCAGAGTTGAGTATAATGGAGATAGCGCTGAAGAAGAGAAACTGCGCGATTGCAGAGATGACTCGCCAATTCGAACGGCGAGTTTTTGTTGCACTTCCTGAGGGGGTAAAACATACATGGCAAGATCAAGGAAAAAGGGGTCGTCCAAAGTCAAGGTTATCCCCCGTAAGAAGGTCGTCAAGACGCTGGCCCGAGGCATGGAAATGCAGGGCCGTGTCCGGCGGCTGGCCGGTTTCGGCGCCTTTGTGGACATCGGCGCAGGAACCGATGGCCTCCTGCACGTCTCAGAGCTTGATCCCAACCGCCAGGTGCGCCAGATCACCGACGTGCTCAGTGTGGGTGATGAAATCACCGTCTGGATCAAAGACCTGGACCGGGAACAGAACCGCATCAGCCTGACCATGATCCCGCCAGGGACCAGAACCATAGATGACCTGGAACAGGGCATGATCGTCAGCGGTAGAGTCACACGCCTGGCCCCCTACGGCGCTTTTGTGGACATCGGTTTGCCCAGGGAGGGCATGTTACACGTGCGCGAAATGGGCGACGGCTACGTCAGGGCACCAGAAGATGTAGTTACCGTCGGCGAGGAGCTGGACGTGCGCATCATCGGGTTGGACAAGCGCCGAGGCCGCATTGACCTGAGCATCAAGGGGCTACATCCCGAAGTTCAAGCAGCGGCCGCGCCAAATGTGCCCGAAGAGGACCCCCCTACGCTCATGGAGATCGCCCTTCGAGAGGCTATGGGCGATAACCTGCCATTGCCCACGCAGAAGAAGCGGCACAAGAAACGCCAGCGCCGCTCTCGCCAGCGTGAGCAGGACGAGATCATCTCCCGGACACTGGAAATCCACCGGCAAGCCGCCTGATTTGCTTTCGCAGGCCGCCCTTTGGCCAAGTCGCTTTCCCCTCCTCCGCCGTTGCGGGGGGCTTTGCCGATTTGCGAAACAGCGGAAGGTTTGATCCTCCGCTGTTTCGTTGATTCCCTCAGAACGGACGGCCATAAGTGAACACCGGCCCGATGGCGCACACAGCCTTGCCTCCTCTGCTGGGGCTGGCCCTGAACAAAAGCCGCTGGTTAACCTGGGGCAGTGAACTGCTGCACCGGCTGGCCGGCTGGGGCCTGCGCGTGGCGCAGGTGCTCACGCTGGGGCAGTTGCCGCCGATGGTTGGCGTTGGCGGCGTGGTGTTGCGCGGCAGAGAGGTGCTGGCATTACTGCGTACCGATGGACGCTACACCCTGCCCGGCGGGGCAATGCGCTACGGCGAGACGTGCGATGCAGCGCTGCGCCGTGAATTGCGGGAAGAGACCGGAGCCGAGGTGGCCATCGAGGGACTGGTAGGCATCTACTCACGCCCTGCGCCGCAGAGGAACGTGCGTGCTGTGGTCATCGTTTACCGCTGCCGCTGGCTGGGGGGAGACATGCGGGGCTCATACGAGGGCCAACCGGTGTGGCTGTCATTGGATGCGCTGCCGCCGCCTGAGCAGTGGGCTTTTGGCTCCGGCGACACCCTGGCCGACCTGTGCGCTGGCCGAGTGAACCTGTATTGAGGGCAACCACCAGAGTTGCCCCGACCGGCTTGATCAACGATCGCTTTCTGCTGACAACCAGGCGTTGTCTCCCCACACTTTTGGATGAAACCCTGACGAATTAACCTTCTTGACCAGATTGACACGTTGTGGTAGAATGTCTGTGGGTTAGAAGGGGCGCCTTGACCTGTTCAGAGGAGGACAACGAACACTCACATCAGTGTGGGCAAGGCTAAAGCGCGCTTTGCCAAGGTGCTTAACCGGGCGGCCCATGGCAAAGAACGTTTCATCGTCGAGCGGCGCGGTAAGGCTGTAGCGGCTATCGTCAGCATCGAAGATCTGGAACAGCTGGAGATACCAACGGAAAAGGCTATGCGGGAAACGGCGGTGACGTATTTGGTAAGACCGGTGGTTGCTACCCCTCCAGAACGAGGTCTCTATACCGAGAGCGGTGAGATTGACCGTGAATTCATCCGCAGCGAAATTGCTGCCGGCCGCATGCATCCGGCCATGGCCATGTTCGGCGTGTGGTCCGATCAACCGGAATGGGATGACATCGTGGAAGAAATCTACGAGAATCGCCGACAGCAAGGATCGAGAGAGATCAGCCTGCCATGATCGTCCTCGATACCGATCACTGCGTAGCCTTCCTGCGCGGTCGTCTGGATATCACCCTCAAGGCCAGCCCTGATGTGTCGTTGGCCATTGCCGCAACCACAGTCGGAGAATTGATACACGGAGCCCACAAGTCAGCTCAGCCTGAACGTAATCTGCGGCAGATTGCGCAGCTTCTGACCCTGTTTGACGTTCTCCCGTTTGACGCTGCAGCAGCCCGATATTTTGGTCAGCACAAGGCCCTATTGGAACGTCGAGGGCAGAGACTGAGTGACTTGGATCTGCAAGTGGCCGCCATTGCCTTGGCCAATGACGCATCGCTGGCCACCCATAACCAGGCGCACTTTCGACACATCCCCGACCTGCGGCTGGAGGATTGGCTGGCCTGAAAGCCATGATGGAGAAGCGATGAAACTGGCACTCAAGCATGAGCATGCCTGGGATGTGACCGGCGAGCAGGCCGAGGCCATCCAACGCCGGTTGGCCCCTTTGGTCGCCGAAACCCCACTGCCTGGCCCCATCCGCACCATCGCCGGCATTGACGTCAGCTTTCCCCGCCCTGACCTGGCCCGCGCTGCCGTCGTCGTCCTTTCCTATCCTGACCAGACGCCCCTGGAACAGACCACCGCCGAGCTGCCCGTGCACTTCCCCTACATCCCCGGCCTGCTGAGCTTCCGCGAGACGCCGGTGGTGCTGGCGGCGCTGGAGAAGCTGGGCGCCATGCCCGACCTGCTGATGTGCGACGCCCAGGGGCGGGCCCATTTCCGCCGGCTGGGGCTGGCCTCCCACGTGGGCGTGCTGCTGGACCACCCGACCATCGGCTGCGCCAAATCGCGGCTGGTGGGCACGCACCACATGCCCGGTGAGGAAAAGGGCAGCTATACCTGGCTGTACGACGGCGAGGAGGTCATCGGCGCCGTGGTGCGCACGCGCACGGGGACGAGCCCGGTCTACGTCAGCGTGGGACACAAGATTGACCTGCCGACGGCCATTGCTGTGGTGCTGACCTGCACGCTGGACACTCGTCTGCCGGAGCCGACGCGCCTGGCCCACCAGGTGGCCGGCGGCGCACAGGTGGTGGCACGGGGAGAACAGTTGAGCCTGTTCTAGGGGTTCTGCTCGTCCCCCTCGGCGGCGTCGCGGCCCCAGGCGATAGCCGAAAGGGAGCGCGGCGGCGCCAGACAGCGATGGAAACAGCTCCGCTCGCCACTGCGACAGGCTGGCCCGGCCGCGTTGACCTGCAGCAGCAGCGCGTCGGCCTGGCAATTCACACGCACCTCAACCACGTGCAGCGCGCTGCCAGTGGCCTCCCCTCCCTCGACCATCTCTCCCGCCGCCTCATCCCACAGGTGCACCACGCCTGTGCGCCGCGTGCGGGCCAGCGCCTCCCTGTTCATCCGCGCCAGCATGAGCACCTCGCCTGTGCGCACATCCTGGATCACCACAGGCAGCAGGCCCCGTTCGTCCCACCGCAGATCAGATAGCTCCACCATGGCGCGGGGATTATACCACGCACACGGCGAATGGTCAAACAGTTGACAAGCTTGACACGCTGCGTTATACTGAAGGCTGGGAGTTGGAGATCAGATATCGGAGAAGAGGTGATGGCAGAGTTGCCGGCCTTGCCGGGGAGCTACGCACTTCTGTTGCGGCTGGAGACGGAAACGGTACTGGCCGTGGGACGGCTGGGCCGTTTCACCTTCCCCCCAGGCGATTATGTCTATGTGGGCAGTGCCCACGGGCCGGGCGGCCTGCGGGCGCGGGTGCGTCGTCACGCCCGATCGGACAAACGGAAGCGCTGGCACATTGACCACCTGCGGAGGGAGGCCCGCCTGCTGGACGCACATGCCGTCGTTGGCGATGAGCGACAGGAATGCCATTGGGCGAGGACGCTTCTGCACCTGCCGGGTGCGGCGGTGATCGTCCCCGGCTTCGGCGCTTCCGATTGCCACTGTCTCACTCACCTCGCCCATTTCCGCGAAGGCATCAGCATGGAACGGCTGCGCCAGGTGCTGGTCGGACACCCCCAGGAGCTTGTGGAAAACCTGCGCCGGGCCGTCGCCGCCCAGGACGACGACGCCTGTGAAGCCATCGCCCATGCCCTGGCCGTCCACGGCGAGGGGCTATCCCTGCTCCAGCCGCTGCTGGCCGAAGGCGACGCCGACACGCGCTGGTGGGCCGTGCGCGCCCTGGCCGCGGCTGGGGATTTGGCCGCCGCGCCCTGGCTCATCGAGGCCCTGGACGACCCCGACGAGGCGGTACGCTGCGCGGCGGCGCTGGCCCTGGGTCAGCTTCAGGCGCAGGAAGCCATCCCTGCCCTGGCCGCCCGGCTGGCCGACGAAAGCGGCTGGGTGCGCCAGTCGGCGGCCGACGGGCTGGCCCTCATCGGCGAGGCGGCGGTGCCGGCCCTGGCCGAGGCCCTGCAAGACGAACGGGACGGCGTGCGCGTGCGGGCGGCCTACGCCCTGAACAAGATCCGTTCGCCACAGGCGGCGAAGCCCCTCTTCCAGGCTCTCAACGATGCCAATGTGCTGGTGCGCACCTACGCCGGCGAAGCACTGGAGGGCATGGGGTTGTTGGATGTGATCCTGGTGGTGTGAGAGGGAAGGAGCGAGGGAGCTCAGGCATAATCGCGGGCGGGTTCCTCGCCGCGCAGGACACGCAGCGCCCCCTGAGCCATGGCCAGCATCTCGTCCTGGCCCGGATAGACGAGCACGGGGGCAATGCGCCCCACCCGCTCCTTGATCCAGCCGGTGAGCAGCGCGGAGTGAGCCAGCCCGCCGGTGAGCACGATGGCATCCACGTCACCGCAGAGGGTCGTGGCCATGCCGCCGATCTCCTTGGCGATCTGGTAGGCCATCGCCTCGTAGATGAGGCGAGCGTGCTCGTCGCCAGCAGCGATGCGCTGCTCCACCTCCCGCGCGTCGTTGGTGCCCAGGTGGGCGACCAACCCGCCCTGTCCAGCGATCCTGCGAAACAGCTCTTCGTAGGTGTAACGCCGTCCGTCGTAGGGCGGCACGGCATAGGCCATGCGCAACACATCGCCCACGGGCAGGCCGCCGGCCCGCTCCGGCGAAAAGGGCCCCGTGCCATCCAGCGCCTGGTTTACGTCAATCATGCGCCCCCGGCGGTGGGCACTGACGGAGATGCCGCCGCCCAGGTGGGCGATGACCAGGTTGAGCTCGTCGTAGCGCCGCCCCAGCTCGGCGGCCGCCCGCCGCCCGCTGGCCTTGATGTTCAGGGCATGGGAGAGGCTCCTGCGCTCGATCTCCGGCAGGCCGGAGATGCGCGCCAGGGGGTCGAATTCATCCACGCAGACCGGGTCCACGATGAAGGCGGGGATGCCCAACGGCGCGGCGATCTCCTGGGCCAGCAAAGCGCCCAGATTGCTGGCATGCTCCCGTTCCTGGGGGGCCCGCAGATCGGCCAGCATGCGCTCGTTGACGCGGTAGGTGCCGCTGGGGATGGGCTTGAGGATGCCGCCCCGCCCCACGACGGCGTGCAGCGAGGCCAGCTCAACGCCATGCCTGCGCAGCGCGGCCAGCACCGCCTCCCGCCGCAGGGGGTATTGGTCGGCCATGCGCCGATAGGCCGCCAGCTCCTCCGCTGCGTGGTACAGCGTTTCCACGAAGAGCGGCTCCTCATCCTCGTAGAGGGCGATCTTGGTGGAAGTGGAGCCGGGATTGATGGTCAGGACGCGAAACGAAGGGGGCATGTTCACCTGAAAGCCCACGGCGAGCTTTGCATCTCTGGAGGACTTCTATGACCTGGGGAGCGATTTTCTCTCAACCTGCCCTGCAAGCCATCATCGGCCTCAGTCTCGTCTTGCTGCTGGCGCTGATCTGGGGCGGCATTCACAACCGGCGTCTGGGGCAACGGGTGCTGCAGGCCCTCACACCGCTGCAGCCGCGCCTGGGGAAACACCTGCACATCACCTGGCAAGGCAGCAGCGGCTTTTCCGCCGCCGTGGAAGAGCCTCAAGCCCCCTTCCGCGAGCTGACGCTGGCCACCCGCCTGCTGCCCCGCGAGACCCTGCCCGCCTTCTGGGTCCTGCTGTGGCTGGTGGGCCGGCGCGATGTCTTGCAGATCACGGGGACACTGCAGGCCGCACCCCGAGCCCAGGTGCGGCTGGGACATCGTAAGGCATCGGCACAGGAAGGCTGGCAGACGCTGCAGACCGCCGGCGGTCTGCCCGCCGCCCTGCGCGGCGGAGAGGCCGAGCAGGTCGGCGCGGCCCTGCGCCCGCTGACCGAGCCCACGGCGGCACGCCTGGTGCGGCTGAGCCTGATGCCCATCACCCCGCATGTGCGGGCCGAGGTGGCCTTACACGGGCTGGATCAGGCCAGGCTGGCCGCGCTCCTGGCCAACCTCAGCGAGCTGTGCCAGGCCGCGGCCCTTTCCCCCGATCAACGGTCGCAGTAGGGGCGGGTCTGAGACCCTGAGGGGCGGGTCTGAGACCCGCCCCTACTCAGGCAAACAGATACCTGGCCGTACGCTGCAGCATGTCCACGCCGCGCACCTCCCGCTCGAACAGGGGCACGATGGCCCGCACATCGGGGAAGCTGCGCCAGATTTCCTCCATATAGGCGTCCTGCATGGCGATGCGATTGCGCACGAACTCGGGGGCGTCCTCGCCCACCGCCTCCTTGTCAATGCACATGTTCACCACCACGCCGCCCACAGGGATGCCGAAATCCTGGAACCAGTTGATAAAACGCTTGATCACGGCGATGGGCAACGCCTCGGGCAGGGTGACGAAGAAAAAGGCCGTCCGCTGCGCGTCGGTCAGCAGCACCTTGGCCCGCTCCATCCGCTGCCGGAAGCTGAGGAGGTAGTCCATCAGGGGGTCCTTTTCCTCTTTCTTCTTGCTGTACGAAAGGAGTTCGCGCAGCGATCGGGCCTCCTCGCGGCTCTGCACCATCTTGTTCACCCACATGCTGTAGACGCTGGACATGCCCAGCAGGCGGCGGGCGTTGGCCGTGGGTGCTGTATCGAAGACATAGGCCTCGTACTTGTCCTCGAACATGAGGTCAATCATGTTCTCAAACATAGCCGATTCCTCGAAGGCCGGGTTCATGGTGGCCGATTCCACGAACTCGTCAGCCTTGGTCTTGATGTCGGCGTATCTGAGGAACCATTCGATCTTCTGGGTCAGCTCGACTTTCGAGCGGGCGATGGTGTCTTTCGTATCAATCTCGTAGGCCAGCAGGTTGGGCACACCCTTCACCGGCGTCGGCTTGCCGAAGACGTCCTGATCGAGCATGCTGGTGAGGGAGTGCACGGGATTGGTGGAGGCCAGCAGCGTGCGCTTGCCCTGCCCGGCAATCCACAGGGCCGCCGCGCCGGCCATGACGGTCTTGCCCACACCGCCCTTGCCACCGAAGAACACATACTTCATCTGCGGGTGTTCCAGCAAGAACTGGCGCGCGCTCTTCTCGATCATGCCTCACCTCCGAACAGGGCGTCGGCGACCTTGCCGATCATGTCCAGGCCGGTGATGTCCCGCTCGAACTCCGGCACGCTGGCCAACACTCCGGCGCCAAAGGTTTCCTCTATCTGCCGCAGGTAGCGTTTTTGCATCTCGATACGATGCCGCAGGTACTCGGGGATCTCTTGCCTGGCCAGCTCCGGAGGGATGACGCGGTTCACGATGTAGCCGGAGATGGGCACCTGGTAGCGGGCGAACAGCCTGGCCGCCTTCACCGTATCCAGGATGATCATCTCCTCCGGCGTGATGACGAAGAAGAAAGCCGTCCTCTCGCGGTCGGTGAGGATGCCGGAGGAAGTATTGATGCGCTGCTTGATGTACTGCAACTCACGGAGGATCTTGTCCTCCTCCGTCTCTTTCTTACGCTCCAGGATGGTGGCCACCCGGGCGTATTCCTGCATCTCTTCGCGCAGGGCGGTGATCTTGTCAATCCACTGGTCGTAGACGCTGGCCATGCTCAGGTAGTAGAGGGCATGGCCCAGGGGCACCAGATCGTAGATGTAGTAGTCGTACTCCTCGCCGACGACGATGTCCACCACGGCGTCGAAGATGGCGCTCTCCTCCATGGCCGGCTCGGCAGCGGCGGCCTGGATGTAGTTCTCGATCTCCTCGGGGATCTCCTCAAAGCCGTACATGTCCCGGATCTTCTGGCGGATCTCCTCCTGATACAGCCGGATGTGGCGGTCGGCATCAATCTCCTGGGCAAACAGGCCGGGCATGATCTCCACCGCTCCCTTGCCGAAGATGTCCCGCTCGAAGATATCGGAGAGTGAAGCCTGGGGGTCCACCGAGAAGACCAGCACCTTGTAACCCTGTTTCGCCAGCCAGTAGGCGGTGGCGGCGGAAAACGTGGTTTTGCCCAACCCGCCTTTGCCGCCGAACTCAATGTAGCGGCGGTTGGGGTGCTCTTTGAAGACTCTTGCCAGCGACAATGTTTTCTCCTTCCACTGTGATAGTCATCAGGATGCAGGATGCAAGATTCTTGCCTCATGCCAAAGCGTCGGTCAGATCGCGCTCGCGCAGCATCCTGCGTTTCCAGGTCGAGATCTGCGGCACGACGTAGGGCAGCAGACGCAGGCTGTAATAGGGCGGCAGGATGGGGACGCCCAGCAAGTCGCCCATGGTGATCAGGATGAACAAGTGCTCCATGCTGCCGCGCGTTTTGAGGGCAAAGCGGGTCATGTCGTGACCGGCCATGCCATAGAGGACGCCCTTGAAGGCATCCCAGAAACTGCCCTTTTCCTCTTTTTCCTCGGCCATTGATTCTCCTCCACTGATAGTTTCAGCAGATCAAAGTTTGCTCCCGCCGGACTGTCAAGTCCAGCGGGAAAGCGGCGGACCTGGCAGTCCGCCGTGAGCCTTTGTGATCTGCCGAGTTTACCAAGAGCCACCCAGGCTCAGCCGATCTCCTGATCCAGCAGGTCGGTCAGGTCCCGTTCCCGCAACATGCTTCGCCGCCAGCTTTCAATGCGCGGCACGGCGTAGGGCAGCAAACGCAGGGTGTAGTACGGGGTCAAGAGAGGAATGCCCAGGAGGTCGCCAAAGACGATGATGGTGAAGAGCCTCTCCACTTCCTCCCTCGCCTTGTACAATTCTCGCGCCCACTCATAGAGGGTCATCCCATAGAGAATGGCACGCACCGTGCGCGCGACATGCCCCAGGCGACGACCGGCCTGTACCAAAATACGCCTGCATTTCATCGGGACCCTCCTGCCCCGGGTTGGCCAAAGCCGCTTAGCAGAAAGGTAGGGCGGGTGGATGACCCGCCCTACCCCTTCTACACCCTTTGCAGCGGCCTGGCGACGGACTGACCAATCCGTCGCTGACAACCGCGCCGAAAGCGGTTCTATTGGCTCGCCGCCTTGGCCACCTCCATGCGATAACGGCGCATGGCTCCAACGCCGTCCACCACCAGGATCACGGCCAGCACGACCAGGAGCAGGGCCAGCACCCCGATGGTCACCTGGGCGACGATGCCTTGCCAGTTCGTGGCTTTGGGCAATTTGACAAACAAGGCGGAGTAGGCCGACCAGAGCAGCGCCCCGACCGTGGTGACCAGCATGAAGACGAAGGGCCAGAAGGTCCACTGGTAGTTCTTGGCCCTGGACATCAGCCAGAGGGTGATGAGCAGCAAGGCCAGGGAGGCCATCAACTGGTTGGCCGCGCCGAAGACGCCCCAAATCTGGAGGAAGGGCACGATCCAGATCAGGAACAGGGTGAGAACCAGGGCGACGATAGAGCCGACGTGGACGTTGCGCAGGGCGGGGAAGCGATCCCCCAACGCCTCCGCACTGGCCACGCGCATGAAGCGCACGCACAGATGCATGATGGTCAGCGCCATCAGGGTGAGGAAGACGGCGCCATAGGCCGTGCCGAAGCCCTGGCCAAACACCCGGTCCAGCCCCCACTGATTCAGGAAAGCGGAGAGGCCCTTGGAGAACACGGCCGCAGGCGCTGCCGGACCGCCGGCATCCTGATAGCCCTTGAAGCTGCCGAAGGCAACGGTGGCGGTGAGGAAAGCGATGGTGGCGAAGATCATCTCCAGGAACATGGCCCCACCGCCCACGGGCAGGGCATCGGTCTCCTTCTCCAACTGACGGGCGGTGCCGGAAGTGCCAACCAGGCTATGCCAGCCGGAGATAGCCCCGCAGGCGATGGTCACGAAGAGCATCGGCCACAGCGGGCCGGCGGCGGCCATGAAGGAGGTGACAGCCGGGAAGTCGCCCATCCCGGGGTGCCCGATCAGGAGCCCTAGTATGCCACCCAGAACGCCCAGGAGGACGATCCAGAAGGCGACGTAGTTGATGGGCTGAGCCCAGCGCCAGATGGGCAGGACCGCCCCCAGGTAGCAGAAGATGGCCACCAGCAGGCTGCCGATGAAGCCGGCCCGGGTCACCTGCAGGAACAGGGTGGGCGAGATCGTCTTGCCTTCCACCACCTGTAAGCCGTAGATGGCACCGAAGATGTTCTTCACCGCCGGCAGGGTGCCCAGCCAGATGCCGATCAGGGCCACGACGACGGTGACCACAGTGGTCAGGATGATGTCCTGCTTCCACTTGTAGGTCATCTGTCCGGCCAGGAGGCCAGCCAGGGTGACGATGATGACGCCCAGGGGCACAGCCGGGTTGGTGAGCAGGTTGAAGCCCACCTGGATGCCAAAGGCGCCCATAATCATCAGCAGGTAGACGTAGAGGAAGGCGAGCAGGATGCCCCGGGCGCGAGGAGAAATGAAGCGATAGCTGAGAGCACCGAAGGTCTGCCCCTCTTCCCGGACACCCATGATGATGCTGGAATAGTCCTGGACCCAGCCGATGAAGAAAGTGCCCAGGAGGATCCACAGGAGCGCCGGAAGCCAGCCCCACTGCACGGCGATGATGGGACCCAGGATAGGCCCCAGGGCGGCGATGGACTTGAACTGATAGCCGAAGAGGACGTTGCGATTGGCGGGAATGAAGTCCACCCCATCCATGTACATCTTCGCCGGCGTGGCCTTTTTGGGGTCGGGCTGGATGATGTTCCGGTCAATGCGCCGGGCGTACCAGCCATAGCCCACGATGAGGGCCAGAGCAGCAAGTATCAATACCAGGATAGCGTTCATTGTCTTGCTCCTTTTGTGAAAAGGCTAGAAGAAATCTAGAGGTTCAACGAAGCACACGACTGATGATGCGGCATCAATCCATCTGGCGTGGATCACCCCCTTTCGTCTACAGCTTTCCGGCAGAGGGAAAGCAGCTACCCCTCGACGCCAGCCCGCGGCCGAGGGACGGCGAAGGCATTAGCTTGTTAACGAACCATTTGGCAACACTCAATTCTATTTTACCATCAAAGCCGTTTCCCGTCAACTCACAGCACTCACTTCGCACTCGCCACAGGCGTCCACAAAGAACAACACCGCAGCCAGCTACAGGTTGCGCCAAAACCGCCTATCACGTATAATCAGTAAATCACAGTTTGCCCCCGCTGGACTGTCAAGCTTGTCCTGAACGAAGTGAAGGATCAGCGGGAAAGCGGCGGATCACCGATCCCTTACCCCTGGTCAGAGGTGGATTATGTCTAATGCTCAAGCCGGTGACCTTGTCCTGCTCATCAGCGACGACCGCAAGCGCTTCCTGATCCGCCTGCAACACGAAGGCGAATGGCACACCCACCGCGGCCTGCTGCGCCACGATGACCTCATCGGGCAGCCGCTGGGCCGCACGGTGCGCACGCAGATCGGCCATCCCTTCCTGGCCCTGGAGCCCTCAACCCACGACCTCATCCAGCAGCTCCGGCGGGTCACGCAGATCATCTTCCCCAAGGATGCCGCCTACATCGTCATGCGGCTGAACTGCTACCCCGGGCGGCGGGTGGTGGAAGCGGGGACCGGCAGCGGCGGCCTGACCCTGGCCCTGGCCCGCGCCGTGATGCCCGGCGGCCGGGTGTACTCCTACGAGGAACAGCCCAGGATGCTCGATCTGGCCCGCCGCAACCTGCAACGCGCCGCCCTTCTTGATTATGTCGAGCTAAAGGGGCGCGACATCGCCGAGGGCTTCGACGAACAGGACGCCGATGCCTGCTTCCTC
Organism: Anaerolineae bacterium; assembly: GCA_029907105.1. Classification (GTDB taxonomy): domain Bacteria; phylum Chloroflexota; class Anaerolineae; order UBA3071; family UBA3071; genus JARYMM01. Next base: position 22,505 of record JARYMM010000035.1, on the reverse strand, counting down.
GACCTGCGGGAACCGTGGCGCTATCTGGCGCAGGCGCGAGCGGCATTGAAGCCCGGCGGCTTCTTTGGCAGCATCCTTCCCACCGCCAACCAGGTCAGCGAGCTGGTGGCCGCCCTGGAGCAGCACGGTTTCGTGGAAATCGAGGTCGAGGAACTCTTGCTGCGGCCCTACAAGCCGATAGCTGAGCGGCTGCGGCCCACCGATCGCATGGTGGCCCACACCGGTTACCTGGTCTTCGCCCGCGCCGTGGCCGTTGAGGATGCTGCCGCATGGCGATACCGGGATCCGAAACACGGCGTACCTAAAGGAAGCGAGGAATGAAGACGAAATCCAAAGCTCAAAGTCCAAAGTCCAAAGCTCAAAGTCCAAAACTCAAAACACAACCAATGGACTCAATCAACCCGCCGTGGCACGAGTATGCCGGCCACATTCACTTTCACACCACCTACTCCGACGGCAGCGGCGATTTCGAAACGATCGCCCGCGCCGCAGAGGAAGCGGGGCTGGACTTCGTCATCACCACCGACCACAACAGGCTGGCGCCCGAAGCGGACGGGCGGCGCAGCACCGTGCTGGTGCTGGTCGGCGAGGAGGTCAACGACAAAACGCGTAAGCCGGAGGTGAACCACCTGCTGGTGGCCGGGGTTGAGCAGGACGTCTTTGGCTATGCGAAAGACCCGCAAGCGCTCATCAACGCCGTGGCCGCTCAGGGTGGTCTCAGCTTCCTGGCCCACCCCATCGAGCACAACAGCCGCTACTTCCCCGAGAGATTCCCCTGGGTGGACTGGCAGGTGCAGGGCTACGATGGCATCGAACTCTGGAACTTCATGTCCGAATGCAAGGCCCATGTCAACCGCAAAGCGGTGGGCCTGCTCCTGAGCTTCCGGCCGCAGCTCTTCGTGCGCGGCCCCTGGCCGGAGGTGCTGGCCCTGTGGGACCGGCTGACCGCCCAGCGGCCGGTGGTGGCCATTGGCGGCTCGGACAATCATGCCGGCACCTACCGCCTGGGCCCGCTCACGCGCCACGTCTTCCCCTACGCCTTTGGCTTCCGCACGGTGAACACGCACATTCTGACTCCGCAGCCGTTCACGGGCGATCTGGCTCACGATCGCCGGCTCGTCTACGAGGCGCTGCGGGCGGGGCACTGCTGGGTGGGGTACGACCTGCTCGGTTCCACGATGGGGTTCCGCTTCTGGGGACGCCGCAACGGTCAGGTGGCGATCATGGGCGATACGCTGCCGGGCCCGGCGGTGGAACTGGAAGCCTCCGTCCCTCGATGGGCCAGGCTGCGGCTGCTGAGGGATGGTCAACCGGTGGCGCAAACCTGGGGCCGCCGTCTGCGTTACACGGCCACTGCCCCCGGCGTCTACCGGGTGGAGGCCCGGCGCTGGGCCTGGGGCCTTTGGCGGGGTTGGATCTTCAGCAACCCCATCTACATGCGCGCCACCCCCTCCTGAGGGCGGAAGCCGAGGCGGATGCCCTCCCGTTGAAAAGCCTCGCTCACCCGTCGCCGCAGCTCGCGCATCACCTCCCAGTGCTGGCCCGGCAGGGTCTTGACCATAATGCGCAGGCGCATCGTCCAGCCGTCCAGGTTCTCGATCCCCGTAACGACCGGCGCTTCCAACAGCAAGGGACTGAACTGCGGCGCGGCGGCCAGTTCCTGACCGACCCGCTCCAGCACCTCCAGGGCGCGGGAGGCGTCCTCCTCGACCGGAAGCGGCACATCCACCACTGCCCGCGACCAGGTGCGGGACAGATTGGACACCGTGCGGATTTCACCGTTGGGAATGATGTGCAGTTCGCCTTCCGGCCCGCGGAGATAAGTGGTACGCAGGGTCATCCGCTCTACGGTGCCAGACAGACTGCCTGTCTGAATGGCGTCGCCGATGGCGAACTGGCCCTCGATCAGAATGAACAGCCCGCTGATGACATCCCTGACCAGGGTTTGCGCCCCCAGGCTCAGAGCCAGGCCGACCAGCCCCATGCTGGTCAGCAGGGGCCGGATGTCCAGGCCCAGTTCGTACAGAATCATCAGCGTGGCAACAATCAGAATGATGACGGTGACCGTCCCCACGACGGCGACGCGCAGGGTCTCAGCGCGCTGTGCCCACTCGCCAGCTTCCACCTCGTCGCGCCTTCGAATCCAGCGCGGAATCTGGCGCGCCAGCAGGCGCAGCAGGCGCAAGACGAGCGCGGTCACAACGGCAATGAGCAGAATGCGCAGGCCATGAGCTGTCAGCCAGGCTATCACCCGGTTCCGAAGCTCCACGTTCACCCCCATGCATCCTCACCTCCATACACGGCCTTCCGGCAAGCACCGGAAAGCCTGCCCCACATGCCGCCTCAGAGCTCGGCAAAGGGTCGAGCTCGCTCCCGTCTCTCCAGTTCCTCCTGCCGCGCCGGGTCTGCTTTGAACAGGGGATGGAAGGCTTCCAGGCCCTGGCTGTCCACCAGGGCGGTCACCCGATCGCCCGCCTCCAGCACCGTCGCCCCGTGAGGGATGATCAGCCTGCGCCCTCGCTGGATGGAAACCAACACGCACTCGCCGGGCAGGCTCAGTTCGCTGATCCGACGCCCCACCACCCCGGAAGCGGGATGGACTTCCACCTCCACGAACTCCGTGCCCGTCAGCTTGCCCAGCCGCAGCCGCTCGCTGCGGTGTTGCAGCTCCACGCGGCGGGCGATGGCTTTGTTGTAGGCACGGATGATATCGTTGCCCCGGATCAAGCCCACCAGCTTCGTGGGGTCCTCACGGCTGACCACAGGCAGACGGCCGATGTCGCGGCTGCCGATGCGCTTCAGGGCCGCCCACAGCGGTTCATCCGGATAGGCCACCAGCGGGTTGCGCGTGCAGATGTGAGCGACCGTGGCGCCCGGAGGGCGCCGCCCGTCCTGGGTGACCCTTTCCAGGTCCTGGAGCGTCACCACCCCACACAGCCTGCCCTCTTCGTCCAGCACGGGGTAGCCGTGGTAGTGGCTGGTGGCGAAGCGGTCGGCCAGCTCCCGCAGGCTGGTGTTCAGAGAGACCGTTTCGGGGTTCGGCGTCATGGCCTCGCCGACGGTGATACCCTGCATCACATCAATGTCGTGGCCGCGTTCCAGATGGATGCCCCGCCGCACCAGCTTCAGGCTGTAGATGGACTCCGGGTGCAACTGCTCCGAGAGCAGGGTGCTGATCACCGTGGCGAACATCAGGGGCAGGATCAGCCGGTAGTCGCCGGACATCTCGAAGACGATGAGCACGGCGGTGATGGGGGCATGGGCGGCGGCGGCGAAGAAGGCGGCCATGCCCACCAGAGCATAAGCCCCTGGCACGGCGGTAAGCTCAGGCCACAGCCGGTGCGCCATCCCCCCGAAAGCCTGGCCCAGCATCGCTCCGCTGAACAGGGCCGGCGCGAACACGCCGCCGGAGTTACCTGAACCCAGGGTGAACGACGTGGCCAGGATCTTGACAACACACAGGGCCAGAGCCAGCCCCAGCACAGTGCTGCCGCTGGAGATGCTCTCGCCGATGAATTCCAGACCTGCCCCCAGCACCTGCGGGAACCAGAGCCCCACCGCTCCGGTGAGCAAACCGCCTGCGGCTGGCTTCAGAAGGTCGGGAAAACGCCAGCCGTCGAAACGGTCCTCGAACCAGTACAAGGTGCGCACGAAGAGAATGGCTCCCAGTGCGGTCAACACGCCCAGCAAGGTATAGAGGGGGAGCTCCCAGGGGCTGACCAGCGTGTAGGCAGGCACACGGAAGGCCGGCCGATCGCCCAGAAAGGCCCGGCTGACGATGCTGGAGGTCACGGCGGCGATGACCACCGAGCCGAAGTAACGGGTGGTGAATTCACCCAGGATGACCTCCAGGGCAAAGATCACCCCGGCGATGGGGGCATTGAACACGGCGGCAATGCCGGAGGCAGCGCCGCAAGCCACCAGGTTGCGGATGCGATCGTCGGAAAGGCGGAAAAGCTGGCCGACCGTCGAGCCCAGGGCGGAGCCGATCTGGACGATGGGGCCCTCCCGCCCGGCCGAGCCGCCAGAACTGATACAGGCGGCCGAGGCCAGCGCTTTGATCAGGGCCACCACCGGCCGGATGCGCCCACCGCGCAAGGCAATTGCCTGCATCACCTCCGGGACGCCGTGGCCCTTGGCCTCGCGGGCGAAGAAGGTGATCAGCGGGCCGGCGATGAGCGCCCCCAGCACGGGCACCAACACCAGGCCGGCCGGTCCGGCCCTGGCTTGCAGCCATGCACCCGCCTGGGTGAAGAAACGCTGCAACACTCGCAGCAGCCAGATGAAGGCCAGGGCTCCCAGGCCCGTGCCCAGGCCGACCAGCAAGGCTGTGCCCACCAGCACGACCGCCTCCGAAGGCTGCCAGCGATCTATCAGGTGCGCCAGACGATGCACTCGTGCGCTTAACCCGCGCTCATTGCTCATCGTAACACTCGATAAATGATCAGGCTGCCGCCTTCTGCGCTGTCGTCACGGTAGATAGGCTCCCAGGTCGAGGGAATCCGCTCGCCGCGTTGCCAGGCGGCCAGGCCCGGCCGGTTGTTGAGCCGACGAGGGCAAATGACGACGTAATCTGCACCCTGGGCCCGGGCATAGGCTGCCACCGACTCCGGCGTGCCGTCAGGCATCGGCAGGTGGATGCCGCCAGCGTAGTAGGGGATCTGACTGAAAACGGAAAGGATGCGTTTTGCAGGGGAGGGATCGTAGGCCTGCAGCCACAGGCCGGCCCGCCGCTGATCCTGATCCTGCTCCTGGCGGTAGGTGGCCACGCTGGCCCGCGGCAGAGAGAGCAACAATGCCCCCACCAGGGCCAAAGCCAATGCCCGGCGCAGCCAGGCGCGGCGGTTCGGCGCAGAGGCAGACAAAGCGCTCTCCGCTGCCCAATCGGCCAGCCTGTCCACTCCCAGGCCGGCGAAGATGGCGGCAAAGGGCAGCAGGGGCACCAGGTAGCGGGCGAAGATGGCCGGGGCCATGGCCACCACCGGCAAGGACACAAGGGGGAAGGCGCAGAGGAAGGCCAGCGGAGCCAGCCGCTTTCGGGTCCAGCCATCGCCAAACAGCAGCACCACGCCGATGGCCCAGGCCGGCAACAGCGGCCGGGGCAGAACAAAGGCCAGGGCCAGGCCGGCCAGCAGGCTCCATCCCCTCCGCCGCAGGGTCGGCAGATCCCACCCCTGGGCCACAGCCCCGAAGGCCGCCAGCAGAACCAGCAGGGACGAGAGAAGCTGCCCTTGAAGGACAGTGGCCTCCAGACGCAGATTGCGCAGCAGGTGCCGCAGCCGTCCCATCAGGCTGAGAGGGGGAGCATCGGGCGGCCAGCCGTGGGTCAGGATCCACTCCCGCCTCAGAAAGGGCCCTTCCAGTTCGCCCTCTGGCGAGAGCCCATAGGCCGCCTGCTGGTAGTCCAGGCCGGTATCCATGCGGGCGACGATGAGGAAGTTGACCCGGCCCTTCGATTCCAGGGTCAGTTGGCCGCTGTGAAGGCTGAGGGCAACCACATAAGGGGCGGCGAGCAACAGAAAGCCGGCCAGGGCGGCCGCCAGCATCACCGCCCACTGCCGCCATCGGCCCGTCAGCAAGGCCAGCAGGGCGATGGCGGCGGCAAAGAGCAGCAGGTAGACAAACCCCTCCGTGCGGGTGAGGTAGGCGCAGGCGAAGAAAAGGCCGGCTGCCAGCGCCGCCAACGTCCCCTTCCGTTGCAGGGCCCGCCAGGCCAGGGCCAGGCTCAGGAAGACCAGAAAAGTATAAAGGGTCTCGCTCCACACCACGGCTGAGTAGGCCACCAGGATGGGCATTCCGGCCACGATCAGCGCAGCCCACGTTGCCGCTCGCCGTCCAAAGCACTGGCGGGCCAGCCAGTACACCGGCAAGGGCAGGAAACTGCCCGTGAGCAAAGAGATCAGCCGCCCGGCCAGCTCGGCATCGGCGGTAAGGAAGCTGACGGCGGCGATGAGCCAGGGATAGAAGGGCGAAATGAACCAGTCAGGCCCGCCCAGGATGCCCACATATCCCCGGCCAGCGCGCAGATTGCGGGCGATGGTGACGTAGGTGGTGCCCTCGGTCAAGAGGACGGGATCGGCCAGAACGCCAGGCAGGCGGAGAAGAAAGGCCAGGGCCACGATGCCTGCCAACAGCCAGCCTTCACCTCTCTGCCAGCGGTCAGCAGTGTCTGGCAACTGCTCAGCCTGTCCGGCCTGGACTGCCAAGTCCAGGCCAACGATCGTTTCAATCCCTTTCGCCACGAAGTACCTCCCTCACGATGTAGACCACTGTGCGAAGCCGGCGGACAGGGCCTGACTGCGGATATGCAGAAGACTGCGACATCTCGGCGTGAAAACGAGGCCACCATTGCTCGGCATACCAGGAATGCTCGCGAATCTCCTCCCGATAACGCCACCCCTTCAGCACCAGCCAGAGCAGGTACTCCCAGCGAGCCCCCCAGCGGAACAGCCAGATCAGGGGTGTGTCGAAGATCAAGGGGCCGAGCAAAGGCAGGCGCAACCCCAGATCCAGGGCAGCCACCAGGTTCTTGCGTGCCGGCTGGAAATGGAGGTTGAGAATGCCGATCTGGTGGCCAACAATGGCGATCCGTTCCAGATCGGCGACGCCCAGGCCCTGTTGCGCACAGAGCCGGATGTGTCCAATCGCCTCCGGGTCGAAACCGATGATGCGGGCAGCGACGGCGTCCAGGGCCACCGGATCGGCCGAAGCCAGAACCAGGTCAGCCACCCGTGGATGGCCCTGTTTGGGTCCGGACCCTTCGCTACCAATGGTGCCATCCATGAGGCAGAAAACTGGCCGCAGCACCGAGAGCAGATCGGCCAGCACCTGATCGAGCACCGGATGGTAGATGTAGCGGTTCAGCGGCAGACAGCCGAACTGGTTCTTGATCGCCCCGGTGACACCGGTCAGGCAATGGGTCTTGAGCACCGGCAGGGTAATGAGATACGTGCGAGTGAGGATTTCCGGCAACTCCAGGTGATCCTGGAAATAGAGGCCATCATGCACCGGCACCGATACAAAGCGCTCGCGGCTCAGGTTGATCCAGGGAATGTTATGGCGACGGCAGACCTCCAGGATGCCGGTAGCACGGGCGCCGCGGTCAGCAGAGGTGGTGGACGTATCGGCCTCCACCACGCAGAGCTGCCCGACGTGGGGGCGGATGATCTCGATCACCGCTTCCAGCACCCAAGGAGAGGTCTGGAAGCCCGGCACCAGGTGGTCAAAGCAGAGGTTCGGTTTCAGGCTGACGTCAGCTCCGGCCGGCACATGATCCTGCCATTGCGCCAGCGACATAGCCTGCTCCACCGCCCGAAAGACGTCATCAGAAACATGGACAACGGCAACCTGACTGGTACACATCGCTCTATCCACGTAACTGCCTACCTTCGGCCTTGCAACGTGAGATATAGTGGTGGGCTGGCGTCATTGCGAGCCCCGAAGGGGCGAAGCAATCTCCTGTTTCGATTCCAGGAGACTGCTTCGCTTCGCTCGCAGTGACAGGGTAGGTAGTTACCTATCCACTTGCTGTAGGGGCAAAGGCCCGGCAAAGACGTAGCGCAAGCCAGAAGCCCGCACAGGCAAAGCGAAGCTTTGCCCTACCCGGCAACAGTTGCTCTGGCAAAGACATATATCCTGGGGTGGTCAAAGAGGCGAAAGGACTGTTCCGCCGTGTCATCGTTGATCGTCCAGGGGCCCAACTGGGGATGCGCTTCGAAGGCAGCTATCAGCTTGTAGCCGGCCTCGCCCGAGAAGAGCGCCTCGTAGAAGGCAGCCTCCGCCGGATATTCCCCCCGTAACGGCAGGAAGCGCTCTCGCCAGGTGTCGCCCAGGATCACGAACTCTGTGACCAGCATGCTCTGGATGGCGTGCCGTTTTCGCTCCGCAGACACCTCCGGCGCCTGGAAAAGCACGCCCTCCACCCCGGCGATGTTGTAATGATCGAGCACGGTCAGACGATAATCACCGATTCTATACAAAGTCTCCATTTTGTCCAATTGCAGGGCGAAATCCCTTTCCACCAGGATCGTCGCCCCGGGGGAAACATGTTGTCGTATCCAGCGCAAGGCCTGCACCCGCGTATCCGGATAGGCGTAGATGTGGAGGTAAGCCAGGACGTAGAACAGGGAGGCGGCCAGCACGCCCGTGGCAAGCAGCCCTACCACCGCCCGCGCCGGCCATCCCTGTGCCTTGCGGTACATATCCACCGCCAGGCGGCCCGCCAACAGGCAGAGCAGGGGCACCAGCGGCAGGGCGTAGCGGATGAACTTGGCATACCAGCTACCGGCCACCAGGAGGTAAGGCAGGAGCCAGGCCAGCACAAGCCAATCGCCCTGCGCGCCGCGCACGGCCCGCAGCATGGCATAGAGCAGCCCGGCCAGGGCCAACACCTCCAGGGGCCATCCCAGGCTCCAGGGCAGCCAGTTCGTGATCATATAGAGATAGGGCGGCGTCCCCTCAAAGTGCAGCGTGTACAGGGGACGCAGTGTTCCCTGCACAACGGCGGCCTGCACCAGCAGGTCGTCGTTGTGATCAAAGTTGAAGTAATTGCCATAGTCGAGCACGGCGTAGGGGTTCAGAACCAGCCAGACCAGCAAAGCCAGGACGAGGCCCAGCAAGGCGTAAACCACAGCCTGCTTTGGGGACCGCCGATGGCGCGTTATGGATGGCCGATTTTCCATTCCCCATTCCGCATTCCGCAATCCGCAATCCTCGGAAGGCCCGGACGGCATCCCGCCAGCCACAGGCGACGTCATTATAGCGACCAACAGGGGCACGACGAGCAAGGCGGCCACGATCTTGGTGGACATGGCCAGGGCCATGCATACGCCATAAGCCAGGACATCCCGCCAGCGGCCCCTTTGCCTGACCAGAGCCCCTGCCCAGATGGCCAGCGTCACCCAGAAGACAAGCATGGTGTCCACGGTATAGAAGTGGCACTCGCGAACAGCCAGCACGGCCAGGGCCAGGAAGCCTGCCCCCAATAGCCCCGCGGCGCGGCTATAGAGCCGTCTCCCCAGGTCGTAGATCAAACCGACGGTGGCCGTGCCCAGCAGGGCAGAGATCAGCCGGCCCAGGTAAAGCAGCGGCACGGAGTCCACGCCGAAAGCAGCTCCCAGGAGCGCCACGATCAGGCGGGCGGCCTGCTGCACCAGCAGCAACAGATAGAGCGGCAAGGTACCGTAGGAGGAAGCGTGCGGATTGAGAGAATGCTCGCTGGCCCACTGCCGGGCCAGGCGGTAGACCAGGCTCAGGACGTAGCTCTCATCCACGTGCAGCGCATAGGGCCGCCCCCAGGTGAAGCCATAGAACCGGGCGGCAGCGGCCAGCAGCAGAACCAGGGCCAGAAGCCCGATGTATTTGTGACGTTGCAGATGCTGAGACATCAATTTCCCACTTCAGTCGCAACTCAAGCGCACGGCTCGAACCACCACGATAGCAGCCAATGCTGCCAGGAGCAGCCAGATGGCGACGATCACCGCGGCAGCGGCCCAGCTAATCGGCTGGCCCTTCTCCATGGCCGCCTGGGCTCTGTCCCGGCATTCGGCCAGTACGGGGGGCGGGATCATCCTGATGGCCACAGCAATCCCCAGGGGGAGCAAAACGAGGTCATCCAGGTAGCCCAGGATAGGAACGGGGTCAGGAATCAGGTCTATGGGACTGAAGGCATAACCCACCACGCAGGCGGCGAAAAGCCGGGCGTACCAGGGCGTTCTGGGGTCCCGGTAGGCCAGGTAGAGAGCATAGGTTTCCCTCTTGAGCAACCCGGCTTGAGAGAGGGCGGCAGGCCATGCATGGAAAGCTGCTCGGCGACCTGCCGGTAGTGGGCGCGTATGCGAAGGAAAGTTACCACCAGCAGGGGTATCAGCAGCAGGGTAATCCACGCTCCCTGGGCGAACTTGGTGAAACCCATGACGATGACCGTCGTGCCCGTAGCCAGCGCGCCCACGCTGTTAAGAGCCGCCTTCAGCCACCATGTGCCGTCCCGGTTGCGCCACCAATGGACGACCATGCCGGCCTGGGAGAGAGTGAAGGCCAAAAACACGCCCACGGCAAACAGGGGGACCAGGGCATGGCTGTCACCGCCAAAGGCCACGATCAACAGGCCGGTCGCCCCGCCCAGAAGCAAGATGCCATTGGCGAACACCAGCCGGTCTCCTAGGCTCGTGAGCTGCCGCGGGAGGAACCCGTCCCTGGCCAGGATCATGGCCAGGCGGGGAAAGCCGGCAAAGCTGGTGTTGGCCGCCACGACCAGGATGAGCATCGTGCTGACCTGGATCAGCACATAGAGAGGCCCCGTGCCCAGCAACCGCCGCGCCAGGGCGGAGAGAATGGTTTCCTGCACCGGCGCCACGACAGCCAGAGCCTGCGTGAGCCCCGTGCTGCCCAGGAACAGGAGGGCCATGAGAAGGGCCATGACCAACAGCGTCCGTCCGGCGTTTCTGGCCTCGGGCGGACGAAAGGCTGGCACCCCGTTGCTGATGGCCTCGATGCCGGTCAAGGCCGTGCAGCCAGCCGAGAACGTGCGCAGGATCAGCAGCGCCGTCAGAGGCTCGCCCGGCGGCGGAGCAGCCGCTGCCAATTCCGGCCTGTGAACCCACAGACGTACCACACCGTAGCCCAATAAGGGCAGGTAGGTGCACAGGAAAAGATAGACCGGAATGGCCATCAAGGTGCCTGACTCGCGCAGGCCGCGCAGATTGAGCAGAGCGATGACCGTCAGCAAGGCCAGCGAGGCACTGACACGATGGGACCAGAGGAAAGGAAACGCCGAGGCGATCGCTTCCACACCAGCCGTGAGGCTCACCGCCGCCGTCAGCAGGTAGCCTATCAGGAGTGCCGCCCCTGCAACCAGGCCGGGCAGCGTGCCCAGGTTCTGGCGGGCCACGACGTAAGAACCGCCACCGGTAGGGTAACCGTGGATGGTCTGGAAGTAGGATAAGGCGACAAGGACCAGCAATCCCGTGATGGCCAGGCCGATAGGGAAGGTCAGGGAAAGCCCGGCGCCGCCGGCGACCACCAGCCCCAGATAGATTTCCTGGTTGGCATAGGCAATGGAGGAGAGGGCGTCGGGCGAAAAGGCGGCCAGGGCGCGTATCTTGTTCAAGCGCTCCTCGCCCAATCGCTGAGTGGGCAACGGCGACCCCAGCAGCAGATGTCTGATTCTGTTCAGCACCTCACAGCTCCTGGCCCAATCACTTAGTGCCTATCCTACAGGAACACATACGCGCTACGACAGCAATTGGGCCCTGTCAACAGCAAGTCGTATCAATCCTCTGAGCACTAGCCGAACAGAATACGACGCAGGGTTTCCTCACTGGCCTCAGAAGTCACGGCGATCACCTGGTCCTCAGCCTGTAACTTCGTATCACCGTAAGGGATGATCGCCTCCTGGCCACCGCGGATCACCAGGGGCAAAATGCAGTCATCAGGGATGCCGAGGTCTCGCAGGGGCCGTCCCAGCGCCGGGGAGTCCGGCGGGACCTTCAGCTCAACGAAGCTGACGCCCACACTGCGCAACGTGAACAGATGAACCAGCGACTGGGCAGGGATGACCTGCTGGATCTGTGAAAGGATCAGTTCTGTGCTGGAGACAGTGACATCAATGCCCAGCTTGCGGAAGATGCGCTCGTTCTTGGGGTTATTGATGCGAGCGATGGTCCGGGGCACATGGAAGCTGTGTTTGGCCACCTGGCAGATGACCAGGTTGTCCTCGTCGTCGCCGGTCACGGCAATCACGACATCGGCCCGGCCCATGCCAGCTTTGGCCATGGTCGAAACCTCACACCCGTCGCCCTGGAGCACGCTGGCCCCCAGTTCATCGGTCAGTGTGGCACATTTGCGCGCCTCTTTCTCGATGACCAGGACCTCGTGCCCTTCTTCTAAGAGCGATTTGCTCAGGTAGTAACCGACCTTTCCTCCGCCCACAACGATGATGTACATCTCTCTAGCCTCTTTCGTGTCTTTCGTGTTCAGCCTGCCAGGATCTCCTTGATGCGTGTGGCTCCCCACAGGGTAGGGCAAATCGTCTCCAGGCCCAAGCCGCGGTAGATTTCCTCCCGCAGAGGATCATAGATACGGCAGATCACCCGGGGCACATTGAAGACGTCCCTGGCCAACTGTGCCGCCATGACATTGGTGTTATCGCCATTGGTCACGGCCACAAAGGCTTCGGCCCGTTCAATGCCCGCCCGGCGCAGCACATCCTCATCAATCCCTGTGCCGACGACCAGATTGCCGGCAAAGTCAGCCCCCAGGCGCGCAAAGGCAGCGCTGTTCCGGTCTACCACGGTCACCTGATGGCCCTCTGCAGCCAGCATCCTGGCCAAATAGGCCCCCACTCGTCCACAACCCAGGATGACAATCCTCATGGCTCCTCCTTGTGTTCCGACAGAACCTCCACCTGCACTCCCTGCCCGGCTATCCAGGCCAGGCCCTGCTGGACCCTCTCCTGCTCACCGCGTATGCCTACGACCAGCCAGCCCGCCTCAGCGCTCACCCGCGCTTCCAGGATATTGACCAGTAGGTCAAATTGCCGGATCAACTCGTAGATCAGCGGTTTGTCCAACAGGTGTTGGGGATAGGACAACTGAACCTTGTGCTCAACGATCATCTCTCCTCCCAAGACATTCTGGCTTAACCTGAACCCCCTGACATCCATCTGGGCGTCTTGTCCACGATGACCTCGCATTCGGCCCGGCGGAGCACTTCCTGGGCCGTGCGGCCCAACCCCTCTGCCTCTCCTGGCCGCCCTGCGCCGACGCTCATGACGATGGCATCCACCTGCTCCTCTTTCGCCAGGCGCAGAATGCCACTCCAGGCATAACGGTGAGGGATGATCTTGGCACTGACCGGCAGGCCATGCTGTTCGACGATGAAGCGGGCCGGACGTAACGTTTCCTGCCCCCTGCTCTCCTCGGCCGGCAGTGGTGTGTCCAGAGACAGAGTAAAGGGCACCTCGATGATATAGGCCAGAACAATCTCGGCCTTCTGAGCCGCTCCCAGGCGACAGGCCAGCTCCACCGCCCGCTCCGAAGCTACCCGGCGGGAGATGGGCACCAGAATGCGCTGCATGGCGGCCACCGAACGGCGGATGGCAGCAACCTCATGAGGCACTGCCGGGGGCACGCGGAACATCCACCAGAACAGCAGACTCATGGAAGTCACGAAAACAACAGCCAGGAGAATCCCCAGCGGATGCAATGTCGGGGTCATTTTGCACCCCCCTCCTTGTCTTGCCGGTACAGCCGATAGCGGCTCCAGGCCAGCCAGACCTGGTGGAGGCCAAAGGCCAGGAAAGCCCCTCCTACCAGTATGCCAGGTACCGTGACGGCTATGGCCAGCGTGCGGGCCAGGATGATCACCCCCAGGGGGACCATCAGCACCCCCAGGCCGATGCGAAGGAGGTCAACGGCGGTGAATCGCTCCGGCCGCGGCATGGGATGTCGGCGCATGTTCACCCTCCTTCGCTCCAGCGTGAGGCGATCCCTCGCTGACGGTCGCGGCGGATCAGCGCCTGCTTGTACTGCTCCAGCAATTCGAACTCCTCGGCAGAAGTCAACACGTCCATCTGTTCCTGCTCCCAATCGCGGGGCACACTGCCCAAGACGGGCAGGCCGTTGCGGCGGCGAAAGATCACGTAATAGATCACGCAGAGCAAGACCCAGGCCGGGCCGGCGATGCGGCCGATCTCATGGGTGATGACCACGGTGGCGAAGATGCTGCCCACGCCCAACAGCCCCAGGAAGCCGAGCACCGGGATCTCGACAGTGCTGCCGTCCTTCCGCCGCCACTTGATGTTGAGGGGAACCTTGTAGGGCCGCGGCGTGTAGGGGTCAGAGAAACGCAGCCGGATCAGCGAAGTGAACACCAGTATGTAGCCGAAGGTGGCACCAAAGGCATAAAGATTGGCCAATGTATCCAGCACCCTGGGCGTCAGGAAGGCAATAATGGTCAGGGCTATTCCTACCCAGCCGAAGCCAATGATGGCATTGCTGGGCGTGTGGTACCTGGAGTGGACATGATGGAACCAGGGGCTGACCAGCCGAAAATGGCTCATGGAGAAGATCAGGCGTGAATCACCCATGATCCCTGTATTGGCCGAGATGAACAGGATTGTCGCTCCCAGGAAAGCGGCGAAGGGGCCGGCCAACACGCCCAGGTAGGGAATGTGGGAGGCCAGATAGGCGATGGGGTCGGACTCGTGGGCCCGGAACTCCTGCCAGGGCAGGATGCCCAACCCCACGGTGGAAAAACCGACGGCCAGGATGAAGACCGTGAAGATGAGAGCGACAGAGGTGCGCGGGATGACGGTAGCCGGGCGGCGAGTCTCCTGAGCCGCCTGGGAGATGCTTTCCAAACCGACGAAGGAGATGATGGACAGCGAGAAGCCATACATGAACTGGGAGAGCGTAGGGAACTCCTGCCGCCACTGCTGAACCAGCAATTCCGGCTTCCAGGCCAGGATGAAGCCAAAGACGACCACCGACATCTCCAGGATCAGGTCTACCAGGCCGATGATCTCGTTGACCAGGGAAGACTCGCGGATGCCGCGCACGTTCAGCCATAGGAGGAAAACAATCATGATGACGGTTTCGCTCACCCAGAGGAGGTTGAAGTTCTGGATCGGTCCGAAACTCACTGCAAAATCCTGGAGGCGGATCCCGAAATAAGGCAAAAAGAAATTGAAGTAGCCCGTGGAAGCAGTGGCAAAGAGGGCGATGTCAATGGTATAGTCGAGGAGCAAGGCCACGCCGGCCACAAAACCTGCGAAGTCCCCCAACCCCCGCAAAGAGTAGTACTGTCCTCCGCCGGCCACCGGGTAGGAAGAGGCCAGTTCGGTGAAGGCCAGGCCGATCATGATGTACACCAGGCCGGCCAGGGCGAAAGCCAGCGGTGCTCCACCCTGGGCCGCGCCGATGACCAGCCCCAGGGCCACATAGATATCCGCTCCCACATCGGCGTATCCCCAGGTGTAGGAGCCCCAGATAGTCACATCGCGCCGCAACTCGACCCTTTCAGCGGCCGCAGGGTTATGATTGTCACTCATTCCAATCCTCCGAAATACTCCCCGGCCTGCGAAGAGCAGCCTCTCTCCAGGTGATACTCAGTTTATTCTACAGCACCTCGCTGACATTGTCAATTTGTGCACCATTCTCATGCCGATAACGCTTCCTCCGACAATGCCCTCACCTCTAACCCCTCTCCCAAAGGGCGAAAGGCAGCGAGAGCAAACTGTGATCTACGGATCTCGGCCCCTGACAAAAAGGGCAGACTTCTCCACTTGCCTCAGCGGCAAGCGGGTAGTCTGCCCACTTGCACAGCAGTCATAGCCCAACGGGCCACCCTGAAGCATGAAAATGTCATTCTGAGCGACCGAAGAACCTGCCCTGAGCAAAAGCGAAGGGAGCGAAGAATCTCCTGGTTGCATGAGCGGAAGACCCTTCGCTGCGCTCAGGGTGACATTTTCAGACGCCCGCCGGAGTGCAATTGCACCCAAGAGACGACCGCCAGGTTCGCCTGGTCAGCCCGGCTCGGGGAATCTGCCCCGGGCAAAGATAGACTGTCGGGCTGTCTCTACCTCATCGTCGCCAGCGCCGCCGCAACCGGGCGTAGCCGGCCAGGCTCAGCAGGCCGCTGCCCAGCATCCACAGAGTGCCCGGCTCGGGAATCTCGCCGGGGGCGAAGTAAACCACCTCGGACAGCACCTCATTGGACCCCCGCTGGCCGCCGGTGAAGTCCGCCACCGCCTTGTTGTGGATGGGCACGGGCAGCTTCTCCGTCGGGATTTTGACCACCCGTCCGGTGATCGTGACGGTGACCTTCTCGCCTGGATCTAACTGGCCCACGCTGACCGTGACCCGCCGCGTGCCGCTGTTCCACAGCGCCGTGCCCTTGCTGGTGTTCAGGCGGATCCACTCCAGGTACTCCGTGATCTCATCATTGATGACCAGGTTGCAGGCAGGGCCCTGGCCGTCGTTGCGCACGGCGATGGTGAAGATCAGGTCTTCGTAGCGATGCACATAGCGCTTGTCCACGGCCTTGGCGATGACCACGTTGGGCAAAGGCGTGGGTGTGAGCGTCGGCGTATTCGTCGGCGTGGCCGTCGGCGTAGGTGTCGCCGTGGGCGTATGGGTAGGCGTGGCCGTCGGCGTATGGGTGGGTGTGGCCGTCGGCGTATGGGTGGGCGTGGCCGTTGGCGTGGGCGTATTCGTCGGCGTGTCCGTCGGGGTTGGTGTGGAGGTGGGCGTGTCCGTCGGCGTCGGCGTGTCGGTGGGGGTCGCCGTGGGAGTCGGCGTGTCCGTCGGCGTCGGCGTGTCGGTGGGGGTCGGCGTATCCGTCGGCGTGGCCGTGGCCGTGGGCGTGGGCGTCGCTACCGGCGTGGGCGTGGGCGTCGCTGTAGGAGCAACGATGTTCATTCTGGCACCGGCCAGGCGAATCGGCAGCGGATTGCCCTCGGCATCCTCGGCGCAGGTCACCCCGGCCCTGTTCAGCGCCGGGCTGCACGGGGCCACGGCGAGGAGGTCCACGGTCACCGTTTTGCTCTGACCCACAGGAAGCGGCCCCAGGTCGTACCACAGGAGCACGTTGCCCAGCGCCCGGTCGGGCGACGGGCTGGCGGCAACGTAGCGGAAGCACCCCCTGCTGAAGACATCGGCCAGCGGCAGCGTGGCGATGTCCACCGTGCCGTTGTTCTGCAAGCCGATCTCGAATCGCACCGTCTCTCCCACGACAGCCGTGCCGCCGGCCGGGGAGAGCAGCGTCTTGGTCAATTGCAGGGGCGCTCCCTGAGACGTGGCCCAGGGCTGTTCTGGCAACGGTGCCTGGAGGTTGCGGAAGCAATTGGCCGCACGCGCCGGCCGCGGCGTGGCGGCGGCCGGGCGCTGGATGTCTCCCTGCCCGGCCGTGGCGGGCGCGGGGATGGGGGCGGCGGTGGCTGCGGCGTCCGCCGAAACCGGCGTCGCCGATGGTGGCTCCGTTGTCTCCTGGGCCGGCACGGCGGACACAGAAACCGCCAACAAGATCAAGGCCAAAGCGGCCAGCAGTGACAGGCTTCGCATTCTCATGTCCATGTCCCTTCCCTCCTCGTCATCTGGCGGCTATATGGCTGGCCGGCGAGAGCCGCCGCGTGTAAATGACCAGATCATCCCCCGGAGCGTAGAAATCATGTATCAGAGCTTCCTGACCATAGCCACACGATTCATAGAAACGGCGTGCCGGCACGTAGTCGGGTGTGCTGGATGTCTCCACCACCAACAGCCGGCCGCCGCGCTGGCGCACCTCGTCTTCCACCCGTTCCATCAGCGCACGGGCAATGCCCTGCCCGCGCGTCTCTGGGTCCACGGCGATCCAGTACAGGTCGAAGGTGCCTTCGGTCAAGGGGTGCGGGCCAAAGCAGGCATAGCCCAGGACCCGCTCCCCCTCTCGATAGACCAGGAAGACATAGCCGCTGGCTTCGCCCTGCTGCCGGTAGGCGTTCCACAACTCCTCTACGCAGGCAATCTCCACTGGTTTAAAGACGCCGGCGGCGGCGGTAAGGTTCCCTATGGCCGGGCCGTCTCGCTCTTCTGCCTCTACGATCATTTTACTCATCTTGTGCCTTCAGGGCAAATTCCAGGATGCGGGCGACCATGGCCGTGTAGTCATACCCCGCCGTTTGCGCCGCCCGGAAAAAGCCCGCATCCGGGGAGATGTCCGGGTTGCAGTTGACCTCCAGGACGTAGGGCGTGCCATCCCCGGCCAGGCGGATGTCCACGCGGGCGTAGCCACGGCAGCCAAGGGCGGCCCAGGCCCGCCGGGCGACGGCAGTGATGGCCTGTTCCAGGGCCGGGGCGACAACGGCCGGACACACCACCGGCGTATGCCGGTAGGCGAAGGAGTCGGCTTCCCACTTGGCGTCGAAGGAGACGATGCGCTGGCAGGGATCGGCGAACGCGGCAAAGTCCACCTCGGCCAGAGGCAACACCTCGACCGGGTCGCCCCACAGGGAGATGTTGAACTCCCTGCCGGCGATGAACTGCTCGGCCAGCGCGGCCTGCCGGTAGCGTGAGACCACGTAGTCTACCCGCTCGCGCAGGGCCTGGACCGTGTGCACCACTGCCTCGGGGCCTATGGCCAGGCTGGCGTCCTCGGCCACCGGCTTGACGATGAGGGGAAAGGACAGAGCCGTAGCTGCCGGTCCAGCCGCCGGATCTGACGATCCAGCGGGAACAGCCACTGCTACCTCGTCCGGGTGACGGAAGAGGCGCCAGGGCGGCGTGGGGATGCCTGCGGCGGCCAGGCAGGCTTTGGCCTGGGCCTTGTGCGTGGAACGGGCCAGGGCGTCGCCATCGGCACCGGTGAAGCGATAGCCCATGGCCTCCAGGGCCCAGGCGATGCGCGCCTCCTCAAAGAGGCGGCCTTCCAACCCCTCGGCCAGGTTGAAGATGACCCAATCCCGCGGCGAGTAAGGGGCCAGCGCCTGTTCCACGTCGCCCTGGAAAGGCAGCAGGGCTGCCTGATAGCCGGCTGCCGGCAGCGCGGCGGCCACGGCCTGGGCACAGGCGATCACGCCTCGTTCGGCCAGCATGTCCCGGGCCTCGCCCTTGATCAGCCCGGCGCTGTCGTTGTAAAGCACCACAACGCGGGGCAGTGTGTTATTCTCTGGCCGGTTCATCTTCATGCTTGCTCAACACGACGATCATCCGCCACGAGCGTTCGGAAGCATCCAATGGCTGGGACAGGTCGAAGTCACCGTAGAAAGCCTCCAGCTTGAACCCGCCCGCCAGCTCCACCAGAGCTTCGAGCTCGCCGGGCAGAAGCATGCGCAGGTAACCTCGCTCTTCCAGATCCCGCTTCTCTGTCCCCTCCCGCACATGATAGGCGGCTTCTACCTCCACAAGCTCCGCCACCGGGTCCAATCCCCGCTCCGTAGCCCCCCAGATGGCCTCGATCTCCAGATCGCCCCGGGTTGCTGTCCAGTGGATGGGCCGCAGCAGTGAACCGCCGAAGTATTCCCGAGGGTGATTCAACTCCAGGATATAGAGGCCCTCTGGCGCCAGGTTGCGACAGGTGGCGCGCAGATGAGCCACGATGTCCTCATTGGTCAGGAGGTACTGGAAACTGGTCAGAAGGTTCAGGGCCAGCTCCACAGGCCGCGCCAATTCAAAGGAGCGCATGTCCGCTATCAGCAAGTCCATTTTCACGCCGTGGGATTGGGCCTTGTGCCGAAGGTAGGCGATCATCTCCGGTTGAAGGTCCAGCGCCGTGACCGCATAGCCGCGTTTGGCGAACTCCAGGGCGTGGTAGCCGACTCCACAGGCTATTTCCAGAACTGTGTTGGGATCTCTGTTCCGATAGTGGCGAAAACACTGCAACAGAAAATCCACTTCGGCGACAACATCTCGATACCCGAAAGCCACGTCGTAGTATTGGGGATAACGGTAGAATTCTCTATGGGTCGCAGCATCTGCGGTTGCAGATGGCCCAGGCTTCGGGTGCAAAGAGCACATCTCCGCCATAACGACCCTCGCCAAATTCATGTCAGTTCATAACGTTTTGCAGCCAGGTTTAGAATCTCATTCACGAGCTCCGTGTAGCTCATGCCCTCGGCACGGGCGGCGATAACGATGTCGCTGTAAGTGGGATTCAAGCCCGGCAGGGTGTTGATCTCCAGCAGGTACGGCCGGCCATCGCCGCCCAGGCGGAAGTCCACGCGGGCCACATCCAGAGCGCCGATGGCCTGGAAAGCGGCCACGGCCAGCCGCCGCAACTCCTGGGCCAGCGCCTCATCCACGGGCGCCGGACAGAGGTAATTGGGGGCCAGGGGCAGATCGGACTTGACGTGACTGGTGTACAGCCCGCCCGCCTCGGCAACGGGGCTGACGTCAATCTCCAGCAGCGGGAAGGTGTGGAAGCCCCGCTCGTCGTACAACGCTGTCGGCGGGCGCTCGCCCGGCGCCAGGGTGTTGCCGATGAGGCCCACGGTGAACTCCCGGCCGCCGAGGAAGGCCTCCACCAGCGCCGGCTGGCGGTAGGTGCGGATCACCCAGCGCACCTGCTGGCGCAGGGCCTGTTCATCCTCGACCACCGAGCGGCTGTTGATGCCCATGCCCGATCCCTCGCGCACCGGCTTGACGAAGAGGGGGAAAGCCAGGCCGGGGAGCAGAGGCTCGTCACCGCGCTGAAAGACCTGGAAGGGCGCGGTGGGCAGCCCCACGTCGCGCCAGAGGCGCTTGGTCGCCGCCTTGTCCAGGGAAAGGGCATGGGCCAGCACCTGGGAGGCGGTGTAGGGGATGCCCAGCATCTCCAGCAGAGCTGGCACCTGAGCCTCGCGGGCATCCCCCCGCAACCCTTCGGCGATGTTGAAACAGATGTCTGGAGCCGCCCGGCGGATGGTGTCGAGCAAGGTCTCGTCCGCCTCCAGGGGGATGACCTGGTGGCCACCGGCGCGGAGGGCGTTCTCGAGACCTTGCACCGTCTCCACAGTGTCGTACTCGGCCAGGGCATCTTCGGGCGCGCCGGCGCCCAGAGGCACGTTGGCCTTCAGATTGTAGAGCAAAGCCACCCGCCACCCGCTCATCGTTCCCTCTCTGCTCCGCCCTGGCTGGCGAAAGCGGCCTCCATGGCCGGCAGCCGCACAGGCGCCATCACCGGTATGCCCGCCTTCTCGTGCAGGGCGCGCCACCCTTCGGGGACGATGTGCGGGCGGCGGCCGGCCAGCAGAGCGGCCACCCCTTCCTGCTGCCCTTCGTCGCTGTGCGCCTGACAGTAGGCACACGTCCGCGCATCGTGGGCGTGGTACTCGGTGGGTTGAACGTAGGTGCTGACGAAGCCCTCGTAGTTGCGCACGACGACCCGGCTGTCGGACATGCTGAGCAGGTAGCTGGGCAGGATGGGCACCTTGCCGCCACCTTCTGGCGCGTCGATCACGTAGGTGGGGATGGCGAAGCCCGAGGTGTGCCCGCGCAGCGCCTCCATAATCTCGATCCCCTTGGACACCGGCGTGCGGAAGTGGCCGGCTCCGGCGACCAGATCGCACTGGTAGAGGTAGTAAGGCCGCACACGGTTCTTCACCAGCTCGTGCAGGAGGGCCTTCATCACGTTAGGGCAGTCGTTGATGCCCGCCAGCAGCACTGTCTGGCTGCCCAGCGGGATGCCGGCATCGGCCAGGCGGGCCAGAGCCGTCTGCACTTCCGGCGTGATCTCCCGCGGGTGGTTGAAGTGGATGTTCATCCACAGGGGATGGTAGCGCCGCAGCATGGTCACCAGGTCCTCGGTGATGCGCTGCGGCAGGAAGACCGGCACGCGGGTGCCGATGCGGATGACCTCCACATGGGATATGGCCCGCAGCCGTTGCAGCAACTGCTCCAGCACCCGCTGCGACAGGGTCAGCGGATCGCCGCCGGAGATGAGCACATCGCGAATCTGGGGTGTGGCGGCGATGTAGGCCAGTTGCTGCTCGTATTGGGCCGGGCCGAACTGGGCATGGGCATCCCCCACCAGGCGGCTGCGGGTGCAGAAGCGGCAGTAGCTGGCACACTGGGTGGTGACCAGCATCAGCACGCGGTCGGGATAGCGGTGCACCAGGCCAGGCACGGGTGAATGAGCATCCTCGGCCAGAGAGTCCCTGGCCTCGCCCGCGCCGGCCAGCAGCTCGCGCCCTGTGGGGATAACCTGCCGCCGGATGGGGCAATGGGGGTCATCCGGGTCCATGAGACTGGCGAAGTAAGGCGTCACCTCGACGCGAAAATGCCCGGGAACCGAAAGGCCCGCCTCCTCTTCAGGAGTAAGGCGGATCACCCGGGCAAGTTCCTCGGCCGTGCTCAGCCGGTGGGTCAACTGCCAGCGCCAGTCATTCCACTGCTCAGAGGGCACGTCCTCCCAGGGGTGAGGCGGCCTCTGACGTCCAGGAGGCTCTTCGAATTCCTCACGTTGGTTCAACATCTCTCCTAAATTTCCCTCCCTATGGGTTACATTATAGAACCCATCCCTTCACCGCCGTGAAGAGGATGGGTTGTAGCGAAGCATAGACAACGGACGGACGAAGCGGCCGATCAGCGCCGCAACCCGTCCACCTCATATTCGCAGGCCTGGCAGACCCCGAAAGGCCCTACGAAGGGGCTATCGTAGACCCAATCGAGCTCCAGAGGCTGCACGCTGATGATCTCCAGGTAAGCGCCACAACTGGGGCAATGTACCCGCTGCCCCTCCTGGGCTCGCAACCCCACATCAATGCCTTGCCCGCAGTGCACACAAAAGGCTATCACATCATTCCCTACCTCGAAAATAGATGCCTTGACCATTTTCGTCCCTGGTGGTGTCCGCAGGGACGTGACAACTATTCACATCAGAAACCGAGACCGCTCCGCACCCGGCAATCAATGGACTGTCCGTCAGAGCAACCGATGCCCCCAGCGCTCGCCGGGAAAGGCGGCGTGCACAAAGAGTACTACTCAGCCGCTCCCGCCGGATCATCAGATCCGGCGGCTGGACGGGGCAAATTCAATGCTCTGCGCCAGAAACAT
>JARYMM010000034.1 GCA_029907105.1 Anaerolineae bacterium | reverse complement strand
ATTATTACTAAAAAATTTAGGATACGGAGCAGGGCAACCCCATATAAGACCACAAGAAATTAAACATTTACCTATATTTATACCTCAAGCAACGATTGTAAAAAAAATAGTAAATATCATAAATGAGGCTAACAGCCTAGTTAAAGAGTCCGAAAAATTCTACTCCCAAGCCGAAAACCTCCTTTTAGAAGAACTTGGGCTTAAGGACTTCAAGCCAAGATACGAAAAAACCTATACCGCTAAACTTTCTTCTGCCTTCTCTGCTCATAGAATAGATGCCGAATATTTCCAGCCTGCGTATGAGGAAATTCTGGAATTAGTGTCTCAAAATACTACTTTGTATCCTTTAAAAAATATTCTTGATTTCAGACGAGGCGTTTTTATTTCGCCCAACTATTATACAGAGCAAAAAACAAAAAGACCTTATATAAGAATTAAAGAGCTTACTGGAAAAGTAGGGATTGATGAATCTAAGGTGATTTATATTAGAGATGAGTATATGGAGAATGAAGCTAATAAACTATACACAAACGATCTTGTAATTGCTATTATCGGCGATACAATTGGAAAAACTAATCTACTTATGGAAGAGTTGTCCGGTGGTTTTTGTTCTAATAATACAGGAAGATTAAGAATTAAATATAAAGATCAAGTTTTGCCAGAATATTTAGAAATTCTGTTTCAATCAATTGTCATTCAAAGTCAAATCGAAAAGAAAAAAACACAAACAGGACAACCTAAAATTTCTGATGCTGAAATTAAATCATTACTTATTCCTATTCTTCCCCTCTCAACTCAGCAAAAAATCGCTTCATTAGTTCAACAATCCCACGAGGCAAGAAAGAAAGTAAAGGAATTATTAGAAGTAGCAAAAAGAGCAGTAGAGATTGCTATTGAGAAGAACGAAAAAGAAGCATTGGATTATATTTCCAAATTGTAGCAAGAGTATACCAAGTTTCCGCTTCACCTGGAAACCAACATGAGCCGATGACGGAAGATGGCTTCCGCAACGAAGCGACGGTGCTGAATCCGCTCATCAGGCAGCGAGAAAGGCCTGGCCGGATCTAAGGTGCCTGTTCTTCAAGACGGGCAACGTGTATGGGTTGATGTAGAGGAGTACGACACCGGTCGCGGAGTTGTGGATTGGGAGGGCGGCGACTATTTTCCGGCCATTGTCCGCGACTTCCTCGCCGCGGGCAACGGACGCTCCGGCATGGTCGGGGCTGCCCAGTCCTATTTGTTTGATGCCGCTGCACTGCACAACTTCGCCGTGCAGTGGATGGAGCGAACCTTCGCCGCCTGAGGCATACCTGGTGCCATGCCTCTGTCTTGTCATCGGATGGCCTCCCTCTGCCCGCCCTGTCGGCGTCTCAGCAGCGCGGGCAGCATGCGCAGTTCCTCGGCGCGCAGTGCGGCCATGCCCAGCAGGTAGATCGCCCCTCCCAGTAACAGGCCGCCACCGCCCAGGAGCAAGGGATGGGCAACAGGCCAGCGGGCCAGCCCGCCGGCCAGGGCGAGTGCCATCACCCCGCTGACCAGGACGGCGCGCAGCGTAGCCCGCGCCACCCTTCGCTCCTCCAATCCCCCCAGACGGCGGCGCAACAGCACCAGCAGCACGGCCATCTCCAATCCCGTGGCCACCGTGTTGGCCAGGGCCAGCCCGCCGTGCTGCAACGGCCCCCGCAGGGCCAGGCTGAGCACGATGTTCAGGGCCATGGCCGCCAGGCCGACCAACACGGGCGTCAGCGTGTCGTGCAGGGCATAGAAGGCGCGGGCCGTGATCTCCACGACGGCGTGGGCCACCAGCCCCCAACTGTAGAAGGCCAGCGCGTAGGCTACGGCAGCGGTGGAGGCGCTGCCAAAGGCCCCCCGCTCCAGCAGCAGCCGGATCAGCGGCAGGCGCAGGACGAACAGCCCGGCGCTGGCCGGGATGCTCAGGAAGAGGATGGCCCGCAGCGTGGCGCTGAAGGTGGCCCGCATCTCTGCCCTCTCCTCCCGCGCCACCAGCGCCGAGAAGGTAGGAAAGGCCGCCGTGGCGATCCCCTGCGCCACCACCCCCTGCGGCAGCAGCATCAGCAGCCAGGCGTAGTTGAGCGCGGCCAGGCTGCCTTCGGCCAGCCCGGAGGCGAGGATGGTGTTGACCAGGAAGTTGACCTGCACCGCCGCCAGCCCCAGCACCCGCGGGCCCATCAGCCGCCCCACCTCCCGCACGTCGGCTTGAGATAAGCCCAACGTGGGGACGTAGTGCGGCCGGCGGCGCAGCAGGGCGGGGAGCTGCACCAGCAGGTGGCCGGCAGCCCCTGCCACCACGCCAGCGACCAGCCCATGCACGCCCCAGCGGGGGGCCAGGAACCAGGCGCCGCCGATGATGCCCAGATTGTAGATGGTCGGCGCCAGCGCCGGGGCCAGGAAATGCTGGAAGGCGTTGAGGATGCCCATAACGATGCCGCTGACGCCGAAGATGACCGTGGAAACCAGCAGCCCGCGCAGCAGTTGAGCGGTGAGGGCTTGCTGAGCCGGGGAGAAGCCGGGGGCGATGACCCGGGCCACCAGCGGGCGGGCGAAGAGGGCAGCCAGCAGGGCGATCAGGGTGAGGAGAAGCAACGCCAGGTTGATCACGGCCGAGGCCAGCCGCCAGGCGGCGGCGCGGTCATCCCTGGTCAGGTGGGCGGTGAAGGTGGGGATGAAAGCCGAGCCCAATGCACCGCCGGCGACAAGCTGGAAAATGAGGTCAGGCAGGCGGAAGGCAGCCAGGTAGGCATCGAGTTCGGCGCTGGTGCCGAAGCGAGCGCCGATGATCATCTCCCGCGCCAGCCCCAGCAGCCGGCTGAGGACGAAGAGCAGCATCACCTGCCCGGCCGCGCGGGCGATGCGAGTCTGGGAAGAATGCGCCATCTAAAACGCACCGGCTACCAATCTACCAGTTTCCCAACCTGCCAATCCCCACCCTCTACGGCGCGTAGCGGAAGGGGTGGCGGGCGGCGTGTTTCTCGTGGATCAGCTCGTCCAAGGTCGGGCGGCCTTCGATGGCTTTGCGGATGGCCCCGCGCATGGCCTTGTAGTTGTTGATGCGCACGCGACGGCGGATGCTGGCCGCCGGATGCACGAAAACATTGGCGATCAGACAGAGGTCGTCCAGCCGCTCTTCCGGCAGCGTGCCCTGGGCGATGGCGTGCTCGATGGCCAGGGTCACGCCCGCCGCGGCCTCCTCGTAGACCAACTGGCGCGCTTTGGCCGTGCGCACGGTGACCGTGGGCACCAGCAGCGTGCGTGGCCGCTGGCAGATGAGGGCCAGCTCGTGGCCGGGGCGGGGCTCGCCCAATGCCCGTTCGATGGCCCGCCCCACCGGCCCAGCCGCCTGGCCGATGAGCAGGTCAATGTGCGCCACCTCGGAAAAGGGGGGCCCGGCAAACCCCTCGCCCACCAGCAGCGTCCGGTCGGCGGGCTGCGGCCTGGGCACGTCGGCGGCCACACCGCCGAGCTTGCCCAGGTTCTCCAGTTGCGTGCGCAGGTCCTCGTAATCCTCCCGCTCGAAGGCGCCGCCGGGCATGATGGGGTGCCGCCCATCGCCCACCGGCACGCCCATCATGCGCAACGCTTCCTTCACCGCTTGCGGGCTGCCCTTGCGGGCGATGATGCGCACCAGGATCTGGATCTCCCGGTGGCGGCGGTGGACGAACTGGGCATCGCCGCGCCGCGCCGCCTGGTAGATCTCCTGCCAGATGTCGGGGATGACGTTGGCGCTGGCCAGGATGGCCCCGTCGGCCCCGGCCAGCATGGCCGCGCCGGCGATTTCGTCATGGCCGCAGAAGATGCCGATCTCCCCGCCCAGCTTCTCGAAAACGGCCATCAGGAAGGGCATGTCGCCGGAGGAGTCCTTGATACCCACCACGTGGTCGAAGGCCAGGCCCATGCCCTCCGCCGTCCACCAGCGGAAGTGCGTGCCCGCACACTGGGGGATGTTGTAGAGGATGATGGGCAGGCCGATCTCGTCCACGGCCTGGTAGTGGTCGTAGACCTCATTGAAGGTGGGCTTGAGGTAGTAGGGGGCCACCAACAGCGCGGCGGTGACGCCGGCCTCTTTGGCCCAACGGGTCAAGGCCAGGGTCTCGCGGGTGCTGGGGCAGCCGGTGCCGGCCACTACCGGCACGCGGCCGGCGACCTCGTCCAGGGCAATGCCGATGGCCTGCTGCTTCTCCTCGAAAGTCATGGAACTGAACTCGCCCGTCGTGCCGCAGGTCACCACGCCGTCCACATGCGGCAGCAGATGGCGGATGAGTGTCCGGTAGGCTGATTCGTCTATCTCGTCAGTGGCGGTGAAGGGGGTCACCAGGGCGGGGAAAATGCCCCGGAACCAGTGCGGTTTTTTGCTCATGGCATCTGTCTCCTGATGGAACGGACTGGCGTTGCTGCGCTTCCTGAGGCGTTTCCTTGCGCTGGAGCAGATTATACCATGTGCCGTGGGACAGAGCAAGCGCCGACCCCCAGAGGGTCATCGCAGGATACCCGGTGTGACCTTTTGGCGGCATTGCCGTCATTACATTAGCCTGGTTCGTAACTGTTCAGCGAAGCTTCGCCTCAGACCGCCGAGTACGTCATTCTGAGCGGAACGAAGTGGAGCGAAGAATCTCATGCGGGAGCGAGCAAGAGCCCCTTTGCTCAGGGCGAGGTGGAGTGCGGGCTTGCGCCCGCGCCGCAGGCTGAAAGCCTGCGGCTACAAGACGTAACATGGGCTTCAGCGTCAAAATAGTTACGCAGGGATTTAACGAAGAATTTATGATTTCTTTATGAGGATTTAATCTCGATGTGTTAAAATAGGTTAGCCTGTGCGTGATGCCGACGGATCACAGGCTGCTGGGTTCGCGAGAAAGGAGATGTCAAAGCCTGGTAACTATCTACCTTGTCACTGCGAGCGAAGCGAAGCAGTCTCCTGGAATCAAAACAGGAGTAGGGGCGCAAGGCCTTGCGCCCCTGCTTCGCCCCTTCGGGGCTCGCAATGACGCCAACCCTCCGTTATATCTCACGTTGCAAGGCCGAAGCCAGGAACCCCCTGGCCCTATGCCTGGTGGGCACCATGCGTGCAAAACAACCCATATGATGAGAAAGAAGGAGTATCGCATGAATCAAAACAAATCTGACAAGGCGGTCGTGTGGCGATCATTGCTGATCACCCTCGGCGTGGTGGGCGTGCTGGCCCTGGCGCTGTTCGGGCTGATCGGGGTGAGCATGGCTGCGCCGCCGAACCCGGTGGTAAAGGGCCCCGAGCCCCTGCCGCCGCCTCAACTGGCTGGCCCTTCGGCTCCTACGGGCAAGTCCACCCTCGGCGACTACGTCTGGTACGACCAGAACGTGGATGGCGAGCACACGACGACCCCCGGCGAGTTCGAGTACAACGCCGGCATTAACAACGTGCGCGTCAATCTCTACCTCGACGCCAACAAGAACGCCCAGATTGATGCTGGCGAGTTCGTCACCTACACACTCACCGGCCCCAAGCCGGGGGTTCCCGCATCGAGCGGCTGGTACAGCTTCTCCGTCACTGCCGAGGGCAACTGGTACATCGTGGAGATCGACTCCAGCAACTTCGCCCTGGGCGGTCCGTTGGAAAACTACGTGCACACGAGCATCAGCACATACGGTACCTGGGCGAACACACATCTGGCAGTGATGCCCAATATCCCCGTCTATGACTACGCGGTGGCCGACTTCGGCTACGCCATGGCAGGCATCCAGGTGGTGAAGACAGCGGGCAACGCCGCCGACGGGGAGATCGAATATCTCAACGGCCCCACGCCGGTGGATGTGACCTACTACTTCGTGGTGACCAATCAGGGTGATACGCCATTGGGCAGCGTGAGCCTGAGCGACGACACCTGCACAGGGGTGGTGACTTTCACTGGCGGGGACAGCGATGGCGACGGCCTGCTGGACACCAACGAGACGTGGACGTACACCTGTGCGCACAGCGAAGGGGACAATGGCCTGACGACGAACACGGCAACGGTCACGGGCAACCCCACCGATGCCAACGGTGACGAACTGCCCGGCATCCCGCCTGTCTCGGACACCGACGACGCCAAGATCTTCGTGGTCAACCCGGACATCCAGTTGGTGAAGCTGGCGGGCGATGCGCCCGACGGTGAGATAGAGTACATCCTGTCCGGCGAGTCGGTGCAGTACACCTACATCGTGACCAACACCGGCGACACCTATCTGTCGAACATCGTCATCACCGACGATAACGGCACGCCGGGTGTTCCGGGCGACGACTTTCAGGTCTGCGTTATTGCCGGGCCGCTGGCGCCGGGTGCTTCGGCCAGTTGCACGCATACGATCAACAACATCACCGAGGATCGCACCAACTGGGGCACGGCTGTGGGCACCCCGACCGACAGCAACGGCAACGACCTGCCGGACATCCCCAACGTCTCGGATCGCGACGATGCCGAGGTGAGGATCTACGACCTCGACTTCGGCGACCTGCCCAACCCCTATCCCACCTTGTTGGCCAACAATGGGCCGCGCCACATCATCGGCGATGTCTGGATGGGGCCGACCGTGGATGCTGAGCTGGACGGTCAGCCCAGCCTGCATGCCACTGGTGACGACACCAACAACCTGGACGACGAGGACGGCGTGGTCTTCCTCGGCTCCACGCCGGTGGCCGGCAACTGGACGCATCCCTACCGCAGCGATAAGTACATCGGCGGCTGGACCGGCGGTGTCAAGATCACCATCACAGCCGAGCCCTCGGCCGTGGGCAAGACGGTCTATCTGCACGCCTGGTTCGACTTCGATCACGATCGCGACCTGTCGGATACGGGAGAGAACGTCTTCTGCAGCGTGCCCATCGTGATCACGGCGGCCGGGTCGAAGGTCTATGGGCCGCCCGGTGCTGCCGGGGTGGACGTGGTCGTGCCACAACTGCAGTTCCCCATCCCCCTGGGCAGCCCGAAGAGCCCGGCCGGCGACCTGTACACCCGCTTCCGCCTGGATGAACAGGGCCTGAACGAATTCGTGGGCCTGGCCTGGAATGGCGAGGTGGAGGACTACTGGCTGGAGTTCGGCCAGGGCTCGCTGGATTTCGGCGACGCCCCCGACCCGACCTATCCCACCCTGATCGCCAGCAACGGCGCACGGCACATCATCGGCAACATCTGGATGGGGGCGCTGATTGACGCCGAACCGGACGGCCAGCCGGTCAACCAGGACGATGTGGTGAACCTGGATGACGAGGATGGCGTCACCTTCCTGGGATGGAAGAAGTCGGCAGGCGTTTACCAGATGCCCTTCATCGCCGGGCGGACGGGTGCGGTGCGTATCGTGGTCACCGGCGGTTCCGGCTACCTGCACGGCTGGATTGACTGGAACCAGGACGGCGACTGGAACGACGCTGGCGAGAACATATTCTCCGGCGTGTTCAAGGCGCCGGGAACGCACACCATCGAGTTCAGCGTGCCCAGCGCGGCGCAGGGCACGGTGGCCGGGACGACATGGGCCCGCTTCCGCCTGGATAGCGAGAACCTCAACAGCCCTGTTGGCCTTTCCAACAATGGTGAGGTGGAGGACTATCCGGAAGTGCCGGTAGTCTTTCCAGGCCAGCTCGGCGACTTCGTCTGGTGGGATGTGGACTACGACGGTCGGCAAGATGCCGGCGAACCGGGCATCCCCGATGTGCTGGTCAATCTCTACGATAGCACCGGGGTCAAGATCAAGACGGACACCACCGACGGTAGCGGCTTCTACCTGTTCGACGATCTGAACCCTGACACCTATCGCATCCAGATTGACCCCAGCGAGTTCGCGGTTGGCGGCACGCTGTACCAATGGTACGCCAGCCCGAAGGATGCAGCCCCCGACGACGTGGACTCCGATGGCCATCCGACCACGCATGACGTCACCACAGTGCTGACGGCCGGCGAGGTGGACCTGACCAACGATTTCGGCTTCGACAAGCTGTCGGACTACGAGATCACCAAGCAGCTGAACACCCCGCTGCCGCTCTACGTGGGCTATCCGCTCAGCTTCACCATCCGCATCACCAACATCGGCCATACCTGGATCGGTATCCTGCCGCTGATTGACACCTACGATACCTCCTATCTGACCTACGGCTATCAGGACCCGAACACGCTGCTGTGGTCATACGCTGATCCCGATTCCGACGATCATGTCAACGACGGGGTCATCAACTGGAGCGACTTGACCGTCAGCTTCGGCCAGGACCTGGCGCCGGGGGCCAGCTTCACGGTGATCGTCACCTTCACGGCCAAGGCGGACACGGGGTTGCTGCTGCCGGATGGCAAGACGGAGAACCTGGCCATCGTGGAAGGCGCTTACGCCGACGCCGATGGGCCCGGCCCGCTGGGGCCTGAGGAGCCGTTGCCGACCAGGCAGGACCCCGAAAGGGTGCCCATCGAAACGCCGACCGCTGTGACCCTGGCCGGCTTCGCGGCGGCGGTGCAGCCGGAAGGCGTGCTGGTGAGCTGGGCGACGGCCAACGAACTGGACATCCTGGGCTTCAACGTGCTGCGGCAGGCGGCCGGCGGGGAGTTCGAGTTGGTGAATGCTGAGTTCATCTTCGCTCAGGTTGCCGGCACGGGCAACAGCGCCGCCTACGAGTTCCTGGACGCGGGCGTGTTGCCTGGGGCCTATGCCTACACGCTGGAGGTCATGCATCTCGACGGCCGCGTGGAACGCTACGGCCTGGTCGAGGTCGTCGTCGGCCAATAGACTCCAGACGGACTGAGCCGCCTTTCGATAAGTACAGAGGAGCAGGGGGATGGATATTCCCCTGCTCCTTGGTTTCTCAGCGGGTTATTCGTTGCTCCCTGCCCGCTCCTGACTTTGAGGACTGGGCAACATCGTGTATATTTGGTAGATCCAAAATCGCTCCAAGGGGATCGCCAGATCCCCGCTTTGGGCCTGGATCTGACGATCCAGGCTGAGCAAAATTGGATCCACTGATACTCAATGGCTAAAGGCTGTTCGCGGTCGTAGGGCAAGATGCCATCTTGCCCACAAAAAACGGAAATTCCAATGTCGGAGGCAATATAAACAATGAACAGAACGGATGCGAGACACGCCACCCTGATCAAAGCGCTCATCGTCGCCTTGGGCCTGACGTTGGGCCTTGGCGCCGTGCTTTTGCTGAGCCTCTCCACAGCGGTGCCAGCGAGCATGGCCGCGGAACTTGGCCCGCGTCACGCGGCCGCGCCGGCCACCACCCAGCTCGCGCCGGCGATGACATCGTCCTGGACGCCGCCCACGCCCTCGTACAGGATCACCGTCCAGGACGACGGCCTGTACGCGTTGGACTACGACTACCTGGATGCCGCCGGGCTGCCG
The DNA here is from genome assembly GCA_029907105.1 of Anaerolineae bacterium. Classification (GTDB taxonomy): domain Bacteria; phylum Chloroflexota; class Anaerolineae; order UBA3071; family UBA3071; genus JARYMM01. The sequence continues at coordinate 30,548 of JARYMM010000034.1, read as the reverse complement.
GTGGACACCATTGACCCGGCCACCTTCCGCCTCTTCTGGATGGGCCAGGAAGTGCCCATCCAGGTGACAGGGGACGGCGACAACGCTTTCGAGCCGGGGGAGGCCGTGCTCTTCTACGGCCGGGGCGTGGACTCGCTCTTCTATGACGGCCTGCTGCCCACCAACAAGTACACGGGCATCAACGTCTTTTTCCTGACCTACGGCGGCACCCCCGGGCTGCGTATGGCCGAGAAGGACGGCTCGCTCAGCGGCAGTCCGGCCGGTCCCTTCCTGCACACGGTGCACATCGAACAGAACCGCGAGTATTTCGCCGCCTATCCCTTCGAGCACAACGCTGATCACTGGGTGGGCTGGTGGATACAGGCCACAGGCCCTACCGTCGGCTATCGCAACTACACCTTTTCGGCCAGCAATATCGCCACCGGTTCGTTCAGCGGCACGCTCACGGTCAAGATGTTGGGCTTCACCAGTGGCCCTCACCACCTGAACCTCTACGTCAACGGCAGCGACGCTGCCCATCAGGTGCTGGATGGCAGCCCCACCTGGGGCGGCTACCAGGTCTTCGAGACCACGGTGGACGTGTCCCAGTCGCTCTTCAAGAATGGCACCAATACCATCCGGGTGGAGATCAAGAACATCGGCGGCAAGACCTACGATAAGGTGTACGTCAACTGGGTGCGGGTGGGCTACTATGATACCTACGTGGCCGAAGGAAACGTCCTGGCCTTCGGCAACGATGCCCTCGGCCCCTGGTCTTACCAGGTCACCAGCTTCGGCAGCGATCAGATCGAAGTGTACGACGTCAGCGATATGACCAACGTGCAGCGCTTCATCAACACCACCGTGGCCGGCGGCGCGGTGACCTTTGGCGATGTGGGCAGCACGTCCAGCCGTTACCTGGCCCTGACGCCGGCCGCCTGGCTCGCCCCGCTGGGGGTCACCAGGGTCACCTATCCTGTGTCCCCCCACACGCCGGCCGACCTGCTGGACACCGCTAACGGCGCCGACTACATCCTCATCAGCCACGCCAACTTCTGGCCGCAGGCGCAGCGGCTGGCCCTCTACCGGGCGCCGGATCACCGCGTGGCCCTCATAGACGTGCAGCAAATCTACGACCAGTTCAACGGCGGCCTGATGTCGGCGGAGGCCATCCACGATTTCCTGCAATACGCCTACGATCACTGGCAGCCGCCCAGGCCGGCCTTCGTCCTGCTGATGGGCGATGGCACCAACGACATGCGCCAGTACATCGGCAACAGCGCGCCCACCTTCATCCCCCCCTACCTCTACCTGGCCGATGCCATCCTGGGCGAGACGGCCTGCGAGAATCGCTTCGTCCTCCTGGAAGGCGACGACCTGGTGCCTGACATGCACATCGGGCGGTTGCCGGTCAATGACCTGGCCCAGGCGGAGGCCATGGTGGACAAGATCATCAACTACGAGGCGGGCTGCACCTGCAACGGCTGGAGCAACAACGTGCTCTTCATCGCCGACGACCCGGCAGGGGGCGGCGGAAATTTCTACGATTTCTCCAATGAGATCGCCGACGGCTACGAAGACCCGCCGACCAATACCATCAAATACCTGCCGGAGCCGCCCTATACGAAGACCAAGGTCTATCTTGGGGAGCCACCCGAAGGCAACTGCAGCACGCCCACAGCCTGCCGCTACGCCATCACCACCACCCTCAACATCACCGGGGCCTTGCTGGTGAACTACATCGGGCACGCCACCAAGACGGCCTGGGGGGCCGAGGATCGGCTGGTGGACGAAGCGGTGCTGAACACGCTGGACAATGGCCCCTGCCTGCCCATCTTTCTGGGCATGACCTGCTACGAGGGCTTCTTCCACGAACCGCCCCTGGGTTATTCTTCCCTGGGCGAGGCGGCCACGCGCAGGCCGGTGCACGGCGCTGTGGCCAGTTGGTCGCCCACCGGCTTCGGGCTGACCACCGGGCACGATTACCTGAACAAGGGCTTCTTCCTGGCCCTCTTCCACGACAGTGTGGACACCGTGGGCGAGGCCACCACCGCCGGCAAACGCTACCTGTGGGACAATCAGCCGCCGGGCAAATACGACGATCTGATGGACACCTTCATCCTCCTCGGCGACCCGGCGCTCAAGATCAAGATGGACGAGAACTGTGACGTGCCCACCGCTGTGCGTATGGCCGGCTTCACCGCGCAGGCACAGCCCGATGGCGTGTGGGTGCAATGGCAGACGGCCAGTGAGCTGGACATGCTGGGCTTTCGTCTATTGCGCCGACAGGCCCCCGACGGCGAGTTCGTGCGCCTCAACGAGGAGCCGATTTTCGCCGTCTGGTCGGGCCGCGACAGTGGCCACACCTACACGTTTCTCGATAGGCAGGCGGTGCCAGGGGTGACTTACGACTACATCCTGGAGATCATCACCCTCGACGGCGCGGCGGAGCGGTACGGGTCGGCCCAGGCCACCATGCGCTGGTGGCTGCGGCTGCCGATGGTGGTGCGTTAGAGGCAAGAAGCAAGAAACAGGAGGCAAGATGCGAGAGGTGAGGAGCAAGGGGCGGAAGGCAGTTCGCGCATGGGGATACCTGACGGGCTTGTTTCTGGCGTTGGTGCTCGTCCTCCCCGCTTCGGCGGGCGCATGGGCGGCGGGGAGCGAAGCAGGCGTGCGGTTGCTGCGCTCCGACGGGCAGGGCATCGTCCTGGAAGTGCTTACACCGGGCTATGAAGTCGAGGAGCGGGTGGTGAACGGCGCTGCCTGCCAGCGCATCCATGTGCCGGGCGCCGTTCAGAGCGCTGAGGCGGGCCACCCGCAGCTCCCACTGCGTATCCTCTTGCTGGGGGTGCCGCCAGAAAGCGAACTGACCCTGGAAGTCAGCCCGCTGGAGACGGTGCCTGTTCCGGGGAGCTTCGCCATCTGCCCGGCCCCCGCGGCAGTGGCCGAACAGGGCGAAGGCGAGCTGCTGCGCTACGTGGAGCGGGAGACGACTCCCGATCCCGCCATCTACGGCCGCGATGACCTCTACCCGTCACAGGCAGCCCTTGTGAGCGAGCTGGGCTTCCTGCGCAGCCAGCGCATCGCCCGCCTGGAGGTGTCGCCTTTTCAGGTCCATCCGTTGAGCGGGCAACTGTACTACCACCGGCGGCTGCGGGTGGCCCTGCATTTCGGCGGCCGGCCAGGCGCCCTTGCCGCCGCGCCGAGGGAGCCGGACGAGTTTGAGGCCGCGCTGCGAAGCGTGTTGGTGAACTATGAGGCCGCCCGGTCCTGGCGGGCAGGCCCCCACCCTCCCCTCCCCCTATCAGGGGGAGGGTTAGGGAGGGGGTGGACGCCGCCCCAGCCCGGCTACAAGCTCATGGTCACAGGGGACGGCCTCTACAAACTGGACCGCGCCGCGCTGGCCGCTGCCGGATTGCCTGTGGACACGCTGGACCCGCGCACCCTGCGGCTCTTCAACGGGGGACAAGAGGTAGCCATCCGTGTCCTCGGCGAGGAGGACGGTCGCTTCGATGAAGGCGACCTGGTGCTTTTCTACGGCCAGGGCGCCGATACCGTGTACACCGGCACCAACGTCTATTGGCTGACCTGCGGCGGCGCTGTGGGCCGGCGCATGGCCGAGAGACTCAGTCAGCCGGAGGGAGACACGGCCGCCTCGTTCTCCGCCGCGGTGCATCTGGAGGAGAACAAAATCTACATCTCCGGGCTGCCCATGGAGGAAGATGCCCATCACTGGTACAATCACCCGCCGGTGCAGGCCGCCGGGCCGAACCCCGCCTGGCGGGACTATCCCTTCACCGTGCAGCACCTGGCCACGACAGCCTCCACGGCCACGTTGCAGGTCTCGCTGGCCGGCAATTACAACGGCGTGCACCACCTGCGCCTGTACGTGAACGGCCATCAGGTTCATGATGACTCGTGGGCTGGCCGCACCGTCTATCAGGCGGCGGCTGATTTCCCGCAGGGCTACCTCAACGAAGGCAGCAACACCATCCGCGTGGAGCTGGCCAACGACACCCCGGGGCAATCCTTCGATCAGGTCTACGTGGACTGGCTGCGGGTGCTTTACCAGCGCACCTATGTGGCGGCGGGCGACCGGCTGGCCTTCGGCGGCGACCAGGCCGGCACCTGGCAATACCACGTCAGCGGCTTCAGCAGCCCAGATATCGCCGTCTACGAAGTGACCGACCCGGCCAACGTGAGCGTCATCGCCGGGGTTACGGTCTCGCCCGAAAACGGGAGCTACACGCTGCACTTCGGTGACAGCCACGACGGCGGGCGGCGCTACCTGGCGCTGACCGCCGCCCAACGGCTCACGCCGCCTGTCGAGCTGGATACCCCCTCAGCACTGCAATCGCCCACGGCGGGGGCCGACTACCTCATCGTCAGCCACGGCAGTTTCCTGACGGCGATCCGGCCCCTGGCCGATCACCGCGCCGCGCAGGGTCTGCGGGTGCAGGTCGTGGACGTGCAGGACGTCTACGACGAGTTCGGTTACGGGCTGGTGTCGGCGCAGGCCATTCATGATTTCCTGATTTATGCTTACGAGCACTGGCCCCGGCCGGCACCCACCTACGTGCTGCTGGTGGGCGATGGCACCTACGACCCGCGTCGCTACCTGCCCTCCAGCGCGCCGACCTACGTGCCGCCCTATCTGAGGCTGGTGGACCCCATGCAGGGGGAGACGGCCACAGACAATCGCTACGCTTGTGTGAGCGGCGAGGACATCGTGCCCGACCTGCACATCGGGCGGTTGCCGGCCAACTCCCCTGCTGAAGCAGAGGCGATGGTCAACAAGACCCTGAGCTACGAGACCAGCCCCGCGGCAGGGGACTGGAACCGCAACGTGCTTTTCATCGCCGATGACCCGGAAGGGGGCGGCGGGAATTTCTACGCCCTCTCCGACAACATCGCCGACGGCTACGCTGACCCGCCCGCCAACACGATCAAGTTCCTGCCGCAGCCGTACTCGGCGATCAAGGTGTACCTGGGCCAAACCTGCGCCAAAGAGAATCCCTCGCTGATCTGCCGGCAGCACATCGTGGATGCCATCAACAGCGGTGCGCTGCTGACCAGCTTCATCGGCCATGCCACCAAGACCTACTGGGCGGCGGAGCGGCTGCTGGACATCGCTGCCCTGTCCAGGCTGAACAATGCCGACAGGCTGACCATCGCCCTGCCGATGACCTGTCTGGAGGGGTATTTTCACGAGGCCGCCTATGAGGCCTTCGGCGAGGCCGACGTGCGCCTGCCGGGCGGCGGTGCTGTGGCCAGTTGGTCGCCGACCGGCCTGGGGCTGGCCTCGGGGCATGACCTGTTGGAACAGGGGCTTTTCCTGGCCCTGTTCCGGGGAGGGGTGCAGGAACTGGGCGCGGCCACCACGGCGGGCAAGCTGTACCTGCTGGCCAACTCGCCGGCCGGCAAGTACGACGATCTGGTGGAGACGTATACGTTGCTGGGCGACCCGGCCCTGCGCGTGTATCGGGCGGGGCCGGAGGGGGCGATGATCTTCCTGCCCCTGCTCACGAGGGGCAGCCGGCCGTAGGCAGGCGCTCAGGTGACAGTCACCTTTGAGGACTACCACCCGCCGGGGGCAGTCAGGCGCGGCGGAGGCTATCCAGTTTGGCCTCCAGTGCGGCGAGCTGTTCGGAGAGGCGCTGAAGGTCGTCGCGCGTGGGAATGCCGTACTCGACCAGCAGGCGTTCCAGGTCGGACTCGCCGGGCCCGGAGGCATCCGGGGCGCGGTAGCTGGGGGCCAGGAGCATCTCGCGCCAGCGCCGTCCCTCCTCCCCAGCCAGCTCGCCCCGGCTGACGAGGGCCAGCACCCGGCGTTCGATCTCCTCGTCTATCAGCCGCAGCAGGTCCAGGGGCAGGGTCAGGGAACGGCGCAGGGTGCCCAGCGTGTCACCGCCGGCGCGGATCAACCCGGCCAATACGGCCTGGGGCAGGAAGCCCGCCTGCTGCTTCTCCTGCCCGGCGATGACCTGCGTCAGCACCAGGGCCGTCACGTCCTCGTCGGTGGCATGATCCACCACCTGTACCTCTGTCCCCTGGCGGATGAGCCTGGCTATCCCCTCCAACGTGATGTACTGTTTGGCCTCGGTGTCATACAGCTTGCGGTTGGGATAACGTTTGATGAGCCGCATGCACCCGCTCAGGCTTCTTTCAGTTCATCCACTTTTTCGCTCAGCGCTGTGATCTTGGCGCTCAGCGCCTCGATGTCGGCCTTGGTGGGGATGTTCATGCGGGCCAGGGCCTCCTGTAGCCGCCGTTCCATTTCCCCTTCGGCCTCTTTCTTGCGCTTTTCCACCAATTCGCGCACCAGTTTGCGGCCATCCTCCCTGGCGATCTGGCCGCGCTCGATGAGCCTGTTGATGAGCTCCTCGAGCTCGTCCTGGGCCAGCGCCACCGCGCCCACGCTGGCCAGCAGCACCTTGCGCAGCGGCTCCAACAAGGGACGACGTTCGGCCTCTTCGATGACCTCTTCCACCTTTTCCGTCATGGCATGACCTCCTGCATGAACTTAGCATTCATGACGCATTGCGTCATAAACATACTATAACACAGAGCACTGCAAATGTCAAATCGCGCGGGCTTGCGCAGCGATTGGGCGCAAGCCCCAACATGTAGGGGGCTGGGGATAAGCAAGGGGGTACCCCTCGTACTCCCCGGCTTCCGCTGCGCACGCCATCGCGCTTCGCCTCCTTGACGACAATCTGATTTGAGGGTATAATATGGACAGGATGGTAACTGCCCGCCTTCGGCCTTGCAACGTGAGATATAGCGGAGGGTTGGCGTCATTGCGAGCCCCGGAGGGGCGAAGCAATCTACTTAGATTCCAGGAGACTGCTTCGCTTCGCTCGCAGTGACAGGGTAGGTAGTTACGCAGGATGGCAGATCGGCAGGGTGGTGGATTGGGAGTATCCAGGGCGAACTTCGTCGCCAGGTAGAAGGGAGAGAGTGTATGGCAGGAATGCTCATCCAGTAGTCCACAACATTCGCCGGTTTCAAGTTTCCCGGTTTCAGGCTTCCTGTCGTCCTCGTCAACCTGAAACCTGGAACCCGAACCCCGAAACCGCTTTATTGCATCCGTTTCACTTCGCTGAAGGAGGCAACCCATGACCGAAAAGCCCTGGCTTAAGTTCTACGAACCGCACGTACCGGAGCACATTGACTATCCGCGCACCACCATGCCTGCCGTTTTGGAGGAGATGGCCCGCAAGTACCCCGACCACACGGCGCTGATCTTCAAAGACACCAAGCTCACCTTCCGCGCATATAATGAGGCCGTGGACCGTTTCGCCGCCGCTCTGCAGGGCCTGGGGGTCAAGAAGGGCGACCGCGTGGCCGTCCACCTGCCCAACGTTCCCCAATTCCCCATCGCCTATTACGCCATTTTGCGCATTGGGGGGATCGTTGTGCCCTGCAACCCCGTCTACACAGCCCGTGAGCTGAGGTATCAGCTCAAAGACTCCGGCGCCGAAGTCTGTGTGACCCTTAGCCTCATGTACCCCCTCATCAAGCAGATCCGGGCCGACACTGACCTCCGTCACGTCATCGTCGCCCAGGTCAAGACCTACCTGCCGCCATTGCTCCGGGTGCTCTTCACGCTCCTCAAGGAGAAGAAAGAAGGGCACCGCGTGGACATCTCCGGCGATGCCAATACCTATTGGTTCAGCGATGTGCTGGCCCAGGCGCCGGCCAAACCGCAGCCGGTGGAGGTTGACTGGAACGACATCGCCGTGTTGATGTACACCGGCGGCACCACCGGCGTCTCCAAAGGGGCGCAGTTGACGCACAAGAACATCCTGGTCAACGCCTACCAGTGTAAGGTCTGGCTCAACCCCGAAGAGGCAACGGAGGTGTCTCTGACGGCTTTGCCGCTCTACCACAGCTACGCCATGACCACCTGCATGAACCTCAGCACCCTGACCGCGGCGACCATGGTGCTCATTCCCAACCCCCGCGATCTGGAGGACGTGCTCAAGAACATCACCAGGCACAGGCCCACCCAGTATCCCGGCGTGCCGGCCATGTACGTGGCTATCAACAACTATCCCCACCTGAACAAGTACGACCTTAGTTCCATCAAGGCGTGCATCAGCGGCGCGGCGGCCTTGCCCGTGGAGGTGCAACAGCGTTTCCAGGAAATCACCGGGGCGCGGCTGGTAGAAGGCTACGGCCTCAGCGAGGCCTCGCCGGTCACCCACGCCAATCCCATCTTCGGCGAGAACCGCGTCGGCACCATCGGCCTGCCCTGGCCGGATACCGAGGTCAAGATCGTGGATGTGGACACCGGCGAGAAGGTGTTGGGCGTCGGCGAGTTGGGAGAGCTCTGCGTGCGCGGCCCGCAGGTGATGAGCGGCTACTGGAACAGGCCGGAGGAAACGGCCAATGCCCTGCGGCCTGATCCGGCGGGCGGCGACCCCTGGCTGTACACCGGCGACATCGCCGTCATGGACGAGGACGGCTATTTCCAGATTCGCGATCGCAAAAAGGACATGATCCTGGGCGCCGGTGGTTTCAACGTCTATCCTCGCGAGATCGAGGACCTGCTCTACGAGCACCCCAAGGTCATGGAGGCGGCCGCCGTGGGTATCCCGGTAGAAGGCAAAGGGGAGCGGCCCAAGGTCTTCGTGGTGCTCAAGCCGGGCGAGACGGCCACCGAAGAGGAAATCATCGAGTTCTGCAAGCAAAACCTGGCCGCCTACAAGGTGCCGCGGTGGGTGGAGTTCCGCAGCGAACTGCCCAAGACCGCTGTGGGCAAGATCCTGCGCCGCGTCCTGTTGGAGGAGGAGCTCCAGAAGCAGGCCGGGTGATTGCAGCCGTGCCCGAACGGTGGTGGCCCTCTTCGCAGTGGGCCATGATTTCCCGTGACCTGGGACTATGGCGATCAAAAGGGCGGAGGGTCTGTGAGGTTGCGCAGCCGACCTTCCGCCCTTTTCTTTTTTCCCACGTTTGCGGTACAATAGAGGCAAGGTTACCAGAGGCTTATGTGGCTGCATGGGGGAGCAAGGGTGTAAGGGAACTCGGAGGAACTACGGGAACTCGGGGTACGGCGGAGGAGAAGCCTGTCTGGAGATTCAGGCTGTTGAGCCCCAGGGGTTGGCCCGAGGCAGGTGTGGAAAGGAGTGGCATATCATGCATAAGCGCATTACAGTGAACCCTAACATCTACGGTGGTAAGCCTTGCATCAAGGGCACTCGTATCGCCGTTTATATGATTCTGGAGCTCCTGGAGGATGGGCTGTCTTTTGAAGAGATCATCAGGGACTACTATCCGCACATCACTAAAGAGGACATCAGGGCTTGTCTGGAGTACGCCAGGGCGGTCATCGAAAACGAAGAGATTCATATCGCTGCTGAGGTAGCCGTAGCATGAATTTCTTCGCTGACGAATGTGTCTATCCAAGCACAGTAACAGTTCTGCGATCCTGGCATCACAATGTGGAGACCGCCCAGGATGCAGGGTTGCTGGGCCGTGAAGATCCAATACTCCTGGCTCACGCTGTGCAACAGGGCCGGATTCTGGTCACAAATGACCTTGACTTTGGAGATATCCGCCATTACCCACCATCTCATCACTGCGGCGTCATTGTCCTGCGGATTCGTCCCAAGACTATGGACAAAGTTCACGCCATGCTACAACGGTTGTTGGAAGCCATGACGCAGGAAGAAATGCAAAGTGCTTTAGCCATTGTAGAGGCTATGAAATACCGGGTTCGCAGGGGATAGGGAAATAATCCATGGATGGGATCACTCGACGCGAGTTTATGCGCCGCTTGCTGGCCTGGGGGCTGGGCGCGGCTGGCGCGGGGGCACTGCTCTCCTGCGGCTCCGAACCCACGCCGCGGCCCACGCTCCGGCCCACGGAGGCCCGCCCCACCGGCACACCCTGGCCCACTTTCACACCGCTGCCGACGGCCAGGCCCACAGAGCCCCCGGCGACTGCTGCGCCGCCAACCTCTACGCCTGAGCCTGTGGCCACGCCGATGCCCAGGCCCGGCGAGGCCTACCTGGCCGTGGCCCGCGGCGAAAGCCCGGCGGCCATCGTGCAGGCCGCCCTCCGCGCCCTGGGCGGCATCGAACGCTTCGTCAAGCCTGGCGATGACATCATCATCAAGCCCAACATCTGCGTGGCCTATCACACCTACGAGTACGCCGCCACCACCAACCCCGAGGTGGTGGCGGCCCTGGTGGCCCTCTGCCTGGGCGCAGGAGCCAGGCGGGTGCGGGTGATGGACATGCCCTTCGGCGGCACGCCCGATCAGGCCTACGCCCGCTCCGGCATCGGCGAGGCCGTGCAGGCTGCCGGCGGGGAGATGGAGGTCATGTCCCGGATGAAGTACCAGGATACGGCCATCCCCGAAGGGCGGGACATCAGACAGTGGTCGGTCTACCAGGACGTGCTCAAGGCTGACGTGTTCATTGACGTGCCCATCGCCAAGCACCACAGCCTGGCCCGGCTGACGCTGGGCATGAAGAACCTCATGGGCGTCATCCAGAACCGCAGTGGGATGCACATCAATCTGGGCCAGCGCATCGCCGACCTCACCAGCCTGGTGCGCCCGACGCTGACGGTGGTGGATGCCGTGCGCATCCTGATGGACCACGGCCCCACAGGCGGCAGCCTGGACGACGTCAAGCTGACCAATACGGTCATCGCCAGCCAGGATATCATCGCCGCCGATGCCTATGCGGCCACGCTCTTCGGCCTCACCGGCGCCGACATCCCGGCCATCGTCGCCGGCGCGGCGATGGGACTGGGGACGATGGACCTGGGAAGCGTGAAGGTGGAAGAGATCGCCGTGTGAGGGGACGAGGGGGCGGGGAAACGTGAAACGTGATCCGTGATCCGTGATCCGTGAGATTACGCATCACGCACCACGGATCACGGAGCATGCATCACACCTTGCGTTTGACAGCAGAAAGCACGGGTAGAACCGATGGCGAAGGCTGTAACATGGCGGCGCATACGGCAGGGGGTGCAGATTCTGGCGCTGTTGCTGTTTCTATACCTGTTGCTAGGGACGCGGCAGGGAGGCGTGACCTTTCTGCCGCATGATCTTTTCTTTCGCCTCGACCCGCTGGCCGGGCTGACGGCCATGCTCGCCGGGCGGCGCTGGGTCGCCTCGCTGGCCCTGGGCGGCGTGACGTTGCTGCTGGCCCTGGCCTTGGGCCGTGTCTGGTGCGGCTGGCTCTGCCCCTTGGGCACATTGCTCGATTGGACGCGGTTGCGGCGGCACCGTTCGGACGGGCCAGGCCTGCCCAGCGGCTGGCGGCAGGTCAAGCACTTCTTGCTCTTCACGCTCCTCTTCGCCGCTCTGCTGGGCAGCCTGACCCTGCTCGTCCTCGACCCCCTCACGCTGCTCTTCCGCACAGTGGCTGTAGCGGCGTTGCCAGCGCTGAACGCGCTGGTCACGGCAGCGGAAACGGCGCTTTATCGCTTTGGCCCTCTGCAAGCGCCGCTGGAGCTTTTTGATCGCGCCGTGCGCGGCTGGCTGCTGCCGGTGGCTCAATCCTTCTTCGGGCAAAACGTCCTCCTGGCTCTGGCCTTCGCCGCCGTGCTGGCCCTCAACGCCATTCGCCCCCGCTTTTGGTGCAGGTATCTGTGCCCGCTGGGCGCCCTGCTGGGGCTGTTCTCCAAGGTGGCCTGGCTGCGCCATACGGTGGACGAAGCGGCCTGCACGGCCTGCCAGCGCTGCGCCCGCCTCTGTCCTACGGGCACCATTGACCCACAACGTGACTTTGCCGCCGACCCTGCCGAGTGCACGCTGTGCCTGGATTGCCTGGCCAGTTGCCCCACGAAGGCTATCGCCTTTCGCGGGCGCTGGGGCCTGGCCTCCTGGCGAGGCTACGATCCCTCGCGGCGACAGGTGCTGGCCTCGTTGGGCGTGGCCGTGGCCGGCGCGGGGTTGCTGCGCGCCGCGTCCGCTACCCGCCGGGAGCATCCTCGTCTCATCCGTCCGCCCGGGGCGCGGGAAAACGACCTGCTGGACAAGTGCATCCGCTGCGGCCAGTGCCTGCAGGCCTGCCCCACGGCGGGCTTGCAGCCCAGCCTGCTGGAGTCAGGCCTGGAGGGGCTGTGGACTCCGGTGTTGGTGCCCCGCCTGGGTTACTGCGACTATTCCTGCCACGCCTGCGGACAGGTCTGCCCCAGCGGGGCCATCCCCGAGTTGACGCTGGAGGGGAAGCGGCAGACGGTCATCGGCGTGGCTTACATTGACCAGAACCGCTGCCTCCCCTGGGCCGATGCCCGGCCATGCATCGTCTGCGAGGAGATGTGCCCGGTGCCGGAAAAGGCGATCAGGTTGCAGGAGGAGCGGGTGCAGAACGCCCAGGGGGAATGGGTGACTGTGCAGCGGCCGCGGGTCGTACGGGAACTGTGCATTGGCTGCGGCATCTGCGAATACCAATGCCCCTTGAACGGCGAGGCAGCCATCCGCGTCTACGTGCCCAACGCTTTCGCCGGAGGGCCATGAGCTATCCGCAATATCGTTTGCCGCTACGTCTGGCTTTGAGCATCCTGGGCGACGCCCTGCGGGGCAGGCCGCGTTCTTTTCGCCGCGATGCGAGCGAGCTGGCGCGCGGCATCTCCTCGCGGCGCGTGTTTGGAGAGGTGCCTGATCTGGAAAGTAGCCCGCGCGGGTGGCTGGTGACGGTCAACCACTACTTCCGCCCCGGCTTCGGCGGCTGGTGGATCGGCGTGGCCGTCGCCGCGGCCTTCCCGGTCGAGATGCACTGGGTCATGACCTCGGCATGGACGTATCCGGATGGGCTGCGCAGCCGCACGATCACTCCGGCCACCCGCTGGCTCTTTCGACGTCTGGCCCAGATGTACGGCTTCACCCTCATGCCCCCCATGCCTCCCCGACCTGAGGAGGTGATGGAGCGGGCTCTGGCCGTGCGCCGGGTGTTGGCCTTCGTGCGTGCTGCGCCGATGCCTGTGGTCGGTCTGGCTCCTGAGGGGATGGACCCGCCCGAGGGAAGGCTGATGCTGCCTCCTCCGGGCGTGGGACGTTTTATCGCCCATCTGGCCAGACAGGGGTTGACCATCCTCCCCGTCGGCCTCTTCGAAGAGGAAGGAGCGCTCTGCCTTCGTTTCGGTTCTCCTTACAGCCTGCCCGCTGACCTGCCCAGAAGCCCGGAGGCCCGCGATCGGGAGGTGGCGGTGCGGGTGGTGGAAGCCATCGCCGGATGCCTGCCGCCCGCCCTGGGGCAGGGAGTCCGCTCTCAGGTCAGCATCCCGCAGTCGAGGCTTTAGCCGGAAGCTAACCGCTCCGCCCGAGTTTCTCGATGCGCAACCGCTCTGCCAGTTGCTCAAGTTCGGGATCTCCGGTGACCAGAACCGCGCCCAGTTCCTCGGCGGCGGCCGCGGCAAAGCCATCTGCATAGGAGATGGCATGGTGCATCTTGAACCTGGCCGCGGCGGACACGGCTTTCTCGGTAGCAGGGACAACGATCAGGGCCAGACGGCGGATCTCGTTCAGTGTGGCCTCGGCTTCGTGTTCGCCCTTGACTTTGCCAATGCTGTAGGCCACCTCGCCCAGGTTGATGATGGAGATGAACAACTCAACGTTCCCTTGCTCAGCTTCCTCTAACAACGTCTTGACGCGCGAGGCCGCGGGTTCTTCCTTTTGCAGGAAGGCCAGAAGCGCCCACGCATCAAGCACGAATCGGGGCTTCATGGCTCATCTCCCGCTGATGCTCGGCCTCCAGAGCGGCAAGGAAATCGGCGTCGGCGTATTTGCCATACAGAGCATCAACCGCAGTGGGCATCACCGGCTCCAGGATGATTTTATGCTCTGCAAGGTGAACGTGGAACTGGGTTCCGCGGCGAAGCCTGAGCGCCTGTCGTATCTCTTTGGGAATGACCAACTGGCCTTTGGATGAAAGAGTGACCAACATAGTTCCTGCCTCCGTAAGTTTTGCTTCCTGAGGTCTTACTTCATTGGGGATATTGTAAGACACAAGCCTGTATTTGTCAAATCCTCGATGGCGAGACGGAGATGGATTACAACAGGCTTCACCAGACACTTATTGCTTTGCATCGGCCGGCGCACTGGCGCTGGTGGCAGGTGGCTGCCATCGTCATTGTCCTGGCCACCACCGCGGGCCTGCCAAGTCTCTGGGCTGCCGGCAATGCGGGTGTAGGCCTGGCGCTGGCTGCCGGTTATCTGCTCTTCGTCGCCCTGGACGGCGCGCTGCTGGCTGCGCTGCCACGCTGGCATCTCTCCTTTGGGCCGGTGCAGCCGCCGTTGCTGGCCCTGGCCGTCGTGCGCTGGCTGGCTGGCCTGGCCGCAGCGCTGACTGGCCGGTGGCTGCCTCCGGCCTGGCCGCTGGCCGCGCTGGGAGGGGGGTATCTGCTCCTCAGCGGCCTGGCCGTTTACGGCTGCGTCGTGGAACCCTTCCGCCTGACCGTGACCGAACTGGAACTGCGCAGCCCCAAACTGGCCGGGCTGCCACGGCCGTTGCGCCTCCTGCATCTTTCGGATCTGCACATGGAGCGGCCCACACCGCGAGATGAGCGGGTGCTGGCACTGGCCGCCGAACTGACGCCTGACCTCATCCTGCTCACCGGCGATTACCTGAACCTGTCTTACACGGAGGACGATGCGGCCATCGCTCACGCCCGCCGCTGGCTGAGCCGTCTGCACGCCCCCCTGGGTGTGTATGCCGTGTTGGGCACGCCGGAAGTGGACGTGCGCCAGCGGGCGCATGACGTGTTCGCCGACACCGGTGTGCGGCTGCTGGGCAACGAAACGGTGGGCGTGGCGGTCGGCGGTCGGGAAATCGCCCTCATCGGCGTGACCTGCGAACGAGATTTGGACATTGATCGTGCCGGGCTGGAGGCGGCGCTGCGCCATGTGCCCCAGGGCGCTTTCACCATCCTGCTCTACCACATTCCCGACCTCATGCCCGAAGCGGTGGTGCGGGGGATTGATCTCTACCTGGCGGGGCACACGCACGGCGGCCAATGGCGCCTGCCGGGCTATGGAGCGGTGATCACCAGCTCGGCCTACGGTAAGCGCTATGAGATGGGGCATTATGTCGAGGGGCAGACGCATCTCTACGTCAGCCGCGGGCTGGGGTTGGAGGGACTGGCCGCACCGCGGGCCCGCTTCCTCTGCCCGCCGGAGGTGGTGTGGCTCACGCTGCGAGGAGGCAGGAGTTTTGAGGTCGAGGAGAGACGTTGAGAGAGGAGGGCGATCATGGTTGTTCCACCGGGGTGGGATATCTGGCTGAGCAAGGTGCCGAGCCTGCAACGGCCAGGCCGCCCTTTGCTGGCTGGCCTGTTGGCGTTGACGGTTTGTGCCGCCGCGCTGCTCTTCTTCTGGCTTTTCGATTCCCTCTTCCCCGGCGCGGCGTTGCTGAGTCAGGCGTTGGCTGGGCTGGCGCTCTGGACGCTGATGGGGCAAGTTATCGTCCGCCGCCGGGAGCTCAAGCAGCGCTACGGCGATGGGGCTTACGAGCGCGCCGTCTGGCGCTATGGACTGACCGGCCTGCCGCTGCTGCCGGCCATGGCCTTGCATCTGTTGTTTGTGCCCGGCGAACGGGTGCTGCCGCTGGCTTGGGCAGCGCTGCCAGCGGCTTACCTGCTCATCAGCGGGGCATGGCTTTTCGGAAGGGCGTTGTTCACCTTCGGCATTGACAACCTGGCCCTGGTCTATGTCTACTGGCCGGAGGAGGGCTGGCTGGTCCGCTCTCGCATTTACTCGGTGCTGCGACATCCGGTCTACTCCAGCGGAGTGCGGATGGTCCTGGGGTTGGCGCTGTTGCGGGGCAGCGTTATGACCTTGCTCGCTGGGCTGGTGGTGCCCGTGGGATTGACCATCTGGGTGCGGATGTTGGAAGAGCCGGAGCTGATCGAGCGTTTTGGCGAAATGTATCGCGACTACCGGCGGCAGGTGCCGGCCTTCTTCGTCCGCCCGCGGGACTATGTCCGCTTTTGGCGTTTCATCGTCCGTGGCGACAAGTAAGGTGAAGCGGAGAGCGGCTAGACGGGGCCCTGTGGGGCGACTTCGTAACGCGAGGTGGAAAATGAGAACATTGGGCATCGCAGGGCTGATCCTGCTCAACGTGGCTCTGAATGTCGTGGCCAATGTGGGGTTCAAATGGTCGGCGCTGAGCGGCAGGCTGCGGGAGTTCCTGACCTGGCAGGTGGTGGGCAATGTGAGCGGGTTCCTGGCCGTGCTGAGCCTGACCCTCATCATGCGCTTCATCCCCCTCTCGCAGGCGCTGGCCTTCTCCTGGGGCCTGGGCTTCATCGCCATCCAGGTCATTGGAGCGCGCCTCATTTTTCACGAGACGATCACCGTGCTGCAATGGTTTGGCGTGGCCCTCATCGCCGGCGGCCTGGTTCTCGTCTCGTTGGGGCGGTCAGGCTGATGCTGCACGGGCTGGCCCGAGGGGCGATCCGCTGCCTGGACCTCTGGGTGCGCCGCGGCTACGGGGTCTACGAGTTCTCGTCGCATCCGGACTGCATCCTGCGCCTGGCCTGGGGGAGGAGCAGAGGAGAGATGGTGCTGTCCGATGGCACGTTCATCGCCGCCGGGGAACGCATCGGCGAGTTGCACCTGTGGAACGAGCGGCTGCCGCCCATGCCGCCGGAGGGCCCCGACCTGCGCTGGGCGGTGGCCATGCATCGTGGCATGGTGCGCTCGTTGCGGCTTCTTGCCGCCTACGTGGAGAACGATCCGGCCTGGGCTGGGATTCGCGCCTGGCGCGGGGAGACGGCTCTTAACCCGCGCGGGGAGGCGCGGTCGGATTTGCAGTTCCTGGAGGGCCTGGGCCTGGAGCTGGCACCGGCCGAGCCGGCCGGGCCGCTCAAGCGTTTCACCGACTTCTGGGAGAACCTGTACAGTTGGTGGCTGATCTGGACCTTCAACCCGGCCAGCCTGCGCAGCAAGCGCTTCTGGCGGCTTGAGCGGCGGCAAGTCTGGATTTCCCGGGCCACCTTGCTGCGCCGCTACGGCCAACGTGGCTTACGGCAGCCGGATGATTTACACAAACTGCTCAGCTAACTTGACAAAGAACTGCTAAAGTAATATAATTGATTTGCCTTCCAGCGCATCCGGGTAAGGTGACATGTTACTGACAGGGACATTCTTATGGACAAGGTAAGAATTGCGGCTGAATTTGATCGGACGGCGGATCTCATCCTATACGAGGGTGACTGCCTGGATTTGCTTCCTCTGATCCCTGATAACTTTGTTAAGCTCGTCGTCACCTCACCGCCATATAATCTGGGCAAGCCCTACGAGACTCGGCTAGACATGGGTGAATATCTGGCCCAACAACGGAGGGTTATTAGAGAATGCGTACGGGTGTTGGATGACCGCGGAAGCCTCTGCTGGCAAGTGGGCAACTATGTTGATAACAGCGAAATCATTCCTCTTGACATCGTTCTGTATCCAATCTTTGCTTCACTGGGATTGCATCTGCGCAATCGCATTGTGTGGCACTTTGGACATGGCTTACATGCCTCGAAACGGTTTTCCGGCCGGTACGAGGTCATTCTATGGTTCACCAAGGGTAACGAGTACACCTTTAATCTGGATGCCGTCCGTGTGCCTCAGAAATACCCAAAGAAGAAGTATTTCAAGGGGCCAAAGAAGGGGCAGCTTTCGGGCAACCCCTTGGGTAAGAACCCTGGCGACATTTGGGAAATCCCTAACGTGAAGGCAAACCATGTGGAAAAAACCATCCATCCTTGCCAGTTCCCGGTCGAATTAATCGAACGTCTGGTTCTCGCTATGACCGACGAGGGTGACTGGGTGTTGGATCCGTTCATTGGGGTGGGGACGACAGCGATCGCCGCCTTGATGCACGGCCGAAAAGCCATCGGAGCCGAGATTATGCCCGAGTACGTGGAGATTGCGAGAGAGCGTATCCGTCTGGCAGAGAAGGGGGCATTGCGCATCAGACCAATGGCAAGGTCAGTTTATGACCCTGATATGCCTGATATTAGTGTTCCACCGCAGGTTGTACGTCTGGGACCGGCTCCTGTTCAGCCCCGGTTGTTCGAGCAGCGCGCACAGTATACCGCGCAGGAGCAGGAAGAATGAGAATCGTTTACGAGTATTCACATCTGGGAGGGGCAGAAATCTTGCAGGTGCGCTACCCGGATTGTGAACGTGAGGTTTATGAAATCATCGCTGACGTGATAGCAAGAAGAACCAAGGTCAGTGAAGAGAAAACGATGCGTGGGAGAGAATTGTACTCGCCCAAGGATATGAATCAGCAGTTTCGCGAGGCATTTAGAGCAAGAGGATATACTGAATTGCGCGATACGTACACAATCACTGTCCCGAACAGCGATGTGGCTATCCCAGGTGCGTTCAAGCAGATTGATTTTGTGAAAGGAAGGGTGTTGGTTGAAGTGCAGTTTGGTAAGTATGCCTTTATGTTCTACGATATGGCCAAGTTCCAGTACTTCTTCAATGAGAATAAGGCTGATGTGGGCGTCGAAATCGTACCCTGTCATGCGTTACACAAGCAAATGTCCACTGGTGTATCTTATGGGGAACAACTGGTATACGACATTGAACGACTGAAGCGACACTTTCCTGCTGTCCCGGTCAAGGTGATTTTGATTGATGTAGATCAGTGATACCGCCGCTTCGAACGGCACTCGCCTTGTGATCAAGTTCAGTAGATCACAATTTGTCGCTCAAAGGTGGATTCCCCGCCGACAAAACAGGGCGAGGACGCTGCAGGCATCAAGTTAACGGTCACGAAGTTTCCCCTCCCCTGGTGGGAGAGGTTAGGGGAGGGGGCAACACCCCCACCTGACCTCCCCCATCAAGGGGAGGGAGTCGCTAGCCCTCCTGTCTGGTTTAAACTTGATGCGCATGGGCGAGGACGCCCTTTCGAGCCTATATTGTGATGTACTGAAGTTACATAATAGCGTAAGGCTCTGGCGATCAACGAGGGAAGTCACACGGGCATGGAGTACAAGGATTACTATCGAATCCTCGGCGTGGACAGAAACGCCGACGAGAAGGAGATCCGACGGGCCTACCGCCGCCTGGCGCGCCAGTATCACCCCGACGTCAATCCCGGCGACAAGCAGGCCGAAGAGCGCTTCAAAGAGGTCAACGAAGCCTACGAGGTGCTCGGCGACGCCGAGAAACGGGAGAAATACGACCGCCTGGGCGCCGACTGGCAGCGCTGGCAGCGCATGGGCGGTGACCCGCAGGGTTTCGACTGGAGCCGCTGGACCGGCACCGCCCCGGGTGGCGGGCGCATCCACGTGGAGTATGCCGACCTCAGTGACTTGTTCGGCGGACAGGGCAGCCCCTTCTCCGATTTCTTCAGCACCCTCTTCGGCGACGTGGGCCGGGAGCCCCGGACGGACTGGTTCGCCGGGACGCAACGCCGCCCCCGCCGTGGACAGGATGTGGTGCAGCCCGTGCAGATCACCCTGGAAGAGGCCTATCACGGCACGCAGCGGATTCTGCAATCCGACGGTCGCCGTCTGGAGGTGCAGATTCCCCCTGGAGTGAGGACAGGCTCCAAAGTGCGTGTCAAGGGCGAAGGAGGTGTGAGCACTACCGGCGGTGCCCGTGGCGACCTGTTCCTGCAGGTGGAGGTACAGCCGCATCCCACGTTCGAGCGGCGGGGGGACGATCTGTACTGCGATGTGCCCGTGGATCTTTATACGGCCGTATTGGGAGGAGAGGTACGCGTCCCGCGGCTCGGTGGCCAGCCCCTGGTGTTGCGCATCCCGCCGGGCACGCAGGGTGGGCGCACCTTCCGCTTGCAGGGCATGGGCATGCCCAGGCTGCACCAGCCGGACCAGCACGGACATCTCTATGCCCAGGTGCGTATCGTCATCCCGCAGGACTTGACCCCCCGTGAGAAGGAGCTTTTCGAGGAATTGGCCCGTCTGAGGAATCAGGGCCGGAGCAAGTAGGTGTTGACCGGAGGTAGTAGCCATGCCGGACGTTCCGCATCCTGACCAACCGATGTATGCCATTGGCGTCGTGTCCCGGCTCGTGGAGTTGCATCCGCAGACGCTGCGACGCTACGAGGAGTTGGGCCTGGTCACGCCGGCCCGCCGTTCCGGCCGGCGGCTCTATTCCCAGCGCGATGTGGACCGCCTGTTGCAGATCGTGCGCCTGACCGAGGAGTTAGGCGTCAACCTGGCCGGCGTGGAGGTGATCCTGCGCTTAAGGGACAGACTGTCGGCACTGCAGGCGGAAAACGAGAGCATGCGCACCGAATTGGAAGCTATGATGGCTCGCTTGCACTGGCGCGCAGGCTCTGACCAGTAGCCGTGAGAGACCGTAAAACGAAGGCTCTCTGGAATTTTCTTGCAAATCTGTGATAATCAATGTCAATCCCAGTGGATGGTACGGCAACTGAATATCGTGAACAATTGGAACGCCAGTATGCCCCCTTCCTGCGTTTACGGCTGGAGTTTGGCCGGGCGGTGACTTACGTGCCCAACAAAGATGAGCCCCGCTACCGCTGGTATCGCTATAAGGAAGCCTTCTCTCGGCAACTGGTGGTTAATTTGCTGCAGGAGTGGCAACTGCCTCCAGGTGTGCTCGTCTTCGACCCTTTTGCTGGGTGTGGCACTACGCTTCTGGCCTGCCAGGAACTGGGTTATCCTTCCCTGGGCGTAGACATCCTGCCCTTGGCTGTCTTCATCACCGGTGTCAAGCTCCGCCGGGATTATCAAGCCGATGAGCTGGAAGCCGCAGCCGAGTACCTGCTCTCCCTGCCGTTCCAGGACAATGGGAAGCAACTGCCTCGCGTACACATCATTGACCTGGCTTTCTCCGAGGAGACTCAGCGTCGGCTTGTCTTCTATCGAGATGCTATTCTGGAGCGTTTCTCGCCTCCCGCGCGCGATTTCTTGCTCCTGGCTCTCCTCAGTATCCTGGAACAGGTTAGCTATACTTCAAAAGACGGTCAATTTCTCCGGCTGGTCTCACGCCGACCGAAGCCGGTGGAAGAGGCCCTGCGGGAACAATTGCATAAGATGATCACCGACCTGCGCCGTGAGGTTTTTCTCCTCGCCGGGCAGCCTCTAGCCGCTTCTCGTGTCCTGGAAGGCGACGCGCGGGCTCTCCCTCTCGATAACAGCTATGACGGCACTGTAGGCGCGGTGATCACCTCGCCACCTTACTTGAATCGCTACGATTATTCCCGCACTTATGCCCTGGAATTATGTATGGGTTTCGTCAACTCCTTCGAGGAGTTACGGGACGTGCGTCATCGTCTCTTGCGTTCGCACATCGAATCACGTCCTGCTCCCACGGATGCCGTACGGCTACCGGCCCTGGACGAGATTTTGCAGCAATTGGCCATCAAGAAACTCAATAATGAGCGCATCCCTATCATGATCAAAGGTTACTTCGAGGATATGAACCTGGCGCTGAAAGAGCTGTCACGGCTCTTGTCGCCGGGAGGCCGCGTCGCTCTCGTGGTAGCCAATGCTCGCTTCGAGGGAGAGATGGTTCCTGTTGATCTTCTTCTTTCCGAAATCGCGGCCTCACATGGCCTGATCACCGAGGAGATACGAGTGACGCGCTACAAAGGAAATAGCTCTCAACAGATGAACAAGTACGGTCGCGTGCCTGTGCGGGAAAGCATTGCTCTTTGGAGGAAGGCCAATGCCTGAAGACAGGCCATTGTGGAATGCCCAACAGGCCAACTACACTTTGCGTTCGGTCTTCATCTATCGTCGGCTCAAACAAGTCCTGACCCTGGGCCTGCAGGATCAAATCATGACTCTTGACATATCAGGGTTAGACTGGCAACGAGAAGACCTGGGGATCAGTCTGACGGCTATGGAGAAGGCAAAAGCCGCCGGTCTTAAGCTGCATCTGGTCTTTTGTCACCCAGAGGTCATCGCTGCCAATCCCCGCTTGGTGCTGTACTACCGTTGTCTCTCTGCTATCTCCCAGAAGGGAATCACCAAGCTATTTGGCAATGTTGTTCCCTACGAGTCAGGAGCCAGGACCTCTATTCCGCCAGAACGGGCTTTGCTGTTGGCGAGAACTCTGAACCGTCTTATCAGCGCCATCCTCGATAGTGAGCCGACGCCTGCCTTCACTGTGCTTCTGGCCCTTTTCCCGGCCACGTATACCGTAGAACTGGATGGTTCCTGGCGGGGGCAAATCGGCCAGAGGATCAGCCGCCAGGTGAAGGAATTGTTGGTGAGCGACCTGTTGGAGCGCGGGCATATCAGCCACCCGCTCTTGCCTTTGCCTGAACTGCTGACGAAGAACGCCTTCACGCTGGACAACGGCTATCGTCTGGTTTTCGGCAGCGAGCCGGACGTGGCCATCTACGATTCAGGTGATATTTTAGCCTGTGCCATTGAAGTCAAAGGCGGCATGGACGAGGCTGGCGCTTTGGAAAGGTATGGGGCGGCCAAGAAGTCTTTCGACGCGGCCTTGGCTCGCAATCCGCGGGTGCTCACCGTCTACCTGGCGAGTTGCATTACTCCCACGGTACGTCAGCGTATCAACGCTGACCGCACAGTGCGCGAGGCCTTCGATCTGACCGAAGTTTTGTTGGATCCAACATCGCGGGAACATTTTCTGAGTCAGTTCTATTGGTGGCTTCACCTTAACCGATGAGGTTCTGTTGGTCAAAAATCCGGATAAAACGGAGGACGAGATGATCCTGGAAAAAGATCTGCAAGAGCTGGCAGGGTTCAGGGCGCAGGGCGCCCCAATCCTCAGCCTCTATTTGAACGTAGATCCGCACCGCCGCACGCCGGAGAAGTACAAACTGGCCCTGCGGCATCAGTTGAACAGCGTGGCCGAGGTGGCCGACCCGGCCGACATCGCCCGCGTGGAGCACTATTTCGAACTGGAATACAACTGGCAAGGGCGGAGCGTGGCCTGCTTCAGTTGTCAGGCGGCCGATTTCTGGCGCGCCTATCCCCTCTGGGTGCCCCTGGAAGACGCCGTCTTCGTCGGCGATCACCTCTATCTCAAGCCCCTCAGCGATATGGTGGATACCTATGTCCGTCACGGGGTGGCCTTGGTCAGCCGCGAGGGGGCACGCTTTTTCCTGTTCGAGCAGGGGCAGGCGGAGGAGGTGGGAGAGCTGACCGGAGAGGACGTCAAGCGCCATAAGCAGGGGGGCTGGGCTGCCGCCCGCTATCAGCGGCACGAGGATGCCGCCGCCTATCGCAATCTCAAGGAGATAGCCGAGGCCACCGTCAACTTCTGCCAGGAGCACGACTGTCAGCGCCTGATCCTGGCCGGCACGGACAAGACGGTGGCCCAGTTTCAGCCGCTCCTGCCCAAGGCGTTGCAGGAGCGCATCGTGGGCAGCTTTGCCGTGGACATGACCGCCTCGCCCGCCGAGGTGGCCGAACGCTCGCTGAACATCGTGCAGCAGGCGCTTTTACAGCAGCAGGCCGCTCTGGTGGAACAGGTCATCACGGCGGCGTCCTCCAAAGGCGGCACCGGCGCATTGGGTCTGGCCGACACGTTGCGCCTGCTGGAGGAGGGACGGGTGCATCACCTGGTGTTGGCCGAGGGCTACCACGACACCGCCTACCAGTGCAGCCACTGCGGTTACATGACCGTGGAGCCTATGGAGCAGTGCGCCTTCTGCGGCGGGCAGATGCGTTTGCTGCCCGATGCGGTGAACGCCGTGGTCAGCCGCGCTATCGAGCGGGGCGTAGAGGTGACGACGGTACGGGATAATGCACGGTTGGAGGCGGCCGGCTCCATCGGCGCCATCCTCCGCTATTAGGTGTAGACGCAGTAGATGGAAAATCGCTCCGCCAGGATTCGTCAGATCCTGGCGAAAACCGGGGATCTGACGATCCCCTCAGAGCAAATTTCCATCCACTGAGACTGGTAAGCTGTACTGGTTTCCCCATGTACAGACTATGGGTAGAGGTGACATAACATGATGAGATTCGATCGTTTTACGGAGCGCGCACAGGACGTGGCCATGCGCGCCTATGAGATTTTGCAGCGCTATGGACATGGGCAGGTGGATACGGAACACGTCTTCCTGGCCATGCTGGAACAGCCGGATGGGGTGACCTCGCAGATCTTGCAGAACCTGGGCGTGTCGGTGGATGTGGTGCGGGGCAAGGTGGAGAATCACCTGGAACGGAGCTATCGCATGAGCGGCACCATGCCCTACAGCGGCGCAGTGGCCCAGGTGTTCATCACCCCCCGCTTCAAGCGGGTGATGGACGTGGCCAGCCAGGAGGCCAACCAGCTCAAAGACGAATACATCTCCACCGAGCACCTGTTGCTGGCCATTGCCGGCGAGCAGGGCTCTCCCTCGTCGAACATCCTGCGGGAGCATGGCGTCACCAGGGAGCGCATCCTCAAAGCCATCGCCGAGGTCAGGGGCGGGCAGCGGGTTACCAGCCCACTGGCTGAGAGCCGTTACCGCACGCTGGAGCGGTTCAGCCGTGACCTGACTCAACTGGCCCGCGAGGGCAAGCTCGACCCCTGCATTGGCCGTGAGGCCGAGATCCTGCGGGTGATGCAGGTGCTCTGCCGGCGCACCAAGAACAACCCGGTGCTCATCGGCGATGCCGGCGTGGGCAAGACGGCCATCGTGGAGGGGTTGGCGCAGCGGGTGGCCAGCGATGATGTCCCCGATCTGCTCCTGGGCAAACGGGTGATCTCCCTCGATCTGGGGGCGATGGTGGCCGGCACCCGCTTCCGTGGCGAGTTCGAGGAGCGGCTGAAGACGGCCATCGAGGAAATCCAGCGTGCCGAGGGGGAGATCATCCTCTTCATTGACGAGATACACACGGTGGTGGGCGCGGGTGCGGCCTCGGGGGCCATTGACGCTTCCAACATGATGAAACCGGCTCTGGCCCGCGGCGAATTGCGCTGCATCGGCGCCACCACGCCCGACGAATACCGCAAGTACATCGAACGGGATAGCGCATTAGAGCGCCGCTTCGCCCCCGTCTGGGTGGAGGAGCCGACGGTCGAGGAGACCATCGAGATCTTACAGGGTATCCGCTCCCGCTACGAGTCCCATCACGAGATCACCTTCAGCGAGGCCGCGCTGGTGGCGGCAGCCCGTCTCTCCCATCGCTATGTCACCGACCGCCACCTGCCGGATAAGGCCATTGACCTCATAGACGAGGCCGCGGCCAAGTTGCGCGTGGCCAACTACTCCATGCCCAAGGAATTGCGGGAGAAGAGAGCCCGCTTGCTGAACCTGGCGGCGGCGGAGGAGGCGGCCTGGGCGGCGCGGGAATACGAACGGGCGGCGCAGTGCAAAGCCGAACGACTGAAGCTGCAGGAAGAGTTCGAGGCCCAACGGGCAGCCTGGCGCGTGGAAACGGGGCTCAGGGATGAGGTCGTGGAGGACGACATCGCCCAGGTGGTGGCGAGCTGGACGGGCATCCCTGTCAGCAACATGCTGGAGACGGAGGCCGAAAAGCTGCTGCGCATGGAGGAGGCATTGCACAAGCGTATCGTCGGCCAGGAGGCGGGCATCGCTGCTATCGCCGATGCCATCCGCCGTTCCCGCTCCGGCCTGAAGGACCCTCGCCGTCCCATTGGCTCGTTCATCTTTATCGGCCCTTCCGGGGTGGGCAAGACGGAGCTGGCCAAGGCCCTGGCCGAGTTTCTCTTCGACGACGAGGATGCGCTGTTCCGGCTGGACATGAGCGAGTACCGCGAGCGGCACACGGTCAGCCGGCTGATCGGCGCGCCGCCCGGCTATGTGGGCTACGAGGAGGGCGGGCAGCTCACGGAGGCCGTGCGCCGCCGCCCCTACCGGGTGATCCTCTTCGATGAGATCGAGAAAGCCCATCCGGAGGTGTTCAACACCCTCTTGCAGATCCTCGACGATGGCCGCTTGACCGATGGCCAGGGGCATGTCGTGGACTTCCGCAACACGGTGCTGATCATGACCTCCAACATCGGCACGAAGTACATCAAAGAGGGCGGCGCGCTGGGTTTCCTGAAGCGGGAGCCTGGCAGCAGTGCCGAGGAGCGGGAGCGGGAGATGGACATCGAGCGGGGGCTGAAGGAGACTTTCCGCCCCGAGTTCATGAACCGCGTAGATGAGGTCATCATCTTCCACACGTTGACCAAGGAGCACATGGTGCAGATCGTGGACTTGCAGATGCGGGAGATCGCCGAGCGGCTGGCGGAGCACAGGCTGCACATCGAACTGAGCGACGATGCCCGTCAGTGGCTGGCGGAGATCGGTTACGACCCGCAGTTCGGGGCACGCCCTCTGCGCCGCACGCTGCTGCGCTATGTGGAGAGCCCCCTGTCCAAGAAACTGCTGCGCGGCGAATTCCGGCCCGGCGATACCGTGCTGGTGAAGGTGGTCGAAGAGAAAGACGACAAGGGCGAAGCGCACAAGCGGCTGGAGTTCGAACACCTGCCGGCGGAGCCCATTGCTGTGGAGCTGCCCAAGACCATCGCCGCGGAATAAGAGACACTCGGAATCGACACCTTATGGTGGTTCGATCAACATCATTACACGGAGGAAACAGAACATGAAAGGCGACGAACGAATCATCGAGAAGTTGAACGCGCTCCTGGCCGATGAGCTGACGGCGATCAACCAGTACATCGTGCACTCGGAGATGTGCGCCAACTGGGGCTACGAACGGCTGCACGGAGTCATCGAGAAGCGGGCGATTGACGAGATGAAGCACGCCGAGCAACTGATCGGCCGCATCCTGTTCCTGGAAGGCCAGCCCATCGTCAGCAACCTGAATCCCATGCACATCGGCGCCGAGGTGGCGAAGCAGCTCGCCAACGACTGGGCGGCGGAGGAGGCGGCGATCAGGGACTACAACGAGGGCATCCGGCTGGCTGTGGAGTTGGCCGACAACGGCACACGAGAACTGCTGGGAGCGATCCTGAAGGACGAAGAAGCGCACATTGATTGGATCGAGACCCAGCAGGGCCAGATCGAGCAGATAGGGATCCAGAACTACCTGGTGGAACAGCTTCACTGAAAGCCGATCGCATTGTCAAATGCTTCACATCCGTGGTGTGAAGGAATAGGTTGAAGAGGATGTCCGCCGCCCGTTGGCGTGACCTGACGGGCGGCGGTTCCGCGCCGGGCCTTAAAGGCGTCGCATTTCTTCAACCTTCATTTCTCCCTTTTCCGCTCCTGTGGTATACTTGTAGCCATTCCGCGCCCAGGGGGAATCATTCCTCATGTGCCAGGATCAGACAGCAAGGAGGACGTCGTCAATGGGCATACCATTCCCCAGCAATGAATGGGTCGAAGCCCTCATGGTCAAGATCAACGAAAGCGAGGCTTATCGCAGCGCGGCCAGGACCTGGGAGGGCGACTTCTATTTCATTGTAGACCCCGAAGGCAGTGTGACCGAGCCGGTCATCATGTACATGGACCTGTGGCACGGCCAGTGCCGCGAGGCATTCATCGCCAGAGATGAGAGCGTCAAAAACCCCGAATTCCGCATCAACGCGCCGGTGAGCGCCTGGAAACAGGTGATCACCAAACAACTGGACCCCATCCAGGCCCTGATGACCCGCCGCCTCAAGCTACAAGGCAACATGATGAAGATTATGCGGGCGGTGAAGGCGGCGCAGGAACTGGTCAACTGCTGCACACAGGTGCCCACGGAGTTCCCGGACTGATATGGGCGACAAACCGTTCCAGGACTACTACCCCGACGTTTTCAGCCACTGCTACGGCTGCGGCCGGCTCAACGAGCATGGGCTACAGATCAAGAGCACCTGGGAGGGCGATGAGGCGGTTTGCCGCTTCACGCCCCGCCCCTATCACATCGCCATCCCCGGTTACGTCTACGGCGGCCTCATCGCCTCGCTCATTGACTGCCACGGCACGGGCACGGCCGCGGCGGCAGCCTATCGGGCCGAAGGGCGGGCGATGGACAGCGAACCCCCGCTGCGCTTCCTCACCGCCTCGCTGCACGTGGACTACCTGCGCCCAACCCCCTTGGGCGTGCCGCTGGAGGTGCGGGCCAGGGTGAAAGAGATCAAGGGGCGCAAGGTGGTGGTGGAGGCGCGGCTTCTGGCTGAGGGGGAGGTCTGCGCCCGCGGCGAGGTGGTGGCCGTGCAGGTGCCAGAGCATTTGATCCCTCGCAGTTAAACTGAGAGGGGTGGGATGGCAGACACTCTGTTGGAAGGAAAGGTGGCCATCGTGACCGGCGCAGGGCGGGGGATAGGCCGTTGCATCGCCCTGACTCTGGCCCGCCAGGGAGCGCGCCTGTCGCTGGCCGCTCGCACCGCAGCAGACCTGCACGCTGTCCAGGCGGAGATCGAGGCCCAGGGCGGCCAGGCCGTCAGCTTCGTCACCGATGTCAGCCGCGAAGCGGACGTGATCCGGCTGGTGCGCGGCACGGTGGAGCGGTTCGGCCGCCTGGACATCCTGATCAACAACGCCGGCATAGGCATCTTCGGGCCGCTGGTGGAGACGACCACGGAGCAGTGGGATCAGGTCATGGCCGTCAACGCCCGCGGCCCCTTCCTCTGTTGCCGGGAGGCCATCCCTTACCTGCGGCAGCAGGAGCAGTCGTTCATCGTCAACATCGCCTCGGTCGTGGGCGTGAAGGGATACGCCCATCAATCGGCCTACAGTGCCTCCAAGCATGCGCTGATGGGCATGACCAAGGCCCTGGCCAGGGAGGTGCAGGCGGACGGCATTCGGGTGCACGCCATCTGCCCAGGCGGGGTGGACACGGCGTTTGTCGGCCAGGCTCGCCCCGATCTCGACCCCTCGCTGCTCATGCAGCCGCAGGAAATCGCCGACATCGTGCTCTTCCTGGTCACCCGCCAGGGCAATGCTGTCATTGACGAGATAGACGTGCGGCGGGCGGCCTCGACGCCCTGGGCCTGAACAGGCCATTTCCTCGCGGAGGTCAAGATGTGGTTCTTCAACACCCCTGAGATCATCTTTGGGCCAGGCGCGCTGGACTACCTGGAGGAAATCCAGGGGCAGCGAGCCTTCATCGTCACCGACGCCAACATGGAGGCCCTCGGTTTCGTGGACCTGGTGCGGCAGCGGCTGCAGAAGGCCGGCCTGACCTGCCAGGTGTGGGCGGAAGTGGAGCCGGACCCGGCACTGCAGACGGTGCAGCGCGGCGCCCAGGCGGCACTGGCCTTCCAGCCGGACTGGATCGTCGGCCTGGGCGGCGGCTCCTGTCTGGACGCGGCCAAGGGGGTATGGGTGCTTTACGAGCGGCCCGATCTGACGCCCGACGGCATCAATCCCATCGAGCGGCTGGGGCTGCGTCGGAAGGCGCGCCTGATCGCCATCCCCACCACCAGCGGCACGGGCTCGGAAGCCACCTGGGCCATCGTGCTCACGGACAGCGCCGAGCAGCGCAAGCTGGGGCTGGGCTCGCGGGAGAACCTGCCGGACATGGCCATCGTGGATCCCCTGTTCGCGGCTAACCTGCCGCCCCGCCTCACTGCCGACACGGGGCTGGATGCCCTCACCCATGCCGTGGAGGGCTATACCAGCAGTTGGGCCAACGATTTCTGCGACGGGCCCTGTCTCAAGGCCATCGAGTTGGTGTTCAGGTACCTGCCGCGGGCCTATGCCGACGGCAGCGACGCCGAAGCGCGGGAGAAGATGCACAACGCAGCCACGCTGGCCGGGATGGGCTTCGGCAACTCCATGGTCGCCCTGGCCCACAGCATGGGCCATGCCCTGGGTGGCCTCTTCCACACGCCGCACGGCCGCGCCGTGTCCCTCTTCCTGCCCTATGCCATCGAGTTCATCGCCCGTGGCCCGACAATGATGCCCACGCGCTACGGGGAGATTGCCCGCTTCCTGGGGTTGCCTGCGGCGACGGAGGAGCAGGGCGCGGCCAGCCTGGTGACGGCCATCCGCGAGCTCATGCGCCAGGTGGGACAGCCACTGACGTTGCAGGAGCTGGGGCTGAGCGGCGAGGAGCTCGAAGCGAACCTGGAGATGTTGGCCACCAACGCCGAGCTGGACGTTTACACCGTCACCAGCCTGCGTGTGCCCACGCACGAGGAGATCATCCGCCTTTACCGCTACGCCTACGAGGGCAAGGCAGTGGACTTCTAATGCCGGTTCAAGGCCATCTCCTCAATCATGGTGGATGGAGTATTGGGGTCGGCTGTTTGGCTCTGAGCGTTGTTCGTAGTATAATTGTTACCTGTGCGGTTGCGATGGGTGCTGCTGGCTACCGGCTCTGTTTTTGCCGCGGAGCACAGAGGGAGCGGCCGCCGGAGTAGGACAACTGCTCGCAGTTGTCCTACTACCAACCGCACAGGTGATATGATTGTAAAGGTGAGGTGCGATGGCCTACGAATGGGCGGCAATCGAGCAGGAGACGGTGCGGCGGGAACTGCGCCAGGTCTTCGATGAGGCTACCACAGAGGTGCTGGGCCGTGTCTTGGATCGGATGGCCAGCCGGGCAGAAGAACTGCGGGTGACCCGGGAGGAATTCCGTCAGTTGCGGGCGACGGTAGCCGAGTTAGCCGAGGCGCAGGTGCGCACCGAGGAGAGGGTGGCCAGCCTGGAAGGGGCGGTGCAGAGGCTGGCCGAGGCGCAGGTGCGCACCGAGGAGAGGGTGGCCAGCCTGGAAGGGGCGGTGCAGAGGCTGGCCGAGGCGCAGGT
>JARYMM010000033.1 GCA_029907105.1 Anaerolineae bacterium | reverse complement strand
GCGTAGATGTGGCCGTCGGCGTGGCCGTGGGCGTCGGAGTTGACGTGGGCGTGGCTGTCGCTGTAGGCGTCGGCGTACAGGTCGCCGTTGGCGTAGACGTGGCCGTCGGCGTCGCCGTGGGCGTCGGAGTTGGGGTGGGCGTGGCTATCGCTGTGGCCGTCGGCGTGGCTGTCGCTGTAGCCGTCGGCGTACAGGTCGCCGTGGGCGTAGATGTGGCTGTCGGCGTGGCCGTTGGCGTAGATGTGGCCGTCGGCGTGGCCGTGGGCGTCGGAGTTGACGTGGGCGTGGCTGTCGCTGTAGGCGTCGGCGTATCCGTCGGCGTCGCCGTGGGCGTCGGAGTTGGGGTGGGCGTGGCCGTGGGTGTGGCTGTAGGCATGAGGCGACGGTCAGCAAAGTCCCACCGCAACTCCGTGCCAGCAGCGACCTGGAAAGGCAGTTCGTTAGGCGTGATGGAACCATACCCCGGCGGGTCTGTCTCCCGCAAAAGGTAGGTCCCCGGCTCGATGGCTGTGAAGTCGTACCACCCATCGGCCAGGGTGGTCTGCGACCTGACCACCGTCGTCCCCCTCAGCAACTCCACCACCGCACCGGCAACAGGCGGTTCCCCCTCGCCATGCCATCCGTTCTCGTCCAGATCATCGAACACGAGGCCGTACACGTGGCCGGTCGTCGGCGGCGGCGATGGCGTCGTCGTGGGCGTGGGACTGATCGTGGGGGTGGGCGTTTCCGTCGGCGTGGGCGTCGGCGTCGTCCAACCCGGCCGCGTGTAGACGATCACTAACTGCGGCCGAAACGGCACCTGCGGGTACTCGCTGCTGGCCAGGCTGTAGCTCAGGTTCTTGACGTTGATGTCACGCAGCAACACGCCGTAATTGCTGCCCGGATCATCCAGCCAACGCTGCACCAACGGCGTAAGCTCGAACTCATACCACAGGTTCAGCTCATACAGCAACTCGATGTCGGTGCGGCGGGCGGCGCGATCGCTGCCCTCGCCGTTGGCCCCAGGTTCGACCCACCACTGCCCGGCCAGCGGCTGGTTCCATGTGGCCTGCGCCTCGTTCCAGGGCCGCAACAGCTCGTAGGCGCTGATGCGCAGGCGGTCCTCCAGAGTGCGATCCACAGCATACAGGCGCAGCCGGGCATCCTGCACCACCATGCCGGAAGGCAGATGGCTCAGGTCAAAACGGATCAGGATGCTGTAGACGTCGTAGATGGTGGTGAAGGGGTCGTCGCGGCTGGAGCGCAGGCGGAGCAGGGCATCGTTGGGATTAGGCGTGCCCGGAGACCAGCGGCTGATGGTGACATCAGCCGTGCCCGTGTAGCCGGCCACTCCTTGCTGCAAAGTAACGCTCTCCGCCGGCGGTGTGGGGGTCAGTGTGGGCGGCAGCCCTGGCGGCGAGCCCGTGGGCACAGCTTCAGGTGGAGGTGCCGGACGTTCGGGCAGCTTGATCACCTGGACAAAGTGGAAATACTCGTCCCCATCGCCCAGGCAGTCGAGGCGAAAGTCGCCGCCGCCCGCCTGGCGGTCGGCGAAGCGGGCGTCAGCCAGGGTGAACGAGGCCGTCAGCCAGCGGCCGCTGTTGGTCTTCTGCACCACTCCGGCAGTACGGTAAGGGTCATCGAAGGCATCGTACTGCAGCCGCCAGCTTCCCCAGCCCTGGTCATAGTAGGTGACGTTGACCCGTGCGCCGCTGCCATCGCCGCCGTCGTAGAAGTAGGCATCGTCCACATCGAACACCATGTAGCGCTGCCCCCGGCTTTGGTCTGTGCGCCGCGTCCAGCGGCCCTCCGGATAGGCACTGACCCCCCATTCGGGCACGGTGCGGCCACCGGGGGCGTCGTCCAACTGGTAGAGCCAGAAATCGTAGTTGCCGCGCTGCGGGAACCATTCTGCCTGGCCTTGCCAGTTCGGGTCGTGCTCGCGCAAGGCCACCCAAACCGCAGGCGTGTCCTCGATGGTCCGCCCCAGGTAGGTCTGGGCGAACTCGATCATGGGGCGACGGCTGGGGTTGGTGGTGATCTCCTCGCCGAGCAGGAGGTAGTCGGGATGCTTGTTCAGGCCGTTGTAGATGCCCCACAGGGTGCCCACATCCCCCGTGAGCTGGTACTCCTGCCCCTCCCAGCCGGTGGGCACCTGGTCTCCCCAGAGGAAGAAGGGGTCATACTGCCCGGCCTGGTAGTAACTTTTGCTCGGGTCGTCAACGACGGCCCCGTTGGTATCGGGCCAGAGGCCGTTATGCTTGAGGCCGATGCCCTTGCCGGCAGCATAGGCAGTGATCTCCCGCCGTTCGATGGGCGATTTGTAGTAGGGAGCAAACTGCAAGAGCAGGGTGGTGTGGGGAAACGCCGCGGCGTAGATGTCCACGATGCGCTTCATCGTCTCCAACCACAGTTCAGAGGTGAGGCCCGCTTCCTCCAGACAATCGCCATGCCAGTAGTCGCTGGCCGGCCAATTCTCGCCGTACATGCCGGTGCTGATGACCACCCAGGCCAGGCGGGGGTCGCCGTCGTAGCGGGCGCCGAAGTCGCGGATCAGGTCCGCCCAGGCGGCCAGCCAGGCAGGATGCCAGTATTTGGGGATGGGCCATTCCTGGTGACAGAGGAGTTCGGCGTCGGGTGCCGCTTCGTAGACCCAGGGCGGGGTCAGGTCGCCGCCGGCGCCAGTGCCATCGTAGCTGTTGATGCCGATGCCCACGGGTTTGCCCAGCGCGTTGTCGGCCACAATCCAGTCTTCGATGACACCCCAGCGATACTCGTCGTCGGCCCAGGGCTCCACGGCGTACCACTGGAACAGCTTGTGTCCGCCGTAGACGGGATAAACGGTGGGGTCGAGGTGCACCTTGTCGTTGAAGGCGTAGACGCCGGGGTAGGGGGCATCGGGCAGCCGCCGCGCCGGAGCGGCCATGGCATGGGATGTCTGGGCCCGGGGCGGTGAAGAAGGGGCCGAGAAGCCGGCGGGCCGGGCCGGCACTCTCTCTATGCCGACCAGCCCGCTGCTCAGGGGTGGGACAACGAGACAGAAGACAACCAGTGCCAGGACGATGCCTGGCCCAAGGAAGGTTGTTCGCGTGCTCCGCTCAGTCATTCCGTCACGCCACGACATGGCGAGAAAGCGCCGAGTTGACCATTGACTCCACTTCGCCGATGTCCTTATCCATGACCGCGGCGATCTCGGCTATTAGAAGCTCCAGCCCTTGAGCCAGCAGCTCCGCATCGGCCTTGGTCAGGTAGGATTGCTGCTCACGCCAGCTCAGGTCGCGCACCGCCTGGGCGACCTTCACCGGATCGCCCGAACGCAGCTTGGCCCTGATGTGTTCCTGTCGTTCTTTGAAGTCATCGGCCAGGGGACGCGGTCGCCTGCTCAGTGTAGCCCACACCTCATCGAGGCTTGTAGCAGGCATGACCCGCCGCACGCCCAATTCCTCCACCATGCGCATGGGCACACGCAAAGTCAGACGCTGGCTCTCTATCTCGATCACATAGTAGTGCTCAAATCCGTCCACCAGCTCCCCATGTTCTATTCCCGTGATGATACCCGCACCCCGGTGGGGATACATCACCTTGTCGCCGACAGAGAATTGCATGACCTCCCCCTTGCTCGTTGCCTGACCAACCAACATGTCCAGCAAGCAACTCACTGGATATACGAGCATTGTCAGCCCATCGTGACCGCTGGCCCTCGATTGCCATCAATGTTCGAATCGCTCACGGCAATGCTATCAGAAGCATCCCGCATAAGCAAGTATACCCCGAAATGCCGTTCAAGGCAATTGCCGTCTGTCCGCTCGCGCGTCGTGTGTTGGATCTTTCGTTCTATCTTCTAATCAATGATATATAGCAGTCGTCGTAGGACGGGGGAGAGCGGGGAGAGAAACGCCCAGAGAGGGGGACAAAAGGCCTGTGACCACGACCTGTAGTCCATCGCGACATTCCTGCCCCTGTATACGGTATGCTCATGGTTGCAGCACCGCCACCTGCTGTGGGGATTGTCTGGGGAAAGTGGGGGAGAGGGGCGGAGGCCCGGCTGATGACGGCCGAGTCTAGCGGTTGTGTGCTCCGATCACTGCCCCACAACCTGTTGCGGCTCAGGCACGTGGAAGCGCGTTCTCGAGCCGCAGCGAGGAGAACCTCCGCCCGGCTGATTTCCACAACTTATCCCGAAGATTCCGCAGGCCGACGCCAGTTTTCCGCACCTGTTTCCCCGCTTTCCCCCTGCCTTTCCCCAGAGTTTTCCCCAGGCGATGGAAGCCTATGCCTCGGGCGTGCGCAGCGATTGGGCGCAAGCCACAACGCGAAGGGCATTGCCAGTTTGCAGAAAACATGTTATAATGCGTGTGAGGCCGTAACTGCCTACCTTCGGCCTTGCAACGTGAGATATAGCGGTGGGCTGGCGTCATTGCGAGCCCCGAAGGGGCCCCTCCCTCACCCTCCCCGTCGACGGGGAGGGCAGGGGTGGGGATTGCTGCGCTTCGCTCGCAGTGACAGGGTAGGTAGTTACGTGAGGCCAGGCTCAGCAGACAGATGGCGGGGAGGATAAGGGGGCACCATGCCACAGACAAATGACCGGCCCATCGTGGCCATCACCATGGGGGACCCCGCTGGCGTGGGGCCGGAGATCGTCATCAAGGCCCTGTGCCACGATATCGTCCACGAATGTTGCCGCCCGCTGGTGGTGGGCGATTCCGGCGTGCTGAAGCGGGCGTTGAAGCTGCTGGGCGTGGCAATGGATCTGCGTCTCCTGTCCGATGTGACGCAGGCTCGCTTCACTCCGCCGGAGGTCGAACTCCTCGACCTGCACAACGTGGACTGGAGCCGCGTGCAACCGGGAACCGTCGGCGCCGAAGCGGGCCGGGCGGCCACGGAGTACGTCATAAAAGCCACAGAGCTGGCGCTGGCCGGCCAGGTGCAGGCCATCGCCACGGCGCCGCTGAACAAAGAGGCCATGCGCCTCGGCGGCTACGACTTCATCGGCCACACGGAGATCCTGGCCGAGCTCACGGGGACACCCCGTTGCACGACCATGCTGGCCAGCGGGCCGCTGCGCGTGGTACACGTCACCCGCCACCTGCCCCTGCGCGAGGTGGCGGCGCACATCACCACCGAACAGGTGCTGGAGACCATCGAGATCACCGCCGAGGGGTTGCGCGCCTGGGGCATGGAGCGGCCCCGCCTGGGAGTGGCAGCGCTGAACCCACATGGCGGCGATGGCGGGCTGATCGGCGACGAGGAGATCACGGCCATCGCCCCGGCGGTACAGGCGGCGCAGGAGCGAGGCATTGACGCCCGCGGGCCCTTCCCCGCCGATTCCATCTTCGTCCGTGCCCTGCACGACGAGTTCGACGTCGTGGTGGCCATGTACCACGACCAGGGGCACATCCCCATCAAGGTGCATGGCTTCGAGGAGAGCGTGGCCGTGACCCTGGGGCTGCCCATCGTGCGCACGTCGGTGGATCACGGCACGGCCTTCGACATCGCCTGGCAGGGCGTGGCCGACCCGCGCAGCATGGTCGAAGCGATAAAGTTAGCCGCTCGCCTGGCTGTTGGCAAAGTCGAAGAAGTCAGCTCCCATAAGAAACGTGATCCGTGATGCGTGACGAGTGAGACGTACCGTCACGGATCACGGATCACGCATCACGTTTCCCTAGTATCCCCACCCGCGCAGATGCCTGATCGCCTCCCTTGCCGCCGTATCGCCATCGGGCTGGGGCATGAACTCCCCCGACACCCAGCCGGCGTAGCCCATGTCTTGCAAGACGGTGAGCAGGTGAGCGAAGTCAATATGCCCGGCACCGGGGTACCAGCGGTTGGAATCGGCCACATGGAAGTGGAAGAGCCGGACGCCGGCCGCTCGCAGGCTGGTCTCCATCGTCGGCTCCTCGATGTTCATGTGAAACGTATCCAGCAGCAACCCCAGGTTATCCGCCCCCACCGCGGCGATCAGCTCCAGCCCCTGAGCTACGGTGTTGACCAGAGTCGTCTCGTAGCGGTTGATGGGTTCCAGGCAGAGCCGCACGCCTGCCGACGCGGCCGCTTCACAGCACTCCCTTAGCGCCTCGATCAGCCAGCGCATGGCCTGTTCGTGGCTCACGCCGGGCTTGACCATGCCCCGCAAGAGGCCGATGATGATCTGCGCTCCCAGGCGGGCGGCGAAGGGCACGTGCTCCTTTACCCGCTGCACGGCTGCTGCCCGCACCTCGGGATTGGGATCGGTGAAAGAAAGCCCCTCTTCCCCCCACGCCTGCCCCGTGCCGATGGCCGGAACCTGCAGCCCATAGCGTTCCAGCACGCGCACTACCTGGTTGCCATCCAGCCGTTTCGGCTCGCGGATGGCCAGCTCCACCCCGTCGTAGCCCAGCTCGGCGATGCGCGCCACATGGCACTCGAAGTCGCCCTTGAAAGCCACGGCGTCGAATTGTGCCGGCTGCGTGGATAGCACGATGCTCAACTTCATGGTGCTCCCTTTCGTCGAGGTTCAAAAGGCCAGGCGAAGCAGCGCCACGTCGTCGGCGGTGACGCGGCCAGCCTCGATGGCTTCCCGCAGCCGCGCCGCCTCGGCATCGGGGTCGGTGATGGTCGGGCGGGCAGCGATGACAGGGCCGCGGCCGGGTTCCATCTTTTGCGGAAGGTCCGCCTTGCCGCCGTGGGCCAGGTCGAGCACGGCCTGCAGAACCTGTGGGTCTCGCTGCAGCCTGTCGTGCGGCAGGCGGACGTAGTACATCGTCGCTCCGGGCAAGGCGGCCGACCAGAGGGGCACGGTGCCGTCACCGCTGTTGGCTCCCTGGGCCACCACCGCCGGTTGCAGGGCGTCAGGCGTGCCATGCAGTCCCACCAGCGTGGCCAGGTTGTAGCCGGCGATCTGGATGGTCTCCACCTGCGGGTCCGCACGGGCCAGCAGGTGGTGCAGGGCCTTGCTGCGGTTCAGCCCGTTCTGGCGGATTCCCGGCCTCTGCCAGGCAGCGGCATCGTAGAGGTCAAAGTCGCAGGGGTAGGGCCTGTCGGCAGGGAACAGCTCGCGCGGTGGCGGCAGGAGCTGGTACAGGGCGGTGATGGCCCGCACCAGCCGTTCGCCCTGGTTGCCGGAGTTGAGCTTGTGAGCCAACTGCATCAGGTCGTTGCCCCTGGCCAGTGTCTCCACGGCGTTCGTCGCCCCGTAGGCCGGGCTGCCCAGCAGGATCACCCGCTCCACCAGTTGTTCCGCCTCCTCGGGGAACAGGGCCAGGTAGGTGCGGCTGACCAGGCCGCCCATGCTGTGGCCGACGAGGGTGAAACGGCGTCCCTTGTCGGCCGCCGCCCAGCGGTTCAGGGCCTGGCGCAGCGCGCCTGCCGAGACGCGGACGTCCAGCCGCCAGTCGTAGGGGAAGAGGAAGAGGTGCGCCTGCTTGCGCAGGGTCAGTGCGGCTTTGGCGTAGGAGACCAGTTCCAGGCCCGTGGCCACGACTTTCACCCGCGGGTCGGCGTTGCTCTCCCCGTCCTCTGCCAGCTCCAGGCGGTTGACCAGGCCGCGGGCGAAGACGAGGGGGTTGACCCACAGCAGGTCCACGATCCCCTCCACACTTTGCAGCAGCGAGCCCATGATGCCGGGGAGGAGCACGATGTTGGGCCGCTCGCCCGCGGTGCGGGCGGGCGGTGCGGCCACCGCGGCGCGCATCTCTTCCACTTCCTGGGCGCCGAAAAGGGCTTCCAGGGTTGCCCGTTGCGGCCCTTCCAGTTGCGCCTCCAGGGCTTCCAAGGGCATGCCGGACCACTGTAGCAGTACCTCGTTAGTGTTCGTCATCGGATCCTCTCCTTTTTCGCTTCTGGGCCATGTTGCCTGCTCAGAGCCAGATAAGCCGCCGCCAGTGCGAAGGTCATGAAGATGGTGTGCCACTGGATCAGCGGGAGGGACACCATGCTGGTGTCGAAACGAGGGTATTGTCCCAGCCCGTAGTCCACGAAATCGCTGAGCAGGAACCAGCCGAAGGCGATGAGCACGTCCCGCTGGCGGAAGCCGGCTGTCCGCATCGCCCTGGCCCTGGGTGAGATGATACGGTAGCTCACATACACGCCCTCGAGGATCATACCCACGTGGGTGAGGCCCATGGTCAAACTCATCGGCTCCAGCGCTCCGCCGCCCCACCAATAGACGAGAGTGTAGACCACCGTCCACACGCCGTACTTGATCAGGCCGAAGGCGGTGAGGGTGTAGAACAGCCGCCAGTCATGCCCGCGCCGCAGCCCCAGGAAGGCAATGATGAACAGTCCGGCGAAGAGCGGGCAGTCTGGAATGAAAGGCCACAGAACCCACCGGTTCGCCGTGCTCAGCAGGTGGCCGCCGTACCAGAAAATGATGCCGGTCACGAAACCGACGAAGTTGAAGGCGATGATCGTCCAGGCGATGGCCCGGCGTTCGACGAAGTCGAGCAGTCGTTGCCGCATATAGCCGCCTTTCCTGATCCATTGCCAGGCCCGGAGACACCGAGGTGCCGCCGGACAAGGAATGAGGGCTACACGAAGCCGGGCTTGATGATCCCCGTCAGGGAGAGCAGGGCGATGATGATGGGTTGGTGGATCAGGTAGATGGCCAGCGAATGTCGGCCCAAAAAGCTCAGCGCAGAGACCGGGACAAGATGAGACGCGTCAGGCCAGGGGAAGCGGCGCTCGAAGCCTGCGTACAGCAGGTTTCCCGCAAAGATGCCAATGAGCACGATGCCGAAGTTGGGCAGGAGCGGGTAGTAGTCCACGCTGCCCAGGCGCTCCGGGATGAAGCCCAGCCACATCAGCCAGGGGAAGCTGTACGTGCGTTGGCTGAGCACCGCACCGGCGGCGATGAGGGCCAGGCCGATGAACAGGTTGGGCCAGCGCAAGCGCAGGAAGGGATAGGCCAGGATGATGGACGCGCCGATGCAGTGCAAAATGCCAAACCAGACGGCCCCTTCCCGCAGGAGCACCCAGGTCACCACGGTGATGCCCATGCCCCATCCGAAGATGGTCAGGCCGCGCTTCAGGTACTTGGAGAACAGTCCCGAGTCTGTCCCCTGCGCCTTGCTGACCCTGGCCCGGCTCAGGGTGAGCGACACGCCCACCAGGAACAGGAAGATGCTGGCCGTGGCACGGGCGAAATCGCGCCAGAAGCCGTAGGCCAACAGCAGCGGACCGCCGTGGCCCCCGTAGTAGACCAGGTCGTAGCGCAGGTGGACGAGGACCATCATGATGATG
Organism: Anaerolineae bacterium; assembly: GCA_029907105.1. Taxonomy (GTDB): domain Bacteria; phylum Chloroflexota; class Anaerolineae; order UBA3071; family UBA3071; genus JARYMM01. The sequence goes on along the minus strand of JARYMM010000033.1, from coordinate 31,026 downwards.
GCCACGCCGCGCAAGCTATCAATTTCCCAGAAGCGCTTATGTGCGTGTTCGCTCATGCTCACCTGTACGCTCTCGTCAAGGCCGCCTCCTGGGCATAGGCGGCGAGTTGGCGGGCGATCCCCGCTTCGTCCCAGCTCAAAACGGCGGCCATGCGCTCGGCCACAGCCCGCGCCACGCTCAGCCCCTGGTCCGGCGCGGCATAGAGGAGCGGGATGCGCCGCACCAGCATGTCCGAAAGGGTCACGGCCATCTCCTCGGCCAGCGCATACTCCACCTCGGCCCAGAGATAGGGCAGACCGCCCACGATGGGTTCGCCCAACGAGGGATCCTCGGCGATGAGCCGCACGACGGCGCGATAGCCGCTGCCGAAACGACCGATGAGATGCCTCATCATCTCCGGCTCCACCCCTGCCGATGCTGCCTCGCCCCTGCCCTCCTCCACCAGCCGCCGCAATTCGCTCAGCGGGGCCGGGTCCAACGGCGTCTCGTCGGTGCTGCACTCCCGGAAGCCGCCGACGCCGTAGCGGGCGGCCAACCGGGCCACCACCCGGTCCACCACCTCCTCCGCCATGTGGCGGTAGGTGGTCAGTTTTCCCCCGGCGATGGAGATGAGGCCCGTGTCGCTTTCGAAGATCTCGTGCTCGCGGGAGAGGTCATAGGCGTTCTCCTCTTCCTCGTCGGCGATGAGGGGGCGCAGGCCGGCCCAGGTGCTGATGATATCCTCCTCGGCCAACCGAACGCCGGGAAAGGCCAGGTTGGCGGCTTCCAGCAGGTAGGCCACATCCTCGGCGGTGGCGTGAGGCCGGTCCAGGTCGCCGGCGTAATCGGTCTCCGTGGTGCCGATGTAGGCCAGAGGCCCCCAGGGCACCAGGAAGAGCATGCGCTCGTCCCGTGGCGAGGTGAAGACGATGGCGTGGCGGTTGCCGAAGCGTCGGCGGTCCACGACGATGTGAATGCCCTTGGTGGGGCGCAGCCGCCGCCCTGCTTGCGATTCATCCAGCCTCATCAGCTCATCGGCCCAGACGCCGGTGGCGTTGACCACCACGCGGGCAACGATGTCCAACGTTTCTCCCGTGAGCTCGTCGCGAGCGGTTATGCCGCCGATTTGCCCCGCTTCGTCCCGCAGAAAGCCGACGGCCCTGGTGTAGTTGGCGATCAGCGCCCCGGCACGGTGAGCCGCCTGGGCCGTGGCCAGCGTCAGCCGGGCATCGTCCACCTGGGCGTCGTAGTATTCGGCGGCGCCCAACAGCCGCCTGGCGGCCACGCAGGGCTCCGCCTCCAGCGTCTCCTCCCTGTCCAACATACGGTGGATGTGGATGTTGCGGAACAGCGCCAGGGTGTCGTACATCCACATGCCCGCCCGGATCTTGATGCGCCGGTCCTTGCCCCCCTTGTACAGCGGGTAGAGAAAGGGCAGCGGTCTGACCAGGTGCGGGGCGATGCGCAACAGCGTGCGTCGCTCGCGGCTCGATTCATAGACCAGACCGATCTGCCATTGGGCCAGGTAGCGGATGCCGCCGTGGATGAGGCGAGCCGAGCGGCCGCTGGTGCCGCTGCCGAAGTCCGCCTTCTCCACCAGGCCGACCCGCAAGCCCCGCAGCGCACCATCCCAGGCGATACCCGCGCCCGTCACCCCGCCGCCGATGACCAGCAGGTCCAGCGGCTCGGTGGCCAGGCGCTCCAGGTTTTGTGAACGGGTGCGGTGAGAGAATGTGTTCATAGGCACCGAGGCACCAAAGGGGCCGTCATACCTCACGGACCCTGCTCCAGCAGTTTGCCGGGGTTCATCACCCCGTACGGGTCGAAGGTGTGCTTCAGTGCCCGCAGCGCGGCCACGCCCAGCGGGCCGTGCTCCCGCTCCAGCCAGGGGCGATGGTCGCTCCCCACGCCGTGATGGTGGCTCAGCGTGCCGCCGTGCTGCATGATGGTTTCCGTCGCCCGGCGCTTGATGAGCTCCCACTGGGCGATCTCCCTTCCTGCTACCTGCCTGGCCAGGAAGGTGTAGTAGAGCGAGGCCCCGTCGGTATAGGCATGGGAGACGTGGCACATGACCAACGGCTTCACCCCTTCCGCCTCGATGGCCTCGGCAATCGCCTGGCCCACCGCCTGGTAGAGCGGCAGCAGGTTGTCCCAGGTCGTTGCCGTCTCCAGGGTGTCCACCAGCACGCCGTGGTCGAGCAGGACATCCCGCAGGTAGGGCAGGGCGAAACGCTCAGCGTACCAGGCCTCGCCAGGGCTGCGTCCCAGGTGAAAGGCCCCCTGCGCGGCACAGACCGTCAGCGCGGCATCCATATCCTCGGGCACGCTCTGCTCGTCGCCCTCGCAGCCCAGGATCATCAGGCAGGCCCCGTGTAATTCGATGCCCCGCCGTTTCATCAGCCGTGTGCCGATGGTCCGCGTGAGCCGGGCAGCGCGGCCGTGGCGGGCCGGGCTCAGGGCCTGGTAGGCGCGGGTCTCGGCGACGTCGGAAAGGCGGGCCATGGCCGGCGGCCGATCGGATTGCATCATGGCCCGGATGGCGGCCACACCGTCAGCGAAGGAGCGGAAGAGCAGGCCACGGGTGTCGCGCAGTGTGGGCAGCGGACGCAGCCGCATCGTGGCCTGGGTGATCACCCCGAAAGCGCCTTCGGAGCCGACGAGCATCTCTTTGAGGCTCGGCCCCGCCGCCGAAGCGGGCACATGCCGCGTCTCGATCACCCCCTGCGGCGTCACCATGCGCAGCCATTCCACCATGTCCTCGATCTTGCCGTAGCGGATGGACTGCTGCCCGGCGGCGCGGGTGGCGATCCAGCCGCCCAGGGTGCTGAACTCGAAGGATTGAGGGAAATGGCCCAGGGTGAATCCCTCGACGTTCAAGGCTTGCTCCAGGGCGGGCCCCAGGATGCCGGCCTGTGCGGTGACGGTGTGCGAGATAGGGTCTACGGCCAGCACCTGGTTGAGCCGCGCCAGGTCCAGGCTGATGGCAGGCCACTCGCCCAGCGCGGTCAGCCCACCGGTGACGCTGGAACCGCCGCCGAAGGGGATGACCGACCAGTGGCGCCGCACGGCCAGCGCCAGCAGCGCGGCGACCTCCTCCTCGCTTCCCGGCCAGACCACCACGTCCGGGGCGTGTTCGATCTGTCCCAGCCGCAGGCGCATCAGGTCGGGGTAGCTTTTGCCCACAGCGTGTGTCACCCGCGCTTTGTGCTCTGCCGAGAGGTGCTCAGCGCCGACGATGGCGGTCAGGGCGTCCAGGTCGTCGGGCGAGAGGCGGGAGGCGGGCAGGGTGATGCGGTCCAGGTCAGCCTGCGGCCCGCGCTCCTCGCCCGTCAGCCCCAACTCTTCGCTCAGGAAAGGCCAGAAGCCAGGCCGCTCGCTCAGGTCATAGGTCTGATCGAGCGTGCCCCAGCCCCACCAGCGGAGATTGTCCCTGCTCATTGAAGTTCACTCATGCTCTTCATCCTCGAACCTGTAACCTTCAACCTCTGCAAAGGCCGCCGTCAGCCGGTCGCAGGTCTGGTCGAGCATCTCGGGCACCATGCGCGTGCCGGCCAGGACGGCCATGAAGTTGGTGTCGCCTTCCCAACGCGGCACGACGTGGATGTGCACGTGGTCTGCCACCCCTGCCCCGGCCGGTTTGCCCAGGTTCACGCCGATGTTGAAGCCATGCGGGCTCATGGTCTTGCGCAGCGCGGCCAGGCTCTGGTTCACCAACTGCATCAGTTCCAACAACGTCTCATCGTCCAGGCCTTCCAGGGTGGAGGCGTGCGCGTAGGGCACGACCATCAGATGGCCGTTGTTGTAGGGGTAGCGGTTGAGGACGACGAAAGCTCGCTGCCCGCGGTGCAGGATGAGGCAAGCGCGGTCGTCGCCCGCGGCGAGCATATCGCAGAAAATACATCCCTCCGACTTCTCGCTCAGGATGTACTCCATTCGCCAGGGGGTCCAGAGGCGGTCCATGTTCACTCCAATCTGTCAACTATCGGCTTCATCGGCGGATCAAAAAATCGCATCCACCATGGCCAGGAACTGCTCCGGTTTCCAGTTGAAGACCTGGGAGGCCTTGTTGGGACAGGCCACCACGCAGGCGCCGCAGTTCTGGCACAGCGCGGCGTTGACGATAGCCACGTTGCGCACGGGGTGGATGCTGCGCGCCTGGTAGGGGCAGACCTCGACGCAGGTCCCGCAGGCCGAGCAGAGTTCCTCGATGACGTAGGCCACCAGGGGGTCCTGTGTCATCTCCTCATGCGAGAAAAGGGAGAGCACTTTGGCTGCTGCGCCGCTGGCCTGTGCTATGGCCTCGGGGATGTCTTTCGGCCCCTGCGCCGCCCCCGCCAGGTAGATGCCGGCGGTCAGGCTCTCCACGGGCCGCAGCTTGGGGTGTGCCTCAGCGAAAAAGCCATCGGCATCGGTGGCCGCCCGCAGCCGCTGGGCCAATTCCGCCGTGCCCGCGCTGGGCACCATGGGCGTAGCCAGCACCACCAGGTCGGCGGCCACCTCGATGGGCCGCCCGCTCAGGGTGTCCACGCCCCAGACCATCACCTTGCTGTCTGCGGGGAAGAGCCTGGACACTTTGCCCCGCACGTAGAGCACACCGTGCTTTTGCATGGCCTCGTCCACGTACTCCTCGTAGCCCCGTCCCGCCGAGCGGATGTCCATGTAGAAGACATAGGCCTGGCCGCCGGCCACGCGCCGGGCGTACATCGTGGCCTGCTTGGCCACCACCATGCAGCAGATTTTTGAGCAATAGGGCACGCCGTGTTCGGGGTCGCGGGAGCCGGCGCACTGGACGAAGACCACTTCCCTGGGCACTTTGCCGTCGGAGGGACGGCGGATCTCGCCGCCCGTGGCCAGCATGCCCTCGAAAGCCAGGGTGTCAATCACGTCGGCTATCTGCCCGGCGCCGTACTCTGGCAGCGCGCTCAGTGGGTAGCGGTCGTACCCGGTCGCCACGACGATAGCGCCCACTGCTAACTCGGTAGATTGGTACATTGGTAGATTGGTAGATGGGGCCTGTCCCTCCCAATTTACCAATTTATCAGTCCCCAGTCTACCAACGCGCACGTTGAAGTTGCCCACATAGCCGGAGACCTCCACCACTTCGGCCTCCGTCAGCACTTCGATGCGTGGATGGTGCGTGACGGCTTCGATTTTCTGGGCCAGCAGGTCTGAGGCGGCCTCGAAGTTCAGGTAAGTGCCGCTCAGTTCGGCCATCTTGCCGCCCAGCCGCTGGCTGCGCTCCACCAGCAGCACAGGGTAGCCGGCATCGGCGATGTCCAGCGCCGTCTGTAGGCCGGCGATGCCGCCGCCGATGACCAGCGCCCGCCGGGTGATGGGCAGTTTCAGCATCTCCAGCGGCTCGTCCCGCTTCACCTTCTCCACGATGGTCTGGACGATGGCGATGGCCTTGGCCGTGGCCTGTTCTGGATCGCCCTGGTGCACCCAGGAACACAGCTCGCGGATGTTGGCGCACTCGCAAAGGTAAGGGTTGAGGCCCGCCGAGGCCACAGCGCGGCGGAAAGTGGTCTCGTGCATGGCCGGCGAGCAGGCCGCCACCACCACGCCGTCGAGCCCCTGCTCCTGGATGCTGTCACGGATCAGCTTCTGGCCGGGTTCCGAGCAGCAGTACTTGTACGTCGTGGCCAGGGCCACGCCGGGGACCCGGCGCAGCGCTTCGGCCACCGCCTCCACGTCCACCGTGCCGGCGATGTTATGTCCGCAATGGCAGATGAACACACCGATTTTGCTCAAGGCGGTCCCTCATCAGGGGGGCAAGAATTTCACACCGACGCCGACAACACGCCGAGTGGAATCTCTTCCCCGTCCTCCAGCATACACTCCAAATGCAATTGCATGGCTTCGGCGATATTGGCCTGTGCCTCAGCCAATGTATCGCCAAAGGAATGACAGCCCCTCAGAGCAGGTACGTAAGCGTGATAGCTGCCATCATCCTGCTCGATGAGCACGGTGAAAGTAAAGTCCCTCATTCCATCACCTCCGTGTTTCCCTCGCTTTCTTCGTCTCCCTCTCGTCTCGCCGCGGCAAATAGTTTGAGCACTTTGGCTGCCGCGCCGCTGGCCTGGGCCACCGTCTCCGGGATGTCCCGGGGGCCCAGCCCGGCGCCGGCCAGGAACACGCCTGGCACATGGCTCTCGACGGGCCGTATCTCGGCGTTGGCCGGGACGTAGAAGCCGCTGCCGTCACTCGCCAGCCCCAACATCGCCGCCAGACGCTCGCTGCCCGCCGCCGGCAGCACTGCCGTGGCCAGCACCACCAGGTCGGCGGCGATCTCCACGCGCTGCCCGCTCAGCGTATCGGCCCCCCAGACTACCAGCCGGCCGTCCTGCGGGACGATCTTGGATACTTTGCCCCGCAGATAGACCACGCCGGCCTCCTCAGCGGCCCTGTTGACGAACTCTTCGTACCCCTTGCCACCGGCGCGCACGTCAATATAGAAGACATAAGCATGGCCATCGGGCACGTGGTGCTTGTAAAGCATGGCATGTTTGGCCGTGTACATGCAGCAGATCTTGGAGCAGTAAGGCACGCCTCGCTCCGGATCGCGGGAGCCGCTGCACTGCACGAAGACGACCTCCTTGGGCTCCGCCCCATCGGAGGGGCGGCGTATCTTCCCCGCCGTAGGGCCCGAAGCGGACAGCAGCCGCTCGAAGGCCAGGCCGTCAATGACGTCGGGCAAGCGGCCACCGCCATACTCCGGCAGGCGGGTCGGCGAAAGGAGATCGTATCCTGTGGCCAGGACGATGGCGTTAACCCGCTCCTCGAACAACGCATCTTCCTGATCGAAGGCGATGGCCCCTGTGGGGCAGACCCTGGCGCAGAGGCCGCAGCGGGGGCGGCGCGGCTTGCCGACCGCCGATACCCGGCCAGCCTCGATGTCCGCAGGATGTAGGGCAACTCCTGTTGTGGAGTTGCCCTGCTTGCTGGTGAGATAGAGGCAGTGCTCGGCGTCAATGACCGGTTTGTTGGGCACGGCCTGGGGCGAGACGACGTAGATGGCCTTGCGCTGACCCATGCCGCGCTCGAACTCAGAGATAACCTTTGTGGGACACTTCTCCTGGCAGGCCCCGCAGCCGGTGCAGAGATTCCAGTCTACGTAAGCTGCCTTGCGGCGGATGCGCACGCGGAACTCTGGTAGATTGGTAGATTGGTAAATTGGTAAATTGGTCACCTGTTCACCAGCTTCCCTATGTCCCAATTTACCGCTTTCCCCATCTACCGATTCCACCGAGATGACTTCGGAGTAGGTCATCAGTTTGATGTTGGGATGGTGGCCGACCTCGACCGTGCGCGGGGTGAGGATGCACTGCGAGCAGTCCAGGGTGGGGAAGGTTTCCGAAAGCTGGGCCATGTGCCCGCCGATGGAGGGCAACCGCTCGACCAACACCACCTCGTAGCCGCTGTTGGCGATGTCCAGTGCGACCTGTATGCCGGCGATGCCGGCGCCTACCACCAAGGCTCGCCTCATCACTACCTTGCCATCGTGCCGTAACTACCTACCCTGTCACTGCGAGCGAAGCGAAGCAGTCTCCTGGAAGCAAAGCAGTTACATCATACCTCTGAAATCGCCTGGAGACAACCGAGACCTTTCAGGCCAACACGGTCATCCGACAGGGCCATCACGGGATGCCGCCTAGAAAAGGCGAAAGGCGGCAATGACCGGGGCGAACAGCGAGGAGACCAGGGACATCACGGTGATGAGCGTGTTGAGAGAGGGGCCGGCCGTGTCCTTGAACGGGTCGCCGACTGTATCGCCCACGACGCCGGCTTTATGGGCGTCCGAGCCGGGGCCGCCGAATTCGCCGGATTCGATGAACTTCTTGGCATTGTCCCACAGCCCGCCGGCATTGGACATCAACAGGGCAAAGATGATGCCGGTGAAGATGCTGCCGCCCAGAAAACCTCCCAAAGCCTCCGGCCCCAGGATGAAACCCACCAGCACGGGCAGGACGATGGCCAGGAAAGCCGGCAACACCAGGGACATCAACGCCCCCTGCGCAGCCAGGTCCACGCACGCCGCGTAGTCGGGTGTTTCGGTGCCTGCCAGGATGCCCGGACGTTGATGGAACTGCTGACGGATTTCCTCGATCATCTTGAAGGCATTCCTGGTGACCGAGAGCATGGTGAGCGCGCTAAATAGAGGCGGCGTCATCGCTCCCAGCAGCACGCCCACGATGACCACCGGATGTCGCAGGCTGATGGTCAGTGTCACTCCCCGGGTTCCCACGACTTCGGCATAGGCGGCGAAGAGGGCCAGCACCGTGAGGGCGGCCGCGCTGATGGCGAAGCCTTTGGTGATGGCCTTGGCCGTGTTGCCGGCAGCGTCGAGCACATCGGCCGTGTCAATGACCTCCTTGGGCATCCCGGACATCTCGGCAATGCCACGCGCGTTGTCCACGATGGGACCATAGGCATCCGAGGACACGATCATGCCGCTGATGGAGAGCATGCCTACGGCGCTGATGCCCACACCGTAGACGCCGCTCAGCCCCGACCGCTCGGCCAGGTAGTAGGAGATCAATGTGGCCAGGGCAATGCCGATGATCGAAGGGACGATGCTGATCAGTCCATAGCTGAAGCCGGTGATGATGTTGATCGCCGCGCCGGAGCCGGACACGCTGGCGGTTTCGAGCACCGGGCGGTATTCCGATGAGGTAAAGTAATCGGAGGTGAAGCCGATGACGATGCCGGTGGCGAGCCCGGCCAGCGTTGGCCACAGCACCCCCAGATTGTAGCCGCCCAGCAGCACGACGGCGACGGCCAGGACGACGAAGATGGCGCAGGTGATGAGCGTCCCCATGTTGAGCGCCTGGCCGGGTTTGCCGTTTTTGCCCACCCGCACGAACTGGATGCCGATGAGGGAGGAGATGATGCCCAGCGTGCACAGGATCAAGGGGAACACGGTGTACCTGGCCTGCAGGGCGGTTTCGTGGACGAAGAGAGAGGCCCCCAGCAGCATCACGGCCACGGTGCTGGCCACGTAGCTGTCGAAGATGTCCGCCCCCATGCCGGCCACGTCACCCACGTTATCGCCCACGTTGTCGGCGACCACGGCCGGATTGCGGGGGTCATCCTCGGGGATGCCGATTTCGACCTTGCCCACCAGGTCGGCGGCGATGTCGGCGGTTTTGGTATAGATGCCACCGCCGGCTTTGGCCAACAAGGCCAGCGACGACGCTCCAAAGCTGAAGCCGAGGACGATCTCGGGGTCACCGGTGATGAGGTAGATGGTGCTCATGCCGATGACCGCCAGCCCCACCATGGCCAGCCCCATCACCGCGCCGGCGTAGAAGGCCACCTTGAAGGCGCGGTTGATGCTTTCCAGGGCGGCCGTTGCGCTGCGCACGTTGGCGGCCACGGCGACCGTCATGCCCATGTACCCGGCCACGGCGGAACAGATGGCGCCGGCTATGAAAGCCAGGGCCATCCCTCCGCCGCGCAGTGGGTCCACCTGGACAGCTCCCGTGCCCAGGTGTTCTATGTCAAAGGCGAAGACGATGGCGATGATAACGCCCAATCCTGCGGCGACGAAGGTGAGCGTCAGATAAAGACGACGCAGGTACGATCTGGCCCCTTCTCGAATCCAGGAAGCGACCTCCTGGGCCCTTTTGGACCCTGCATCTTGCTGATGGACCCAATGATAGAGCCAGGCAGCGACGCCAACGGAAACGGCGCCTGCCAGGAGGGCGGCGAAGAGCCAGGGCTGTGATGTGGACATAGTTGTTTCTCCTGGTGCTGTAAGTGATGTTACATGTTGGCGGAACGCCACCAACGATAGTGTCGGGCGATAAGCTCCTCTGGCGAAGGCAGGGGGAAATAGAGGAACTGTTTCTCATTCCCCAGGAAGATGCCGCTTTTGATCATGCGATAGGGGAACGAGGCCGGATGGGTGCGGTCAACCATCTTGCTGTGAAAGGTCTTGGTTCGCAGATCCATCAGGCACTGGCGCAGATGGCCGATGTTGGCATAGGGCAGGTCCCGTACTGCGCCGTGCTCGGGGTCTTCGGCCAGTTCGCCCAACTTCAACTCCACGAAACAGACGGCGGGCAGAGAGACCAGGCTGGCCGGGGTCTTCACGATAAGTTCGTAGAAATCGCGAGGCCCCAGGGTGCTGACCACAAGGGGATGCACGGGGGCAATCTCCAGATAGAGATGCAGCTTATCCCCATCCTCGGGGAACACATCGCTGGTCTCCAACCCCAACACCTGTCCATCCTGGGTCACGAGATACAGCTTGTGGATCACATCCAGAGGCACGTGCTCCAGGACGCGATAGACGGAGATGTAGATCGAGCGTTTGGGGCTTCCATCTTCGTGGGGCACACAGCGCTGGATGCCCTCTTCGATGCGGAAAAACTCATGCCTGAAGCCCGGGTCCACTTCGAAGAAGAGTGCCTGGCCACGGGCTTTCTTCTTTGATCCGACAGCGTAGTACACCCCAAACTCTTCGGGGGGCAGCATCGAGGCGATCAATGCCTCGGGCATCACCGACAGGTATAGATAGATAGTCATGGCGTCTCCTCCTAAGATTTTCCTCCCTTGGCCACGGAACAACGCTGTTCTCGTTCCGCATTTGCAGACACATTATACCACAGCTCTGCAAACAGGCAACAGAGGGGGTAGGCCATACGCAGCGAAAGAACGATTTGCTCTTTCACCACATTTCTGCTAACATATCAGGCATGAACCGAGGCGAACAACGCATCACTGCCTGGCGGCGGCGTCGCCGGGCAGACCATCAAGGGCCGGGCATTAGCGGCTGTTTGCTGCGCACAGGCGGCGGTTGCCTGCTCTTCTTGCTGCTGGCCATCGGCCTGTCGTTGACGTTGGCTGTGGGCGTGGTGGGCGGCATCTATGTCACCTTCGCCCAGGACTTGCCCGACGCCGAGGCCATCGAGACCGAGCAGGCCAGCTTCGAGACGGTCAAAATCTGGGATCGCACGGGCCAGCACCTGCTCTACGAGGCCATTGACCCTCGTCCCTACCGCGGCGACCGCACCTACGTTTCTCTGGACCAGGTGTCTCCCTACCTGCTGGAAGCCACTGTGGCCCTGGAGGATCGCAGCTTCTATGAGAACCCGGGCATCAACCTGCGGGGGTTGATCCGCGCCTTCGTGCAGAACCTGACCGGCGGCCAGATACAGGGTGGCAGCTCCATCACCCAACAGCTCATCAAAAATGTGCTTATTGAGCGGGAGCAGCGCTACCAGCGACTCTATTCGCGCAAGATCAAAGAGATCATCCTGGCGCTGGAGATCACTCGCCGCTATCCCAAGGATCAGATCCTGGAATGGTACATCAATTCCAACTACTACGGCAATTTCGCCGTGGGCATCGAGGCCGCCGCCCGCATCTATTTCGACAAGTCGGCCAGCGAGCTGACGCTGGCCGAGGCGGCGATGCTGGCCGCGCTGCCGCAGTATCCCGGCCTCAATCCCATTGATAACCCCGGGCCGGCCAGGGAGCGACAGCGCCTCGCCTTGCAGGCCATGGTAGAGGCGGGCTACATCAGCCAGGAGGAGGCGGATGCCGCCTTCGCCGAACCGTTGCAGGTGCGCGAACGGGCTCTGGAACGTTTCGACAATCTCAATGCGCCCCACTTCGCCCTCTATGTCCTCGACTGGCTCAAGGATACCTACAACACGCCTGACGATCCCTACTTCATCTGGCGCCGGGGGTTGCAGGTCTATACCACACTGGACCTGGACCTGCAAAAGCAGGCCGAGTGCATCGCTCGCTCACATATCGCCCACCTGCGCCACGAAGAGCCGCCGGCCGATCCGGCCTGTCTGCCCCGTGACCCGATCCCCCAGTTGGCCAGCCGGCGCAATGTGGATCATAACGTCTCTAACGCCGCGGTGGTGGCCATCCGTCCCCGCACGGGGGAGATCCTGGCCATGGTCGGCAGCCTGGATTACAACAATAAGGACATTGACGGCCAGGTGAACATCGCCCTGGCCGAGCGGCAACCCGGCTCTTCTTTCAAACCCTTCACCTATCTTACGGCTTTCAGTCAGGGCTACTCGCCGGCGACGATGGTGCTGGACGTGCACATGGGTTTCCCCGACCCGCAGACCGGCATCTACGCCCCGGAAAATTATGATCGCCGCGTTCACGGCCCCATGCAGCTGCGCCAGGCGTTGCAGAACTCCTACAACATCCCGGCCGTCTGGCTGCTGGATCAGGTGGGGGTGAAGAATGTGGTGGAGACCGCCCATCGCCTGGGCATCAACACGCTGACCAAAGATTACTATGGGCTGAGCCTGACCCTGGGCGGCGGCGAGGTGCGGCTGCTGGACATGACCTACGCCTTCAGCGTCTTCGCCAACATGGGCACGATGGCCGGACAGCCGGTGCCGCCGGAACGGCAACGCCCCGGCTATCGCACCCTCGACCCGGTGGCTGTGCTGCAAATCGTGGACACGGACGGCAACCTCATCTACCGCTACGAGCAGCCGGAGGTGCAGGAGGTCGTCTCGCCGGCCCTGGCCTACATGATGGTCCACGTGCTGAGCGACACCGCCGCACGGCGGCCGGCGTTCGGCAGCTTCGCCGATTACATGGAATTGCCCGATCGTCCGGTGGCGGCCAAGACGGGCACAACCGACGACTGGCGGGATGCCTGGACCATCGGCTTCACGCCGCAATTGGCGGTGGGCGTCTGGGTGGGCAACAGTGACAACGAGGCGATGAACAAGTTACCTGGTTCCATCGGCGCTGCCCCCATCTTCCACGACGTGATGGCTTATGCCCACCGCAACCTGCCTGTGGAGAGGTGGCTGGAGCCGCCCGGCCTGGAGTGGGTCACGGTCTGTTATCCTTCGGGCCTGTTGCCCACGGAGAATTGCCCGCGCACCGTGCGCGAGCTCTTCCTGCTGGGCCATGCCCCCAAGACCCACGACACGCTCTATCAGGCCTTCGAGGTCAACCGTGAGAACGGCAAGTTGGCCACGGTGTACACGCCGCCGGAGCTGAGGGAGCGGCGCGTCTATCCCATCTACCCGCCCATCGCCGACGACTGGGTGCGCGAGGCCGGCATCGAACAACCGCCCCGCCAGTGGGACGATAGCTACGGCCCCAGTCACATTGATCCGGAGACGGCGATCATCGAGCCTGCGCCCTACAGCTACGTGCGCGGCGTGGTGCCGGTGATGGGCAACGCCCGTGGCGGCGATTTCCAGAGCTACCGCCTGGAGTTCGGCCCGGGGCTCAACCCGCCGGCCTGGAGCCACCTGGGCGGCGAGCATACTAACCAGGTAGGCGAGGGCGTGCTGGAATTCTGGGACGTGAGCGGCTTTGACGGGCTGTACACGCTGCAACTGGTGGTCACTCGCGGCGGTGGCCCGCGCACGGCCTCTGTGCAGGTCACTGTGGACAACATCTCTCCTACGGTCACGCTGCTCCATCCTGAGGACGGTGCAGCCTATGTCATGGAGGATGACGAGTGGGTGCGGCTCAGTGCCGAGGCCACCGACCGCTGGGCTATGGACCGCGTGGAGTTCTATCTGGATGGGAAGCTCTTCGGCACCAGCACCGTCCCACCGTACACTCAGAAGTGGACCATCGCCATGTCGGATACCATTCCCGTGCCCGGCACCGTCATCTCCGAGACGCGGGTCATCACCAATCCGGACGGCACGGTGAGCCTGGGGGAGGTGAAGGTTTCGGAGGTGATCGCCGAACCCAACGGGCGGCTGGTGTGGTGGTTTGAAGATGGTCATACCATCATTTCCGACACGCACGGCTACACCGAAACACATGTCATCCAGGTCAAAGCCTACGACGCTGCTGGCAACGTCAGCCAGAGCGAGAAGATTCGCATCTTCGTCACGCACAAAGAGAAGGAGGAGAAAAAGCAGGCCGCGGCCTGGTTGCTGCCGGTGGCGTATCTGGACAGGGCAGGAGGCATGAAGGAAACGGGGGAAAGGAAGGAAAAAGTCTGAGGGGTGGAGTCCTGGCTTCGCTGCGGGTTCTATACGGCAACGGTACAGAAGGGGAGGTGATGGACATGAGCGAGAGGCGAATAACCTTCAAGGTATCCGAGGAGCTATACCAGAAGATGCGAGAGGCGCAGGTGGCCTACGCCGTGCCCAGCCTTGATGAGTTCGCGCGTCAAGCTGTTGAAGAGAAGCTGGAGAGGTGGAAGGAGTATCAAGCCTATCGAAGAGAGCTAGAGAAGCTGCGAGAGGGCATCCAAAAGGCAGGAGGAATCAAGGCGTTGGGATTGGGAGAGACCAAAGAGGAAATCATCGAAAGCCTCAGGCGCATACGGCAAGAGATTTTCGAGGAAGAGTATGCTCATCTGTATAGATAGTAATCTGTTCATCCTCGGAACGATCGGCATTGATGCAGATGCCGCTGCCGTTATGGACATGCTACCCGAATTGGACGTAGTTGTCCCTCGCATGGTGATTGTGGAGACGGTGCGTAACCTGGCCCCGATAGGGATGGACAAGCAGTTCTTCGCCACTATTGGTCGTTCAAGCCGCTTTCGTATCGTTGATGCGCCCATCCCAGCCGAGCTCGTCGAAAAGTACATTGCCCTGGGTCCGCCCGCCAAGGCGGATGCGCTCATCGGCGCCTTCACCGAATGGGTCGGAGCCCAGTACTTGATCTCTGACAACCGTCACTTCCTCAGACTGACTACGGACGCATTCGAGGTGCTGCAGCCGGGCGACTTCCTGCGCCGCTGGCAGGCAGAAATGCTGTGAGCAGCCGCCACGCTTTGTGGTGGCCTTTTCGTGCGTAAGGGAATTGTCCCTTCTCCATTCATGGTTCAAATTCTGGTCACCAACGACGACGGCGTGCAGGCGCCAGGACTCCTGGCGCTCAAGCAAGCCTTACAGACCATAGGTCAGGTCACCGTCCTGGCCCCGGAGCGGGCCTGGTCCGCCGCGGGCCACACCAAAACCATGCATAAGCCGCTGCGCATCTGGCAGGCGGAGCTGGCCGATGGCAGCCTGGCCTACGTCACCAACGGTACGCCCTCGGATTGCGTCGGCCTGGCCGTGCTGCAAGCCGTTCCCGTCCAGCCTGATTTGGTGGTCTCGGGCATCAACCGCGGCGCCAATCTGGGCTACGACATCACCTACTCGGGCACGGTGGCGGCGGCCATGGAAGCCGTGGTGGCAGGGTTGCCGGCGCTGGCCGTCTCCCTCGACAGCCGCGAAGAGGATGCAGACTACCGACTGGCGGCGCGAGTGGCGGCACGACTGGCGGCCCAGGTGCTGAAGCGGGGGTTGCCGCCCAACACGCTGCTCAACCTCAACGTGCCCGCCCTGCCGCCGGACGAGGTGCGGGGCGTGTGCGTCACCCGGCTGGGACGGCGGGTCTATCGGGATGTGCTTATCGAACGCACCGACCCTCGCGGCCAGCCCTACTATTGGATCGGCGGCGACCCGCCCATCGGCGTGCCGGAAGATGGCACCGATGTCGGGGCGCTGGCTCAGGGTTGCGTTTCCGTGACGCCGCTGACCATGGATATGACCGCATACCGGGTATTGGACGAACTGAAGGGGTGGGAAATTGATGGACTTCTGGGAAGTGATCGAAGAGCGGCGCAGCGTGCGGCGGTTTGAGCAGCGGGACGTGCCGGAAGAGATGGTGGAGCGGCTGCTTGGGGCGGCCATCCGCGCCCCTTCCGCCGGCAACTGCCAGCCGTGGCGCTTTTTCGTCGTGCGGCGGCCGGAGGTCAAAGAGGCGCTGGCGGAAGCAGCCTGGGGTCAATACTTCGTGGCCCAGGCGCCGCTGGTCATCGTCGTCTGCGCCGAGCCGCAGCGCTCCGCCGGCCGTTATGGACGGCGAGGGGTGGAGTTGTATTGCCTGCAGGACACGGCGGCGGCCACGGAGCACATTCTGCTGGCGGCCACGGCGTTGGGGCTGGGCGCCTGCTGGGTGGGCGCTTTCGACGAGCAGGCGGCGGTGCGGGCGCTGAACCTGCCCGCCGGCCTGCGACCGGTGGCGCTTATCCCCGTCGGCTATCCGGCGCGGGAGCCGGGTGGCCGCACCTCCCGCCGCCGGTTACAAGAGGTTGCCGAAACCATCATTTGAGTGTGGAAGGAGGTTCAGTGGCCAACTACGCGTTCTTCGAGGGCAAATTCGTGCCCATCGAGCAGGCCAGGGTCAGCATCATGACCCATGCCTTCAACTATGGCACCGGCTGCTTCGAGGGGATTCGGGCCTACTGGAACGAAGCCCAGGAGCAGCTTTACATTTTCCGCATGAAGGAACATTACGAGCGGATGCACCGCTCGGCCCGCATCCTGCACATCCAGATACCCTACAGCGTGGAGGAAATGGGCGAGATCACGGTGGAGCTGCTGCGCAGGGAGGGCTACCGGCAGGATGTCTATATCCGCCCCCTGGCTTACAAAACCGATGAACTGATCGGCGTGCGCTTGCATGATCTGCACGATGGTTTCGCCATCTTCGCCGTGCCTTTCGGGCGCTATCTGGAGAAGGAGGAGGGGGCCAGGGTGTGCATCTCGTCGTGGCGACGGGTTGATGACAATGCCATCCCCGCCCGGGCCAAGATCACCGGGGCGTACATCAACTCGGCGCTGGTCAAGACCGAGGCCGTGCTGAACGGCTTCGATGAGGCGTTGGTGTTAACGGAGACAGGCCACATCTCCGAAGGCAGCGCCGAGAACTTCTTCATGCTGCGAGACGGTGTGCTCATCACGCCGCCGGTGACCTCCAACATCCTGGAGGGGATCACGCGGGCCACGGTCATAGAGCTCGCTCGCCGGGAGTTGGGGCTGGAGACGGTGGAGCGCGAGATTGACCGCAGCGAGGTCTACATCGCCGATGAAGCGTTCCTCTGCGGTACGGGGGTGCAGATTGCGGCCATCACCGAGGTGGAGCATCGGCCTGTGGGCGACGGGCGCATTGGCCCGGTGGTGCAGCGATTGCGGGAGCTGTACTTCTCCATCGTCCGAGGCGAGGAGCCGAAGTATCGTCATTGGTGCACGCCGGTGCTGGTAGACTCAGCGGATGGAAATTTGCGCTGAGGGGGATCGTCAGATCCCCGATTTTCGCCAGGATCTGGCGATCCTGGCGGAGCGTTGGTGCACGCCAGTGTGCTGGTAGATTGGTAGACTGGTAGATTGGTGAGCTTTAAGCCTTTACGGACCCGGCAAGGGTGGTATGGCCTGCTGGGGTGCCTGGCCTTGCTGGCCATTGACGCGCTGCTGCTGCGCGGTCTGCTGAGCTTGCCCATCAGCGGGTTGTCCTTCGCGCTGGCTTTGCTTGTCCTGCTCAGCCTGCCGCTGCTGGGGTACCTGGCTTACCGCACCTGGGGCTGTTTCAGCCTGCAATACCAGGTGACCCGTGACGGGGTGATCATCGTCTGGGGGCCGCTGCGCCAGCCGGTGCCTATGGGCCAGATCGAGCGCATCGTACGCGGCGGGCCTTCACAGAAACGGCGCTGGTGGCCCTGGCCTGGGCCCTACGCCGCCGTGCCTGGTGAGAGCACGCTGGGCCGAATGCTCTCCTATGCCACGCGGCCGGTGGCCGAGCAGTTGCTGCTCGTCACCCCTGACAGGGTGTGCGGCATCTCCCCGGCCGAGCCGGAGCGCTTTCTGGAGGCTTTGCAGGAGCGGCATCGGCTGGGCCCGGCGCGTACCTTGACTGCCGAGCCGGTCTGGCCGCGCCTGTGGCGGTGGCGTTTCTGGCAGGATCGCCTGGGCCAGGGGTTGCTGCTGGCGGGCCTGTTGTTCAGCCTGGCCCTCTTCGGTTTGTTGAGCTTTCGCTTTCCGGCCCTGCCCGAACAGGTGCCTTTGCATTTCAATGCTGCCGGCCAACCCGATCGCGTCGGGCCTCGTCAGGGGCTTTTCCTGCTGCCGTTCATCGGATTGCTGGCCTGGGGGGTCAATGCGCTTTGGGGCGGGGTGGTCTACCGTCACCAGCGGCTGGCCGCCTGTTTGCTGTGGGGCGGGGCCGTGGCTGTGCAGATCATCGCCGGGTTGGCTCTGTGGAACCTGGTCGGCTGATGCCTGGCCGTCCGCCGGCAATGTGCTCTTCCTCCAATACCTGATACCCGTGCCTGATCACCAGTACCCTCTCATCAACGAATATGAACACATCCATAAACACCCAGTCGTCAGGCCAACCTTTCCTGACCATCGTTATCCCCGCCTACAACGAGGAGAAACGGCTGCCCACCACGCTGGAGAAAGTCACCGCTTTTCTCGATCAACAGCCCTTCGCGGCCGAGGTACTGGTCGTGGAAAACGGCAGCACGGACCGCACCACGGAGATTGCCGAGGGGTATGCCGCTCGTTTCCCCTACATCCGGGTGCTGCACAGTCCCAAGGGAAAGGGCGCTGCTGTCAGAATGGGGATGCTGACAGGTCAGGGGGAGTATCTCTACATCTGCGACACGGACCTGGCCGTGCCCATCGAGGAGGTGACCAAGTTCCTGCCACCCCAGCTCAGGGACTTCGACGTGGCTATCGCTTCGCGAGAGGCGCCAGGGGCTAAGCGCTATGGCGAGCCCTTCTACCGCCACCTGATGGGCCGTGTCTACAACCTCATCGCTCAGGCCACCGTCGTGCCGGGCATCAAGGACACCCAGTGCGGCTTCAAGTGTCTCACGCGCCCGGCGGCGCGGGCCATCTTCAGCGCCCAGGTCATGGGCGGCTGGGGGTTCGATGTGGAGCTGCTGTTCATCGCCCGGCGCTGGGGCTACCGCATCGTGGAAGTGCCGGTTAACTGGTACTACGGCCAGGGGAGCCGCATCAGCCCGCTGCGGGACTCGCTGCGCATGCTGGGCGAACTGTGGCAGGTACGGCTTAACGGCTGGCGAGGGCTCTACGACGTAAAACGTAAAGCGTAAAACGTAAAAGCCCCTTGCCTTTTATTCACCACTTCTCGTAACGGACGATCTCCTGCAGCGACAGTCGCCGTGTCTGTCGTTTCCCCACGACGGCCAATCGGTCGTATAACCCCTTTTCATCGGCGGGATAGCCCAGGGGCGTCATGGCCACCACACGGATGTGCGGAGGGATGCCCAATATCTCCCGCACTTTTTCCTCGCTGAAGCCGCCGATCCAGCAGGTGCCCAGGCCTTCGGCCGTGGCGGCCAGGACGAGGTGTTCCAGGGCGATGGCCACGTCCACCAGGTAGTAGGGCTGATCGCCTTTGAGGCCGCTGGGACGGGGGTCGGCGCAGGCCACCACGAGCACAGGCGCATCTTTCAGCCACAGGTTGATGGCGCCGGCTCCCCAGTTGGCTCGCGTCAGCCGTCGGATGGTGTTTCGATCGCGCACGACGATGAAGCGCCACGGCTGACCGTTGCGCCAGGAAGGGGCCAGCCGCGCCGCTTCCAGGCAGCGGGTGATGGCCTCTTCAGGCACGGGCTGATCGCTGTACCTGCGCACACTGCGGCGGCGGCGGATGGTTTCGTAGAAGTCCATGCTCACTTCAGTTCAAGGTCCGAAAGTTCCAAAGTTCGAAGGTTCTCAGATTCACGTCACTCCTGGAACCTGAAACGTTGAAACCTGCAACCCCTCGGGCTGAGCGCCTCGGCCGACGCCTCGGCGGAGGCCCTCAGAGCTTGCCCCGAGTGAAGCGAAGGGGCGAAGCCTTCGAACTCTCAGATCAGGGCGGCCTCTTCCTGCCCTTCCTCGGCCTTCGCTTCCTCTGGCCGTACGATGCGCCGGATCTTGTCGGGGCTCTCCACGCGGTCAATGAACAGGATGCCGTTCAAATGGTCAATCTCGTGTTGGAAGACGCGCGCCAGCAGGTCGCGGGCTTTGATCCGTATCCTCTTGCCGTGGACATCCTGGCCTGTGATGGTGACCTCCACCGAGCGCCAGACGTCGCCCACCAGGCCGGGAACAGAGAGGCAACCTTCCTCCATCTCTTCCTGCTCGCGGCTGGCCCGGACGATCTTGGGATTGGCCACGGCGAATGTCCTGCCGCTTTGGGGGTCCTCCTCGTCCTTGGGCAGTTCAACGACGATGACCTGCTGCGGCATGCCAATCTGGTTGGCGGCCAGTCCAATGCCAGGCTCATCGCGCATCGTTTCCAGCATATCCTCTACCAGCCGCTGCAGGGCCGGGCCGAAGGTGTTCACCTTCCTGGCCTTCTGTCGCAGGATGGGGTTTTCCATAGTCAACACGGGTCGGATGGCCATGTTCGTTCACTCCTCTGTTTCGCTGGTCAGATTATAGCCGCAGGCCACATCTGTGTCAAACAGAAACGGCGGCGTGCGAATAGGCCTGTGCAGCAGAAGCCGGGGAGTACGAGGGGTACCCCCTCGCTCATCTCCCATCCCCTACATGTTGTGGCTTGCGCCCAATCGCTGCGCAAGTCCCGAATGGGTGGCGTTGACAAAGCCGGACAAGTGTGGTACACTGAGACCACAATCGCCTATCGGGCTGGATGAGCAGCGCGAGAGAAAAGCCACCACAGGGGTTGGTCATTATGCCAGACAAAGCTTATCATGAACTCTTTTGGGGCGCCGACGTCGCCGACGTGGACCCCGATCTCGGCCATATCATCCGTCTGGAGGAGGAGCGTCAGGCGCGGCGCATCATCCTCATCCCCTCGGAATCGTTCTGCCCGTTGCCCGTGCGCCAGGCGCTGGGCTCCGTGTTCAACAACATCTACGCTGAAGGCTACCCGCCCTCCCGCATGTGCCAGGACGACGAAGAGCTGCTCCTGGACTTTGACCATCAGCTTGCCTACTACCGCCGCTATGCCGACCGCCGTTTCTACAAAGGCGCCGACTACGTGCACTTCGTGGAGACGCTGGCCCAGCGGCGCTGCGCGGCGCTCTTCGCCAACGACCAGGTGCCCGCTGAACGCATCTTCGTCAACGTGCAGGCCCTCTCCGGCGCGGCGGCCAACCTGGCCGTCTACGACGCCTTCCTGGAGCCCGGCGACACCTTGATGGGCATGGACCTTTTCCAGGGCGGCCACCTGACCCACGGCAGCGAATTCAACATCTCCGGCCGGCGTTACCACGTCGTCTCCTATGGCGTGGACCGCCGCACGGAGCGGCTGGACTATGATCAGATCATGCAACTGGCGCTGGAGCACCGGCCCCGGCTCATCATCGCCGGCTACACCTCCTACCCCTGGGCGCCCGACTGGCAGAAATTCCGCCAGATCGCCGACGCCGTGGGGGCCTATCTGCTGGCTGACATCGCCCACACCGCCGGGCTGGTGGTTGGCGGAGTCCATCCCAACCCCGTGGGCATCGCCGATGTCATCACCTTCACCACCCACAAGACTATCTGCGGCCCGCGCGGGGCGGTGATCATGACCACCGACGCCGAGAAGGCGGAACAGATTGATGCCGCCGTCTTCCCCGGTGCCCAGGGCGGCCCGCATACCAACAAGTTCGCCGCCATGGCCGTGGCCTTCCACATCGCCCGCAGCGAGGCCTTCCGCCAGTTGCAGCAAGGCATCGTGCAAAACGCCCAGGCATTGGGCGCGAGCCTGCAGAAGCGGGGCATCCCGCTCGTTTACGGCGGCACCGATACGCACCTGCTGATGGTGGACCTGCGGAACATGACTGGCAGATTCGGCTTTCCGCTGTTGGGTGAGATCGTGGTGCGCATCCTGGAGCTGTGCGGCATCATCGCCAACAAGAACACCGTGCCCGGCGACGAGGCCACGGCCACCGCCCGCGGCGTGCGCCTGGGCACCCCCTGGGTCACGCAGCGGGGCATGGGGCCGGCGGAGATGGACATCATCGCCGATTGCATCGCCCAGGTGATCACGAACATCGAACCGTTCACCTACGAGGGGCTCATCGGCACGTTGCCGCGGGGCAAGATTGACCTGGACGTGTTGGAGGAGGTCAAACGCAAGGTGGCGGCGCTGGCTGCGGCCACACCCGCCGAGGTCTCACCTATGGGCAGCGGCTACCCTCACTACTTCATCATGCCCGAAAATCCCGGCGACGGCGAGGGGAGGCGTGTCCTGGCCATCAGCGGCTGGCGGGCGCAGCCTTTCCTGCAACAGGTCAGCACCAATGATGTGGCCCGTCTGGCGGTGGGCGAGCACGAGCGCACGCTGCTTCTGGACCGGGAAGGCAAGCTCATGGACGATGCCTTCGTGCAGCGGCTGGAGCCGGATGGCCGCGGCCGCGATCGCTTCCTGCTGGCCGTGCACAACGCCAGGGCCGAACGGGTGAAGGCCTGGCTGCGCGGCCTGGCCGACGGCTATGTGCTCTTCGATCCCGAGGACATCTTCGCCAAGGTGGAAGGGCCGGCGGTGGTGGTAGATTTGGGCAACGAGGAACGAGGGACGGGGCAACGAGGGGCGAGGGGCGAGCTTACCGCTGCGGCCGAGGCGTTCCTGGACAGTATCGCAGGGGAGGACTTGCCACTGAGTGGGGATAGCTCGGACCGGAAAGCGCTGTATGCGGCGCACGGGGAGCTGTTTCGGCTGACGAAGCCCTATTTCGTGGGACAGAAGAGCCTGGTTGAGCTCACGCCGCGGGACGAGCGGCCGGAGTTCCGCTGGCAGGAGCCCGCAGATGCGCCGCTCAAACGCACGCCGCTGTACGAGTGGCACCGCCAACACTCGCGCAAGATCATCCCCTTCGCCGGCTGGGAGATGCCGGTCTGGTACACCTCGGTGAGCGAGGAACACACTGCCGTGCGGCAGGCAGCGGGGCTGTTCGACGTGGCCCACATGGGCGTCTTTGAGATCGCCGGGCCGCACGCCGCCAGTTTCCTCGACCTGGTGCTGAGCAACTATGTGCGCTGGTTCGACCCCGGCCAGTCCTTCTACGCTTACCTGCTCGACCCCGACGGCAACGTCATTGACGATCTCATGGTCTACTGCCGTGCCCCCGACCTGTACCTGATGGTGGTCAACGCCGTCAACGAGGACAAGGACTGGGCCTGGCTCAATGCCGTGAACGATGGTGGGGTGCTCCTCGACCGCCGACGGCGGATAGAGCCGGAGGGCCGCGCCATATTGCGCCACCTGAAGGACCCTGCCTCCGGCGAGCGGCAGCGGGTGGACCTGGCGTTGCAGGGGCCGGCCTCCATGCGAGTTCTGCAACGCCTGGCCGACGACGCGACGACCGCCGCCGCGCTGGGAAGGCTGCCCCGCACTTTCCTGATGGAGGGCCGCTTCGCCGGATTGGATTTGATCGTGGCCCGCACCGGCTACACCGGCGAGGAGGTGGGCTACGAGCTGTTCGTGCATCCGGAGCAGGCGGTGACGCTGTGGAAGCGTATCCTCGAGGCTGGCCACGATCTGGGCGTGCAGCCCACGGCGCTGGGTGCACGGGATAGCACGCGCACCGAGGCCGGGTTGCCGCTCTACGGCCACGAACTGGCCGGGCCGTTTCACATCAACCCCATCGAGGCCGGTTTCAGCTCTTACGTCAAGCTGCATAAACCCTACTTCATCGGCCGGCAGGCTCTGGTGGAGAAAGGCTACAACACCGGCAAGGCGGTCATCCGCTTCCGCATGCGGGAGAAGGGTGTGCGGGTGCCCAAGACCGGCGACCCGGTGACGGATAAGCGCGGCCAGGTGATCGGCTACGTCACCAGTTGCAGTCTGGATAGCGAAGGGTATCTGCTGGGGCTGGCCTACGTGGAAAAGCGCTACAACCGGCCCGGCACGCCCATCGCTATTTTCAACCTGCCCTCACGGCCACAGCCGGAGAAGTCCCCCCAGGAACTGCAGCCGGGCGACCGCGTCCTGCTGCACGATGAGGCCGTCGTCCTCAGCCGTTTCCCGGTCAAGAAGCGGGGCCGGCCGGTGGACTGGCTGGGGCTGCCGGGTTGAGGTTTCAGGTTCGAAGGCTTCGCCCCTTCGCTTCACTCAGGGCAAGCTCTGAGGGCCTCCGCCGAGGCGTCGGCCGAGGCGCTCAGCCCGAGGGGTTGCAGGTTTCATGTTCCTGAAATGCTGCATGGTTTACGCAGCACGGAGCTACACAAAATCACAAGGAGGAACACACTATGACCATCCCGTCCGATCTGAAGTACAGTAAAGAGCACGAGTGGGCGCGCATTGAAGGGGACCGGGCCACGGTGGGCATCACCGACTATGCCCAGGAGCAACTGGGCGACGTGGTCTATGTGGAACTGCCGCAGCCGGGGACCGCAGTCCAGTTCATGGAACCCTTCGGCGTCGTCGAGTCCGTCAAGACGGCCTCGGACCTCTATGCCCCGGTCAGTGGCCGTGTGGTCGAGGTCAACGAACGGCTGACGGATGAGCCAGAGCTGGTCAACCAGTCGCCCTATGGCGATGGCTGGATGGTCGTCGTGCAGATGAACGATCCGGCCGATCTGGACAGGCTCATGGATGCCGAGGCCTACGAGGCCTACTTGGCCACGTTGGAAGAAGGGCACTGAGTCCCGACGCTTTGACGATTTCGAACCCCGCTCGCTTCCCTGCATTGTGATGCGAAATGCGTCTGAGAGGTTTGCTGGGCCAGAGGGGTCTGAGGTAACTGCCTACCTTCGGCCTTGCAACGTGAGATATAGCGGTGGGCTGGCGTCATTGCGAGCCCCGAAGGGGCGAAGCAATCTCCTGTTTTGCTTCCAGGAGACTGCTTCGCTTCGCTCGCAGTGACAGGGTAGGTAGTTACCATCTATCTTTGAAATTCTCATGTAACATTTGAGGAGTTGCCCATGCCCTATATTCCCCATACCGATGCCGACCGGGCGGCGATGCTGGCCGCTATCGGCGTGGAGCGGATCGAAGACCTCTTCCACGATGTGCCGGAGGAAGTGCGTTTCCCGGAGCTTTCGCTGCCGCAGCCGCTGTCGGAGCTGGAGATCCAGCAAGAGCTGCGCTTGCTCAGCGAGACCAACAGTGACCTGAACCACACCGCCTGCTTCCTGGGTGCGGGGGCTTACCGCCACTTCATCCCCAGCCTGGTGGATCAGCTCCTGAGCCGCGGCGAGTTCTACACTGCCTACACGCCCTATCAGCCGGAGATCAGCCAGGGCACGCTGCAGGCCATCTTCGAGTACCAGTCCATGATCTGTGCCCTCACGGGCATGGAAGTGGCCAACGCCTCGCATTACGACGGCGCTACCGCCGTGGCCGAGGCGGTGATCGCGGCGCTCAACGTGGGCCGTCATCGGCGCAAGAAGGTCATCTTCTCGCCGACGCTGCATCCGCAGTACCGGGCCGTGGCCCGCACCTACACGCAGGGCATGGGGTTGACATTGCTCGGCGATGAGGACCTGAGCCACGGTCCGCAGGAACTGGCCGCGCTGTGCGACGGCGATACCGCCTGCCTCATCGTGCAGAACCCCGATTCCCTGGGGCAGCTCTACAGCCCGGCAGAGATGCAGGCCCTGGCCGACGCCGTACACGGCTGCGGTGCGCTGCTGGTCGTGGCTGTGGATCCCATCAGCCTGGGGCTGTTTGCGCCACCGGGCGACTATGGTGCCGACATCGTTGTCGGCGAGGGCCAGCCGCTGGGCAATCCCCTCAGCTTCGGCGGGCCATATCTGGGCTTCTTTGCTACACGCAAGGAATACGTGCGCAGTGTAGCCGGTCGCATCGTGGGGGAGACGGTGGATACCCAGGGGCGGCGCGGCTTCGTCCTGGCCCTGAGCACGCGCGAGCAGCATATCCGCCGCGAGAAGGCTTCATCCAACATCTGCACCAACCAGGCGTTGTGTGCGCTGGCGGCGAGCATTTACCTGGCCGCCCTGGGCAGGCAGGGCTTGCGCCAGGTGGCCGAATTGTGCTACCACAAGGCGCACTATGCGGCCGACCGCATCGCCCAACTGCCCGGCTACGAGGTCGTGGGCCGGCGGCCTTTCTTCAAGGAATTTGTGGTGCGCTGCCCGCGGCCGGTGGAGGAGACGTTGCATCATCTCCTGGACGAATGGGACATCCTGGGCGGCTACGCCCTGGGACGGGATTACCCCGAACTGGCTGATGGCCTCCTGGTCTGCGTGACGGAGATGAACAGCCGGGAGGAGATAGACGCGTTGGTGGCCGCACTGGCGGAGGTGGGAGGATGACCGAACCTTTGCTTTACGAGATCAGCAGGCCGGGGCGATGCAGTTGCCGGCTGCCGGAGCCGGACGTGCCGCGGGCGGAGTTGCCCGCTGGCTATCTGCGGGAAGAGCTGCCCTTGCCAGAGGTGAGCGAGGTGGACCTGGTGCGTCACTACGTGCGCCTCTCCCAGCTCAACCACGCTGTGGATACCGGCTTCTACCCCCTGGGCTCCTGTACCATGAAGTACAACCCCAAGGTGAACGAGGCCATGTGCCGCCTGCCCGGCTTCACCCAGGTGCATCCCCTCCAGCCGGTGGACAGCGTGCAGGGGGCGCTGGCGCTCATGTACGAGCTGCAGGGGTTCCTGGCCGAGATCAGCGGCTTTCCGGCCATCAGCCTGCAGCCGGCCGCCGGCGCCCACGGCGAGCTCACCGGCGTGCTCATCATGCGCAAGGCTCTCTACGAGCGCGGCGAGAGGCAAAGGGACGTGATCCTGGTGCCCGATTCGGCCCACGGCACCAACCCCGCCAGCACCAGCATGTCCGGGTTGAAGGTGGTGGAGATCCCCTCCGATGCCCGGGGCAACGTGGACCTGGAGGCCTTGCAGGCTCACCTGAACGACCGCGTGGTGGGGTTGATGCTCACCAACCCCAACACGTTGGGCCTCTTCGACGAGCACCTGCTGGAGGTGACGCGGCGGGTGCATGAGGCGGGCGGGTTGGTCTACGGCGATGGGGCCAACCTCAACGCCCTGCTGGGCATCTGCAAACCGGCCGACCTGGGCTTCGACGTGCTGCACTTCAACCTGCATAAGACCTTCTCCACGCCGCATGGTGGCGGCGGGCCGGGCTCCGGTCCGGTCGGCGTCACCGCCGAGCTGGCCGACTTCCTGCCCGGACCCATCGTCGCCGAACACTACGACGAAGAAGGCCCTTTCCTCGACCTGTACATGCCGCCCAGGAGCATCGGCCCGGTGAAGAGCTTCTACGGCAACTTCGGCGTGCTGGTGCGCGCCTACACCTATATCCGCATGTTAGGGGTTGAAGGGCTGCGGCGGGTGGCCGAGAACGCCGTGCTCAATGCCAACTACCTGCTCAGCCGCATTCGTGACGTCTACCCGCTGCCCTATGACCGCACCTGCATGCATGAATTCGTGGTCGAGGGGCGCATCGAGGGCGCACCGGACGTGCGGGCGCTGGACATCTCCAAACGGCTCATGGACTATGGCTTCCATCCGCCCACCAACTACTTCCCACTCATCGTGCACGAGGCGCTGATGATCGAGCCTACGGAGACGGAGAGCAAGGAGACGCTGGACGCCTTCGCCGAGGCGCTCTTGAAGATTGCCGAGGAGGCACGGGAGGATCCGGAGTTGCTACATACCGCCCCACATACCACGCCGCTGAGCCGGCTGGACGAAGTGCGTGCCTCGCACCCCAAGACCATGCGCCTCTGCTACGCACCGGGATGTTGAGTGCCGGAGAGTAGCACCGATTTCGGCCCTTGAGTCGTCAATCAATATGATGCGCGTGATGCGCGCCACGACGGGGGAAGGGATCCCTTCATTGCATTCAGGGTAACATTATTTCAGGAGAGACCGCGGCAATACTGTCAGGGCAGAGCGTACTTGCGTGTGAAGGTGTGCTATGAAGCGCTGGGGGGTTGCAAGTTTGTTGGCGCTTTTTCTTCTGGCTGGCGGAGGGTTTGCCCGCGCCTCGCCGGTCCCGCCGGCAGTCCCACCCGTCACCTTCGCCCTCGACTTCGCCGCCACCGCCCTGCGGTTCTCCCGCCCCACCCTCGCTGACACAACCTGCGACCGCGTGACATATCCCGAAACTGAGCCGAGTGACGAGCAGTAGGACAACTCCTGCGGAGTTGTCCTGCCCCCGCACCCTGCCCGAGCGTACCGCCATGCTGTTCACCTGGCGGCCCAACTCTGAGCCCGACCTGGCCGGCTACTGGGTCTACGGGTGGCCGAAACGAACTACGACAACAACCGCGGCATGATCCGCACCGTCTCCTTCCGGCAACTGGCCCGCCGCGTCTCCATCGCCTACGTGCCCGTCCACTACCATCCGTCAGGCTACACCGGCCCCCAGGACCCCTCGACCCGCATCCGCACCGCCGACTGGTTTCTGAAGGCCACCTGGCCCCTCCGGCCCGATTACGTGACCTACTACAACTCCGGCCTCCCGACCATAGACTGGACCGAGGATCTCAACGCCGACTGTTGCTACGTGGACGCGCCGTGTGCAGCAGCCGGCCGGCTGATGAGCCGTGTCGCAGAGCTGCGGGAGGATATGGACCCCCGGCCCGATCATCTCTATGGCTGGCTGCCGAGCCAGGCCTTCTGTGGCAACGGCTACGGCCAGGTCGGTGCCAGCATGACCAGCCCGTCCCACAACGCCTGGGGCAACGACACCGACGGCGATCCGAGCACGTCCCGTTATCGCCGCACCCTGGCGCATGAGCTGGAGCACAACTACGGACTCCGGCATGGTGAATGCGACATCGGTCTGGGCGGTCGCGGGTTCGACGTGGCTAACCGTCTGGTGAAGCCGGATACCATGCTGGAGGTGATGTGCGCCAACCGCCTGGAGCGAGAGGCGTGGGCCGACCTGGATGTTTATTGGCGCAAATACCAGGCGTGGGGCTACTACACCTCGCCGACGGCCAGTGAGACGGGGGAGCGTGTGCTGCGAGAGGAACCGGCCGCGGCCGGCGCGTATGTGATCGCCTCGGGCCTGGTCTCATTGAACCAGGGTCAGGCCAGCGGTGAGCTCAACCCGCTCCACCGCGTGACCCGGACTCAGGAGCCGCAACTGCCCGAAGGCCAGACCTTCTGCCTGGAGTTCCGCGCCGGCAACGGGAGCACCTTGCAGCACAACTGCTTCGATGTCAGCTTCGATACGGACATCCCGGGCAGCGCGACCACGGCCGCGTTTGCCTTCACCTTGCCCTGGCCCGATGGCACCGAAACTGTGTTGCTGAAATATGGCGATCAGGTGCTCGACCAACGCACGGCCAGCGCGCACGCGCCCACCGTGCAGGTGCTCAGCCCCAACGGCGGCGAGAACTGGAATGGCGAGCAGACGGTGAGCTGGACGGCCTCTGACCTGGACGGCGACCCGCTCAGCTTCGCCGTGCTCTATAGCCGCGATGGCGGCGCGTCGTGGATGCCGCTCACCACGGGCCTGACCGCGACCAGCTTCACCTTCGACACGACTGCCCTGGCGGGCGGCGAACAGTGCCTGGTCAAGGTGCGCGCCAGCGACGGTTTCCACACGGCCGAGGACGTCTCCGACGGCTTCTTCACCATCCCTCGCCGGCCGCCGACGGCAACTATCAGCCTGCCGGTTGATGGCGCCCACTACACCGCCACCGACCAGCCGACGCTCGTGGGCCAGGGCCACGACCCCGAAGACGGCATCCTGTCCGATGCGGCACTGATATGGTACGACGGCGAGGTACTGCTGGGCAACGGTGCCCTGCTGAGCGTAGGGCCGCTGACGCCAGGGCGGCACGTTATCACCCTGGTCGCCCGCGATAGCGATGGCAACACGGCAACGGATAGCCGGACGGTGCAAGTGGGCCTGTCGGTCTATCTGCCGCTAGTAGGGCAACTGTGGAGCAACTCCTGCGGAGTTGCTCCACAGTTGCCCTACTCTATTTGCAAGTGGCGGGTGCAGTAATGGGCGCCGTTGGTGACAGAGGATCCCGAAATGCCTGAGCGGGGCGAGGACAAGTTCCCTTCTGAACTTCCGACCCTGAGGGTTTATCTGCTGGGGCCACCGGCGGTGGAGTGGGCCGGCCGGCCCCTGCCTGCCCCCGACGTCAGCTTCGCGGCCTGCTCTATCGCCTGGCGGCCCGGCTGCAACCCGTCCCCCGCGAGCAGCTTTGCTTCCTCTTCTGGCCCGATACCCCCGAAGCAACGGCCCGCCGCAACCTCAGCCACCTGCTGACCCACCTGCGCCGCGCCCTCCCGGCCCCTGAGCTGCTTGCGGTCACTGAGGATCATGTCGCGCTGGACGCGTCGCGCGTCTGGTCGGATGTGGCAGCCTTCGAGGGGCTGTGCGCTGCCCTCTCCTCACTCCCCCCAACCCCCTCTCCCCTCTCCCAACATTGGGAGAGGGGAGAGGGGGTGCAGGGGGTGAGAGGTGAGGGCTTACAGCGCGCTGTCGCCCTCTACCGCGGGCCGTTCCTGGCCGGTTTCTTCCTGCCCGAGAGCGCCGAGTTCGAGACCTGGGCTGGCCAGGAGCGCCGCGCCTGCGAAGAGCTCTACCTGAAGGCGCTGATGGCCCTGATCGAGGAGCGCGCGGCCGGGGGCGAGTACGCTGCCGCCATCGCCTATGCCCGGCGCTACCTGGAAACCGACGACCTGGCCGAGGACGTGCACCGTCGGCTGATCGAGCTCTACGCCGCGGCGGGCGATCGGGGCGCGGCGCTGCGCCAGTTCGAGCATTGCGTGGCCGCCCTGGAGCGCGAGCTGGGGGTCAGCCCGTTGCCCGAGACCCGGGCCGTCTATCAGGCCGTTCTGGAAGGCCGGCCTGCCCGGCCGCAGCATCTGTCGGTCAGGCCCACCTGGGCCACCTTGCCCGGCTTGAAGGCGCCCCTTGTCGGCCGCGAGGAGGCGCTGGGCCGATTGCGGCAGGCGTATGCCGATGCCCGATCCGGCCGCGGCGGCGTGCTCCTGATCTCAGGCGAGGCCGGCATCGGCAAATCACGGCTGATGCAAGATTTCGCCACGGGCCTTGCCGGCCAGGCGTTGGTCCTGGCCGGGGTCAGTTACCCGGGCGGGCAGGCGGTTCCATATCAGCCCATTGTCCAGGCCCTGCGTTTGGCGCTGAGACAGGGGGATAAGGAGACAAGGGGACAAGGAGACCTTCTCCTGTCACCCCCTCTCCCCCTCTCCTTGTCTCCCATCTGGTTGGCCGAGGCGGCCCGGTTGCTGCCCGAGTTGCGCGCCTTGTACCCTGACCTCCCGCCACCGCTGACGGGCGAGCCGGAAGAGGCTCGGGCGCGGCTATTTGAGGCCCTATGCCAGATCATCCTGGGACTGGTTACCTCACCCCTCACCCCCTTCGCCCCCTC
>JARYMM010000032.1 GCA_029907105.1 Anaerolineae bacterium | reverse complement strand
AGATATTTGGAGTAGTTCTTTGTACGATACAGAGGCTTTGCGGAAACATATCGCTGAGACTTTGAGTATTGACTATGAGCGTATAGAATATCCTGTATTGATACCGAAAATGTATGGGCAATTTCCTTGAGTACCAAGTCGGATTGGAAATGTGAGCCGCCCAACACTGGTTGCAGCCGACGCCGCCCCTTGCGGCATTAACAAAGTGATTGCACCTGCGAAGGTGTCTGCTTTTCAGGTGTGCCTTGCCAACGACGGCGGGGCGGCGCGGCTGAACCTAGCCGTTGGGCGGGCGCGGTCGCCACGTAACGGGTTATGATGGAGATAAGAATCATGGAGAAGCAATTGATTGTATCCAATCCGAACGTGATGATGGGCAAACCTGTTATTGCGGGTACACGCATCACAGTTGAACTGATCTTGGAAAAACTGGCGGCTGGTGAAACAGTCGAACAGATTCTTGATGCCCATCCTCGGCTGACTCGTGAGGCAGTGTTAGCGGCAATCGCATTTGCCAGAGAAGCTCTACGAGCTGATGTGGTTTACCCCATAGCCGAGGCGGTGCCGTGAATTTCTTGGCTGACGAAAGTGTTGATCGTCAAATCGTAGAACGCCTTCGGCAAGACGGTCATCTTGTATGGTACGTTGCCGAGATGGAGCCAGGAATTTCCGACGATATTGTTCTCGCCTCGGCAAACCAAGGGGCCGCCTTGCTGCTGACCGCCGACAAGGATTTTGGAGAGATGGTCTTTCGTCGGCGCCTTCATCCGCACGGGATTGTACTGATACGCCTGGCAGGACTGTCGCCCAGCCGCAAGGCGGAGATAGTTGCTTCTGCGGTCAATCAGCACGCCATGGAACTGCCGCATGCCTTCGCTGTGATTGCGCCAGGTGTTTTCCGCATTCGCCGCTTTGGCGGATGATGCCCGTCCAACAATGCGTGGAGCTGACCGCGCCTATCGGCGCTCGAAAGCAGCGGAGCATTTGCATTTGGAGTTGGTTGGGTAGCGGGGTAGGTCTTGCATGGGGCGGCGCGGCGGCTCACGCTAACCGTTGGGCGGCGCGTCTAGGATTCTGCATGAAGAGCGTGGCATGAAAATTCAGCGTGTTCAGGCACCGGAAGACGTCCAGCAGGCTTACCCCTGCGCTACGGAAAGTCCTATCCCATTTGGGGCGGATGGTCTGCCCTTGTGCAGAGAGTGGTTCGCCGAGAACCTGGGGAGGTACGTTGAAGGATTTCACCTCCTGGATGAAAATGGCAACGTCATCGGCCATATCTACTGGGCCTCCAGCAGTCATGCGTTGGTTCCCTATGAAATCGAGGACGGGATGGCCTATATCTACTGCGACTGGGTTCAACAGCACCACCGGGGCAAAGGAGGGATGCATCTGCTCTTCCAGGAATTTGTAGGATTTTTGCGTTCGCAAGGCTATAAGGGCATATTAGTTGATGGGACGGAATTTGAAGGCTATATGCACTATCGGCACTTCCTCAAGCGCGGCTTTCAAGTCGCGGCTGCGGCTGAGCGGCATGCCGTTATGCCGCTTGAACACTGCCTCAATCGGAGAGCGCGATGAAACGACGTGTTTACCTTCTCCCCTTGATCATTCTTGCTCTCTCCTGGCCTGTCCTTTGAGCAATGATGAGACGGTCGGCATACAGCAGACACTAACAGCCCAGCCTCCCAACTAAGCCGACGCAAACAGCCCGGCCTCCCACTAATCGGTCAGCGAACCATCTTTTGCTAGCAACCAGTTGGGACGGTGCCCATGACTATTTGGATTGTATGGAGAGTGCCATGAAAAGCAGGATCCTGCGCATCCTGATCGGCGCCATCCTTTTTTCGCTCGTTTCCGGTATCTTTGTATCCATCATCGGCTTAGCGCTGGGGTGGAAAACTTCCACCCAATTCAGCGATGGCTTTTTCTGGGCCGCTGTCATCATGATCGCAATCGGGTTCATATCCTTCCAGGGATACGGCCAGCGCACCATCGCCTGGCCACCAGTCCATTTGGACCCGGCCGAACGCGCCCAACTCTGGACGACAGACACTTTTCATGGCAAGAACCTCATGGCCCTCTTCGGGATTTCCGGCTTGCTGCTGTTCGGCTTGTCCATCCTGGTCT
Source organism: Anaerolineae bacterium (assembly GCA_029907105.1). Taxonomy (GTDB): domain Bacteria; phylum Chloroflexota; class Anaerolineae; order UBA3071; family UBA3071; genus JARYMM01. Next base: position 38,132 of record JARYMM010000032.1, on the reverse strand, counting down.
CGAGACTGTTCTAGCCCGCAACAGGCTATGAACTTACCATTCCAACCGCTGGCTAACATTCGAGCGACCACAGCCATGACGCACATCGCCATTGTGGAACGGCTCGACGGCAAGACCGCCGACTGAATGGAAAAGGTCAGCGACGAATAATACCAGGTCTGATTAAATGGCCAAGTGCTAAAGGAGGACAATGATGAGCAAAAAGGCGCCGTTGAACATTATGCAAACTGGGAGCTGCTTTCATATTCGCAAAATTGCTTCCAGACCCTTGCTTATCCTCCTGGCACTCATCCTCGCCTACTTTGGCCTCGGTTTTGGATTTCACTTCAAGTGGAAACACGAACTGGCGGTGTGCAGGGAGGCGCAAGCGGCTCGTGGCAAGTTTGTGGAACCCGAGGTGTTTTGGGCGCCTTTGGCCCTTGCATTTGATGTCACTTTCTGGCCAGTTTATGCCTGGGCAAACATCTATCACGATGGTACGCCGTTTGCGACACCGTGTACCCATTACTGAGGACGACAGGGCTGATCAAGACACTCTTTTGACAATAAGCTGCTTTTGTGCTATGATGAAACGAGATTGGCCACCAGGAGCGGCGGAAAGGAGCCAGATGGTCTTATGGAGATTGGAGAGGAAAAGATGCCCGATACAGCAACGACGTTAACCATCCAGGAACCGGTGGTCGTGCTGCCGGTGCGGGAATTCCAGGAGCTTCTGCAGCGCCTGGAGGGGGTGCGGAGATGGGAAAGCCGCAAGCTGATCTTGCTGTACAGCTTGCATCAGCCTCGTCTTCGGTTGAAAGAGCCCCTGGCCGTGCTTCTGGAGCGTGACAACGGGCAGGTGATTGCTCAATCCTTCGACCTTGATCTCTTTGGCTACGGTGACACGGAAAGCGAGGCTTTGGAGGACTTACGTCAGACTGTAGCTGATCTATACTTCGAGTTAAAGGAGAGTGCGGGAGGACTGGGAACCTTGCCGGAAAAAGTATGGGGCTACCTAAAAGACATTGTCAGTGAAGTATAGAAGGGGTAGCCATGAAGGTAACAGAGGCCCTGCGGGCATTTGAGAAGCTGGAAATGGACATTCGCGAGGGTCGAGATACCCTGGCCTTTTTCCGGTGGGAAGGGAAAGTTATCCTCTGGAGTAAAGTGCCCCACAAGAGAGGAGAACTGAAGGGCCGACTACCTGACCTCATTCGCCAGCAATTGAGGCTAAACGAACGGCAGTTCAGGGACTTGGTTGAGTGCCGTACCTGGCGGAATGAGTACACGAGATACTGAAGACGAAGGGATTGTTATCGCCAGGGGTAGAAGAAACGACCGCTTCCTGAAGGGTCGCTGCTCAGGCGCACATCGCAATTTTGACAAGAAACTCTACTTTCCGCTAAGTTGGGGTTTTGAGCCATTTTGGGCCATTTTGCGCTCCGATGACCTACTACATGCGGTAGCCTGAATCAACAAAGCTACTACATGTAGTGGCAAAACAAGTTAGCGGAAACTAAAGAAGAAAAGGATTCCGTGGTAACATTGGCATTATCTCAATAGGAGCATTTCACTTGTCTTCTGCATCGAGCGTGTCCGTGCGGGCCTACTATTATTACTTTGGTTTTGCCAGCCTGGTAAGGTCTGGCCCGTCGCCGCACGCTCGCCCGGAGGGAACAGTGTAGTCCCCACCCCAAGTCGAAGATGATGGTCAAGCGTGGTGCCGATAGGGCCCACGCTTTTTCGTTTGTGGAGGTCCACCATGCCCTGCCGAGGCGTCCGCGGTGCCACCACCGCCGAAACGAATACTCCCGAAGCCATCCTGTCCGCCACCCGCGAGCTGTTGGAGGCGCTCGTCGCCGCCAATGGCCTGAACCCCGCCGACCTGGCCAGCGCCATCTTCACCACCACGCCTGACCTCAACGCCGCCTTCCCCGCCCGCGCCGCCCGCGAGCTGGGTTGGAACGACGTGGCGCTGTTGTGTGCCCACGAGATGAACGTGCCCGGCGGGCTGCCCCGCTGCATCCGCGTCCTCCTGCACTGGAACACGGACAGGGCCGCCTCCGAGATAGCGCATGTCTATCTCCGAGAAGCGAAGGGCCTCCGCCCCGACCTGTCGGAAAGGGCTGAATCCTCAATGTTCGAGCAGAGTTGAGTGTTCCCGGCCTGGGTCTGGCGATCCAGGCCAAACAGGGCGGTTACAGAAAGGAGAGAGCCTATGAAGGTCGCCTTCCAGGGAGTTCCAGGAGCCTATTCCGAAGAGGCCATCCGCCAGTTTTTCGGCCCCGAAGCGGACGGCCTGCCCTGCCAGACCCTCGCTCACGTCTTTGAAGCTGTGGAGCGCGGCGATGCCGACCACGGCATGCTGCCCGTGGAGAACGCCATCGCCGGCTCGGTGACCCACGCCTATGAATTGCTGATGGACCATGACTTGCGCGTGCAGGCCGAGGTCATCCTGCGCGTGCGGCACATGCTCATGGCGCCACCGGGCACGAAGAGAAGCGAGCTCAAACGGGCTCGCTCCCACCCGCAGGCCCTCGAGCAATGCCGGCAATACCTGCTACGTCACGGCCTGGAGCCAGTTCCAAGCTTCGACACCGCCGGCAGCGCCCGCGACCTGGCCCAGCACCCGGAGCCGGGCACGGCGGCCATCGCCAGTGCCCTGGCTGCCGAACTCTACGGCCTGGAGGTCCTCGACCGGGACATCGCCGACCTGCCCTTCAACTACACCCGCTTCTTCGTCATCGGCACGGAGGACCCGCCCCGCGCCCAGCGCAGCAAAACCTCGCTCATCTTCGCCGTCCGCCACAGCCCGGGAGCGCTGTACGGCTGCCTGGGCGAGTTCGCAGCCCGCCACATCAACCTGACCAAGATCGAATCCCGACCGCGGCGCAACCAGCCCTGGCAGTACCTCTTCTACCTGGATTTCGAGGGGCACTGGCAGGACCCGCCCTGCGAGGCCGCCCTGCTGGGCCTGCTGCGCCGGGCCTCTTTCGTCAAGATGCTGGGCTCGTATCCAGCGGCCACGACACCACTTGAGGAGGAAGGATCGCTATGATCGTTGTCATGAAGCACGGAGCCACAGCCCGACAGATCGCCAACGTTATCGCCCGCATCGAGCAACTCGGGTTCCGGACTCATCTCTCAGAGGGAGTAGAACGCACGATCATCGGCATCATCGGAAACGAACGACCCCTGGATAAGGAGCAGATCGTGCGTTGGGATGGCGTGGAAAAGATCGTGCCCATCCTGCACCCCTTTAAGCTGGCCAGCCGGGACTTCCAACCGGAGGATACCGTCGTCTCTCTCAACGGCATCCGCATCGGAGGCAAAGCGGTGGTCGTGATGGCCGGCCCCTGCGCCGTGGAAAGCCGTCAACAACTGCTGGAGATAGCGCAGGCAGTCAAGGCGGCCGGGGCGACCATCCTGCGCGGCGGCGCCTTCAAGCCGCGCACCTCGCCCTACAGTTTCCAGGGGTTGGGGTTGGAAGGCCTGGAGATCCTGGCCGAAGCACGTGCGCAAACCGGTCTGCTGGTGGTCACCGAGGTGGTGTCACCGGATCAGGTACCATTGGTGGGCACCTACGCCGATATCCTGCAAATCGGTGCCCGCAACATGCAGAACTACGCCCTGCTGCAGGCCGTGGGCAAGGCGCACAAGCCGGTGCTCTTGAAGCGAGGCATGATGTCCACCATCGAGGAACTGCTCATGTCGGCGGAGTACATCCTCTCCCAGGGCAACGAACGGCTCATGCTCTGCGAGCGGGGCATCCGCACCTTCGAGACCTACACCCGCAACACGCTGGACATCAACGCCGTCCCCCTGCTCAAGCAGCTCACCCATCTGCCGGTGATCGTGGACCCCAGCCACGGCACGGGCAAGTGGGAGTTGGTAACTGCCGTCTCGCGGGCCGCCGTCGCCGCCGGCGCCGACGGATTGCTCATCGAAGTGCATAACCATCCCGAGCAAGCCCTCTCCGATGGCGCACAATCGCTGAAGCCGGAGCGCTTCGCCGAGTTGATGACCGAGTTACGTCGAGTAGCCGAAGCTGTGGGGCGGACGCTGTAGAAGTTGCAGGTTCGAAGGTTACAGGTCTCGGGTTCAAAAGACGGCGCAACCTTCAACCTTCGAACCTTCGAACCCTCAGGAGGGGACAGATGCGTGTGAATGACCTGTCCAGCGCCCAGGTGAGCGTCGTAGGCTTGGGGCTGATGGGCGGCTCGCTGGCCGGAGCGCTGCGCGGCCGGTGCCGCCGTGTCGTCGGCGTGGCGCGCCGCCAGGAGACAATCGAGGCCGCACAGGAGCACGGCCTGATTGACGAAGGCACGACGGAGCTGGGCGAAGGCGTACGGCAGGCCGATGTGGTGGTGCTGGCCACGCCAGTGCGCGTCATCCTGCGGCAACTGGCCGAGATCGGCCCGCTGTTGCCGGAAGGGTGTCTGCTGATGGACCTGGGCAGCACCAAGGCGGACATCGTCGCCGCCATGGCCCGGTTGCCCGACCACGTCCAGCCTCTGGGCGGACACCCTATGTGCGGCAAGGAGGTGTCCGGCATCGCAGCGGCCGATCCCACGCTCTACCAGGGGCGCACCTTTATCCTCTGCCCACTGCCACGCACCTCGGCGGCAGCGCTGGCCCTGGGTTGCCATCTGGCCGAAGCCGTCGGTGCCCAGCCCCTGGTGCTCGAAGCCGACCGCCAGGACTATCTGGTGGCCACCCTCAGCCACCTGCCCTACCTGCTGGCCTGTGCGCTCGTGGCCACCGCCGACGCCACCACCTCTGCCGACCCGGCAGCGTGGCAGATCGTGGCCAGCGGCTTCCGCGACACCTCCCGACTGGCCGGCAGCGACGTCACCATGATGACGGACATCCTGCTGACCAACCGGGCGGAGGTGCTCAAGGCGCTGCGGCATTACGCAGCGCAATTGACCCGCCTGACCCGCCTGGTGGAAAGCGGCGACGAAGAGGAAATGGGCGCCGCGCTGAGCCGCATTCGCCGGGAACGGCTGAGGATGTTCCCATGAGTTCGTTGAGCGTACGATCCGGCACCCCGCTGCGCGGCCGGGTGCGGGTGCCGGGAGACAAGTCCATCTCCCACCGGGCGCTGCTGCTGGGAGCCATCGCCGAGGGGGAAAGCCGCGTAAGTGGCTTTCTGCCGGCCGCCGATTGCCTGGCCACCCTGCGCTGCCTGCGCGGGTTAGGCGTGAAGATCGAGACCCCCTCCCCCATCCCTTCCCCCTACGCGGGGGAGGGGAGTCAGGGGGTGACGTTGATCGTGCACGGACGGGGATTGCATGGGCTGCATCCGCCGCAGGGGCCGCTGGATTGTGGCGGTTCGGGGACGACGATGCGGCTGCTGAGTGGCATCCTGGCCGGGCAGCCCTTCCGCAGCGTGCTCACCGGCAATGCCCAGCTCAGCCGTCGGCCTATGGCCCGCGTCGCCATCCCCCTGCGGCAGATGGGCGCCCGCGTGACCGACACCGACGGCCACGCGCCGCTGCTCATCGAGGGGGGACATCTGCGCGGCATTGACTACACGCTGCCGGTAGCCAGCGCGCAGGTCAAATCGGCCATCCTGCTGGCCGGGCTGTACGCCGACGGCCCCACGACGGTGCGCGAGCCGGTGCCGACGCGCGACCACACGGAGCGCATGTTGCAGGCTATGGGGGGCGGATTGCGGATTGCGGATTGCGGATTGCGGATTGAGCCGGGGGAGCGATTGCAGGCATTGGACATCGTCGTGCCGGGGGATTTTTCGTCGGCGGCGTTTCTCATCGTGGCCGCAACGCTGGTGCCAGGGTCGGAGGTGACCATCGCGGGTGTAGGGGTGAATCCCACGCGCACCGGCGCGCTGGAGGTACTGAAGGCCATGGGTGCTCACATCGAGGTGAAAAACGAGGGCGACTGCGGCGGCGAGCCGGTGGCCGACCTGCGGGTACGGGCCGGCGAACTGAGTGCGATGGAGATCGGTGGCGCCATCATCCCCCGCCTGATTGACGAGCTGCCACTGCTGGCCCTGGTGGCCACCCAGGCGCGAGGCATGACGGTGATCCGTGACGCCGCCGAGCTGCGGGTGAAGGAGACCGATCGCATCGCCACCACCGTGGCCGAGCTGCGCAAGCTGGGGGCGCAGATCGAAGCCCGGCCCGATGGCTTCGTCGTGCGGGGGCCGACGCCGCTGAGGGGAGCCGAGGTGGACAGCCACGGCGATCACCGGCTGGCCATGACCCTGGCCGTGGCCGGGCTGCTGGCCGAGGAAGAGACGCGGGTGCATGACGTGGAATGTATCGCCGATTCCTTCCCTGGATTCGTCGAGACACTGCGCCGGTTGGGGGGAAAGCTCAAAACTCAAAACAGGGCCTGCTGATGCCTCGAATGGCCATCTCTGGGAGGGATTGCCAGGTGACCGAGATTGATGCACAGACCAAGTTGTTGGGGATCATAGGCTGGCCGGTGGAGCACTCGCTGTCGCCGACGATGCACAACGCCGCCTTCGCCGCCCTGGGCCTGAACTGGGTCTATCTGCCCCTGCCCGTACCTCCCGGCCAGGTGGAGGCCGCGCTGCGTGGCCTGCTGACCCTCGGCTTCCGCGGGGCCAACGTGACCGTGCCGCACAAGGAGGCAGTGATGCCCCATCTCGACAGCATCACCGAGGTGGCGCAGGCCATCGGGGCGGTGAACACCCTCGTCGTGGGCGAGGGGCGGCTGGTGGGAGACAACACCGACGGGGCCGGCTTTCTGGCCGCCTTGCAGGAAGCGGGCTTCGAGCCCCGTGGCCGACGGGCGCTGGTGCTCGGTGCCGGCGGCGCAGCGCGGGCCGTCGCCTATGCCCTGGCCACAGCCGGCGCCCAGGTGACCGTCCTCAACCGCACCCTATCCAGAACCGAAGCGCTCATCCAGCACCTGGCTCCTGCAGTTCCCCCGAATTCCCTCAGCCCCCGTCTCCTTGACCGCGACGCCCTCGTCGAAGAGGCGGTTCGTGCCGACTTGTTGGTCAACGCCACGTCCGTCGGCATGTGGCCCGATGCAGAGCACTCCCCCTGGCCTGATGAACTGCCCTTGCCTTCGCACCTGACCGTCTTCGACCTGGTGTACAACCCACCGGAGACGCGACTGCTGCGCCAGGCGCGGCGGGCCGGCGCGCAGGCCATCGGCGGGCTGGGCATGCTGGTACATCAGGGCGCGTTGGCCTTCAGGCTGTGGACCGGCCACTCGCCGCCGCTGGAGGCGATGTGGACAGCCTGCGAGCGAGCTCTGACAGCGGGTGAAGCGCAGAATTGTCCCGATGCAGGCAGTGTAGTATAATCATTGAGCCGGTAAACCCGCCTTGCGGCGAAGCAACTGTTAACACGCTAGAGGATTTGCAGGCACACTGATAGGAAGCTAAGAAATGGCGTTCGAGCAGCCTGAAGCAACAACAGCACCTGAAGCTGTGCAACTTGCCTTACCTCTCGACCGTGAAGCACCCAGGGCGAGGCGCGGCCGGCGCGCCATCGAGGCTGACTTCCCCATCCTGGAGATCAGTCTGGCACAACCAAACCAAGGAAGACTGCTACTATGACCACATATCGTATCACTATCGACCCCAATGTGCACTTCGGGCAACCATGCATCGCTGGAACCAGAATCCCCGTGTATTGCGTTCTAGAGCTTGTTCAAGCCGGCCTTCCATTCCAGGAGATTGTCACACGATATTACCCGGACATCACTGTTGAGGACGTGAAAGCCTGCGTTCAGTACGCGATGGACATCGTGAAGGCCGAGGAAGTGCACCTGGCGGAGTTGGCCATCCCATGAGGTTCTTGGCAGATCAAGACGTGTATCAGGTAACCGTAGACTTTCTTCGCTCCCTGAATCACGACGTGTTGCGGGTTCGAGAAGCTGGACTGGCCAGAGCTTCGGATTCGGAGTTGCTCCTCTATGCTCGAAGTGAGCGACGCATTATGATCACGCGGGACATCCGATCACTTGCTTCGTAACTCACTGTCCTGTTTGTGGAGTCAGCGTGCCTATGACGAGGGAAGGCAGAACGAGATGCTGCGTTTCCTGACCGCAGGCGAATCGCACGGGCCATGTCTGCTGGCCATCGTGGAAGGGCTGCCGGCCGGGCTCCTTGTGGATGAAGAAGCCATCCACAGTGACCTGCAGCGGCGGCAAGGGGGCTACGGACGCAGCGCCCGCATGCAGATCGAACAGGACCGCGCCGAGGTGTTGAGTGGGGTGTGGCAGGGGCGCACCACCGGCGCACCGCTGGCCCTGCGCATCGAGAACCGCGATTGGGCCAACTGGCGGGATCGCGACCTTCCCCCGCTCACCGTGCCCCGCCCCGGCCACGCCGACTACGCCGGCATGGTCAAGTACGGCCTCGACGACGCCCGCCCCGTCTCGGAGCGGGCCAGCGCCCGCGAGACGGCAGCACGTGTGGCCGCAGGCGCAGTGGCCAAGCTGCTGCTGGCCGAATTCGGCATCTCCGTGGGCAGTCTCGTGGCCGAAATCGGCGACGTGGTGGCCGAAATCCCCGCCCTGCCGCCCCACGAGCTCTGGGCTCTGGCCGAGGCCAGCGACGTGCGCTGCCCCGACGAGGCCGCCGCCGAACGGATGCGCGAGGCCATTGATGCGGCGCGGGAAGCAGGCGATTCCCTGGGCGGGGTCTTCGTCGTTATCGCCACAGGCGTGCCCCCAGGACTCGGGAGTTATGTCCACTGGGAGCGCCGCCTGGACGCCCGGCTGGCCTTCGCCGTCATGAGCATACCCGCCATCAAGGGCGTGGAGATCGGCCCCGCTTTCGAGAACGCCCGCCTCCCCGGCACCCGGGTGCACGACGAGTTCCTCACACAAACCGCGCAGCACGCAGCACGCATCACGGATCACGCATCACGCATCACGGATCACGCATCACGCATCATGGATCACGTTTCACGTTCCACGTTCCACGTTCCACGTTCCACCAACCGCGCCGGCGGCATCGAAGGCGGCATCTCCAACGGCCAGCCCATCATCGTGCGGGCGGCCATGAAGCCCATCCCCACCACGGTGACCCCTTTGCGCTCAGTGGACCTGCGCACGGGCGAACCGGCGACGACGCAGTACCAGCGCTCCGACGTCTGCGCCGTGCCCGCGGCCGCCGTCGTCGGCGAGGCTATGGTGGCCTGGGTGCTGGCCGACGCCCTCCTGGAAAAACTGGGCGGCGACAGCCTGAGCGAGATGAAGGCACATGGGACAACCCGAAACCTGTAACCTGGAACCTGCAACCCTTCGGGCTGAGCGCCTCGGCCGACGCCTCGGCGGAGGCCCTCAGGGCGAAGCCTGCAACCTGATCCTCACCGGCTTCATGGGCACGGGCAAGACCGTCGTGGGGCGGGAGGTGGCGCGGCGGCTGGGGCGGGAGTTCGTGGACATGGACGAGGTGATCGCCCGGCGGGCGGGCAAGCCCATCCCCGCCATCTTCGCCGAAGAGGGCGAGGCCGCCTTCCGCCACCTGGAAGCCGAGCACTGCCGGGAGCTGAGCCAGCGGCGTGGCCTGGTCATCGCCACCGGCGGCGGGGCGCTCATCCCCGAGGCCAACCGCCGTCGCATGGAGGCCAGCGGATTGGTCATCTGCCTGAGTTGTAGCGTGGAGGAGATGCTGCGTCGTCTGGCGGAGGCGAACGACCGCCCGCTGCTGGAGGTGGCCGACCGGCGGGCGGAGATCGAACGGCTGCTCGAACAGCGTCGGGAAGCCTATGCCGCCATGCCGGCCCGACTGGACACCACCGGGCTGACCCCGAACGAGGCGGCGGATCGGGTGATCGAGCTATGGCGGACGTGGCTGGAGGGACGGGGAGAGGCTGAAATCGTGTTGCCCGTGCGGGTCCCCGGCGACAGCTACACGATCCGTTTAGGCCACGGATTGCTGGCCCGCCTGGGCGAGCGGCTGCGGGAAGCCGGGCTGCGCGGCCCGGTGGCCGTGGTCTCCAACCCCACCGTGTGGCAGCGCTACGGCCAGGGAGTGGAGGCGGCGCTACAGGCCGCCGGCCTGGCCTCCTTCGTCTGCCTGATGCCCGATGGCGAGCAGCACAAGACGCTGGACACGGTGGCCGCGCTCTACCAGGGCTTCGTCGCCGGCGGCCTGGACCGCAACGGGACGGTGTTGGCAGTGGGGGGCGGCGTCGTGGGCGACGTGGCCGGTTTTGCCGCTGCCACTTACCTGCGCGGCGTCCCCCTCGTGCAGGTGCCCACCACCCTGCTGGCCATGGTGGATGCCAGCGTGGGCGGCAAGACCGGCGTGGACCTGCCGCAGGGCAAGAACCTGGTGGGGGCGTTCAAACAGCCGGCACTGGTGGTCATTGACCCTGAAGTGCTGTGCACGCTGCCGATGGCAGAGCTGCGCTGCGGCCTGGCGGAAGTCGTCAAAGCAGCCATCATCGGCGACCCGGAGCTGTTCGAGCATCTGGAAAAAGTTTCTACAGATGTAGGGCAAGATGAAATCTTGCCCTACGAGACCTGGGACTGGCCCTGGATCATCCGCCATGCCCTGGCCGTCAAGATCAGTGTGGTGGAGGAGGACCCGCTGGAGCGGGGACGGCGGGCGGTGCTCAATCTGGGGCATACCTTCGGCCACGCCCTGGAGCGGCTGAGCGGCTACACGTTGCCCCACGGCCAGGCGGTGAGCATCGGCCTGATCGCTGCGGCGCGGCTGGCCGTGGCCCTGGGCTGCGGCGATGCCGCGCTGCCGGGCCGCCTGGCGGCATTGCTGGGGCGGCTGGGGCTGCCGATGGGCCTGCCAGATGTCGAACCGGCGGCCGTCTGGGAAGCGATGCAGAGCGACAAGAAGCGGCGCGGCCAGAAGCTGCGCTTCGTCCTGCCCCGACGCATCGGCGAGGTGTTTGTGACCGACGAAGCAGCACGGGATGATGTGGTGGCCGTTCTGGAAGCGCTGAGGGAAACATAAACGCAACACGTGTTGCGTGGCAGGGGGGAAGAGATGCGGCGAATCCTGGTGCTTCATGGCCCGAATTTGAACCTGCTAGGCCGTCGCGAGCCGGAGGTATACGGGCGGGTCACGCTGGAGGAGATCAACGAGCGATTGCGAGCCTATGCTGCCGAGCGAGGGGCGGAGCTGCGCATCATGCAGTCGAACCACGAGGGGGTGCTGATTGACGCCATCCACGAGGCGGCAGGCTGGGCCGACGGGCTGCTCATCAATCCTGGCGGCTACACCCACACCAGCGTCACCCTGCGCGATGCCATCGCCGCCGTGGGGCTGCCGGCGGTGGAGGTACACCTTTCCAACATCCATGCCCGCGAGCCCTTCCGCCGCCAATCGCTCATCGCCCAGGCCTGCGTGGGGCAGATCAGCGGCTTCGGCTGGCGCAGCTACCTCCTGGGGTTGACGGCGCTGCTGGATGTCCTGGGCGAAGCAGACCCGGGCTGATCGCCTGAGACATGGAAGCGCCTACTCCTCGGCCATGACCTCCAGGAAGCGCAGGAATTCCTCGCTATCCTCAACGAATCCTGTGTACGCGGGGCCGAAGCCGTCCAACAGCTCTTGCAGCCATCGCCATTTCAACTCGTGGCCGTAAGCATGACGGACCACGTGGCGAAAGCGCAGAAACTCCTCCAGCCTATCCCGCGTTTCCTCGCTGATCACCCTGGGTCTGACCCGCGGTATTTCCATGGCCATGTTTCTGAGCAGTTGTGAATGCCAATCCTCGCCGCCTGGGAGTCCTTCGCCTAGCTCCAGGGCCACACGCCGGAAGATGTTCTCCACGCCGTTGTAGAAGGCATGCAGATGCAAAGCAATACCGCCGAGCTCCAAAGACCCGGGGGCGTGCTCAGCAAACCGCTTATGAGCTTCCTCCAGCAACGCCCTGACCTTCGCCAGCGCGGAAAGCTCATCCCGAATCTCGCTAATGAGCCGGCGGATTTCCAGTTCGGTCATAGAGAACCACCCCTTCAGTCAGTATCAAGTTCCTCATCCCCTGTCCCACGGTTTCCAGTTCAACCAGTTCAACCCGATAACGATAACCACAGGCCCTGGCCAGAGCAGCCCCGGCTTTGAAGAATTGCGCCGGGGCGATGCCTTCGACGGCCAGGTCAATGTCCGACCGTCCGTGGAAGGCACCGTCTCGTACCAGGGAACCGAAGAGATAAACCCTCGTCGCCCCGAACTCCTGGACAAGCAACTCGCCCAACTTGCGAGCCTCAGCCCTGGCTTCAGCGGCCAGCGCTTTCCTCTCTCGGCGCTCTCTTTCGGCTCTTCGTTTCCAATGCCTCTTGTACTCACCATACTCTTCCATCGCTCATTCGCTCCCCAAAAAAGACAGTACTGCAAAAAGTCACTCTGAGCGCAGCGAAGAGTCTCCTTCGCACGCCGAGATGCTTCGCTTCGCTTCAGCATGACGAGTGAGTCCTGCGTTATTGCCCAAAAGAGTATACCACAAGATCATCGCCGGGTCAACCACACCAATCGTCGTCTCAGACGTCACTCGCCGGAATCCAGCGCCTGAAGCATCTCCCGCACGAACAGGTGCACATCCCGCAGCGCTTCCATCTCCACGCGCTCCGGCGTGTCCGACATCTGATGCCAGTGCACCTGCGTGGGCCCATCCGCGGGCATGGCGTCCAGCGAGAGCGCTCTGAAGCCCCGCTTGTGGGCCACCGCCGCGTCGGTGTAGGCGGCGCCAAAGTGCTCGCGGAAGCCCAGCTCCGGATGCGCTTCCGCCACCCGCCGGGCCAGGGCCAGCAATTCCGGATGCGGTTTCCGGCGGATGATGAGCCCCTCGGGCACCGGCGCGCTCACCTGCCCCATCCCCACCTGGTCCAGGTTGATGATCGCCGCCTCCCTCAGCTCATCGCCATGGGCATCCAGGAAGGCGGCCATGCCGTAGGACGCCGCCTCCTCACCGCCGGTCAGCAGCAGCCAGACCTCTGTGTGCCGCAGCGGTTCCCGCACCAGGCGGGCAGCCAGGGCCAGCACCGAGCCGACGCCGGAAGCATTGTCGTTGGCCCCCGGCGAGAAGGGGGTGAGGTCGGCGTGCACGCTCATGGCCAGGGCAAAGAGCTCCATGGGCGCCATCGCCAGGCCGACCCACCGCACCCCGCCCCAGCCGCTGATGGCTCCGGCAAGGTAGACCACCGCGCTCACGGCCATGCTGACGAAGGCCAACCCCACCAGGACGCTGAACAGCCGCTGCCAGGCGGCCGAGGAGTAGAAAATCGGCGTGCGATGCGTGTCCAGATGGGCAACCAGGACGACGCGGCGGGCGGGCTTCCCGGCAGCAGGCACGACCCCCACCGCGTTCTGGCTCCTGCCGCGAGGCAGCAGCCGCCGCGTCCAGTTGCCGGAGAAATCGCTCTCCGCCAGCATGGCCCAGGCCCCCAAAGCATTCAACAGCGCGGCCAGGATCAGGGCCATCCGCCCGCCCAGCCAGGCTACGCTCGTCCCCAGCAGCGCGGCGATGAAGGCCAGCGCATAGGGGCGGTAGGTGGACGGCGCGGCACGGAACGGCTCCAGACGCACCTGCCCCACGCCCAACTCTTGCATCTGCTGAGCGCCGTAGGCGGCGGCCTGCCGCTCCTCGAGCGTGCAGCTTCCCCGGCCGCCGATGGTCCGGGCCAGGGTGATGACATGCTCGTAAGCCTTCCCAGCGTACCGCTCCTCTGAAGTCACCTGCTTCTCTGCTGCCATCTCCCCTACTCCCCTGCTCCTCTGCTTCTCTCTGCCTCCGCCCGCTGCTGCAACTGCTGACGCAGTGTCCGGATATCCTCGGGGACAAAGTAGGCTGTGAAGACGAAGAAGAGCGAGCAGAGCAGCCAGGCGGAGACGCAGATGATCAGGATGGCATCCTTGAGAGAGGAGCGCACGGCGATCAGGCCGGCGAGGAGAGGCGCCAGCGCCGCGCCGGCCGATTCGATGAAATACTGGACGGCCAGGGCTGTGCTGCGCACCTCCGGCAGAGTGATGTCGTAGATCGTGGAGACGACATTGGGTGAGGCGAAGGGGATGAACAGGGCCGTGATGCTCAGCATCACCAGGAAAAGGCCCCTGTTGGCCACCGGCACGGCGTTGAGGGTGAGGAGGAGAAGGATGGCTCCCAGGAGCACAGCGACCGTGGCCACCATCAGGCGGCCGCGTGGCATGCGCCGGAAGAAGAAATCGCCCAACGCCCCGCCGATGAAGTAGCCGGAAGCCAAGACCAACACCGCCGTGACCATCGTCACCATCACCGCATCGGACGTGTAGCCCCGCTCCGCCTCCAGATAGCGGAAGAACCAGTAGGTGATGACATTCCAGGGGAAAACGCCGAAGAACCCCTGCACGAAGAGGAGGACGAGGCTGCGCTTGCGGAACAGGCCACGGGCGATCTTCCAGTCGAAGCGGTAGACGCCGATCTCCTCCAGGTCGGCCAGTTCCGGCTCGCTGCGGCCGCGCGGGGCCTCGCGCACGCCGAAGAAAATCACCACGGCCAGCAGCACCCCCAGCGAGCCGGTGAGGTAAAAGACGCCCCGCCAACCGATCGTGTCGCGCAAGAGCAAGGCCAGGATCATCCCCAGCATGTAGCCCAGCGGCGCGGTGAGCTGCAACAGCCCATAGATCTTCCCCCGTATGCGCGGCTCGAAGTAGTCGGAGATCAGGCTGTACAGGCCGGGATAGCTGGAGTCATCAATCCCCGTGGTCGCCCGCGTGGCCAGGAAGGAACGGTAGGTGGGGGCGATGGCGCTGAGCCAGGTAGTGGCCCCCCAGATGAAGGAAGCCAGGGCCAGCAACTTGGAGCGCGCGTAGCGGTCGTACAGGTAGCCCCACAGCGGATAGAGTACCGCCCCCACGATGAGGGCGCCGGTGAACACCGCGCCCATCTGCGCCTCGTTGATGCGGAACATCTCCATGATGGGGGTGGTGAGGGGGCCGATCAGGAGCTTGTCGGACTGGTGGAGCAGCATGAAAGCAAAGAAGACGAAAACGACGAACCAGCGGTATGTGGAGCGTGGTCTCATGGCCGATTCTCCTCCTCTGTTCCCGGCCGGCTTCCTGACCGGCCGATGAATTGCCCAGCGTGAGGGAGACTGGGAGGACAAACCCGGTCCATTATAACCTTCATCTCGCTTTTGGGCAACTCCTTAAAGCCTGATTTGACCTTTTTGCCCATCCGTAGTATAGTATAAACGCCACCGACCGCATAGGGCGGCGGTGAGCTCCAGGCCATCCCCGCTGGATTTGGCAATCCAGCGGGAACAGCAGACAACTGTAGTCGCTTGGATCGCCGAGGCGACCGAGACGGCGGGAATCCTCACCATCATTTCGCTCCCGCTGGATCGCTAGATCCGGCGGTTCGTAGCGGATTTGACAATCCGCCACGAGCAAGGTGAGCAACACCTGCCCCTTGGCACGCCCCAAGGGGCTTCCTTTTCCCTGCCCTCCGGCCCTCACTCATCACACACCGAGGAGGTACCGAAATGAATGCCCGAAACACTCTCTGCACATTCGCTCCGCTCAGTGCAGGCACGTTCGCTCCGCTCAGTGCAGGCACGTTCGCTCCGCTCAGTGCAGGCACGTTCGCTCCGCTCAGTGCAAGGCTAGCCCTGCTGATGCTGATCCTGGCAGGGCTGATCACCGCCTGCGCGCCCCCGCTTCTCACTCCAGCCGGTCCGGGCCCCACCATCACGCCCGCCACCCGGCAGGGCGGTTCTCTGACCGTGGCCGTCGCTGCCGACGTGGATGGCCTCGACCCCCACAAGACCGTGGCTGCCGCCACCTTCCAGATCACCCGCAACCTCTACGACACCCTGGTGCAGGTGGACCCCCAGAGCCGCATCCAGCCCGACCTGGCCACCTCCTGGGAGACCTGGGACGATGGGCTGAAGTGGACCTTCCACCTGCGCGACGATGTGTTCTTCCACAACGGGCGGAAGATGACCGCCGCCGACGTGAAGTACAGTTTCGAGCGCATCCTCAACCCCGAAACGGCCAGCCCCCGCGCCAAGGACTATCAGATCATCTCCGCCATCGAGACCCCCGACGACCACACCGTGGTCTTCACCCTCGCCCGGCCCCAGGCTGCCTTCCTCTCCAACCTGGCCTACGGCTGGACGGCCATCGTCCCCCAGGAAGCCGCCGACACCCTGCGCGACCACCCCGTGGGCAGCGGCCCCTTCCAGTTCGTGGAATGGGTGCCCGATAGCCACGTCAAGCTGCGCCGCTTCGACAGGTACTTCGTCCCCAACGTGCCCTACCTGGACGAGGTCACCTTCCGGGTGATCAGCGACCCCGCTGCCCGGCTGATCAGCCTGAAGACCGGCGAGGTGGACGTGGTGCCCGAGGTGCCAGCCCAGGAGATCGCCGGCCTCCGGGATGAGCCCGGCCTCCAGGTCATCCAGCAGCCGTTCAACGGCATCCAACTGCTGGCCATCAACAACGCCCGCCCCCCCTTCGACGACCTGCGGGTGCGCCAGGCCCTCAACCACGCCATTGACAAACAGGCGGTGATCGAAGGGGCGCAGTGGGGAATCGGGGTACCCATCGGCAGCCACATGCCCCCGATCAGCGACTTCTACGTGGACCTGACCGCTCGCTACCCCTACGACCCCGAGAAGGCCAAAGCGCTCCTGGCCGAGGCCGGCTACCCCGATGGCTTCGAGACCACCATCGCCCTGCCCCAACCCTACGATTTCCACATCCGCAACGGCGAGGTCATCGCCGACCAACTGGCCAAAGTGGGCATCAAGGCCAGGCTGGAGACCATCGAGTGGGCCACCTACCTGGAGCAGGTATACTTCGGCCGGAATTACGAACTGACCACCCTGGGCCACACCGGCCGGCTCGACCCCGACCCCTTCCTCAACCGCTACGTCAGCGACAGCAAGGAGAACTACATGAACTACCACAACCCCCACTACGACGAGCTGGTGCGGGAGGGGGCCGTCAGCACCGACCCGGCCCGCCGCCGCCAGATCTACGCCGAGATGCAGCGCATCCTGGCCGACGACGCGGTGGCCGTCTATCTCCTGGCCCCTCTCTCCTCGGTGGGGTTGCGAGAGGAGGTCCAGGGCTGGCAGCTCTACCCCATTGACATCTACGACCTGCGGACGGTATGGAGAGGCGGGCAATGAGTAACGAGGCAACAAGGCAATGAGGCAATGAGGCAATGAGGCAACGAGGCAATGAGGCAATGGGGCAATGAGGCAATGGGGCAATGGGGCAGTGAGGCAACGAGGTAAGTAAGGTGGGACACTCGTCACTCATCACTCGTTACTCGTCGCCTCGTTGCCTGCCTATGGGACGATGCGCACCTACTTGTTAAGACGTTTTCCATCCTTCCTGCTCACCCTGTTCCTGATCTCCCTGGTCACCTTCGTGGTGGTGCAGGTGGTGCCGGGCGATCCGGCCCAGCTCATCCTGGGCACTGAGGCCCCGCCCGAGGCCCTGGCCGAGCTGCGGGCGCAACTGGGGCTGGATCGCCCGTTGCCCCTGCAATACCTGAGCTGGCTGAGCGGGGTGCTGCGCGGGAACCTGGGGGTCTCGCTGCGGCACGGCCGGCCGGTAGCCGCCCTCATCGCCGGGCGGCTGCCGGTCACCCTCTCCCTGGCCTTCCTCTCGCTGATCCTGGCCGTGTTTTTGGCCTTGCCCCTCGGCATCCTGGCCGCCGTCCGCCAGCGCAGCGCCCTCGACTACGGGGTGCTGGTCTTCGCCCAGGCGGGGCTGGCCCTGCCCTCGTTCTGGATCGGCATCCTCCTGATTCTCCTCTTTGCCCTGAGCTGGCGGTGGCTGCCCTCGGGCGGGTATGTGCCCTGGGGTCAGAGCCTGCTGGGGGCGCTGCGCACCCTGGCCATGCCCGTCCTGGCCCTGGGGCTGCCCATGGCCGGGGTGCTGGCCCGCCTGGTGCGGGCCTCGATGCTGGAAGAGCTGACCCGTGACCACATCCGCACCGCCCGGGCCAAGGGCCTCTCCGAAGCGCAGGTCATCCTCCGCCACGCCCTGAAGAACGCCCTCATCCCCACCGTAACCGTCCTCGGCCTGCAACTGGGCTTCCTCCTGGGGGGGAGCATCGTCGTCGAGCAGGTCTTTGCCCTGCCGGGCCTGGGCCGGCTGGTGCTCTTCGCCATCAACAACCGCGACCTGCCCCTCATCCAGGGGTTGGTGCTGTTCATCGCTGCCCTGGTGGTGGTCATCAACTTCCTGGTGGACCTGGCCTATGCCTGGCTCGACCCGCGCATCTCGCTGGAGAACAAGTAAGTTGAAAGCTCAAAGCTCAAAGCTCAAAGCTCAAACTTTTGATCGCCGAGGGTCTCCGCCCAAGGTGAAGAGACCCCGTTTGATCGCCGAAGGTTTCCAACCGGGACGGAAGCATTCCGCATTCCGCATTCCGCATTCCGCATTACAGGGGGCCAGCCCGCTTCTGGTGTGGGGTGTGGTCATCGTGCTGGCGATGAGCGCGGTCGCCCTGCTCGGCTACTGCGCCGCTCCCCATGACCCGACGGCCATGGACATCGCCAGCCGGCTCCGGCCGCCGGACGCAGCCCATCCCCTGGGCACCGATCAGTACGGGCGGGACATCCTGAGCCGGGTGATGGGCGGGGCGGGGATCGCCCTCAGCGTGGGGGCGGTGGCGGTGGGCATCGGGCTGGGAGGAGGGGTGGTCATCGGGGCGGTGGCCGGCTTCTACGGCGGGTTGCTGGGCGAAGTGCTGATGCGGCTGATGGATGCCCTGTTCGCCTTCCCGGCTATCCTCCTGGCCATCGCCGTGGTCGGGGCTTTGGGGCCAGGGCACGTCAACGCCATGCTGGCCATCGGGGTGGTGAACGTGCCGATCTTCGCCCGGCTGACCCGGGCCTCGGTGTTGGCGGTACGGGAGGAGGGCTATGTGGAGGCGGCGCGGTCTGTGGGCGGGACAGATTGGCATATTCTGTGGCGGCACATCCTGCCCAACGGATTGGCCCCACTATTGGTGCAGGCCAGCGTGAGCTTCGCCACGGCCATCCTGTCCGAGGCCTCGTTGAGCTACCTGGGGCTGGGCACCCAGCCGCCGCTGCCCAGTTGGGGGAGGATGCTGGAGGAGGCACGGCTGTTCATGGACCGGGGGCCCTGGCTGGCCATCTTCCCCGGCCTGGCCATCGGCCTCACCGTCTTGGGGTTCAATTTCCTGGGGGATGGTCTGCGCGACCATCTGGACCCACACCGCAGGTAGGTGGCGGTTTCAAACCGCCCCAGGCGGTTTGAAACCGCCACAACGGAGGGTAAGACGATGCTGTTGTGCGTTGACATCGGCAACACCAACATCGTGTTCGGCATCCATCACAGGGGGCAGTGGGTGGCCCACTGGCGCATGCGCACCGTGCCGGACAAGATGGCCGACGAGTACGCCGTGTTGCTCAAGGAATTCCTGCGCGACCGGGACATCCAACTGACGGACATCCGACGGGTGATCCTGAGCAGCGTGGTGCCGCCGCTCACGGGCGTCTTCCGCGAGCTGTGCCAGCGCTACGTCAGCCGCCCACCGCTGGTGCTCGGCCCCGGCGTACGCACCGGGCTGAACATCCGCACCGACAACCCGGCGGAGGTGGGGGCCGACCTGATCGCCAATGCCGTCGCCGCCTACGACCGCTTTCGCCGTAACTGTATCGTCGTGGATTTCGGCACGGCGACCACCTTCAGCACCGTGGCCGAGCCGGGCGAATTCCTGGGGGTGGCCATCGCTCCGGGCCTGAGCCTGGCCGCCGACGCGCTGGCTGGCCGCACGGCACAATTGCCTCGCGTGCAGTTGACCGCGCCGCCAGCAGCCATCGGCAAGAACACCGTGCACTCCATGCAATCGGGGCTGATCTTCGGCTACGTGGGGCTGACGGAGGGGCTCATCCGGCGGCTGCGCGGCGAACTGGGAGGCCGGGCTTCGGTCATCGCCACCGGCGGGCTGGCGCAGGTCATTGCCCCGCTCACGTCGGAGATCGAGGTCGTTGAGCCCTGGCTGACCCTGGATGGGCTGCGCCTGATCGCCGAGCGCAACCCGTCTTAAAGGCAACAAGGCAATAAGGCAACGAGGCAATAAGAGCGGGATGCCCTTATTTCCTCGTTGCCTCATTGCCCCATTGCCTCGTTGCCTCACTGCGGTTCTATCCGTCCGGCGTCTCGCCGCGCAGCAGGGCCAGGGCATGAGGCAGCGCCGGCAGGATGACGGCCAGGTTTTCGCGCACCGCCCTGGGGCTGCCGGGCAGGTTGACGATCAGCGTGCGGCCGCGGATGCCGGCCACCGCCCGGCTGAGCATGGCGTGCGGCGTCGCCCGCAGGCTGGCCGCCCGCATGGCTTCGGCCAGGCCGGGAGCTTCGCGCCGGATGACGGCACGGGTCGCTTCCGGGGTCACGTCGCGCGGGGCAAAGCCGGTGCCCCCGGTGGTCAGGATGAGATCCAGCCCTACCTCATCCGCCCACACCAGCAGCGTGCCACGGATGATGTCGAAATCGTCGGGCACCACTGCTTCTAACTCCACCTGCGCGCCTTCCAGCCGCTCCAAAACCACCTCGCGGATGGCCGGCCCGCTGAGGTCTTCTCGCTCCCCCCGGTAGCTGCGGTCACTGACGGTCAAGATGCCAATACGAGACATAGCGAAAAGCCCAAAGTTCAAAACCCAAAGCCCAAAACCTTAAAGGGCAAGAGGCAACGAGCAAACGAGGCGACGAGGCAACAGGGGTGGGATGCCCTTATTGCCTCGTCGCCTCATTGCCTCAAACTCGCACCAGCAGCGAACGCCGAACGCTGGCGGCTAGCGCTTGGTGTACTGCGGGGCCTTGCGCGCCCGCTTGAGGCCGTACTTCTTGCGCTCTTTGGCGCGCGCATCGCGTGTCAGGAAGCCGCCACGACGCAGCCGTTGGCGCAGATTCTCGTCGGCAACGACCAGAGCCCGGGCAATGCCATGACGCACCGCGCCCGCCTGACCGGCAATGCCTCCCCCGTTGACCAGCACGGTGATGTTGAAACTCTCGCGGGTGTTGGTAGCCTCCAAAGGCTCTAACAGATGCCGCCGGTCGCGCAAGCGGGGGAAGTACTCCTCCAGCTCCTTGTCGTTGACCAAGATTTTCCCCGTGCCCGGGTACAGGCGCACCCGCGCCGTGGATGTCTTCCGGCGTCCTACCGCCTCATAGTACCTGACCGACATGACGTGAATTCCTCTCTGATTGGGCAGACAAACAACTTACGTCTACAACTCCAACACCTTGGGCTGCTGTGCCTGGTGAGGGTGCGTATCGGAAGCATACACCTTGAGCTTCTTGATCATGCGCCGCCCCAGGCGGTTCTTGGGCAACATGCCCCGCACCGCTGCCTCGATGACCCGCGTGGGGTGCTGCCGAAGCTGATCCCGCAGGCTGATGCTCTTCAACCCTCCCGGATAGCCCGAATGCCAATAGTACACCTTCTGATCCAACTTGCGGCCGGTGACCCGGATCTTGTCGGCATTGATGACGATGACATGATCTCCGCAATCCATGTGCGGTGTGTATTCGGGCTTATGCTTGCCCCTCAGGATGGTGGCAATTCTGGTGGCCAGACGGCCCAACGTCTGGCCGCTGGCATCCACCACCCACCATTCTCGTTCGATGTCCGAAGCTTTCGTTGAATAAGTCCTCACCGTAGCCCCTCACATTTCCATGCCCCGTGATTCCCCTGAGCATGGCGATTCAGTACTTCACCTGCATCAGACAAAGCCCACAGGCCGGAACCGGCGGCGGAGCCTGTCTCCGCTCCCGCGCCGCCAGCAAAGCGGCCATGCTTTCAACCCCCATCTTGCCCTGACCTATGAGCAACAGGGCGCTCACCAGGGTGCGCACCATGCGCCGCAGGAAGGCATTGGCCTCGATGTCGAAGAAGAGCATGTTGCCCGCCGGCATCCAGCCCGCCCGCATCACCTGGCGCACGGTACTCTCGCCTCGCATCGGGTTGCCGAAAGTAGCGAAATCGTGCCAGCCGACCAGCGCCTCCGCCGCCGCGTTCATGGCCGCCAGGTCCAACGGCTCGGCCACCTGATGGGCGAAACGCCGCGCCAGCGGCGAACGCAACGGCTGATTCAGCACCGTGTAACGGTACACCCGGCTGCGAGCGCTGAAGCGGGGGTGAAACCCCTCTTCGGCCGGCGCTACCTGGCGAATGACAATGTCCTCCGGCAGCCGCGCATTGAGCGCTCGCTGCAAATCCTCCACCGAATGACGCCAGGCCAGGCGGAAGCCGATCACCTGACCCAACGCATGCACACCGGTATCCGTGCGCCCGGCACCGATGACCCGGACCGCCTCACCGGCGATATCGGCCAGCGCGTGCTCCAGGGTTCCCTGGATCGTCGGCCTGTCGGCCTGCACCTGAAAGCCATAGTAGTCGGTGCCGTCATATTCGACCGTCGCCCGATACCTGGCCCGTCCGATGTCCGGCATAGCCCCTTGTGGGCGATCCTTGCCCCTTGCTCCTCACGCTTTACGTTTACTGCTATTCCACCAACTCGATCAAGACCATCCTGGCCCCATCGCCCTTACGGAGACCCAACCTCAGGATGCGCGTATATCCACCCGGCCGTTCCTCGAAGCGCTCAGCCAACTCGTCAAACACCTTCCTGGCTACCAAAGGGTCATTCAGCGCCGCGGCCAACTGGCGGCGGGCGTGCAGGGAGTTGCCATCGGCCCGTCGTCCCCGTTTGGCGACGGTGATCAACTTTTCCGCCTGGGCGCGGATGGCTTTGGCTTTGGCCTCCGTCGTCCTGATCCGCTCATGGCGAAACAGTTCCGTGGTCAGGTTTCTGAACAGGGCCCGCCGATGCCCTGTGGAGCGTCCCAGTTTGCGTCCAGCTACTTGATGTCTCATGCCCCCTATCTCCCGTTACTCCTCGCCGCCCCTCAGCATTGCCCGGCGCAACGCCGCAGCCAATTCGGCGCTGAGAGGGACTTCCCTTTCCTCTTCGGCCTCTTCTTCCGCCTCAGCAACAGCCGTGACTGCCTCAGGCTCCACTTCTTCCTCGATGACCTCTGCCTCCGGCTCCTCGCCCCTCACCTCTCGTCCCTCGACCTCCGGCCCGGCCTCTTCTTCAGGTTCTTCACGGGGCTCGCCCGCCGGCAGGAGATTCAGAGCTATAAGGCGCTCCCGTAACTCGTTCAGCGACTTTTCACCGAAATTGCGGATGCTGAGCAGCTCTTCCTTTCCTGCCTTCAGTTTCTCCAAGACCTCGCCTACGGTGGTAATGCCTGCCCGGCGCAGGGCGTTATAGACACGTACGTTTAACCCCAGAACGTCAATGTCCTGATCATAGCGAGCGCTGGGAACGCCCTCTTCAGCTTCAGGCATCTCCGCCGGCGGAGTCGGCTCCGTGCCACTGATCAGCATGAAATGTTGCACGAGCAGGTGGGCGCCCTGACGCAGTGCTTCCTCCGGCGTGATGGTGCCATCGGTCCAGATGTCCAGCACCAACTCGTCGTAGCCACTCTGATGGCCTATACGGGCCCGTTCCACCTCGTAGCTGACGCGGCGAATAGGACTGAAGATGGCATCTACGGGGAGATCGCCCAGAGCCATCTTGCTCTTGTCCCGCTCTTCCGCCGACAGATAGCCCCGGCCCCGCTCCACGGCCATCTCGATGTCCAGGTCCGCTTCGCTGGAATCGGCTGTAAGCAGCAGCAGATCGGGGTTGACCACCTCCACACCCGGCGGGCAGATGACATCCGCCCCCGTGACAGGCCCCTCACCCCGCACCTCGATGCGCACCGTCTCCGGCTTGTCCGAGTTGGACTTAAAGCGCAGCCGTTTGACGTTGAGGATCAGCATGGTGGTGTCCTCTTTGACATGCGGGATGGTAGAGAACTCGTGATAGACACCGCTGATGCGCATGGAAGTCACCGCCGCACCGGGCAAAGAAGACAGCAAGACGCGACGCAAGGCATTCCCCAGGGTGATCCCATAACCGCTTTCCAGCGGCCCGATCACAAAACGGCGGTAGTTCTGAGAACTGGCCGTACATTCAACCTTTGGCAATACGAAACCCAACAAGGTTCCCCTCCTTGAGCGCGGAGGGCTTCGCCCCAAAAGTCCAGAACGCAAAATCCAAAACCCAAAACCCTTTTTGAGCTTTGAACTTTGCGGTTTGGAATTTGGGCCGCAGGCCCAATGTGCTCCAAAGCGCTGCTAGCGGCTGTAATACTCCACAATCAACTGATCCTGCAAAGCGACCTCGATCTCCTCGCGTTGGGGGATATTGAGCACCTTGCCTGACATCTGTTCCACATCGAGGACGAGCCAGTTGGGCACCGGCCTGTCCCCCAGTAACTGCGCGCGATCCTTGAAGTACCGCTTGCCCCGGCTGTTGGCACAGACGGTGATCACATCGCCCGGCTTACAGCGGAAGGAAGGGATATCCACCTTGTGACCGTTCACCTCGAAATGGCCATGGCGGACCAGTTGGCGCGCCTGCGCCCGCGAATCGGCAAAGCCCAGGCGATAGACGATGTTATCCAGCCGCCGCTCCAGGAGGATGACAAGGGTTGGGCCGGTGAGGCCAACGCTCTTTTCCGCCTCGCGAAAATAGCGACGGAACTGCCGCTCCATCACACCGTAGATACGACGGGCTTTCTGCTTTTCCCGCAGCTGCAAAGCGTAATCTGACGTCTTGCGCCGCCACTGGGCCTGCGGCCCATGCATTCCCGGCGGATAGGGATGCCGTTCCAGAGCGCATTTGTTCGTCAGACAGCGCTCCCCCTTGAGGAACAGCTTTTCTCCTTCCCGCCGGCACAGCTTACACACTGCATCCGTATGTCTGGCCAAAGGTATCCTCCTGTTACATGCTTACCAGAAGAGGTTTACGGCTTGGCGACCTTCATCCCTCTTCGCCATAAATTGAGAAGCGGTAGATCACAAAAGCTCACGACGGACTGCCAAGCTTGTCCTGAATGAAATGAAGGACCCGCCGCTTTCCCGCTGGACTTGACAGTCCAGCGGAAGCAAACCGCGGTCTGTTGAGAATCGGCGATCGTTACACGCGCCGCTTCTTGGGCGGGCGACAGCCATTGTGCGGAACCGGCGTGACGTCAGTGATAGAAGTCACCTTCAATCCCTCGCCGACCAGGGAACGGATGGCCGCCTCCCGGCCAGGGCCCGGCCCTTTCACAAAAACGTCCACCTCCCGCATACCCAGGTCTCTGGCCTTGATGGCGGCCTCGCGAGCGGCCTGCTGGGCCGCATAGGGCGTGCTCTTGCGACTGCCCTTGAACCCCGCCGTGCCGCTGCTGCTCCAGGCCAGGGTGTTCCCCTGCGGGTCGGTAATGGTAACGATGGTATTGTTGAACGTGGCGTGGATGTGTGCCTGCCCGCTGGGCACGGCGGCGCGCTTCTCGCGGCGCGGCCCACCCCGTCTTCCTCTCGGTGGCATCTGCTCCTCCTCTTCGTTCCTGGCTCGCGGCATTCGACAGCCATTAGCTGAACCCACGGCCCGCGGCCGGCTACCGGCCATCGGCCATCAGCTATCAGCCATCGGCCGTCCGCCCATCACTTCTTGGCCCGTGAACGGCGGCGGCCCGGCACCGTCTTGCGTGCGCCGCGCTTGGTGCGGGCATTGGTGCGCGTACGCTGCCCATACACCGGCAGGTTCTTGCGATGGCGCAACCCCCGGTAGCAACCGATCTCCTGCAGCCGCTTGATGTTCATGGCCACTTCGCGTCGCAAGTCACCTTCGACATGGTAATTGCGATCAATGATATCGCGCAGACGGACGATCTCCTCCTCGGCCAGATCGCGGACGCGAGTATCAGGATTGATGCCCGTGATCCCCAGGATCTCGCGGCTGGTGGACTGGCCAATGCCATAGATGTAGGTCAGGCCAACCTCCACACGCTTATCGCGGGGCAAGTCGACTCCGGCAATACGTGCCATGATCCCCCTCCTCAGCCCTGTCGCTGCTTATGCTTTGGATTCTCGCAGATCACACGTACCACACCCCGCCGACGGATGATCTTGCATTTGGCACAACGTCTTTTGACTGATGGTTTCACTTTCATGCCATTGCCCCCTTACAACCTCGCAGGAATTACTGCTTCCCCGTCTCCGGTAGATACAAACGGGCTGAAACCCGTGATGCCCCTTACAACGTCGTCAGAATCTCCGCTTCCCCGTCCGTGATCGCCAGCGTGTGCTCGAAATGCGCCGAGAGCTGGCGGTCCTTGGTCACCACGGTCCAGCCATCGGCCAACACCTCGGTCTCCCAGGTGCCCACGTTGACCATCGGTTCCAGGGCAAAAGTCATCCCCGGGCGCAGACGACGACGGCCGGTGGCATCTCTGGAATCCACGTAATGCAATATCTGCGGTTCCTCATGCATCTGTTTGCCAATGCCATGTCCGGTGTACTCCCGTACCACGGAGAAGCCATGGCTTTCCGCGTATTCCTGTATGGCCTTGGAGATATCGTGAAAACGGTTATCCTTTCTGGCCTGAGCAATCCCCGCATAGAGGGCCCCTTCGGTCACCTCCAACAGGTGGCACGCCTCCCGGCTTACCTCACCTATGGCGTAAGTCCAGGCCGAATCGCCATGATAACCCTGGTATATGGCCCCCACGTCTACGCTGATAATGTCTCCCTCACGCAGCCGGCGGCGGTAGCTGGGGATGCCGTGCACCACCTCTTCGTTGATGGAGGTGCAGATGGATGCCGGAAAACCCCGGTATCCCTTGAAGGAAGGCACCGCCCCGCGGGCGCTGATGATTTCCTCCGCCAAAGCGTTCAGTTCGCCGGTGGTCACGCCTGGGCGCAGCCGCTCCCGCAGCCTGGCGTGCACCTCGGCCACAATGCGCCCTGCCTCTCGCATGAGGGCCACTTCGTGCGCTGACTTCAAAATGATCACGCTTTATGTCTTACGCTTTACGTTTTACGTTCTGATAAACCCTTCGTAGTGCCGCATCAGCAATTGCGCCTCCAGTTGCTTCATGGTGTCCAACACTACGCCGACAACGATCAGAAGCCCGGAGCTGCTCATCAGCATGGCACCGACCTGACTCGAACCGCCCGCCCCGCGGGTGAGCCAGGGGAGGATGGCCACCACCCCCAGGAACAACGCCCCCACGAAGGTGATGCGGGTCATCACCTTGTTGAGATAGTCGGCCGTATGCTTGCCTGGCCGGATGCCGGGGATAAAGCCCCCCTGCTTCTGCAACGTCTCGGGAAGATTCTGTTGTCGGAAAACCACGTCCGTGTAGAAATAGGTCAGCCCCACTACGGCAATGAAATAGATAATCCAGTAAATGTTCGCCTGCGGATTGAACACCTTATAGACCCCGTTCGCCACTTTGGCAATCCAGGGCGTCTTCGAATACAGGAAGTAGCTGGCGATATTCCCCGGAAAGAGCAGGAAACTCTGGGCGAAAATGAGCGGGATCATGCCCGCCGAATTGACCCGCAATGGAATGTGGGTGCTCTGGCCACCGACGACGCGCAACCGCTGGCCGCGCAAGGCACGCACGCGACGGCCATACTGCACGGGAATACGCCGCTGGCCCTCCTGCACCACGACGATAGCCGCCACCGTGACCGCCGTCACCAGCAGAAAGACAATCAAGGTCTGCGGATTGGAGATCAGTATCCCGCCCACGCGCTGCGGCACCCCTGCCACGATGCCGGCGAAAATGATCAGCGAAGTGCCGTTCCCGATACCCTGCTCGGTGATCAGGTCGCCCAACCACACGGCGAACATCGTCCCCGCCGTGAGCGTGGCCAGCGTGGCCATCGTGGCCAGGGGATAGTCGCGAAAGCCGAAATTGCTCAGGATGGCCTGGCCTCCCCCGCTCGCCTGGGCCAACTGGCTGGCCACGGCGTAGCCCTGCAGGGCCGCCAGAGGCACGGTGAGAATGTAGCCCCAGCGGTTGAGCTTTTCCCGCTCTTCCTTAATCATCTCGGTCAGACGCGGGATCACCGGAACCAGAAGCTGCAAGATGATGGTCGCCGTGATGTAAGGGCTCACCCCCATGGCGATGACCGAGAACGAGGACATGGCCCCGCCGGAGAACATGTCCAGCAGCCCCAGCAACTGATTGGTGGCGAAGAGTTGCCGCAGGGCCTCGGCGTTGACGCCAGGGATCGGCACGTGTGCGACCAGGCGGTAGATCACCAGAATGCCAAAAGTGATCAGGATCTTGCGCCGCAGGTCCGGCAATCGAAAGGCATTGCGAACGGCCTCTAGCATGGCAGACCCTCTCCCGATTTCAAAGCGGCAATATCTCCACGCTGCCGCCCGCTGCCTCGATCTTGGCCCGGGCGCTGGCCGAGACCCGATGGGCCTTCACCGTCAGCGGGCGATCAATCTCCCCCTGGCCAAGAATGGCCACAGCCTGCTCGGGCGACTTGAGGATGCCGGCCGCAGCCAGCGTCTCCGGCGACACCTCGCTCCCCGCCTGGAAACCCTTCAGCCGATAGAGATTCACCGCCGCGTGTTCCACCCGCCAGATATTGACAAAGCCGCGCTGGTGGGGAAAGCGACGCACAAACGGCAATTGGCCGCCTTCGAAATAGGGACGCACACCACCGCCGGAGCGGGCGTTCTGTCCTTTCGTACCCCGCCCCGCCGTTTTGCCCTGGCCGGCGGCGATGCCGCGCCCCACGCGCTTGCGCTTCTTCTTTGCCCCTTGCGCGGGACGCAAATCATGCAACTTCATTCTCTATCTCCTCAACCACCACCAAATGGCTGACCTTGTCTATCATGCCCCGGATGGGTGGCGTGTCCAGATGCTCCACCGTATCCCCCAGACGATGCAATCCCAGGGCGCGGATGGTCGCTTTTTGCTTCTGCGAATAGCCAATCGCGCTCTTCACGTAAGTGATACGCAAGGTCTTGCCAACTTCAGCTTTCCCGGCGGACATTCGATTGCCTCCAGAAAGGTGTCACTGCCTCAAGGGGCAGGCCCCGCCGCCGCGCTTCTTCCTCCGGCCATTTCAACTCGTCCAGAGCCTGCATGGTCGCCCTGACCACGTTGAGGATGTTGGAACTGCCCAAAGACTTGGTCAGGATGTCCCTGATGCCGGCAGCCTCGACGACGGCGCGCACGCCGCCACCGGCAATCACGCCTGTGCCCGGAGAGGCTGGCCTCAACAGCACTTCGGCCGCGCTGAAGCGCGTGCGCACCTCGTGAGGGATGGTGGTACCCACGACCGGAATGCGGTGCATGTTCTTGATGGCACGGTCCCTGCCCTTGCGAATGGCGTCAGGCACGTCGCGGGCCTTGCCGATGCCCACGCCCACACTGCCGGCATTATCTCCCACGACCACCACGGCGCGGAAGTGAAAACGACGACCTCCCTTTTGCACCTTGGCCGTGCGCGCGATGTGCACCACCCGTTCGTCGAATTCCGGCTCTTCCCGCTCGGCGACCCTGTCTCGGCCGCTCCTTCTTTCCCTCGCTGCCATGAGCCCTCCTGATCGCTAGAACTGCAACCCGCCTGCCCGGGCCCCATCGGCTAAAGCACGCACCCGGCCGTGGTACAGATAGCCCCCTCGATCGAAGACAACCTGCTGGATCTTCTGATCCAAAGCCCGTTTGGCCAACACTTCACCTACCAGCCGTGCCTGTTCTGTCTTCTTCAATCCTGTCAGACGAGGCCGCAACTCCGGGTCCAACGTGGAGACGGCCACCAGCGTATGCCCCCGCTCATCGTCAATGATCTGAGCGCAGATGTGCTTCAGGCTGCGGAAAACGTTCAGCCTGGGCCGGGCAGGGGTGCCAAAGACTCGCTTGCGTATTCGCCGGTGACGTTTCTGACGCGCCGTCGCCCTGCTCTCTTTAGCCATTATGACCCAATCCTCCATGCGCCGCCTATCCGACCTTGCCCGCCTTGCCTGCCTTGCGGCGCACGGGCTCGTCGGCGTAACGAACACCCTTGCCTTTATACGGCTCCGGTTTGCGCAGAGCCCTGATCTCCGCCGCCACCTTGCCTACCAGCTCTTTGTCAAGGCCCTCTATAGTAAAGGTGCGGCCATCCTTGGCCACTGTAAATGTGATGCCTTCAGGGGGATGGATTTCCACAGGATGGGAGAAGCCCAGGCTGAGCATCATCGCCTGGCCCTGCTGCGCCACGCGGTAGCCCACACCCACAACCTCCATCTGCTTGCGGTAACCCTCGGACACCCCGGTGATCATGTTGGCCAGCAACGCCCGCGTCAGACCGTGCAAGGCGCGGTGCCGCCGCTGATCGGATGGCCGCGTCACCACCACCTGCCGACCTTCCACGGTGATCTTCATATCCGGTGAGAATGAGCGGGCCAATTTCCCCCGCGGCCCCTTCACCACCACCTGATTGCCTTCGCCGACCTCCACCGTCACCCCAGCGGGGATAGGGATCGGCATACGACCGATGCGCGACACAACAACACCTCCTGCTACCAGATGTAACAGATCACCTCACCCCCGACACCGAGCTGACGCGCCTGGCGGTCGGTCATAACCCCTCTGGACGTGGATAGTATGGCCACGCCCAGGCCGCTCTGCACCCTGGGCACGCCCTGCCGATTGGCATAGATGCGCCGGCCGGGCTTGCTCATCCGCTTCAGACCCCGCAGCACGGGCGCCCCGTTGTCGTCATACTTCAAGATGATGCGCAGCATAGGCTGCGCCCCTTGCTTGCTGACGTCGAAATGGCGGATGAATCCCTCCTGCTTGAGGATGCGGGCAATGGCCACTTTCATCTTCGAACTGGGCACCAATACCTGACGATGCCGCGCCATGAGCGCATTGCGGATGCGAGTCAACATGTCCGCGATGGGATCAGTCATCATCGAATCGTCCCCCTCGTCTCTACCAACTGGACTTGATGACGCCGGGCAGACGCCCCTCCAGCGCCTCACGTCGGAAGCAAATCCGGCACAACTGAAAGCGACGCATGTACCCGCGTGGGCGGCCACAGATGCGGCAGCGGTTACGAACTCGTTCGGGATATTTGCGGCGTTTTTCACGCCAAATCATGCTCTTCTTGGCCACATTTCCCCTCGACTGTACGAATGCTAGAAGCGTCGGAACGGCATGCCCAGGAGCTGTAACAGCCGTCGCCCCTCTTCGTCCGTTCGGGCCGTGGTGACAATGATCACCTCCATGCCCCGGATCTTGTCAATGCTATCGTAATCAATCTCTGGCCACACCAGTTGTTCGCGCAGGCCCAGGGTGTAATTACCCCGCCCATCGAAAGCATCGGGCGAGACCCCCCGGAAATCCCGCTGACGAGGCAAAGCCACGTTGCAGAGACGATCCAGGAAATCATACATGCGATTGCCCCGCAACGTCACCTTGACCCCGATCGGATTCCCCTCACGCAACTTGAAGGTAGCGATGGATTTCTTGGCCCGGGTGATGATCGGCTTCTGCCCGGTGATGATGGCAATGTCGTTGGCCGCCGCATCCAGCGCCTTGACGTTTTGCAAGGCCTCGCCAAGGCCCACGTTCACGACGATCTTCTCTAACCGCGGCACCTCCATCACGCTGCGGTAGTTGAATTCCTCCATCATCGTGGGCACGATTTCCGTCCGATAAAGATCCTTTAACCTCGGCATCAACCCACTCCTCGACCCAGCTATGTATCTATAAGTTCTCCGCACTTCTTGCAACGGCGCGACTTGGAACCGTCAGGGAAGACATGATAGCCCACCCGGGTCGGCTCATTGCAGTGAGGGCAGACCAGGGCCACGTTGGAGATATGGATAGGCGCTTCCCGCTCGATGATGCCGAACTGAGTGCGCACATCGCCCGTGCGGCGCTGATGCTTCTTGATCAAGTTGATCCCCGAGACGATGACCTGGTCCTGATTGACCTCACGCCCCGGATGTCGCCCTCCACGACGGCCACGTATCACCTGATGCACAGTGCCCCGATGGCCCCGGTCATTGCCCCGCATCACCTCCACCGTATCGCCCTTCTTGATCCGCATCATGGTCAGTCCCTCCCAGCAATTCCCTCGCTCGGACTAGAGCACTTCGGGGGCCAGCGATACGATGCGCATGAAGCCCTTTTCCCGCAGCTCCCGCCCTACCGGCCCAAAGATGCGCGTCCCTTTGGGATTCCTGTTTTCGTCCAGGATCACCGCGGCGTTCTCATCGAAGCGAATGTATGAGCCATCCGGCCGACCATACTCCTTCTTCGTGCGCACCACCACGGCCTGCACAACGTCCCCCTTCTTGACCGATCCTGTGGGCAGCGCCTGTTTCACGGAAGCAATGATGACATCGCCGACCGTGGCATAACGCCGCGTCGACCCGCCCAGGACGCGAATGCACAATATCTCCCTGGCCCCCGTATTGTCGGCGACCCTCAGCCTGCTCTCTTGCTGAATCATAGCTCCTCCCCCTTCGCCATCAGCTCTTCCGCCGCGCGTTCCAGGACAGTCTCCACTGCCCAACGCTTATGTCTGCTCAAGGGGCGGGCTTCCACGATCGTCACCAGATCACCGGCGCGACAGGCATTTTCGGCATCGTGAGCCATGTAGCGCTTCCTGATCTTAATCACCTTGTGGTACAGCGGATGCCGTTTGGTACGCTCCACCACCACCACTACCGTCTTATCCATCTTATCGCTGACCACGCGACCCGTCAGCCGTCTTCGCCGTGATGGCATGTCTACATCTCCTCCCCCAAGGCCGCCAACTCCCGCTCACGCAGGATGGTCTTCAGGCGGGCGATGTCGCGGCGCACTTCTCCCAGGCGAGCCGTGTTCTCCAACCGGCCGATCACACGCTGGAAACGGAGGTTCAACAATGTCTCGTATTGCTCATCCAGCCGCTGACGGATCTCCTCATCCGTCAAATCTCGGATTTCCCGCGCTTCCATGAATACCATCCCCCTATGCTAGCCTGCGGTTTCCTCGCGCGTCACAAAACGGGTGCGGATTGGCAGCTTGTGCGCCGCCCGCCGCATGGCCTCGCGCGCCGTGCTCTCGCTCACCCCAGAGATCTCAAACAACATCCGTCCTGGCCTGACCACGGCCACCCAGTGATCCACGTTCCCCTTGCCACCCCCCATGCGTGTCTCCGCCGGCTTCTGCGTCACCGATTTGTCGGGGAAGATCCGTATCCACAGCTTGCCGCTGCGGCGTACGTACCGCACGATAGAGCGGCGGGCAGCCTCAATCTGCCGACTGGTCATCCAACAGGGTTCCAGGGCTTGCAGCCCATATTCACCGAAGGACACCTTATTGCCGCGGGTCGCTTTGCCCTTCATGCGCCCACGATGATGTTTGCGGTATTTCACCCGCTTAGGCATCAACATGTGAACGAACCTCCCCCCTTCACGCTGCCGCGGCACCGGGCGTTCGGCGCGGCAGAATCTCCCCCTTATAAATCCAGACCTTGATCCCGATGCGACCAAAGGTGGTCAGGGCCTCGGCCTGGGCGTAATCAATATCCGCCCGCAGCGTATGCCGTGGCACTCGACCCTCACGCACAGTCTCGCTGCGCGCCATCTCCGCCCCCATCAAGCGCCCACTGCAGGTGATCATGACCCCATGAGCGCCGGAGCGCATGGTGCGACCCACCGCCTGCTTCATGGCCCGTTTGTGGGAAATGCGGCGCCCCAATTGCTCGGCAATGCTCTGGGCGACCAGATAAGCATCCAGCTCCGGACGAGTGATCTCCTGGACATCAATTTTCACTCGCTTGCCGGTCAGGCTCTCCAGCTTATCCCGCAATATTTTGATGTGCGCCCCTTTGCGGCCGATGATTACCCCCGGGCGGGCCGAATGCACCCAGACCCAGATCTGTTTCGGGAAACGCTCGATTTCGATCTTCGAGATGAGGGCCTGCGACATTTCCTCCTGGATCACGCGACGCACCAGACGGTCCTCTTCCAGCAGATGGGCGTACTCTTCCCCCTCTGCGTACCAGCGGCTCTGATGGTCCTTGATGATCCCCAAGCGAAAACCCAGCGGATGGACTTTACGCCCCAATGGTTTCCTCCTATGTGTTCCTGCTGTGCGACTTGCTCACCACGACGGGCCCTGCCCTCACTCGGCGAGCCACTCCTCCAAGACCACCGTGACATGCGAAGAGCGTCGAGCGATAGGCTTAAACCGCCCGCGTGCCCCGAAACGCCGCCACCTTCGAGTCGGCCCCTGATCCGCCGTGATCTCAGCGATCCAGAGGTCATCTCGATTCAGGCCAAAGTTCTCTTCGGCATTGGCCACCGCCGAGCGGATCAGCTTGGCCACCGGCGCAGCCGCTCCCTGAGGCATGAAGCGTAACAGGGCCAGAGCGTCATCCACATGCTTGCCCCGCACCTGATCAATGACGCGGCGCACTTTCTGGGGCGAGATGCCCACATACTTCCGCACCGCACGTACCTGAAATACCCCTGCTTGTTCTGCCATAATCGCTACCCTGTGAACGGCATTTTACTTCCGCCGCTTGCCCTTCTTTTCCTTGGCCACGTGCCCCCGGAAGGTGCGCGTGGGGGCAAACTCCCCCAGCTTGTGGCCCACCATGTTCTCGCTGATGTAAATCGGCACGTGTCGCCGTCCGTCGTGCACGGCAATGGTGTGCCCCACCATCTGAGGGAAAATGGTCGAAGCACGAGACCAGGTGCGAATAACTCGCTTCTCACCCAGACGATTCATCTCTTCGATGCGTCGCAGCAACTTCGGCTCCACATACGGCCCTTTCTTAAGCGACCTAGCCATGCCCTACCTCCGATCCTTTAGCCTCTCCGCTTTCCTCGCCGACGCACGATGTACTTGTCCGTGCGCTTGTTGCGCCGCGTTCGATAGCCCAAGGTGGGCTTGCCCCAGGGGCTCTTGGGGCCCGGCATACCGATAGGGCAGCGCCCCTCGCCGC
Source organism: Anaerolineae bacterium (assembly GCA_029907105.1). Lineage (GTDB taxonomy): Bacteria > Chloroflexota > Anaerolineae > UBA3071 > UBA3071 > JARYMM01. The sequence continues at coordinate 3,366 of JARYMM010000032.1, read as the reverse complement.
CGCCGTGGGGATGCGACGCAGGATCCATGGCCGAGCCGCGCACTGCCGGCCGCCAACCCAACCACCGCCGCCGCCCTGCTTTGCCCAAACTGATCTGCGCATGTTCCACGTTGCTCACCTGGCCCACGCTGGCCATGCAGCGCATGTTGATCAGGCGAACCTCGCCCGAAGGGAGACGCACGTGGGCAAAGTCTCCCTCTTTGGCCATCAATTGGGCCGAGGTGCCCGCCGCCCGCACCAACTGGCCGCCGCGTCCGGGCTGCAGCTCGATGTTGTGGATCATGGTGCCCGGCGGAATTTCCATGATGGGCAAAGCATTGCCCAGGTGGATCTCCGCCCCGCTCCCGGACATCACCCGATCGCCTACCATCAGGCCCTGCGGGGCGATGATGTAGCGTTTCTCGCCGTCGGCGTAGACCAGCAAGGCGATGCGCGCCGAGCGGTTAGGGTCGTATTCGATAGAAGCCACCCGCGCCGGAATGCCCACCTTGTCCCGCTTGAAGTCAATGATGCGGTAGCGGCGCTTGTGGCCGCCGCCGCGATGACGAATGGTGATCGTGCCGCGATGGTTTCGCCCGGCCCTCTTGCGCACAGGCACCACCAGCGACCTCTCGGGTTCGCTGCGGGTGATCTCTTCAAAGGTATGCCCACTCATGTTTCGCCGTCCCGGCGAGGTGGGTTTATAGACTTTGATGGCCATGATTTCCTCTAAGCGTTCAGAGTTCGGGGTTCAGCGTTCGACGTAGCGGCGCAGCGCCGCGGCGCCCTTACTGTGCCCCTACGCTCCCTCGAAAATGGGGATCCTGTTACCAGGAGCCAGGGTGACGACAGCTTTCTTCCACCAGGGCTTCTTGACCACCACACGCCGGCCGTAACGTCCCAGCTTTGGCGGCACGATCATCATGTTCACCGAAAGCACGGTGACGTTAAAGACTTCCTCGACGGCCTCTTTAACCTGCTGCTTGTTGGCCCGCCGATGGACCTCGAAAGTATACTGGCCTCCGGAGAGCGCCTGTTTCTGCGATTTTTCGGTGATGACCGGACGCTTCAAGACTTCATACGCGTGCATTGCCTGACCCTCACGCTTCTATCCCCAGATAGCTTCGATGACCTCCAGAGCCTCCAAAGGCATGAGCAACACCTCGTAGCTCAGAAGATCCCGCACATTCAGGTAGCTGGCCAGGAGAGGTTTGACATCCGGCAGGTTGCGTGCCGAAAGGGCTACCGCTTCGTCCCTGGCAGGCAGTAAGATCAAGGTGCTGTCCTGAATATTTAAATTATCCAAAAGGGTCACCAGGTCTTTGGTCCGGGGGCTCTCCATGCGCAAGCTATCCAGGAGAACAATCTGCTCCTCTGCAGCCTTGATGGAGAGCGCCGAGCGTATGGCCAGCCGGCGCATCTGGCGCGGCATTTTCTGCCGATAGGAGCGAGGCTGCGGCCCAAAGACGGTGCCTCCCTTGCGCCACTGCGGGGCACGGATGCTGCCTTGTCGGGCACGGCCTGTCCCTTTCTGCCGCCACGGTTTGCGGCCACCGCCGCTCACGTCATGACGCTTTTTCGTCTTATGCGTGCCCAGGCGAGCATTGGCCAACTGGCGCATGAGCGCCTGGTGCATCACCGCTTCGTTGATCGGGGCAGCAAAGATTTCCTCGGCTAACTCGGTCTCGCCCACCTTTTCCCCGACCATGTTATAAACCGGAACCAACATCGCCCTCTCCCGTGCCCAACACACTTATCCTTGCTTGCGGGCTTCCCTGATCAGCAGCAGGCCCTTTTTCGGCCCCGGCACGGCCCCCTTGACCACCAGCAGGTTGCGCTCCGCGTCCACTTTGACCACCCGCAGGTTCTGAGCCGTCACGCGGGCGTGGCCCATGTGGCCGGCCATGCGCTTGCCCTTGCGCAGGTGGCCCAGACGGGTGCCTGAGCTCGCCGCCCCCGGGGCCCGCTCACGATCGGACTGGCCGTGAGTCTTGCGCTGCCGCTTGAAGCCATGCCGCTTGATGCCCCCGGCAAACCCCCGTCCTTTGGACGTGCCGGTGACATCTACCAGTTCTCCTTCATCGAAGATGCTGACGGTGATCTTCTGACCTTCGGCGTAATCCGCGGCGTCGCTTACCCGCAGCTCACGCAAGATGCGCAGCGGCGGCAAATGCTTCCTGCGCAGACGCTCTAGCTGCCCGCGGGTCAGCCGCCGGGGCCTGGTCTCCTCAAACCCCAACTGAATGGCCTCGTAACCGTCACGCTCTTCTGTCTTCACCTGGGTGACAAAACAAGGCCCAGCCTCGATGACCGTCACAGGAATAACCTCACCCCGATCATCGAAAATCTGGGTCATGCCCACTTTCCTACCCAAAATGCCCCTCATGCTTCCTCCCACGGGACTGTTGGCCGGGCTCATGCCACATCATCCCGTTTTGGATTGGTGATGCGTAATGCGTAATTCGGTAACTACCTACCCTCCCTGTCACTGCGAGCGAAGCGAAGCAGTCTCCTGGAATCGAATAAAGAGATTGCTTCGCCCCTTCGGGCTCGCAATGACGCCAGCCCACCGCCATATCTCACGTTGCAAGGCCGAAGGCAGGCAGTTACCTTTCCTTACGCATTACGGTTTGCGCATTACAATTTGATCTCGATGTCCACCCCCGCCGGCAGGTTCAGGCGCATCAGGTTGTCAATGGTCTTCGCCCCCGGTTCCACGATGTCAATCAGCCGTTTGTGGGTGCGGATCTCGAACTGCTCCCGTGAGTCCTTGTCAATGAAGGGAGAGCGCATCACGGTGAACTTCTCGATCTTCGTGGGCAGGGGCACCGGGCCCACCACCACGGCCCCGGTGCGCTCCACCGCGTCCACGATCTGCTGCACGGAGTTGTCAAGAACCCGATGGTCGTACGCTTTGAGTTTGATGCGGATCTTCTTTGACATAGTGCCCTCTGCCTGTCACCCGGCGCGGCAGCCCTGGCCAGCTATGGCGGCTGCACCCTACTCGATGATCCTGGTCAACACGCCGGCGCCCACCGTCCGGCCTCCCTCGCGAATGGCGAAGCGGCTCCCTTCCTCCAACGCCACCGGCACAATCAGCTTCACCTTCAGGTTCACGTTGTCGCCCGGCATCACCATCTCCACGCCCTCCGGCAACTGCGCCTCCCCCGTCACATCCATCGTCCGAATGTAGAACTGCGGCCGATAGCCGCTGAAGAACGGCGTGTGCCGCCCACCTTCCTCTTTCTTCAACACATACACCTCGCTCAGGAAGGTCGTGTGCGGTTTGATGCTCCCCGGCTTGGCCAACACCATCCCCCGCTCCACCTCCGTGCGATCAATGCCCCGCAGCAACACCCCCACGTTGTCCCCAGCCTCGGCATAGTC
>JARYMM010000031.1 GCA_029907105.1 Anaerolineae bacterium | reverse complement strand
CAGGACAGGTTCTCGCCTCACCATGCAGGCAGGAGATGCTTCGCTGGAGTCGGCCGGGCAATGAAGTTTGACGCCTGAAACCCGCTCAGCATGACAAGTACGGTTTAGTAATATGCGACACGCGATAAGCGATACGCGTATCACTCATAACGGATTCGGGGGTCCAGCCAGGCGTAAGTGATATCCACCACCAGGTTGGCGATGACGATAGCTACGCCATAAAGCAGCGTTGTGCCCAAGACGACGGGATAATCCCGATTGCCCACGCTGGTGATGAAGTGCCTCCCCAGGCCGGGGATGGCGAAGAGCTGCTCCACCACGAACGTCCCTGTGAGAACCGCCGCGAACATGGGGCCGAGAACGGTCACCACGGGGATGAGGCTATTCTTCAGGGCGTGACGCATGATGACGGCCCTCTCCCGTAACCCCTTGGCCCGCGCCGTGCGGATGTAGTCCTCCCGCACCACCTGCAGCAGGCTGGCCCGCGTGAGCCGGGTGATACGTGCGGCCAGGCTGCTGCCCAGGGCCACCGTCGGCAGCACAGCGTGCAACCAGAACTTGGCCGTGGGAACGGGGATGAAGCCGAGAAAAAAGGGCGCTGAAGCCCCCCAGCGGGCCACAGGGAACCAGTTCAGCTCCAGGGCGAAGATGAAGATCAGCGCCGGCCCCAGGACCACGGGGGAGATGGAGGCGCCGAGAATGGCGACGAAAGTAGCAAAGTAATCCACGGAGGTGTTCTGGCGCAGAGCAGCGATGACGCCGAGGAGAATGCCGGGGATCACAGCGATGGCCATGGCCAGGAAGCCCAGTTGGGCGGAAATGGGCAGGCCAGAGGCGATGATCTCGTTCACCGTGCGGCCGCGGTAGCGATAGGAGGGCCCCAGGTCGCCCTGGATGAGGCCGCCACTCCCCGAGACCTTGCCCAGCGTGCAGATTTTGTCGCCCAGCAGGTAGGCGCAGAACTGCTGCCAGACCGGCCAGTCCAGATGGTATTTGGCCTCCAGGTTCTTGACTATTGTCGGCGGCAGCGACTTATCCCCGGCGAAATCGAAGGGGCCACCGGGGATAGCTCGGACAAGCACGAAGACGACCAGAGCCACCAGAAACAGGACAGGGATGGCCCAGAAGATGCGGCGGATGATATATTTGGTCATATCCTCTCTCCAACAATATGCGACCGGCACCGGTTTCCACAAGCGCGACCAGGCCTTCAGAACGGCGACCAGGAAACCGTTCTCAAAGCTCAGGCGACGGCCACGACTGCGCGCATACGCGGGTATATGCGCACTCGTCGCCCTCGCCAGCAGCCGGTTCGCACGTATCTGGTTCGCGCTGGCCTCCTGACCAGCGCAGACAAGCGAAACGGCGGTCAGGAGACCGCCTCGGAACCCCAGGATGAGACCGCTTCAGAACTCCGACGAACACCGGGTTGTGGGATGAGCGCCCCCCGCACAGGGCGGGGGGCGCTGCAGAACCTTCGGCAACACCGCCGAGTCCTTTTGCACAGGCCAGAACTCGGGCGGTGCTTCGACCTACAGGCCCAGTGCGGCCTTCTTGGCCTCCCAGTCGATCTTCCACTGGAAGAAGGAGGTGCCGCTCATCTCCCCGTAGGTGCGATAGGTGACCCACGGCTTGGTCAGGGTCACGGTGGTGTAGTAGTAGATGGGCGCGATGCGGGCCTCTTCATCGCAGAGGATCTTCTCGGCCTCTTTGTAGAGGGCCTTGCGGGCCTCCGGATCCTGCTCCAACTGTGCCGCCTTGGTCAGCTCCTCGAACCGGCTCGGGGTCGCCCGCGGGTTGTTGTTGCCTTCCTCGGCATGGAAGACCTCGTGCACCCAGTTGTTCTCGTCTGGGTAGTCGGCGCACCAGCCCAGCCGCCAGACGTGCGGCATCTCCTCCACCGGGGTGTCCTTGTCAATGGTCTGCAGGTAGACCTTCCACTCCTGGTTCTCGACCTTGACGGTGATGCCAAGGACATCCTGCCACATGGCGGCGATGGCCTGAGCGATCTTGGCATGCCCTTCCGAGGTGTTGAACATCAAGGTGATGGGCGGGAAGCCCTCGCCGTTGGGATAGCCGGCCTCGGCCAGCCACTGCTTGGCCATCTCCTTGCCCAGCTCATAGTCCAGGGCCCACGGGGCGATATCGGGATCGCCGGCCGCGTTGCCGAAGATCATGGCCGGAGCGAAGGTGTTGGCGGGGAGCTGGTTGCCCTTGATGACGTTGTCAATCAACCCCTGGCGGTCAATGGCTGCCGAGAGCGCCTTGCGCACCAGCACGTTATCCACTGGCGGCTTGTCCATGGTGAAGCCATAGTAGTAGGTGCAGTCACGCGGGGCGATGTACAGCTCCTTGCTCAGCACCGGATCAGTCTTCACCCGGTCCATCTCCTCCAGCGGCGGGCCGGTGACGTCCAGCTCGTTGGCCTCGTACATGGCGAAGGCCGTGGAGGCCTCGACGACCATCACGCCGTAGACGCGCTCGATCTCCACCTCGTCGGCCCCCCACCAGTAGGGGTTCTTCTCCATAGTCATGTGGTCGTCATGCACCCACTCGGTCATAACCATGGGGCCGTTGCTCCAGTAGAAGCCGGGCTCGATCCAGCGGTCGCCGTACTCCTCGATGGGCTCCTGCGGCATGGGACGCATGACCCACATGCTGGCGATGCCGAGGAAGTAAGGAGCCGGGTATTCCAGGGTGACCTTGACCGTGTAATCATCGGGAGCCTCGATGCCCACGCCATCCAGAAGCGCCTGCTGTTCTTCCTTGCTGAGCGCGGTGAAGTCCGCCGTGTTCAGCGCCTGGGCGCCCTTGATGACGTAGAGCACGTAGGCGTAGTCAGAGCCGGTGCGCGGATCAAGGGTGCGCTTGGTGCCGTAGACCACGTCTTGTGCCGTGACCGGCCGCATGACCTCGATCTCCTTCGTGCCTGGCTTGTACTTCACCCACTGGGCGTCATCGCGCAGCTTGAAGGTGTACTCCAGGCCGTCCTCGGAGACCTCCCATTCTGTGGCCAGCATGGGCAGCACCTCGCCATCGGGCGTCAGTTGCGTCAGGCCGATGTACAGGTTGCGCAGGGCGTCAATGGAGGTGGTATCGGTGGCCAAGGCGGGATCCAGCGAAGGAATCTCGGTACCCCAGTTCCAGTTGAGGGTGACCTTCTCCTCCTCCGGGGAAGGCGTCGGCGTCACCTCGACGATCTTCTCCACCTCGACGACTTTCTGGACCTCGACGGGCTTCTCCACCTCAACGACCACCGTCTCCTTGACCACTTTCTCGATGACCTGCGGGGTCACCTGTGGGCAGGCGGTAAGAACCAGGCTGGCAATCACCAGCACGCCCAACACAATAGCCCACTTCTTGTTCATGTGTGTCTCCTCCTCAAGAGATTAGCGTTGTGATTTTCTGCTCGATGCTCATTCGTTCAGGCATCGAGCTTATTCACTGCCTGGACGATCAACAGAGCGGGCCATGCTCCTAACCGTCCCTGCCGAATAGTCCGAAGCGTCGCCTCACCTCCTTCCACCTGGCGGACTTATGTAAGCAATCTGTTTTACGTTTTACGTTTCACGCATAGAGATGACAGGCCAGGAAGTGCTCGCCTCCCACGTCCTTGAACTCCGGCTCTATTTCGTGGCAAATGTCCATGACCCGCGGACAACGGGTGTTGAAGTTACACCCTTTGGGCGGGTTGGCCGGACTGGGCACATCCCCTTCCAGGATGATGCGCTGGCGTTTCTCCTCCACCACCGGGTCGGGGATGGGAACGGCGGAAAGCAGGGCCTGGGTATAAGGATGCAAGGGGTTTTCGTACAACTCCGCCCGGTTGGTCAACTCCACGATCTTGCCCAGGTACATCACAGCTACACGGTCTGAGATGTGGCGCACTACCGAAAGATCGTGGGCGATGAAGAGATAAGTCAGGCCAAACTTGGCCTGCAATTCCTCCAACAGGTTGATGATCTGGGCCTGGATAGATACGTCCAGCGCCGAGATGGGTTCGTCGCAGACGATGAAGGAGGGGTTAACGGCCAGGGCCCGCGCCACGCCAATGCGCTGGCGCTGGCCGCCGGAGAACTCATGCGGATAGCGGTTGACGAAATAGGGGTTGAGGCCCACCACCTGCAGCAATTCCTGCACGCGCTCCCGGCGCGCTCTGCCGCGCGAGATGTTGTGTACCTCCAACGGCTCGCCGATGATGTTGCCCACCGTCATGCGCGGGTTGAGCGAGGCATAGGGGTCCTGGAAAATCATCTGCATCTTGCGACGCATGAGACGCAACCGCTCGCCCTTGATGGCCGTCAACTCCACCTCCTGGCCGTTGTCGTTGAAGTAGACATGGCCCGCCGTGGGCCGGTAAAGCTGGAGAATGGCACGCCCGGTGGTAGACTTGCCGCAGCCGCTCTCGCCCACCAGGCCCAGCGTTTCGCCGCGGCGAATGAAGAAATCAATGCCATCCACCGCTTTGATGTCTCCCACGTGGCGTTGAATGATAATCCCCTTGGTGATGGGGAAATACATCTTCAGACCCTGGACTCGAAGCAGGATATCGTCGCTCATTCTACCGCGTTCCTCCCGTCTTTACATCCACCCAGCAAGCGATCCGATGCCCTGGGCCCACCGGTTCCAGCGGCGGGTTTTCCTCCAAACAGCGAGCGATCCTGAAACGACAGCGAGGGGCGAAAGGACAATTGGGCGGCGGGTCAATGAGATCGGGGGGCAATCCCTCAATGGGGGTTAGCTTCGCTTTCCTGACCTCATCCAGGCGGGGGATAGAGCCCAGCAACCCCAGGGTATAGGGGTGTCGCGGATTGCCATAGACCTCCTTGACGGGCGCTTCCTCGACGATGTAGCCGGCGTACATGACGATCACCCGCTCGGCCAGGCCCGCCACCACCCCCAGATCGTGGGTGATCCAGATAATGGCCATGCCGATGTCATCCCTGAGCTTTTTCACCAGATCAATAATCTGGGCCTGGATGGTCACATCCAGAGCGGTGGTGGGCTCATCGGCAATCAGGAGCTGCGGGTTACAGGATAAGGCCATAGCGATCATCACGCGCTGCCGCATGCCGCCGGAGAATTGATGGGGGTAATCATCCACACGGTTTTCGGCCTCGGGGATGTTCACCATCTGCAGCAACTCGATGGTGCGTCGGCGAGCCTGCGCTTTGTCCATGCCCAGGTGAAGCTGCAACGCTTCGCCGACCTGCTGGCCGATGGTCAGCACGGGATTCAGAGACGTCATGGGGTCTTGAAAGATCATGGCAATACGATTGCCCCGGACCTGCCGTACCTCATCTTCTTGCAACTCCATGAGATTACGTCCATCAAACCAGACCTCTCCACCCACAATCTTGCCCGGAGGTTGGGGAATCAGCCGCATGATGGAAAGCACGCTCACGCTTTTGCCGCACCCCGATTCCCCCACAATGCCCAGGGTCTCCCCTTCGTTGAGGTGATAGGAGATGCCGTTCACGGCGTGGACGACGCCATCCTGAGTGAAGAACTGGGTTCTAAGCCCTTTCACCTCCAACAACCTTCCCATGCAGGCCTCCTCGATGATAACTATACGTTTTACGTTCCACGCCCCCCAGGGGGATATCCCAGGGTCGTTGTCGCAATATATAGTATCACAGACCTCAAACCTTGTCAAAATCCGCAGGATTGTTTAGCATACCCGATCCTCCAGCCACTGCCTATGATATGGGTCATACGTTCGACAGCGGAGCCGTTTTCCTTCTACTGAGCCTGTGCCCTGGCCAGCACCTCGGTGTAGACTTCGACCGTGGCCTGGGCTGTCCGCAACCAGGAGAAACGGGCAGCCTGCGCCAGCGCTTCCTGGCGCAACTTCTCCCGCAGTGCCCCGTCCTGCCACAGCCGCGCCATCGCCGCCGCCAGCTCCGGCACATCGTCTGGAGCCACCTGTATCGCCGCCTGCCCCGCGACCTCGGACAAAGATGAGACGTTGGAAGTGATGGTGGGGGTTCCACAGGCCAGGGCCTCCAGCACGGGCAGACCGAACCCCTCGTAGCGGGAGGGGAAGACGAAGGCGGTGGCGGCAGTGTAGAGCGCCGGCTTGTCAGCCTCCTCCACCCAACCCGTGAAATGCACCCCGGAGGCAATCCCCAGCTCGCGGGCCATGCGGCGGGGGTCCGGGGTGAACGGGGTATCCCTGGCCGGCAACTGGCCGGCAAGGACCAGGGCAGGGGCTACAGACATATGTTCGGCCAGGCGAGCGAAAGCCGCCAGCAGCCCGGCGACGTTTTTGCGCACATCGAAGCCGCCCAGGTAGAGGAAGAAGCGATCGGGCAAGCCGAGCCTGCGCCGCAGGGCGTCCACCTGATCGGGCTCCGCCCGACGGAAGCCGGCAGGGGCCGCTTCCTGGGTGATCCACACCCTGTCGGCGGACAAGCCGAGATGGGCGATGATGTCTCGTTGGGAGGCATGCGAGACGGTGATCACCCCGGCGGCCCGGCGGGCGGCCGCGGCAACCAGCCGGGTGTACAGGCGTACCCACACCCTGCCCCGATACGCCGGCAGCAGCAGGGGGATCAGGTCGTGAATGGTAACCACGGTAGGCACTGTGGGCCGCAGGGGAGAACCCCAGTGGGGAACGTGGGCCAGGTCTGCCCCCAGGCGTCGGCAGGCGCGGGGAAAAGCGATTTGCTCGAACCAGACCTTGGACAGATTGGCATCGAGCCGGTCAAAGGGGGTTGCGGCGCGCTCCATGCGTGGTGCAAGGTGCGTGATGGACGACGTGCGAGCTGCGATCTCTGAATTGAAGATGCCATCCGGCACCACCAGGATGTATTCGTGTGACGGCGCGGTGGCCGGCAGATGGGCCAGCAAATGGCCCAGATACTGCCCGCTGCCTGTGCCCTTCTGTCCCCAGAACCAACCGTTGAGAACGATCCGCATGAGGCATACTCCATCTACCAGCACAGCATACACCAAACGTGGTCGCCTGTCAAGCTGAAGGACCGGAGTCCCCGACGCCGATTTGACAAACGGGGCATTGTTTGATATAGTAGTTATCAATCTAACGACTAAACCGGCAGAGCAGCGAAAGCAAGTAGTCAGAGGGTGTCAAAAGTAAGGGGAACTTTTGGCAACTTACTTAGCCGGTCTCCTGGCCGGCCAAGAGCACGGTCGGGAGACCGTGCCCGACACATTTCGGATAGGTTCTTAGTACCGCAACCGCACCTGGTGGTATGTGTCATGCCTTCGACGGGCTCAGGCCAGGGCTGAGCGGGTCTACACGCCTGTTCCCGTGGTGCACGCAACGCTAGCGAAGCAGCCGTTCGCTGTGCTCAGGACAAGTTCTCGCGTCACCATGCAGGCAAGAGATGCTTCGCTGGAGTCGGCCGGGCAATGAACTTTGACGCCTGAAACCCGCTCAGCATGACAAGTACGGTTGTAGTATTAGTCAGGCCTCAGGGCGGTGGGGTAGTTTCCAAAGTCGCCTGATCGCTGCTTGCCAGAAGACGGCACCAAGGGTATAATGTGGGGGCAAGGCCTCCCGGCCTTGTTTTCCTTTGATTCTTCGCCGTGGATAACCCAATCCGCCGCCGGGTTGCTGGATCTGGCGATCCAGCGGGAGCAAGTTGTGGCATACTGGGCCTGGACATCGGCCTCCCACATCTGAACTAAAGGAGAAAACAGTTTACGCATGAAGGTCGCAACGGACAAAGCCTGGCACACACAGGCTCCCGAAGCCGTCGTCACTGCCCTGCGTTCGCACTTCGAACGTGGCCTGGACCCCGAAGAAGCCGCTCGCCGGCTGAAGGAGGAGGGCGCCAACGAACTGAAAGAACAACCGCGCCCCGGGTTTTGGGCCATGCTCCTCGATCAGTTCAAGAACTTCCTGGTCATCATCCTCATCATCGCCAGTGTCATCTCCATGCTGCTGGGCGACTGGGTGGAAGCGGCAGCTATTCTGGCCATCGTCATCCTCAATGCCGTGCTGGGCGTGGTGCAGGAATCGAAGGCCGAGGAGGCTTTGGCCGCCTTGCAGAAGATGGCCGCGCCCGAAGCAGAGGTCATCCGCGGCGGGCATCGCCTCAAGATCCCTGCCCGTGAGCTGGTGCGCGGCGACATTGTGCTGCTGGAGGCAGGCAACTACGTCCCCGCCGACCTGCGCCTGCTGGAGGCGGTCAACCTGCGCGTTGACGAGGCCTCGCTGACCGGCGAATCGCAGCCGGTGCGCAAAGAGGCCACCGGTGTGTTTGCCCGGGACATCCCTTTGGGCGACCGCAGGAACATGGCCTACATGGGCACGCTGGTCACCTACGGCCGGGGCAAGGGGCTGGTCGTCAACACCGGCATGTACACCCAGCTCGGCCTCATCGCCGGCATGATCCAGTCTTACGAGGAAGAGCCGACGCCTCTGCAAAAGAAACTGGATCGGCTGGGCAGGACGCTGGGTTGGGGTGCCCTGACCATCTGTGCCCTGGTCTTCCTCATCGGCTGGTTGCGAGGGTTGCCGCCTTTGGAGATGTTCATCACCGCCGTCAGCCTGGCCATTGCCGCCGTGCCCGAAGGGCTGCCCGCCGTGGTCACCATCTGCCTGGCCCTGGGCATGCAGCGCATGGTCAGCCGCCACGCCCTGCTGCGCCGCCTGCCGGCGGTGGAAGCCCTGGGCTCGGCCACGGCCATCTGCTCGGACAAGACCGGCACGCTGACCCAGAACGAGATGACCGTCGTGCGCATGGTCACTCCCGAGGATATCTACATCGTGACCGGCGAGGGCTACCGGCCAGAAGGGGAGTTCCTCGAGATCACCGCCGACGACTACACGGTGGACAACCCCAGCTTCTTGCCTCGTCCTGTGAAGGTCGAGCCCCAGGCGAGGCCGGAGGTGGAGCTGCTGCTGCGGGCGGCGGCGCAATGCAATGACGCCACGCTGGAACGCAGCGGCGAGATGAACGGCGTGCCCACCTGGCGCATGGTGGGCGACCCCACCGAGGGTGCGCTGATCACCCTGGCTGCCAAAGGCGGCGTGCGTCAGGATGAACTGGCCACCATCCTGCCGCGGGTGACCGAAGTGCCTTTCGACTCCGAACGCAAGGCCATGAGCACCATCCACGAGATCAGGAACGACAGGCTCACCGAGCGGATGCGGCTCAACCTGCAGGAAGTGTTGAAGGCCAAAAACATCCCCATGCGCGATGGACAGACCTTCTACGTGGCCTACGTCAAGGGGGCACCTGACGTCATCCTCGAGCAGTGCGCATACATCTACCGGGAAGGACAGGTGGAACCGCTGGACGGCAAGACGCGGCAATACATGGATTACCTGAACCAGGACCTGGCCGCCCATGCCCTGCGCGTGCTGGGATTCGCCATCAACGTCTTCCCCGAGCTGCCGGAGCCGACGCCGGAGAACGTGGAGCGGGACCTGGTCTTCGTCGGGATGGCCGGCATGATAGACCCGCCACGGCCGGAGGTGAAGACAGCGGTGCAGGTGGCGCGGGAAGCGGGCATCCGCACGGTGATGATCACCGGCGACTACCCGGACACGGCGCGTGCCATCGCCGAGCAAATCGGCATGCTGAACCCCGATAGCGACGTCCTGACCGGCCGCCAACTGGACAGCCTGGACGACGGCACACTGACCCAGCGGGCGGCCAAGGTGGACGTCTATGCCCGCGTCTCACCCCAGCATAAGGTGCGCATCGTGGAAGCCATGCGCGCCAACAGGCACATCGTGGCCATGACCGGCGACGGGGTGAACGATGCCCCGGCGTTGAAGCGGGCCGACATCGGCGTGGCCATGGGCATCACCGGCACGGACGTGGCCAAGGAGACGGCGGATATGGTGCTCACCGACGACAACTACGCCTCCATCGTCGCCGCCGTGGAGGAGGGCCGCATCATCTACTCCAACATCCGCAAGTTCGTCTTCTATCTTCTCTCCTGCAACGTGGGGGAGATCCTGATCATCTTCCTGGCCACATTGCTGGGCTGGCCCTTGCCGTTGACCGCCATTCAGCTTCTGGTGCTCAACCTGATCACCGACGGTGCGCCGGCGCTGGCGCTGGGCTTGGAGAAAGGCGACCCCGACGTGATGAAGCGACCGCCCCGCCCGCCCGACGAGCCGGTCATCAACCGCGAGATGACCTGGGGCATCGCCATCCAGAGCGTGGCCATCACCGCCGCCACGCTGTTGACCTTCTGGGTCGGCCTGCGCTGGTTCCCCGACAGTGTGCACAGGGCGCAGACGATGGCCTTTGCCACCCTTTCTATCTCCGAGTTGCTGCGGGCCTACTCTTCGCGCTCCGATCGCTACAACCTTTTCTGGCACATCCATCCGCTCAGCAACAAATACATGCAGTACGCGGTGCTGGCCTCGTTGGCCATCCTCCTGGGGGTCATCTACATCCCCGTCCTCGACCCCATTTTCGACACCGCCTTTCTGGGGCTGCGGGAATGGGCCATCATCGTGCCCCTGCTGCTGCTCCCCGCCGTCGTCGCTGAAATCACCAAATGCTTCCTGCGCGTGCGGGCGGAGCGGGCGTTCCGTTCCCGCATGGAACAACCTGCCTGAGTCTGCTCCGAAAATGTCACCCTGAGCGCAGCGAAGGGTCTCCCAGTTTACCATCTACCAATCTACCATTGCCAATATCCGCCAAACACCAACAAGGAGAGCAACGATGCGCAATCTCGACAACGTCAGTCGCCTCATGGAAAAATGCGGCATCCCCGGCCGCGATGCCTATGACCTGCCCACCAGCCCCAAGCGCTTCCCCGACGGGGCCTGGTACCGCATGGAGATTTCCGGCGTGGAGCGGCCACAGGTGCTGGAAGCGCTCATTGACGAGGCGCAGAAGCGACACATGCCCATCCACCGCCTCATCTCCGTGGTCATGGGCGCCACCCTGCTCGATGATGCCGAACTGCGCGACTTCGCCCAGATGGCTGCCGAGGCGCACATGGAGGTCATCCTCACCCCAGGGCCGCGCTCAGCCTGGGACGTGGGGCGGCAGCTCGTCACGCCGGAGGGGGCCTTTTCCGGCCTGCGCTTCCGCGGCTCCGATCAACTGCGCGCCGTCATCGCCGACATCATGCGGGCCATCGAGATCGGCTTTCGCGGCTTCCTGTGCATTGATGAGGGGTTGCTGTGGCTCTTGCAGCAGATGAAGCGCAATGGCGATATCCCCGAGGACGTGGTCTTCAAGGTCAGCATCTACGCCGGACACGCCTCGGCTGCCGGCGGCCGGCTGCTACAGGAGCTGGGCGCCGGCACCTTCAACCCCATCGGCGACCTCAGCCTGCCGCAACTGGCCTCCATCCGTCAGGCCGTGGACATCCCCCTCGACCTGCACATCTACCTCACCGAGAGCTTCGGCGGCTTCAACCGCTTCTACGAAGCGCCGGAGATGGTGCGCGTCTGCGCGCCGTGTTATTTTAAGATGGAGCCGGGGCCGGCCTGCGCCGCCGGGCCGGGGGCGTTGTACAAGCCTTACGTCAGCCCGGACATGCTGGCCTGGTGGGCGCGGGAGAAGGTGAAGTACTGCCAGATCATCCATGAGATCATCCAGGCAAACTTCCCCGAGGGGACAATGTCGGCCCTCGGTGCGGCAGATTTGGCCATCCCAAGGCCCTGACCCCTGCCCCATTGCCCCGCCCCCTCTGTTATGGAGAGAACCGATGACAGACAAACCCTTTCGCCCCGGCGGCGTCAACCCGGCATTGGTCACCCCCTTCACCAAGACGGAGGAGGTGGACGAGGCCGCCTTTCGCCGCCTCATTCGCCACGTCCTGCCCCACGTGGACGGGCTGGTACCCTGCGGCACGACGGGCGAATTCCCCTACCTCTCCCCCGCCGAGCAGCAGCGGCTGGTGGAAATCGCCGTGGAGGAGGCGCAGGGCAAGCCGGTGATCGCCGGCACCGGCGCGGCGGGCACGCGGCAGGCCATCGAGCTGGCCCGCAACGCCAAAGCCGCCGGGGCCACCGCCTGCCTGGTGGTCACCCCCTACTTCCTGCACCCCTCGCCCAAGGGCATCTACCAGCATTTCTACGACATCGCCATGGCTGTGGACCTCCCCATCATCCTCTACAACATCCCGCAGACCGTGGATGCCTACCTTCCTCGCCAGGTGGTCGAAGACCTGGCCGACATCCCCACCATTGTGGCGCTCAAGGACTCTTCGGGCAATCTGACTTACACGATGGAAATCCTGGAGTATGCCGGTGACCGCATTCAGGTACTGGTGGGACACGACGAGGTAGTGTTGCCGGCGCTGGCCGGCGGCTGTGCGGGCATGATCCTGGCCTCCGCTCAGGTCTACCCCGAGGTGTGGCAGGCGGTGCTGGCAGCGGTGCGGCGGGGCGATCTTGAGGAAGCGCGGCGGCTGCAGCGGAGCGTGCAGAAGCTCTCCCGCATCTTCTGCCGCTACGGCGGCGGCGTGGCCGTGAAGGCGGCGCTGAACATGATGGGCGTGGCCGTGGGGCCGCCCCGCCGCCCGCTGAAGGCCGTCGGCGGTGCGCTCTTGCACGAGGAGCGGGCGGAGATCCAACTGGAGCTGGAGAAGCTGGGCAAGATCGAGGCCGAGGCGGTGACCTTCCATGTGCCCGACGGCCCCTTGGCGGCGCGCTTCACCGCCATTGGCCTGGACGCACAGGTGGCAGAGGAGGCAGGTTTGCGGCTGGGAACGGGCACGGCCGGCGAAGGGCTGAATTGGGTACAGATGGACGTGGTGGCCGGGGCCAAGAAGGGGCCGCTGGGCGATGTTTACGCCTTCCAGCTCACCTATCCCCGCCATGGTTTCGAAGCGCTGACCACCATCCTGGAGCCCAACCTGACCGTGCGTCCGGCCACGCTGATCATCCCCGCCAACGAGCTGAAGAACCTGCGCCAGGCCAACATGATCTACGGCCCCACGCAGGCCGCCGTGGCGCGGGCCATCGTGGACCACCTGGAGCGGGGCACGATCCCCGCCGCGGCCATGGACGAGGAGGTGATGATCGTTCAGGCCGCCGTGCACCCGCGGGCCCTGGACCGCCATGCCCTCTACCAGTCCGTCCTGGCCGCCGCTGACCAAGCCATCGGGGCCGCCTTTGGCGCAGCGTGAGGGGGCCTCCTTCACGCCCGTGCGAACTCAATCGCACTTCTCAGATAATCCTGCGGGGTGCCAAAATCGAAACGCCGGCCATCTCTTATCTCCAGGGCACAGTATCCTTCCCGCTGTCTCTGAAGCTCCTGGGCGTAGGTGAGCTGGAACTCGCCCTGCTGCCGGATGTCCCCGGCGATCATCTCCTCCAGAACATCGTAAATCGAGGGGGCGAGGACGTGCATGCCAAACCACCCCAGGAACTCGTCATCCCCTAACCCCTCCACCCGGAGTTTCTCCCGGGCCACCTGGAGAGACGGCTTCTCGATGATAAGCGACACCTCTATCAGGTCAGGATGTGTCGGCCAGCGCTGGCCGGCAATCGTGCCATACCCTTTCAGTTGGTCGCCGCGAATGCGATTGACCGCCGAGACCGATCTCCCGCCACACACCCTGTAAGCCCGCAGCAACTGGCTATGGCAAGATTCGTGCCTTGCCCGAAACAGGTGATCCCCCAGACAAAGCAGCACCGGCTCGCCAGCGGCGAAGGCTTTGCTCTGGTACACCGCGTGCCCATAGCCTTCCTGGGTTTCCTGCACGGCGAACGATAGACAGTCCAGCGCCGCCCGCATTCTCTCGACCTCCCGTGCCAGGTCAGGGTACTTTTGCAGGCGACTCAGATAGGGTTCCCCGGGGCCGCGCAGGTAATCGGTCACCAGCCGTTCTTCACCGCCCCTGACGATGATGCAGATTTGTTCGATCCCCGCATCGAGCAGGTCCATGATCTGGTAATGCAGCAGAGGGCGTGCGATTCCATCCGCGCCGACAACGGGGAACAACTCCTTCTTGCAGGCGTGGGAGGCCGGGAAAAGGCGAGTCCCCAACCCGGCTATCGGAACTACGGCCTTACGGACGTTCACAGTGAGCGTATCCATCCCGTTGGCCCAAAGGCGTAGCGAAAGGCCCCGAACTCTATGGCACCGGGCGAGGTCCCTTCGAAGATTTCGGCATCCAGCCCGGTCAAGCGCTTGTACTCTCTGGTGATGGCGGGGATCTCCCTGGCCAGGGCTTCCTTCCTCCCGAAAACGGCCACCGTGCCGCCAGACCCGCCGCCGGTGATCTTTGCCCCGTAGAGGCCCGCTTGCGGGCCTCGGGAGCGCACCGCCTCCACCAGGAAATCCACTTCGGGAACAGAAAGCAGGCAATTATCCCGGTAGCTCTCATGAGAGGCAAACATGCATTCGCCGGCGGCAATCAAGGCCTCTTCATCCTCGCCCGATGCGGCGGCCTTCAGGTGTTCCATGAACTCCAGAACCCGATGGTTCTCATACACGGGATGCTCGGTGGGTCCCCGCAGGCGGTAGGTCGCGTCCGGCTGGATCGTCGTGATGGGGTCGTCATGGCTCCCGTATCTGGCCAGAAACTCGCGGCCGACGATGGTTTCAGGGAGAACATCTCGATAGTGCTTCTCAAACGAATCCACCGTGATCTCGGTGAGGTACTCTACCGGTTTTTCACCATTCTGGACACGGATCTGATTGATGATGCGCTTGCCCATGAAGGCTCCGATACGCACGCTTCCATATTCGACGCCTGACACGGAGTGCTTCACCATGGAATTGATGCCCACAAACGCCGTCCCCTGGGGGATGTCCACCTCGCCCATGACGCTGCCCGGGCGGCACAGTATGTGGGTCAACTTCCCTTGTCGGCCGCTGGTCACCGTGATCTGGTCCATGATGCCGCAGGGGGCCCCCACCACCAGGTTCTCGGCCAGTTGTCCCAGGCGGGCCAGGCGAGACTCCGAGATGTCCAGTTGCAGGTAGTTTTGCAGGCAATACAGGGTGGCGATCTCCGTGGAGGCCGAGCTCCCAATGCCCACGTTCATGGGCACCCCACTGAGCAGGAGCAGGTTGAACCCAAAAGGCAGGTGCGCGGACTCTTCTCTCAAGAGGGTGAAGATGCTGCCGCCAACGTAGGCCGCCCACGAAGAGAGGGGGTTGGCCTTGCACAGCTCTCGCACCTGTTCGTAGGAGACGAAGCCTCCCCCCATCTCGAAGTAGTCCAGCGGTATACGCGTTTCAACGGGCAGACTCCGCCGAAATGCCTGCATCGTGCGGATGCGCAGGGTGCGGTCCGTGCGTGGCTGTAGGGCGATGACCACCCCACGGCCCAGGACTCCTTCACACACATGGCTTCCGGAGTAGTCGGCGATGCCCCCCATGACATCCAGGCGTGCCGGCACCCGGGTCACCAGAATCTCGGCGCTGCTAAACAAACCGGCGAAGCCCGTGGGATCGCTGTTCGGCTTTTTCAGAAGCGCTTCAAACTGGGTGATTTCCCTGGGCAGTTCCCGTTCATTCAACATGGCAAACCCTCCCTCAAACAAGACTGCAAGAGGCAAGATGCAAGACGCAAGAGGCAAGAGGCAAGAGGCAAGAGGCAAGACAGGCCAGGCGAAGGGCGGTCTCACCACCGGGACGCAAAGACACGCTGAAAGTATACCATTGACGTTCTGTTTCAGCAAGCACCCCAACCACGGGCGTGCGCAGTGCAAGCCCGGGGAGTACGAGGGGTGCCCCCTCGTTTACCCCCACCCCTACACGTTGTGGCTTGCGCCCAATCGCTGCGCACGCCCTTAACGGTCGCAGGGTTTCCCAAAGTTCCCATCAAGGGGGAGGGACTTGCACGAATTCCCCTCCCCTGGTGGGAGGGGTTGGGGAGGGGGGAGTGGAGATGGCGGCAGCAAGCCTATAACCCGCCAAGAAATTGAAATGCACCCGGCGAACCCAGGAACATAGGCTTGACAGCCATTGAACATCATGGTACACTGTTTGCAACTATCCGGCGAAGCTTCGCCTCAAACTGACAAGTCAAACCATGTCATTCTGGGCGAGTAGAGCGAGCGAAGAATGGTGTCAAGGAAAACATATGGCCGCACAAAAGAAGTCCAGCAAGAGCAGAAGCAGACGAAGGCCGAGACAGAGACGTCCTGACAGCGCCAGGCGTTTTGACAGCCTCAAGAGCAGGTTGCAGGAAGGACCTTTTCGCGGGCATGAGCTCGTCGTTACGCCGCGCGGCAGTACGAAAATGTCCAAAGTGCTGTGGCGCTTCATAGAGCCGTATCGTGAATTCGCCGACACGGAAGAAGCCCTTCGCAAGCTGCTGACCCTGGCCATCCTGGCCTGGGACGCCGCCCTTCTTCCCAAAGAGGAGCGGCCACATATGATTGATAAGGTTTTCCAGACATTACCGCCTGACGAGGAGCTGAGGATCGGCTTGAGAGGAATTGTGGATGAACTGATCGAGAGGAAAGAGCGGTACTTCTCCCAGTACAAGCGTTCGATCATTGACTTTGAACTGCAGGACAGAGGGAGAGACTATAATCTGATCGTCGTTTCATTCCTGGAAGATACATCCTCACGGTAGCAGGGCATTTGCTTCGAGAGCGTTCCCCCAGTATTGCAGGTGTATACCGGGCCGGAGAAGAACCCACCATGCCTTTCGCCCAACGCATCGCCCATTTGAAAGCTGAAGGGGCCTATGCCGTGCTGGCCCGCGCCCAGGCGCTGGAGGCCCAGGGGCGGGAGATCATCCACCTGGAGATCGGCCAGCCGGATTTCGAGACCTACCCCCACATCGCCCTGGCCGGCATACGCGCCATCGCCACAGGACTGACCCGCTACAATCCGCCGCCGGGCATCCCCGCCCTGCGCCAGGCCCTGGCCGAGGACGCCGGACGGCGACGGGGAGTGCGCTTCACGCCGGAGCAGGTGGTCATCGCCCCGGGGAGCAAGCCGCTTATCCTCCTGCCCATGCTGGCCCTGCTGGAACCGGGCGACGAGGTGATCGTCCCCGACCCGGGCTTCCCCAGCTATGAGGCGGCCATCGGATTGGTCGGCGCCAGGGCAGTGCCTGTGCCTCTGGTGGAGGAACGGGGCTTCGACCTGGACCTGGAGGCCTTCGACGACGCCCTCGGCCCGCGCACGCGGCTGGTCATCCTCAATTCGCCCGGCAATCCCACCGGCGGCATCCTCTCGGCGCACACGCTGGCCCACGTCGCCGCAGCGGCCCGTCGCCGTGACCTCTGGGTCCTCTCCGATGAGATCTACTCCCGGCTGGTGTACGAAGGCGAAGCTCCCAGCATCGTCTCCCTGCCTGGCATGGCCGAACGCACGATTATTGCCGATGGCTTCTCCAAGACCTATGCCATGACCGGCTGGCGGCTGGGCTTCGGCGTCATGCCCCCGCCGCTGGCGGAGAAGCTGGAGTTGCTGCTCACCCATTCCACGGGCTGCACGGCCACCTTCACCCAGTACGCCGGCCTGGAGGCCATCCTTGGCCCCCAGGAGGCGGTGGAAGCGGTGCGGGCCGAGTTCCGTCGCCGCCGCGACCTGATGGTGCGAGGACTCAACGCCATCCCTGGCGTGCGCTGCCCGTTGCCCCAGGGAGCCTTCTACGCTTTCCCCAACGTGCAGGCCTTTGGCCGCTCTTCCGCCGAACTGGCCGACTATCTGCTGGAGGAGGCCGGCGTGGCCGTGCTGCCCGGCACCGCCTTTGGCTGCCACGGCGAAGGCTACCTGCGCCTCTCCTACGCCAACTCGCTGCCGAACATCGAGAAGGCCCTGCAACGAATGGCCGACGCCCTGGCCTGGCTTTAGAGCAGGGATGAACAACTGACGATTGTTGAAACCGCCAACCGAGGAGGGCTGACGTGATGAACAGTGGCTTCAGAAGCCAGTGCGTACCTGGCTACAGGCTGCTGAGTGAAGAGCAGGTCCAGGAGATCCATCGGGCCAGCCTGGAGCTCCTGGAAACCGTCGGTGTCCGCGTGTCTCACGAAGGGGGCGTGCAACTTCTGAGGGCGGCCGGATGCCGGGTGAAAGGCAACGACATCGTCCAGATCCCCAACTGGCTGGTGGAGGAAGCGATCCGCAGTGCCCCTTCCCGCATCACCATCTATAACAGGAAGGGGGAAGAAGCGATGCGGCTGCAGGGGCGCACCATCCACTTCGGCCTGGGCACCGACCTGATCAACACGGTGGACTTGAGGACGGGCCAGATACGTCGCTCGCTCCTGCAGGACGTGGTCAATGCCGCCCGGGTCGCCGACTACTGCCCGGAGATTGACTTCATCGCTTCCTTTGGCCTGCCCGCTGATGTGCCCACCAATGCCATGTACATCGAGTGTGCCAGGGTCATGATGGAGAACTCGACCAAGCCGATCTTCTTTACCGCCGCGGCGCGGGAGGACCTGGAGGTCATCCTGAACATGGCTGCCGTCGTGGCCGGCGGCGAAGAAGCCCTGCGCCAGAGGCCTTTCCTCATCCACTATTCCGAGCCCACAGCCCCGCTGACCCACTCGCACAACGCCGTGCGCAAGCTCCTCCTCTGCGCCGAAAAGGGCATCCCCATCTGCTATACTCCCGGCGATATCCTGGGGGCCACCATCCCGGTGACCCTGGCCGGCGGCATCGTGCAGGCTAACGCCGAAGCGCTGAGCGGGATCGTGCTGCATCAGCTCAAGAGCAAAGGCGCCCCTATCATTTCCGGCTTTGGGGCCATCCCTCTGGACATGAAAACGGGCATCTTTGCCTACGGCGCTCCGGAGGTCCGCCTGACCAATTCAGCCTTTGCCGACATTTACCACACCTATGGCATTCCCATATGGTCCACCGTGGGCAGCGACGCCCATGGCCTCGATGCGCAGGCGGCCATGGAGCACGCTTTCGGCATCCTGATGTCGGCTCTGGATGGGGCCAACCTGATTCACGATGTCGGCTATCTGGGCCAGGGGCTGCTGGGCCATCCTGCGGCCATCGTCATGGGTGACGAGATCATCAGCTACGTGAAGCGGATCATCCGCGGTTTCGATATGGGCGACGAGGAAATGGCCCTTGACGTGATCCGCAAGGTGGGCCCTGGCGGCAATTTCCTGAGCGTGAGGCACACCAAGACCCATTTCCAGCGAGAACTCTGGCGGCCCAGGTTGTTGAACCGCGACAGCCTTCGGACGTGGATGGACAAAGGGGGCAAGACATACGAGGAGCTGGCGACCCAGAAGGCCCTGGAGATCCTGGAAACACACCGGCCTGAGCCGCTGCCGGAGGATGTCCGGCAGAAGATCGGCGAGATGGCCAGGGCGGCCGCCGAGGCCCTGGCCGATGTTCAGTTTGTGGCATGAGATCGGGGCCCCGCGGCCGGCAGCCTGGCCACACCGAGCCGCCTCAGCGTGGCCCGAGGTCGCCGGGGCCGTGGCGCTTCACCCACAACTGTTGCCCATCGGAGATAAGCTCCACCGCCTCGAAGGGATCTGCTTCCACCCGCGGCAGCGCCTGCAAACGCTCCTGCACGTCGGGCGGGTAGGTGGTCTCCTCGGGAACGACGACCAACTGTGGACGCACGGCGGCCAGGAAGCCGGCCGTTGGCCAGTTGCCCGTGCCAGCGTGGGGTGTCTTCAGCGCCGTCGCTGCCAGATCCATGCCGCCAGCCAGCAACATCGCCTGTGTCTCCTGTTCGATCTCCGATGGCAGGAGCAGCCGTAGCCTGCCCATGCTGAGCCGCAGGACAGCGCTATCTGGGGCGCTGCCCCTCTGCGGCGCGTGCAACACCTCCAGCAGCACCCCCTCATCGAGTTGCACGCGCATCCCAACGGCCAGGCTGTTGGCCGGCGGAAGAGCGGAACGTCCCCCTTCTGCTTCCTCCGCTGACAAGAAAACCCCTTCGGGCAGCAGCGCCTGGGCCACCCGGTAACGGGCCAGCAGGTCGGCCAGCGGGGCGCTGTGTGCGGCATCGGCCTGCGTCAACACCAGCAGGTCGAGGCTGCGTCCCCAGCCGGGCAGCGCTGTCCTCAGAGCCCTGGCCACATCCGCCTCGCCCCGCCCGGCATCCAGCAACACACGGCGACCGCCCGGCGTCTGCACCAGCGCGGCGTCACTTTCCCCCAGGCCGATGAACCACACGTGCAGGCGGCCATCGGGCAGGCTGCCCAGCGCTGTCGCCCCCAGCCAGAGGGGGATCACGACGGCGACAGCCAGCCCCACCGCCCGCGGCGAGGGCAGCGGCGTGCCCGCTTCCAGCTTTGGCCAGAGTTGACGTAGACCAAGCCCGGCAAAGAGCAAAGCATAGTAGATGGTCGCCAGCGAGCGCCCCAGCACGCCCACCTCCAGCGAGGCCAGGGGCAGACGTGCCGCCCACTCCACCACGGCGACGGTGTAGGTCAGGAAGAGCCAGGGCACGGCGGCGATGAGCTGGCCCAGCGGCAGCCAGATCAGCCCGGCCAGGGTGGCCAGCCCTCCGCAGATCATGATGGGGGGTTGAAACGGCAGGATCAAGAAGTTCACCAGGGGAGAGATGAGCGATAGCCGTCCAAAGGTGTAAACGATGAGCGCCGAGGTCGTGATCTGCGCGGCCAGGGTTACGATGAGGGCGTCGTTGAGAAAGCGAAGGCCAACCTTGAGCCATTCCTGCGGCAGGAAGCGGCCCAGCAGCCGCTCGAACCCTCCCTGCAACGCCGGCGTGAAGAGGATCAGCCCCAGCGTGGCCATAAACGAGAGCTGGAAGCCCGCATCCCATAGGGTCAGCGGGTTGATGGCCGTCATCAGCCAGGCCGAGGCGAAGAGGGAGACAAGGGCTGTGCTCTGCCGCCCCAGGTGGATGGCGACGACGTAGAGGATACCCATGATCGCCGCCCGCGTCACGGCGGCGTCGGCACCGACGAGCAAAGTGTAAAGCACGATGCCGCCCACGACGGGGTAGACCGCCCGCCGCTTGCCCACCAGCCGGCCCAGCGTCTGCGCCAGCAGGCCGGCGATGATGGTCACATTGAACCCGCTGATGACAATGATGTGGGAAGTCCCCGTGCGGTTGAAGTCGTCGGCGAGCTGGCGGGGGATGCCTGTCTCGAGGCCCAGGAGGATGCCGTTGAGCAATGCCGCCTGCGGCTCGGGCAGGAGGCGGTTGATGACCTGCGAGGCGCGGCGGCGGAACCCGTACAGCGCGGCCCAGAAACGGCTGCCTCGCCCCTGAGCCAGGAGTTCTACCTTCGGGTACTTCAACAGCGAGTGAATGCCCTGGCGGGCCAGGTAGTCCTTGTAGGAGAAGTCCTCGAAGACGGGCGGCGTCTGCAACGCACCGCGCACGCGCAACTCATCGCCATACTGGAACTCGGGGTAGCGGGGGGCTTGCAGGAGCAATGTGCCGCGCACAGCGCGCCGCTCGCTGCCGCTTTCCAGCGTATGCACCTGCAGCCGGTAGTTGGTGTAGCGGTCACGGACGTCGGGATAACCGACGATGATCCCCTCGACGGTGACCCAGGCCGGCTCGTCCTCGTTGCCGTTGTGGAAGGCCAGGTCGTCGGGGGTGAAACAGGGCTGGAAAGGGCGGGACTGATAGCGCCAGGCCCCCAGGAGGGCGCAGAAGAGCAAGAGGGCGGCCAGCCGTGCCTGTGGGCGGCGGCGGACGAGGAGCGCCGCCATCAGGGGAACGGGCAGCAGCACAGCCCGGGCCCAGGCGGGCGGGCAGGCGCAGCCCATCACCCCCTGGGCCCAGAGGAGGCGGGCCAGGAAAATCCCCAGCAGCCAGGCGGCGGTGAGATAAATGAGCAGCATGGCAGTTGGACGGGTTCAGGGAACGATGAAGCCAGCATGTTCACCTGTGCGAACGGCAACGATATGCAGCTATTATATCACAACTGCTCTGTCCCCGATGAAATCCGAAGAACCCGTTAGCGCCGTCGGCTGGCCGAGGCGGGATCGGTCACATCAGTTTATCCAGTAGGTCCGCCAGCTCTTCGTCCCCGCCCGCCGGTGGGACCCAGTCCACCTGACAAACCTCGACCCCCTGGCTTTCCAGGCTTTCGGCAAACATCTTCAGCCCCAGGTTGATGGCCACGATGGGGCTGTCTAGCAGCTCAACAAAGGGTGTCAGCACAGAAGCCTCCTCACCGCTCAAGAGATCCTTCGTCGCTCCGCTCCTACCTCGAAAGTAGGTGCCTTGACCATTTTCGTCCCTGGTGGTGTCCGCAGGGACGTGACAACTACTCAGAAACTTGGCTTGTCATTGCGAGCCGAAGCCCTGAGCAAAGCAGGGGCGGCGAAGCAATCCCCTTCGCCGGGCAGGAGATTGCTTCGTCGCTCCGCTCCTCGCAATGACAAAAGGCGGCTGTCGTACTAGTCCCCCCTCAGTAACCGGCAGCAGAAGAGGGCTGCCCTGGCACTGCTTGGGAAAACGATGGCCCCGGCTTCCTTCAGAAGGCGCGTTTGCAGGGCCAGGTCCTGTGGGTCGCCATCCGTGCCGCAGATGGAGGCGACGACGGTCAGCGCGCCGCCGCGCCGCCGGGCGGTCTGCTGGGCCTCCACGATGGCATTGTACAGTTCGCCCACCGGGTCCATCGAAGCGCCATAGCCCAGGATGAAGTCGAGCAGCAGGACGGCCACCTGCGGGTCGCGGCTTTCGGCCACGATGCGCTGTCTGCGCAGGGTGCCGTCAATCATCGGGTGCGGCCTGCCGGTGGTGTAGTATTCGTCCCCCATGTCCACGACGGTATGCTCACGGCTCTGATCAGGATGAGCGAGCGCACGCGCCTGCACGAGGGGCGCGTTGGAATGGGCCGGGATACCAGCATCCTGGAGGATCTGCTGGGTCTGGTAGCAGAACGTGCCGCCGGCAAAAAGGCCGCGCAGATACCTTTGCCCAGGGGCCCAGCCGGCCTTCTCGCGGACAACCCATTCCTGCTCCTCCGCCGAGGGCAGGGTGGGCAGAGCGGCCGGTTCCCCGCCCACGGCTGCTATGGCAAGCTGGACAGCTTCGTCAATGGTGGACGCCTGCCCCCCAATGTGGGGGGCCGGCCGGAAGGCAGTGGCCGAGTCGGTCAGGTTTCCCCGCACCCCGAGAAAGCAGCCGATGATCGGTTTCCTGCAGCCCTTGAAACGCTCGATGAGCCTTTCCAGCGTGCGGGTGCCCGGCGGCTTGGAAATGATGGCGATGACTCTCGTCTGAGGGTCGTTCTCGAGGGCATCCAGGGCGGTGAGGGCGGTGATCCCGCCGATCTGGTCGGAGAGGTCGCGGCTGCCGGTGCCGATGGCATGGGAGATGCCGTATCCGGCGTTGTGCACCTGGCAGGTGAATTCCTGCAAGCCCGTGCCGGCCGCGCCGATCACCCCGATGGGACCCCGGCGCACGGCGTTGGCAAAGCCCAGGCCCACACCGCCGATCAGGCCGGTGCCGCAATCCGGCCCCATCACGATCAGCCCCCGCCGCGCGGCGAGCTCCTTCAGCCGCAGTTCCTCCTCGATGGGGACATTGCTGCTGAACAGGAAGACGTTCAGGCCGGCTTCGAGGGCCTTGCGCGCCTCGCGGGCGGCATATTCCCCCGGCACCGAGATCACCGCCAGGTTGGCGTTCGGTTTGCTGGCCAGGCCGTCCTCCAGGCTACGCCGCGCGGAGACCGGTGCACCTTCCACGGCCGGCTGCAACCACTCATCCAGCCGGCCCAGGACATCCTCGACGATTTGGGGGGTCTCGGCGACGATGGCCACCACCAGGTCGTTGGGCTGGGCGGCATCAATCTGCGCATCCCGAATGCCTATCGCCGCCAGCAGCTCCTTGTTGGCCTGGCTGCCCATCAGGACGGCGCTCTGCTGCACCCCCTTGACCTCCGAGATGCGCCGGTTGACCCCCATCAGGAACACCGAATCGTAGTATTGGTTCTTGCGGATGAGAAAGCCGGAAGCCATAGACCTCTCCCTATCAGCCGACATTGTACTTCCTGCCGAAGGCGATCAGCGCTTTCTTGAAGCATTCGAGCGGGGCGCGCACCAGCCCGGCGCCGATGATGGGGTGCCCAGGCTCACGGTGGGCGATGGCCGTGTCAATGATGGGGGCGATGCCCGTTTGCATCACCTTGCGGACGTCTATCCCGATGGGTACGCCGGCAAAGCCCAGCGCCGGCATCCGATAGGTGGGATGGGCGGCCACGGTGATCTTCTTCATCTCGCGGGAGTAGGCCAGCGCCTCCTCGGGGGTGCCGCCCACCAGACTGAGGATGCCCGGTGCCCCGCCGATGGTGAACGCACCCCAGCCGACGGTCTCGGTGATGGCCGAATCACCCATGTCCAGGCCGGCGTCGGCCGCGCTGTAGCCGGGCAGGTACAGGCCATCCACCACAGGGGCCGGGGCGGTGAACCATTCCTCGCCCAGCCCGCTGACGCGAATCCCGAATTCGGTCCCGTTGCGGCACATGGCCGTCACCACGGTGCTGTACTCGATGCCCATGGCCGGGTCGGCGATGGCCTTGGCGCAGGCCATGGCCAGGCCGAGGAAGATCAGGTTGTGGTTGGTGACATACTTGAGGGTGGGGAGCATCTCCGCTTTGGGGATGTCGGCCTCCACCATCGCCACGGCCATAGCATTGGCGAACAGGCTGGACGAGGCGCTGTGGCGGTTGTGCAGCTCGTCCCCCATCTGTAGCGCCTGGGTGATGATCGGCTTCAGGTTCAGGCCGCCGATGTGCCTTAGCGCCTTGCGCAAAGTCGGCGCCCAGAGGTCGCGCCACAGCCGTAGCCCCTGCAAAGCCTGCTCGCTATAGTCGCCGAACTGCTGATTGCCTTCCACCTGGCGGCAGAAGGCGCGGTTGTCGGAGATCCCCGTCAGGGGACCGAAGGCTTTGTTCTCCACCACCCAGACCGGCGCCGAGGGGGAGATGGTGCCGGCCATGGGGCCGACGGCCTGATGGTGATGGTTCGGCTCCAGGCGGATGGCGCCTCTCTCCAGCATGACCCTGGCTTCGTCGGGGGTCCTGGCCCAGCCCTCGTAGAGAACTTGTCCGATGAGGGCCCCCTGCATGGCCCCGCACATGTCTTGCCAGCGGATGGGCGGGCCGGCGTGGGTGATCATCCTGTCTTCCATGCCGGGGATCACCTCGCTGGCCGGGGCAATATCCACCAGCACAGGCTCGCCGATGGTCATGCGGCGGGCGGCCTCTTCGTTGGCTTTCTCGATCTCTTGCTTGATGTCCATGGTAACTCCCTTAAAAAGGTAGGGCAAATCTGAGATTTGCCTTACGTTCACGCAGATAGTCGAAGGGTCAAAAGCAAACCGGTCAGCGCACCGCTCAGCAAGTCCCACCCCGTCGAATGCCCGATGCGGATCAGGCGCGCCGCCTGCTGTTGGATCAGGGCAACAGGGCGACCGGCCAGGACGCAATCCAACCAGAGATGCAGAGGTTCAACGCCCTGGCCGTTCGCCAGATCCTTCAGCACGGTGAAACTGATCAGATTGGTTCTGCCGGAGAGCCTCTCGATGGAATTGGTGCGAACGAGGGGCGGCAAGTGATTCGGATAGAGCCGGGAGAGCCAGTAGAAGCAGAAGAGCAGGCCCCCGGCGAAGTCGTCACCGGAAGGGGTGAGCCCTTCCCCCAGGCCGATCAGCGATTCGGTCTGGGCCATGATTTTCTCCCCATCGTGCACCATACAGGCGTGAGCAATCTCCCGAATAGCCGGGCAGGCAAGCGCAGGCACCCGAGCAAGGTCTTGCGATCGAGGGCAGGCCTGTTCGTTCGTGGCAATGTGCAAGATTTCCGGAAGAAGACTCCCCAGGCCTGCCGGGGACGGCAGGCCATCCAAAGCGGAAAAGGCGACATAGAGACGCTCTGGCAGACAGGTGACCGGCAACACATCGTCGGCAGAGATGCGCGGCGCTCTCCAGATAGACGCCCGGCTGCGGTCCAGAACGGTATCGGAACCGATGATGAGACCGTGTCCATCCACCACAAAAGAAGTATTCACAGCCAGCCTGGGGAGAGGCTCGGAAATCCGAATACCGCGGGGGTGCCGCGCGACGTCTGCCGTCGCCAGCCAGAACAGTTCGCCCTGCTCGCTGAGCAGATACAGGGCGTTGGAAACGGCGGCCAGGACTGTTCCACGCTGATCCGAGGCCAACAACCGCTGCGCGGTCTCGCCGATGTCCAGAGCATGAAGGCTTGTACTGAGCGTAGCCGAAGTAAACGACATCGTCAGGTCTTCCAGAGGGGCATTGGCAGGAGAATCCTGCCAATGCCCCACATGGTGGATGCCCACCCTACTTCGGGCTGCCGATAACGCCTTTGACGAACCAGTCCACGGCGCTCATCTGATCGTCAGTGAGCACCTCGCCCTCGGCCACCCGCACATTGCCCTCCTGATCTACGATGGGGCCTTTGAAGGTGACGATCTTGCCCGCCTCCAGGTCGGCCTTCACCTGAGTGACGTAGTCCTGGACCTCCTTAGGCACTTTGGGGCCGAACGGGGCCATGGCCATGCAGCCTTCGGCCATGCCGCAGCGCAGGAAGATTGGTTTCCACGTGCCGTCGAGCACGGTGGAGGCCAGCCAGGTCAATGTCCCGCCGAGAGTATAGCCGGTGCCGGAGATCCAGTACTCGGGGGCGAATTGCTGCGCGGCCAGCGACTGGAAGCCGATGGAATAGGCGCCGCGCGATTCTGCCGTTGAAATCACCGTCGCCGGCGAGTCCACATGCATGGTGATGACGTCGCAGCCCTGGTTGACGAGCGAGTTGGTCGCATCCGCCTCCTTGGCGCTGTCACCCCAGGCGAAGGTGAAGGCCACGATGGTCTGGGCATTGGGGTTGACCGATTGCGCGCCCAGCTCGAAGGCGTTGATGAAGGTCAACGTCCAGCCCAGCGGGAAGGCAGCGACGAAGCCCATCTTGTTCGTCTGGGTCATCTTCCCGGCCGCCACGCCCATCAGGTACCAGGCATCCGGCGGCTTGCCGAAGAAGTTGGCGAAGTTGGGGCCCATCATCCAGCCGCCGGCGTGTTCGAAGATGACATCCGGGTGGCTCTGCGACAGCTCGTAGGCCGGATTCTGGTGGTTGAAGGCGGTGGCGATGATCATCTTGGCGCCCTGGGCGATCATGTTCTCCATCGTCGTCTTGGCGCCGGCCTCGTCGGGCACGTTCTCGGCCTCGATGATCTGGACGCAGGGGATGTTCTGTTTGATGGCCATCACGGCCTCGTGCATCGCCTGGTTGTAGCCGGCGTCGCTGATGGGCCCGCCGTGTAGCGCCCCGATGATCAGGCAAGGCCCGGTCGGCGCAGGAGTCTCAGTTGGGGGCACCGGCGTTGCAGTAGGCGGCACCGGTGTCGCGGTAGGCGGCACCGGCGTCGCTGTCGGAGGCAACGGCGTGGGGGTGGCCGCCGGAGCACAGGCCGTGAGCACCATGGCGGTGGTCACCACGATAGCCACAAGTGAGCCGAACAGTTTCTTGTTCATTTTCCTCTTCTCCTTTCTGTTTTTTATTCTGTGCCGTGATATACGCGCCCCAGGCTGGCGGGGGCCGCGTGTTTACGGGTACCGCCCCAGATGATCAGCACCAGCAGCGTCAGGAGATACGGAATAGTGTCCAGGAGAAACGGCGATACCTTGATGCCGCTGGATTGCAGGAGGAGCTGGAAAGCGACCGCGGCGCTGAACAGCAGGGCGCCGACAATCGCCCGCAGCGGATGCCACTTGGAGAATATCACCAGCGCCACGGCGATGAAGCCGCGGCCGGCGGTCATGTACTCGGTCCAGTTCATAGCATAGGCGATCGAAAGGTGCGCCGCGCCCAGGCCGGCCAGGAGGCCGCCCACGAACAACGCCTGGTAGCGGATCAGCCACGGGTTGCGGCCCGAAGCAAACGCCGTGTCGGCGCTCTCGCCCACCGCGCGCAGGCCCAGCCCCCAGCGCGTGCGGAAGAGCAACCACCAGACCAGGACCGCCGCCGGGATCACCAGGTAGATCAGAAGATCGAACCGGAACAACGAGGCATACAGTCGCGGCAGCTCCTGGAGGCCGGGCAACAAGATGCGGGGCAGCCCCTTGATCTTGGCCCCGACATACGGCTTGCCGATCAGCGCGCTGAGGCCGAAGCCGAAGAACATCAGTGCCAGGCCGCTGGCCAACTGGTTCCCGCGGCGGGTGACGACCAGGTAGCCCAGGATCAGGTTCATCAGCCCGCCGGCCAGCGCCGCGGCCAACACCCCCAGGTAGGGATTACCGGTCAGAGAAGCGACGGCGAACCCGGTCGAGGCGCTGACCAGCAACACCCCTTCCAGCCCCAGGTTGACGATGCCGGAACGCTCGGTGATCACCTCGCCCAGGGTGGTGTAGAGGAGCGAGGTGCCGGAGAAGATGGCGCTGGAGATCACGCCGAGCACGGATAACAGGGTCATGACGTCTTCTCCTTGAGAAACGATGACTGCTCAGCCCGCGTCATTGCGAGGAGTGGAGCGACGAAGCAATCTCCTCCTTTTCGCTGCCCCTTCGCTTTGCTCAGGGCTTCGGCTCGGAGCCGTAGGCCCCCTTTAGGGCAATGACAGCCTGAGTTGGACGGGCCAGGACGACGAACAGCGTGAAGGCGAGCAAGATGTTGATGACCGCAAAGGGCAGCCCCTGGGTCAACTGCAACAGGTTGCCGCCGGTGAAGATGACGGCGACCACGAAAGACGTGAGCAGGATGCCCAGGGGGTCGCCGAACGAAAGCCACGAGATCAGGAAACCCATGTAGCCGGTGCCCCGCGAGAAATTGTTCAGCAGCAGGCCGTAATACCCGGAAACCTGGGCCATTCCGGCCAGGCCGGCGATGGCGCCGCCGATGCACATCACGACCACCAGATAAGTGCTGACCGGGAGGCCGTTGCGCCGGGCGGCCTGGGGGTTCCCGCCGATGGCGCGCATCTCCAGCCCCCAGCGGGTGGATTTCATGACCCACCAGAACAACGCCAGCAGCACCAGGGCGATAGCCAGGCTGAGGTCCACGCGGGTGCCGAAGAAAGTGGGCAGGCGGGCCGCGGGGACGAAACTGGCCGTCTTGTCGGTGTCCATCGGCGAGTGCCAGAAGCCGAAGATAAAGAACGAGACCACCTTGGGCGCGACCGAGTTCAACAACAGGGTGGTGATCGTCTCGTTGACGATCCCGCGCGCCCTCAGATAGCCCGGCATGAAGGCCCACAGCGCGCCGCCGGCCATTCCCAACAACACCATCAAAGGCAGCAGGCACCAGGCCGGCCAATCGCGAAAGGTCAGCGCCCCCCAGGTGGCGAAACAGGCCCCCATGTAGAGTTGCCCCTCCACGCCCACGTTGATCAGGATGAGCCTGGAGGGCAGGGCGACGGCCAGGGCCGTGATCAGCATGGGGGTCATGGCCACGAGCACCTCGGAGAAGCCATAGGCGCTCCCCAGCGTAGAGGTCAGCATGTCCCGGTACGAGTGCAGCGGGTTCCGGCCGGAGATAAGCAGAATGGCCCCGAAAAGCAGCAGGGCCAGCAGGATCATAAGAGTGTAGCGGATCACGCCGTTCAAGAACCTCTGTCCGAACGCGGCGAGGCGAGGCTTGCCCTGAGTAAGCGAAGGGATGATGGCATTCGTCCTAGACATGCTGCACCTCGGCCCCGGTCATCAGATGGCCCACCGTGTAGGCATCGGTCTCTTCTGGCCTGAACGTCCCGACGATCCTCCCTCCGTAGAGCACGATCAGGCGGTCGCTGAGCGCGAACAGCTCCTCCAGGTCCTCCGAGATGAGCAGCACGCCCGCGCCATCGTCACGCGCCTGGATGAGGGCCTGACGCGCGGCGATGGCGCTCTGCACGTCCAGGCCGCGCGTGGGATAGGAGGCGATGATCAGGCGGGGGCCGTGCGCCAGCTCCCGCACGATGGTCATGCGCTGGAGGTTCCCCCCGGAAAGCGCCCTGGCCGGCGCGTACAATGGGAACGAGAACCCGAACCGACCCATCGCATCCTGGACATCGCTTCGGATGGCCTGCCAGTCCACCCTGAATCCCCCGGAGCGGGCGTAGTGCCAGGTGCGGGTCAGGGCCATGTTCTCCAGCACCGTCATGAACGGCACGGCGGCCATGGTCAGCGGGTCCTCGGGCACAAAGGCGACCCCACGGCGGCGCACCGTGCCGATGGAGGCGTGGGTCAGGTCCTCCCCGAACAGGAGCTTCTTCCCCCTGGCGCATCGGATCATCCCCAGGACGATGTCGCCCAGTTCCCGCTGCCCGTTGCCGGAGACCCCCGCCACCCCGACGATCTCGCCGGGATAAACCCGCAGGTCAATACCTTTGAGGCTGGTTTCTGCGCCCTCGGCCCGCGTCTCGACCCCGCGCAGCTCCAGCAGCGGCGGCACCGCTTCGTCACGGGCCTTCTGCCGGCCGGCCTTCGGGCCGACCAGCTCCCTCCCGAACATCAGCGTCACCAGTTTGCCCTCGTCGGCCTCGGCGCGCGGCAGGGAGCCGGCGACGCGGCCGGCGCGCAGGACGGTGATGCGGTCGGCGCATTGCAGCACCTCTTTCACCTTGTGGGTGATCAGGATGATGGCGTAGCCGTCCTGGCGCAGGTGGTCCAACACGCGGAACAGGGCGACGACCTCGTGGGGGGCCAGGACACGGGTGGGCTCGTCCAGGATCAGGATGCGGGCGTTGGAGAGCAGCAGTTTCAGGATCTCGACCTTCTGCCGTTCGCCGACGGAGAGCCCGGCCACCATGACCTGGGGGTCAACGTGCAGCTCATACCGCTCCGAAAGCGCCTGGATCTGGCGGTGAATCTCCCTGCGGTTGAGCACGGCCGGCAGCTCGGGCAAGAAGAGGGCGATATTCTCCGCCACGCTGAGCGCCGGGATGAGGGTGAACTCCTGGAACACCATGCCGATGTTGGCCCTCCTGGCGTCCTGGGGCGAGCGGATGGAGACCGGCTTGCCGTCGAGCAGGATGCGGCCCGCGTCAGCCCGGTAGTAGCCGTAGAGGATTTTGACCAGTGTGCTCTTGCCGGCGCCGTTCTCCCCCAGCAGGGCGTGGATCTCGGAGCGGTAGACGTCGAAGTTGATCTGATCGTTGGCCACCACCCCGGGGAAGGTTTTGGTGATCTCGCGCATGGCGATGAAAGGCGTTTGGGCCGATCCCTGGTGGGATTGATCGGGCATGGATACTCCAACAAGATCGCAGGAAATTCACCACAAAGGCACGAAGCCACGAAGCCCCTGGTTTTGGCTTCGTGTCTTGGTGTCTTTGTGGTAATGGTCTCTGGTTGGTTCCGGCTTGTCCGGGTCAGGAGAAGCAAGCTGACAAATCCATTGTATCGGAATGGATCGGCCTTAACAAGCGTAGAAAGTGCGGTTTTCTGGAGGGGTGGGGAAGTAGAAACTACGCGGCCGCCCGCGTAGTTAGTACGGGTTCAGGGAGCAGTGAAAGCATTGGCGTAGGGCGAATCAGGGTACAGACTCGCCGTCGGACGATGTGACAACGAATCGAAGGGTTTACCGAATCAGGCGAACTCGGAGACTTGCCTCAGGGGAGAAAAGGCTGCAATATGTAGTCTACTTCCAATTAGACTAATCCAGCACTATCTTTGCACTTTCCTGACTATGCCGCCAGGCAGGCGCAGAGCTGCCCGGCGGTGACACCCGACCGGAACTGGTCTTCTAGCCAGACCAGGAGGTTGCGTTGATGTTCGGCCTGGATGGCTCGACGGGCATCGCCCCAAGTAACATGCTCTCCCGGCCGCTCCGCCTGGAGACTGGCCCGCTGCTGGTCCAGAAAGTAGGCCAGACAGGAAACAAGCGTCCAGAAGCGCACGATGGCGGTGGCGCTCATCACCTGGTAATGATCGCTGCCCAGCAGGTCCTTGTAGTCCTCGAAAAGGGTCTCAATGTCCCAGCGCACGGCCAGGATGTTGATCACGGTCTGGGCGTCGGTGTCGACCAGGGTGCTGCCCCAGTAGCGGACCTGAGCCAGGGGCTGCGAAAGGCTTTCGCGCGTGATCAGCACCAGGGCGGGCCCGAGCTTGCGCACCCAGGTCCGCATCGCGTGGACGTACACCTTGCGCCCCCCCTTCCTGCGAGGGCCAGGTGGCCCCTGCCCAGTCGTCTGCTCCCAGGCTGGCAGCATAGTCGCTCGACCGGACCCATTCCCGGCCGCCTGCGAGGGTGCGGATGCGCATCCGACGGTTACTCTTCAGACCGCCGCTGATGTCCCAGCCCCGCCGGTCCGCTGCCCGGTGCACCCGGCGACAGTGATACCAACTGTCGACCAGGACGTGGGTGTGCGTGTTGGGCACGGGCGCGAAGGCCTCGATCTCGGCCACCGCCAGGTCCACCTTGCTCTGGAACGGGACGCCTTCCCGTTCGCACACTGCCTTCTGGCGGTACAGCCGGGGCTCAAGCGGACAGCGCTGGCCCAGCCCGGGCAGCCTGGGCAATTCGGCGCGGCCGCTGCGGCAGCAAGCAGGCGGCTGAATGTCCACAGCCCGGCATCACATAGGAAACACGACTCGCCGAAGGGCACCAGCCATTTTTACAGAAGCAAAGTTGCACTATCCAAACCCAGCGCCCAGAAACGGATGATCCCTGGCGCCGACCGGACCTGATAGTGGTCACTGCCCAGCAGTTCCTTACAGTCGCTGAACAGGTCTTCAATGGTCCACCGTTGCGTCACGTGCGCCACCACCTGTTTCAGCGTGTCCTCCAGGCGACTGGTGGCCCAATAGCGCCATTGGGCTGGGGGTGCGTCGCGGCCGGGCTTGACGATCAGCACCTGGCAGGGGCCGAGTTCGTGTACCCAGGTGCGCACCAAGTGCACGTACATCGGCTTGCTGCCGTCTTGGGTAGGCCAGGCGACCTGGGTGAAGTCGGCCCCCTTGAGCTCGGCGGCGTACTGGCCGACCGCCAACCAGCGCCGCGTGCCGTCCGGAGCGAGCAGCCGCATCTTGCGGTCCTTGAGGCCGCCGGGGACGGCTGAAGACGCCGCGAAACAGTTCCAGGTACCGCGTCAGGCGGGCATCGCGGATGTCAATCGGCTGGGCCATCGATTCTGGTCCAATCTTACCAGCAAATACCCTACACCAGAAATCCGATTGTTAAAAATGCAAAACTGCTGATTATTGAGAAACTACCCAATTCCCCGCTTGGCGAACACCCCTTATGGAAGGAAAACTCTCAACAGAAACTTTTTTAGGAATTTGATTAACTTTAGTTTCCGCTAACTTGTTTTGCCACTACATGTAGTAGCTTTGTTGATTCAGGCTACCGCATGTAGTAGGTCATCGGAGCGCAAAATGGCCCAAAATGGCTCAAAACCCCAACTTAGCGGAAAGTAGAGTTCATAAAATCTTGAAGCCTGATTAACTTGAACAAGAAGACCATTTTTCAAAGGCCCGGCATTAAAAGGAAAAGTATATCTCTTCCCCCACCTATCTTCAAATCCCATTAGGACAATCAGTTGGCCATCAATTACTCTTTGCCCCAAAAGAACACCCTGATAATGAACTGACTCGTCTCTATTAAGGTCAATCGGCTTTAAAGTCCCCAAAGGAATAATTAAACCACCAAAATTTTCAAATAATAATTCTGACTGCTCTACCCTCAACTCGCCATTTAACCATCTTTGAAGGTTTTTCTCAATTTGGGGCGCAGAGGGAACTTCTGATGAGGAAACAGGAGTTGGGGTGGGGGGAATTTTTTCTGGAGGAACAATGGGGATTTCATCAAGGCCACAAGATATTGTCACCAACTCGGGCGAGGCAGTTATCCAAATCCCTTCCCTGACAACTCTCTCATCCGGGCCAATCAAATCGCCAAAAACCCAACCATTCCCTGTTTTTGCCCGGACGAAAACCTTCTCTCCCGGGTTAAGCGTCTCTACAATCCCATAATTTGTCCCCGGTCCTTTTCTAATATTGACCGCTTTTTTCCCCTCGGCTAAAGCCAGCTCCCCGCAAACCGGGGTTGGGGTAGGGGTTTCGGTGAGCGTTGAGGTTGGGGTGGGGGTTTCGGTTGGCGTTAAAGTTTCGATTGGTTTCGGCGTGACTGTAGGTTCAGGGGTCGAGGTTGGCTCGGGAGTAAAAGTGGCGGGCGGTGTCGGTTCGAAGGTCAGGGTGGGGACTTGAGTAGGAGGCGCTTCCTGCTCCGCTTCTCGAACTTCAACCACGGCTGGAGGAGAAGCACAGGCAGCCAAAAATAAAGACGTGCCGGCACTACCACCCAAAACAAAAACCCTGGCAAACCTATCTAACCGGCGTCTCCATTTTGACTCTTCTGGAGGTAGAACCCCGGTCTCCTGTTCTTCAAGTATTTGTCGGTAAATGGGTGTATCCAATGATTCAGGCATTTCCGACTCAGGTGTTCTCCCCATTTTTCACCTCATCAAAAAAGCCCCGGTTTAACGGAGCAATTGGCCTCTTGGCAAAGTCAAATTTTCGTATCTCTCGGCAGGCACGCCGGGCGTTTTCACGCACCCCTGCTACATTATACTGTTGACGCCGCCGGTCGTCAACCCGGCAATGACCCTTGCCCGTGTTTATCCGGGTCCCGGCGAATCGGCTACTCGATCAACCCGTGCTCGCGGGCGTAGCGCACCAGCTCCACCCGACTGCGCAGGCCCAGTTTCTCCGACAGGTTGGCGCGATGCCCTTCCACCGTGCGCACGCTGATACACAGCTCCTCGGCGATCTGCCGATTGGTATAACCCTGCACGATCAGCTTGAGCACCTCGGTCTCGCGCGGGGTGAGGGCTTCGACAGGCCGGCGTTCGGACGCAGCCGCCTTCTCCGTCTCCAGGAGCAGTGAGCGCAGCAGCGCCGGGTCAACGTACAGGTCGCCCCGCATCACGATGCGGATGGCCGAGAGCAGTTCGGCCTCGGCGGCGCGCTTCAGGATATAGCCCGAAGCCCCGACGCGGATCGCTTCCCGCAGCAATGCCTCGTCCTCATGGATGGTGAGGATCAGGATGCGCAGGTCGGGGGCCTGGGGCTTGAGCTTCCTGGTCACGGCGATGCCGTCCAGGTCGGGCATGCTGAGATCGAGCAGCAGGACATCCGGACGGGTCTTGCCGACCAGCTCGATGGCCTCGTAGCCACCGGTCGCCTCGCCGGCCAGCTCCAGCGATGGCTCCGAGGCGATGAGAGCGCGTAACCCGGTGCGCACGATGGCATGATCGTCGGCGATGAGCACCCTAATCATCCAGAGGAACCTCCACGCTGACCGTTGTGCCCCTGCCAGGCGCGCTCTCAATGGCCAGCTTCCCGCCCAACATCTCGACCCGCTCGCGCATCCCGAATATCCCCAGGTGGCTCTCCATGGTCGGCGAGGTGGGGACGAAGCCAACGCCGTTGTCTTCGATGATGGCGACCACGTGCCTGTCCCGCAGGCTGATCAACACATCCACGCGGGTAGCCTGGGCGTGCAGCACCACGTTGGTCAGCGATTCCTGCACGATGCGGAAGAGGGCCGTCTCCACCTCGCCGGGCAGGCGCCTGTCCTGCATGCCGACGGCCTCGAACTCCACGTCAATGTTGTACTGACGGCGGAACTCTTTGACGTACTGCTCCAGCGCCGTCACCAGGCCGAGGTGATCCAGGCTGGCCGGCCGCAGGTTGATGGCCAGCCGATGCAGTTTGTCCTGGATCTCACGCGTGGCCTGCTTCAAGGCCCCGATCCGCTCGCGCACGATCCCCGGTTGATCGGCGTCCCGTTCCAGCAGGCCGAGCTGCACCATCAGCGCCGCCAGCAACTGGCCGGACTCATCGTGCAGCTCCCGCGACAGGTGAAGCCGCTCCTCTTCCTGCGCCTTCATCAGCCGCTGGGAAAGGGCGTGAAGCTGTTTGTTGCCCCGGCGCACCTCGTCGAACAACCAGGCGTTTTGGATGGCCACCGCGGCCAGGTTAGCGTAGGATTGAATGAGCAGGCAGCGGTCCTCGGTGAAGAACGCCTTGTTCCTGCTCACCAACTTCAGCAGGCCGAGCGATTCGTTGCTGAAGACAAGCGGAAACGCGGCATACGATTGGTAGAGATAGTCCACCTGGGACGGTGCCAGGTCGTCCGCAGTGGCCGTGCGCAAGGGCGGACGCCGTCCGCCCCTACCATCCGCGTCGTAGGGGCGCACGGTGTGCGCCCAGGGCGGACGCCGTCCGCCCCTACCATCCGCGTCGTAGAGGTGCACGGCCGTGTGCCCTTCCCCCTGATCTGGGGGCAAAAAAGCCTTTTCCCACCGTGCCTTGAGATCGGCCACCGCTTCCGTGTTGATCCCGCACGCTGCGGTCAGGCGCGGCTCTGAACCCTCGCCGGCCGGGCTCTCGATCCAGGCAGCATCGGCGCCCAGGCGGGTCACGGCCAGCCGGCAAATGGTGTCATATATCCCGGCCAGGCTGGAGTTGTCCAGGAAGGTCTTCGAGGAGTCGTTGAGCGTCACTAGGTCGTTCACCCGCTGCCGCAGGGCATCTGTGGCCTTGCGGCGCTCGATGGTCGCCGCGGCCAGGATGAGCGAGGTCAGGGCGAGCACGCCGGTGAAGGTTTGCAGCAGAACCAGGCTGTCGTTGAGCGATTCGCGGGAAAACGGCCCCATCCCTTGCGAAGTGCTCCAGATGGCGATCCCCGAGACCAGGAAGGCGGCCGTCGCCGCACCCCGCTGGCCAAAGCGCAAGGCGGCCCAGATCATGAAGGGGAAGATCACGTACAACAGCGCCTGATGGAATGTGCCGACCGGAGGCTGATTGCTGAAAACGTACCAGGTCACCAGGCCGAGCATCAGCAGGAGAGCTCCCCCCTCGGCATAGGCGCGGCGGTTGGTCTGAAGGGGTGGTGGCGTCACCCACACCAGCAACATCGGTGTGACCACCAGCGCGCTGAGCAGGTCGCCGATCCACCAGGTCAGCCAGATGGTGCCATGGCCTGCCGCGATGCCGCCGGTCAGGGCCAGCGTCGCCGTGCCGAACGTGGCGCTGACGGCCGTGCTGACCACCGACACCAGCGCCAGCCCGACCACGTCCCGGATGCGGTCCATCTCCTTATGAAAGGCGACGACCCGTTGGAGGCCGAAAGCGCCGGCCAGCGCCTCCAGGGTATTGCCGATGGTCATGCCGACGGCCACGCCGAGGGGGGCGCCGGTGAGCACCGAACCGAGCAGCACGCCCAGGCTGATGCCCGGCCACAGCCTGTAGCCGAAGATCAGCAGGGCAGCCAGGGCGATCCCCGTCGGCGGCCAGACCGGGGAAGTGTTGACCTGCACGTAAGCCATCTTCAGCCCCACCCTGGCCGCCAGGTGGTAGACCACGGCCAGGGCGAGGATCTGGAGCAGGTAGAGGGCGAGGCTTCTGGCCTTGGCGGCGGTGTTGGTGTTCCGGGTTTCAATCATCGTTTTCATCTTGCTGGAAGATGGTATAGGCGGCGTCGCGGCAGGTCATGGGATGTCCTCCTTGAGCAGTCGCCACAGCTCTGCGGCCAGCGGATCAGGCGCGCTGGCCTGGGGGTTGTAGCGGTCAAGGTGCCAGCGCGCCGGATTGTCCAGGATGTACTGGCGGATAGCGTTCAGGGCGTGTTCGGTACGGATGATGTGCTCGTAGTAGTTGCGCTGCCAGACGGGCATATCGGGGGTATTGCGCAGGGCGTTGATTTGTCTGGTGACGGCGGATTTGTATCCGGCCATCAGGGCGCCCAACGATTTGGGTGCGCGTTGCAACGCGGTAGGGGCGGACGGCGTCCGCCCGTGCGCGTCGGCATCGGGCGCGTCGTCGGAAAGGATCCACACGATGGCATGGCCATGAGTGGGCATGATCACAAAGGCATCCAGGGCAATTTCACGACGAATCGCTGCGGACGCCAGCCATTCCCGCTGCGCGATCTCGCCGTAAGCGTTCAGCACCATGACGCCGTTGATCACCTCGCCGAAAAGCGCCTCGCCCTGGTAGGTGCAGAAGGTGACGAAGTACGCGCCCGGCTGGGTGTAATCGTAGCCTGGCAGGCGTATGGACCGGCGATGGCCGCGTGATGGATAAGATGACATAGGCTTTCCTCCACGTTTGGCATGGTAGGGGCGGACGGCGTCCGCCCTTGTGTGTCGGCATCGGGCGCACGCCACAGGGCGCACGCCGTGCGCCCCTACGACGCGGATGGTAGGGGCGGACGGCGTCCGCCCTTGTGCGTCGGCATCAGGCGCACCACCACAGGGCACACCGCCACAGGGCGCACCGCCAAAGGGCGCACGCCGTGCGCCCCTACGAGGCGGATGGTAGGGGCGGACGGCGTCCGCCCTTAATTATATTTACCCCGGCTGATTGGTCAAACTGGCGTACTCTGGCTCTTTGGATACCGCCTGTACAATTCGCAGGCATTATGCAATGGGCCGAGCTTTTTTGACAATCCGGTAGCCCTGTGCTATCCTGGGATTATCCGGGTCGCCCGGCAAGAAGATAGGAGGGGAACGCCATGACACTCACCATCATCATCACCGGCGCACTGCTGTTTTTGGTCTCGCTGCTCTGGTATGTCTGGACAGGGCGGCTGCTGCGTGGCGAACGCGCCAGCCTGCGCGGAGCCGAGGCCGGCCCCCCGGTGGCGCTGGCCGAGGAGGTGGCAGCGGCTCCCCCGCCGCCAACCACGCGGGGCGGACGCGCGGTGCCCAAAACCCCCACCACTCACCATATCAGCCGCCAGTACCGCCTGACCTACACCCGGCGCATCTACGTGCACAAGGCGTTCCGCCTGGAGGTAGCCATTGCCCCCGAAGCGCAAGCACTGCCAGAGCTGACCCCCCAGGAACGACGGCGACTCAAGGAAGCCGTCCATGATCGGCTTGAATTCGAGGCTTTG
The DNA here is from genome assembly GCA_029907105.1 of Anaerolineae bacterium. GTDB lineage: Bacteria > Chloroflexota > Anaerolineae > UBA3071 > UBA3071 > JARYMM01. The sequence goes on along the minus strand of JARYMM010000031.1, from coordinate 1,941 downwards.
GAGGCGGAGCCGCTGCTGCAGGTCGAGTTGAAGGCTGATGAAGGGGATTTCGAGATCCTGGAGGCAGCCCAGGCCCAACCGCTGAGCAGGGATCGAGTCACCCGCTTCCCCTTCCTGATCAAGGCGCTGAGAGCGGAGGATTGCCTGCTGACCGTCGTCATCTCCTACCTGCGGGAAATAGATGTGCCTGAAGTGGTGAAGACGGTGGAAATCGTGGAGACGGTGGAGGAGAGCGCCTCCGGCACCCGCAGGACGCGGGTCACCAAGAGCATCAAGAGCCCGGCCGGGCAGGAAACCATCGCCACGCCGCTCAAGACCCTCCCCCTCACCGTGGAGGTCAAGAGCTTCTGGCGTTTCAGCGCTTCCGGCCTCTCGCTGCTGCAGAAGGCCCTGGGGCCGGTGGTGGTGTTGGTCCTGTTGGCCATCGCCCTGGCCAGCGGCCGCCAGATTGACCGCACGGAGGCCATCTGGTACGGCATCGTGAGCATCGCCAATGCCGCCGGCATCCCCCTCATTGATGCCATGGCCAAGCCTTTCGCTGCCCCCGGCGAAGAAGCAAGCTGAGGCTGTCCCATGCCCATGCCGGAATACGTCTCCCTCAATGGCGAAATCGTCCGCGCCGACGCGGCACGCGTGTGCGTGCTCACCCCCGCCCTGCTGTACAGCTTCGGCGTGTACGAATCGGTGCGCGTCGAACGAGGAGTGGCCTTCCACCTGGACGATCATCTGCGGCGGCTGGCCGGTTCGGCGGCGCTGATCGAGTTGGAGCTGCCCGCCCCGCCTGAAGTCATCGGCTCCTGGGTGCAGCCGCTGCTGGCTCACTCCGGGGTGACTCACTGCCTGCTGCGCATTCTGGCCCTGGGGCCGACGCCAGGCAACGGCCCTGTCTGTGCCCTCTGGCCTCAGGAGCCGCCCCACTATCCGCCTGTCCTCTATGAGCAGGGCGTAGAGCTCATCACCGTAGAAGGCGTGCGTTACCTGCCGCAGGCCAAGTCGCTGAACACCCTGTTGAACTTCCTGGCCCGCCGGGAGGCCAGCCGGCGGGGGGCCCACGAGGCGCTGCTGCATCAAGGAGACAGGATCACGGAAGGGGCCAGCAGCAACTTCTTCGTCGTGCAGGAAGGGCGGGTGCTGACAGCACCGGTGGAGATGGTGCTGCCCGGCGTGACGCGGGCGCTCGTGCTGCGCCTGGCCCGGCAAGCGTCCATCCTCATCGAGGAACGCCCGCCGCTCCTCTCCGCGCGGGCGATGTGGCAGGAAGCCTTCATCACCAGCACCAGCCGCAAGGTGCTGCCCGTCACCCGCCTGGACGGGCAGCCGGTGGGCGACGGGCGGGTGGGCCCGTTCACCCGTCGCCTGATGGACATCTTCGCCACCTACGACCGGCAGTATCTGGCCAGCCACAGCGAGAAGTAGCGGCGTGGTCAGAGGGGCGTGCGCAGCGGAAGCCGGGGAGTACGAGGGGTACCCCCTCGCTCATCTCCCACCCCCTATTGGGGCTTGCGCCCAATCGCTGCGCAAGCCCTCAGATGGCGATGTTGACATCTTTCTGTACCTTCTGGTATACTCGAGTTTAGACTATAACGATTTGTCAAGTGATAGACTTTCATAAAGCCTCAAATGCGTAATGTCTGAATGTGGGCGCGAAGCAACGCACTCGGCAGACGCCGAGATGGCTCAGGCTCTTTAACAATCGAGTTTCGCCCCGATTTCAAGCCCTTTTGGCTTTGTTCTTGCCCTTTGCGGCCACCCGATAGCGCGGAGGGCGAGCCCGTGACCGCCCTGTCGGCCAACCAGGCGACTTTCCGCGCCTTTGCGGTGGCACAGCCGGGGTGCCAATCGCTCGGAAAGTCGCGGCCAGGCTTTGTAGGGTCCGCTCTGGGGTCAAGCGTTCTTGAGCAGGTTGCCAGGGCAGGGGATGATCCTGGACGCACTCCCGAG
>JARYMM010000030.1 GCA_029907105.1 Anaerolineae bacterium | reverse complement strand
CGCCAGCAGATGCCCCAGGAAAAACGCAAGCAGCGACCACGCAAGATAACCAGCGCGCTTTCTGTGATCGCTGCTCTATCACCATCCTGTCTCTTCCCCATGAGAGTTGCGAAACCAGGACGAACGTGCACTGGTTTTATCTTACCATAAACTCAGGAATCTGTCAAAGTCTTTATCCAGTCGTTCCGAATAGAACAGATGTTCTCAATGGCCAGCTCTCCTTGTGACGGCTTGCCCTCCGCGCCAAATTGGCGTATACTCTCCCTGCCATGTCCTATCGAATCCTTGCCTCAGACTCGCTATCAGCCTCCCGCTGGGATGGGTTCGTCGCTGCGCACCCGGCGGCTCACCTGCTGCAATCCAGCCGCTGGGGCAAGCTCAAGGCGCAGTTCGGCTGGCAGGCCGAACGGGTAGCGATAGAAGAAGACGACTGCATCGTCGCCGGGGCGCAGGTGCTCTTCCGCCCCCTGCCCTGGGGCCAGGCGCTGGCCTACGTGCCCAAGGGGCCGCTCGTGGACTGGAACGACGATGAGCAGGTGGGGGCGCTGCTGGAGGCCATCGCCGCTCTCGCCCGCCGCCACCGCGCGGCGGCGTTGAAGGTCGAACCGGACCTGCCCGACGACCCGCAACTGGCAGCGCGGCTCGTGGGCTACGGCTTCCACCCCGGCCACACCATCCAGCCGCGCAGCACCCTCGTCGTGGACCTCACGCCGGAGCCAGAAGCGATCCTGGCCCAGATGAAGCCCAAATGGCGCTACAACGTGCGCCTGGCCGAACGCAAGGGGGTGACGGTGCGCCAGGGCACGGAGGCCGACCTGCCCGCCTTCCAGCGTTTGATGGAAGAGACCGGACGGCGCGACCGCTTCGCCGTGCACAGCGCCAGCTACTACGCCGCCGCCTATCGCCTCTTCGTGCCGGCAGGACAGGCGGTCTGGCTGCTGGCCGAGTGCGAGGGCCTGTTGCTGGCCGGCATCGTCGTCTTCGCCTTCGGCGACAGGGCCTGGTACTTCTGGGGCGCCTCCAGCGGCGAGCAGCGCCATCTCATGCCCAACCACGCCCTGCAGTGGGCGGCCATGCGCTGGGCGCGGGAGCGCGGCTGCCGCACCTACGACCTCTGGGGCATCCCCGACCAGGTAGGGGCCGATCCGGCAGCCTACGAAGACCCGCAAAGCTGGGGCACGGGCGGCCTGTGGGGTGTCTACCGCTTCAAGCAAGGCTTCGGCGGGCAGGTCGTGCGCACCGTCGGGGCCTGGGACCGGGTCTATTCGCCGCTGGGTTATCGGCTGTATCGGATGGCGATGGCCCTGCGGCGGCGAATGGTCATGTCGGAGATCAGGTCTCAGTGAAGGGGGCAAGAGGCAAGAAGCAAGAATCTTGCATCCTGGTCACTGATCACCACTCCAGTGCAATACTTCAACTTCGCTCAATACAGGCCAGTGTAATCTGTGGCTGAGATCATCATCGAGCACGACCGGGCGCGGTGGAACCAGACGCTGGCCACCTTGCCCGGGGCGCATGTGCTGCAATCCTACGAGTGGGGCGAGATCAAAACGCAGGTCGGCTGGACGGCGCGGCGGCTGCTGTTCCTGGATGAGGAAAACGACGAGCCGCTGGCGGCGGCCAGCCTGCTGCGCCGCCAGCTCCCGCGCCTGCCGCTGGCCGTGGCCTACGTGCCCAAGGGCCCGGCGCTGGACGTCGCCGATCTGTCGCTGGCCGAGAGCGTCCTGGCGCGCCTGGAATGGGAAGCAAGGCAGGCCAGGGTCATTTTCCTCAAGATAGATCCGGATGTGCGGGCCGACACGGCGCAAGGGGCAGCGTTCACCCGGCTCCTGGAGCGCCGGGGTTGGCTGGCCTCTCGCGAGCAGATCCAGTTCCGCAATACGCTGCTTTCGGACCTCACGCTCGACGAGGAGGCCCTGCTGGCGGCGATGAAGCCGAAGACCCGCTACAACGTGCGCCTGGCCACGCGGCGGGGCGTGACCGTCCGACCCGGCCGGTTCGAAGAACTGCCGCGTTTCTACGCCATGTACGCCGAGACGGGCCGGCGCGATGGCTTCCTCGTCCGGCCCTTCGCCTACTACCGTCACGTCTGGGAGACCTTCCTGCAGGCGGGGATGGCCCACCTCCTGCTGGCCGAGGTGGAAGGGGAGGTGGTGGCGGGGCTGATCCTGTTGCGCTTCGCCCGCACCGCCTGGTACATGTACGGCGCTTCCACGGATCGCCATCGCCAGTGCATGCCCAATCACTTGTTGCAGTGGGAAGCCATGCGTTGGGCCAGGGCCCAGGGCTGTGCCGTCTACGACTGGTGGGGGGCGCCCGATGTGCTGGACGAGAGCGACCCCCTGTGGGGCGTGTACCGCTTCAAGGCCGGCTTCGGCGGGCAGTTCGTGCCGCGCATTGGGGCCTGGGATTTCCCCGTCTCCCGCCCGCTCTATTGGCTGTATAGCGTGGCCATGCCGCGGTTGCTGGAACTGATGCGCCGCCGACACCGGTTGATGGAGACGAGTCTTCTTACCACCGATACGCGCCAATTTGACATTCGAGCATCTTTGATGTATCATATAAACACAAACGAACTTCCATGCGCCGGTCAGGGTTGACCATGAACGCGGTTGAGCGCCACAGCAAAATCATCGAGATCGTCCTGGAAAGAGGACGGATCACCATCCTCGATATCTGCCAGATGTTCAACGTCTCCGAGATGACCGCTCGCCGCGACTTGAATGCCCTCGACCGCCAGGGGCTGCTGCGCCGGGTTCATGGTGGGGCGGTAGCCAACCTTGGCCGCAGCTACGAGCCCCCCTTCCAGATGCGAGCCACCAAGAGCCAGGAGGCGAAAGCCGCCATCGGGCGCAAGGCCGCGGAGCTGGTCTACGATGGCGACAGCATCGCCCTGGACGTGGGCACGACCACCCTCGAGATCGTTCGTGGGTTGAAGGGCAAACGCAACCTGACCATCCTCACTAACTGCCTGCAGATTGCCAACCTGGTAGTGGATGTGCTTTCCCTGGAGACCGAGGCACGGTTAATCGTGGCGGGAGGGATCGTCCGCCCCCGGGAGCTCTCCATGATCGGTGCACTGCCCGAAAGGGTCTATCAGGAGTTTCATGTGGACAAAGCTTTCATCGGCATTGCCGGCATCAGCGTGGGAGATGGCCTGACCGAATATAACATCGAAGATTCGCAGGTCAAGAAAATCCTCCTCCGCAGCGCTCGCGAGAAGATCGTCGTGGCGGACAGCAGCAAGTTCGGCGTGACCGCCTTTGCCAGCGTGGCGCCACTGAATGCCGTGGACAAAATCGTCACAGATCCCGGCGCTCCTGTGGAAATGGTCAGGCAGATTCGCAAAATGGGAGTGGAAGTCATCTATGCCGCCTGAAGCACTCTATCGGACTGCTAGCGCTGTATCCCTCTCTTCGGGTGTTCTGTTGACGATGGGAAGTCTATTCCCTTCCATGCCATTTTCAAGAAAGGAGGTGCTGGATAGCCAAGACTTGCGACGGAGCACAGGCTCAATTTACCTCTGGGACACCCTAATCAACGGCTTATAAAAGGAGGATAAACCATGAAAAAAGGCATACTGTACGTGATGACCATTCTTGCGCTGGTGGCGTTGCTGGCGGCTTGTGCAGCCCCTGCCCCTGCGCCGCTTCCCACGCCCACTACGGCTCCTGCGGCAGCCCCTGCTCTGGAGAAGGAGCTGGTCTTCGCCTCCGTGGTGAAGTCCATCGCTTTCAACTGGTTCAAGCGTCTGGAGACGGGCGTGCTGCAGTTCGGCCAGGATTATAAGGTGAAGGCCTTCATGGAAGGCCCATCCCAGGTGGACTCGGCGGCGCAGGTGGCGATCATCGAGGACCTGATCGCCCAGGGTGTGGACGCCATCTGCAACGTCCCCTATGGCGTGCCGGAGAACGAGCCCGCCCAGAAGAAGGCCATGGATGCCGGCATCATTGTCGTCGGCCATGAGGCTGCCACGGCCAAAGAGGGGACCCTGCACTACGATGTGGAGGCCTTCGACAACTGCGCCTACGGCGAGGAGATGTTGAAGGAACTGGTGGCCCGCATGGGCGAGGAGGGCAAGTACATCCAGTTCGTTGGCTCGTTGACCAACGCCTCGCACAATGAGTGGCAGGACTGCGCCAAAGCCTACGCGGAGAAGAACTATCCCAAACTGCAGTGGATCGCCAAGTACGAGTCCAAGGAGGACCAGGAGGTAGCCTACAACACCATGAAAGATGTCCTCAGGACCCATCCAGACATCAAGGGCGTATTGGGCTCTGCAGCGGGTGATGTGGTCGGCGCTGGCCGCGCCATCGAGGAGGCCGGGCTCCAGGATGCCATCGCCGTGGTCGGGACGAGCATCCCCTCCTACGCTGGCGAGTTGCTGAAGACGGGCGCGGTGGATTTGGCCATGGCCTGGGATCCGGCCACCGCTGGCTATGCCTGCAATGTGGTCGCCTACAAGGTCCTGAAGGGCGAAGAGATCAAGGACGGCATGGACCTGGGCGTCCCCGGCTACGAGAAGATCACCCTGCGCAAGGGTGTCAACGGCGTGCCGGTCATCTATGGCTCCGCCTGGATCAAGATGGATGCCACGAACATGGATCAGTATCCGTTCTGATCCAGTCCTTTCCATGGCGGGGCTTGCCTCCTAGTCGAAGGGATCGAGGGGTTTTGCGGGCGGCACAGTCGCCCGCAAAACCCCCAAAATCTTCTGCAAGGGCTGAAGGGTGTGACCCGTTTAGCCTGGAGAGAGCTTGAGAAAGACCCTATGGCCGAAGAGATCTTGCGGGCTGAGCACATCAGCAAGCGGTTTGGTGGGGTGATCGCCCTCGATGCTGTGAGCCTGTCCATCCACAAGGGGGAGACATGCTGCCTGGTGGGGGAAAATGGCTCCGGCAAGTCCACGATGATTAAGATCATCTCCGGCGTGTATACCCCCGATGAGGGCGATATCTACATCAATGGCCATCATTACAAGCGGCTGACGCCCATCGAGGCCATCCGCGAAGGGATACAGGTCATTTATCAGGATTTTTCTCTGTTCCCCAACCTCACCGTGGCTGAAAACATCGCCATCAACGAACAACTCGCCAGCGGTAAGCAATCGGTCAATTGGAAGGAGATTTATGAGATCGCCAAAGAGGGCCTGGCAAAGATTAACGTCTCCCTTCCCCTGGACGCGGTTGTGGAGACGCTGCCCACGGCGGACCGTCAATTGATTGCCATCATCAAAGCCTTGTTGGCCAAGGCGCGCATTATCATCATGGATGAGCCCACCACTGCCCTGACTCAGAGGGAGGTCCAGGCCCTTTTCAGGGTCATTAACGAACTGAAGGAGCAGGGGCTATCCATACTCTTTGTGAGCCATAAGCTGAATGAAGTGGTGGAAATAGCCGATCGCACTGTCATATTTCGCAACGGCCAAAAGGTCCTGGACCAGGAGGCCCGGGGGTTGGATATAGGGACCATGGCCTTTTGCATGACGGGACGGAAGCTCGATACCAGCGCCATCGTCTTCAGTGAAGTAGAGGAAGCCGCTGCGCCCCTCTTGCGTGTGGAAAACCTCACCCTCGCTCATGGCTTCTTTGATGTCTCCTTTGAACTCAAGCCCAAGGAGGTATTGGGCATCACGGGGCTGTTGGGCTCGGGCCGGACAGAACTGGCCCTCTCGTTGTTCGGGGTCCTGCCAGCAGATTCGGGAAGGATCTACATCGAGGGGAACGAAGCGAAGATCCGCAGCATCTCCGATGCCGCGCGTTATGGGGTCGGATATGTGCCGGAGGATCGCGTTCGTGAGGGGCTGTTTCTCGAGCAGCCGATTGGCGACAATGTCATAGTCACGCTGATTGACAGATTGGTGACGAAACTGCGTTTGCTCAATTCCAAGGCGAAAAAGGAAGAAGCCGATCGCTGGATCAAGCAGTTGGAAGTCAAAACGCCCTCGGGTGAATTGCCGGCGAAGAGCCTCTCCGGTGGCAATCAGCAGCGCGTGGTGTTGGCCAAATGGGTGGCGCGAAGCCCCAAAATATTGATTCTCAACGGCCCGACGGTGGGCGTGGATGTCGGCTCCAAGGCGGAAATCCACGAACTTATCCGCAACCTGGCCGGGCAGGGCATGGGCATTCTGCTGATCTCCGATGATATCCCCGAGCTCATACAAACCTGTCATCGCATCCTGCTGATGCGCGCCGGCAGGATTGTCAAGGAATTCCAGCGGGAGGAGATCACTGAACAGGCTTTGAACGCCGAGCTGGTCGCCTCTGCCACAACAAATGCGCCATAGCACAAGGGGGCCAGATGCTGAACAGGATCGTAAAAACCCGGGAATTCATCGTTTTTCTCATTCTGGTGGCCCTGTCGGTCATCGTGGGCCTGATTAATCCGGCCTTTTTCTCCATCTCCACGGTATTCGACACGCTGCGCGCGGCCATCGTCTATTTCATTATGGCCTTTGGCGTGTTGCCCATCATTATCTCTGGCGGGATTGACATCTCCTTTGTGGCCATTGCGGCCGTGACCTCCTTCTCCACCCACATGCTCCTGCTCAAATTAGGGTACGAGGGCGGCACCCTGCTGTACTACCTCATCGCCTGCACGATGGGGCTGCTTGCCGGCCTGTTGAACGGGTTCCTGGTCACCCGGTTTAATCTCCCCGTCTTTAACGTCTCGCTGGCCGCCTTCACCATGTGGTACGGATTTAACCTGTTTTTCATCGGGGCCACAGCCAACTTCGACCTGCCCGCCGGCACCGTCGGATATTACGCGCGCTTCATCATTACCGCTCGTGACCCCTTTGTCGGCAAGACCGGCTTGCATGTCTCCATCGTCTACGTAGTGCTCATTGGGCTGTTCATCTGGTGGATGCTGAAATATACCACCATTGGCCGGGGAATCTACGCCATGGGCGGCAATCGCGAAGTGGCCATCCGCTCCGGTTTCAACGTCCCATTCATCACGCTGGTCACGTTCGCCATCATGGGCGTGCTCTCCGCCGTAGCAGGGGTGACTCAAGCGTTCCTGAGCCGCTACTTCAACCCTGTCATATTCATCGGTCAACCCCTGGATGTGCTGGCGGCCATCATCCTGGGCGGTGCCTCCATCACCGGCGGGCGCGGCTCGGTGATCGGGACGGCTCTGGGCGTCCTCCTGATCCAGGTGATCAACCGGGCGCTGATCCTTACCGGCATTCCCGTACAATGGCAGCGTCTGGTGGTGGGCATCATCTTGATCGTATTCACCTCCATCCCGGCCTTACAGGAGCGGCGGGCGCGACGTATCGGGCATACGACCGAAGCGGCCTAGCCGGTGCGGACACATTGGAAGGAAACGGCCATACCATTGGCGTTGTGTCGGGACGAGCGTACTATGACCATCAGAGATACGAGCGATAAGGCAACGAATTCCGTCTCGGGAAGGGTACTGAGCAGGATACGCGCCCACAGTGACACCCTTCAGTTATTTGGGGTGTTGGTGGTGTTGTTCATATTCTTCTCGGTCACCGAAGACAAGTTCCTGACGACGCGCAGTATCACCTCCATGGGCTTCCAGTTACCCGAACTGGGCGTTCTTTCCCTGGCCATGATGATCACCATTCTGACAGGGGGCATTGATCTCTCTGTAAACGCCACCTCAAACATGGCGGCTGTGCTGGCTGGCCTTTTCATGGTAAAATTCATCCCCAAGGAGGCAGGGGAAGCGCAGATCGTGCTCTATCTTGGAGGCGCCCTGCTTGTCGCCCTGCTGGTCGGATGGATCTCAGGCACCTTCAACGGCCTGCTGATCGGCTACGTCGGCGTTCCCCCCATCCTCGCCACACTGGCCACCATGACCCTCTATACGGGCATCTCCGTTGGCTTGACAGGCGGTACGACGGTAACAGGCTTTCCCAAACAGCTTTCTGTGATTGGAGCCCAAACCTTGGGCGGGATTCCGATCCCCTTTATCGTCTTTGTCGCTCTGACCATCCTCACCCACATCTTTATTTATCACACAGCTTTCGGATTCAAGGCACGCATGCTGGGCTCTAACCCCACGGCGTCGGATTTCTCGGGGGTCAATAACCGCTCTGTCCTTTTGAAAGTTTACATGTTCAGCGGCGTTTTGTCTGCTGTGACAGGAATCCTGATCATGGGTCGTACCATGTCCGCCGCCTATGAATACGGCACCACCACTTATGTGCTGCTGGCCATCCTCATTTCCGTTTTGGCTAACATCATTCCTGGGTTTGGCAGGATTCTGGATGTCTTCATCGCCGTTCTTATCCTGCAAGTCCTTTCCACCGGCTTCCACATGTTTCTGGCCGGCGTGCGGGGAAGTTCCTTCTTCAAAGATTTCGCCTGGGGTGTCCTGCTGATCCTCATCTTTATTGCCAACTATTTCATCCGCGGGCGAAGGTATCAGGGATGACCTCGGCGCATGAAGTGTAGGGCGAGATTCCATCTCGCCCTACAAACTTGTCTGCAGAGGGTTCATGGACAAACGCTGGGACAGGCTGGGCGATCTGCTGGTCCACTATTCCACGGCGGTCAAACCGGGCGAACGTATCATGATCGCCTTCGTCGAGCTGGAGACGTATCCCCTGGTGCATGCCGTGTATCGGGCATGTATCCAGGCCGGCGCCTTTCCCCAGGTGCAGTTCCTCTCCGAAGAGCTCAATCGCGTGCTGCTGAAATACGGCACCTCAGAGCAAATCGGCTGGGTGCCCGAAATCGAAGCTCACGGTATGGAATGGGCGGATGTCTACTTTGGGCTGCGCGGCGCCCACAACCTGGATGTTTTCTGGGACGTCCCGGCGGAGAAGCTTTCCCTGCTGCGCCGGGCTATGGGCCACATCTCCGCGCTGCGTTGGCAGAAGACGCGCTGGTGCCTGATGCGCGTGCCCAATGCCGCGCTGGCCTGCCAGGCCGGCGTGGACGAGGAGACGATCACGGATATGTTCTTCGAGGCGTGCTTTCTGGACTGGCCGCAAGTCAGCCTGGAATGGCATCGCTGGGCCGAGGCCCTCAACCAGGGCCGGGAGGTATGCGTGGTGGGGGAGGGCACGGACCTGAGCTTCTCCGTCGAGGGGCGCACGTGGGAGGTCGCCGATGGCCACATGAACATGCCCGATGGGGAGATCGCCACGGCCCCCGTGGAGAGCACAGTGCATGGGGTCATCCATTTCGACTTCCCCGGCGTGCTGGGCGGCCGGCTGATGCACGACATCACCCTGTGCTGGGAGCAGGGCAGGCTGGTCGAGGCCCGGGCGGCCACGAACCAGGATTTCCTTGACGCCGTGCTTCGTACTGACCCCGGCGCCAGCCGCGTCGGCGAATTCGCCATCGGCACAAACCCGGCTGTCACTCACTTTTGCAAGGACATCCTGCTCGACGAGAAGATGGGGGGCACTATCCACATCGCCCTGGGACGGGCCTATCCCCAGGTCGGCGGCACGAACCAGTCGGCCATCCATTGGGATATCGTGAAAGATATGCGGAAAGAGGGGGAGATTTACCTGGACGGCCGGCTCGTCTTCAAGAATGGCCAATTCCTGTTGTAGCCTGTGTGCGGGCTGAGGCCTGCGCTACTGCTGTGAGCTTGCCTGCGGGCTGAAGCCCGCGCTACCTGCTGTAGCGGGCTTGAGCTTGTGGCTTTGTCAGGAGTCTGGAATGGCAGAAGGCTATCTGCTGGGGGTTGACGTTGGCACCTATTCCTCCAAAGGGGTGTTGGTCAGGCCGGATGGGACGGCGGTGGCCAGCCACACCGTCCCCCATGGCCTGGATATGCCCAGGCCGGGCTTTTTCGAGCACGACGCCGAGGGTGTCTGGTGGCATGATTTTGTGGAAATCGTGAGGGCTTTGCTCCAGAAGACAGGCATAGCCCCTACGCAGATCCTGGGCATCGGTACCAGCGCCATCGGCACCTGTGTGCTGCCCATAGATGGGGCCGGCCGGCCTCTGCGCCCGGCCATCCTTTATGGCATTGATACCCGAGCCAGTGAGGAAATCGCTTACCTGGAGCGTGTGCTGGGCCGGGAGGTGATCTTTCGCCTCAGCGGAGCCCATCTCAGTTCACAAGCTTCAGGCCCCAAGATCCTGTGGATCCGTAACCACGAGCCCGAGATCTACGCCCAGGCGCGCCACTTCCTCACCAGCCAGGCCTATCTGGTGTACAAACTGACGGGCAAAGCCTCGATTGATGTGTACTCGGCTGCCGGTTACGCCCCTCTCTTCGACATTCATCGGCGCGCCTGGGACGCGCAGGCCGCTGCATTCATCGTCCCGTTGGAACGTCTGCCCCGGGCTTACTGGAGCCACGAGGTGGTGGGTTCGGTGACGGCCGAGGCGGCCAGGGAGACGGGCCTCGCCGTGGGGACGCCCGTGGTCGCCGGCACGACAGACGCAGCCGCCGAGGCGCTCAGCGCCGGCGTGGCCGACTTCGGTGACATGATGCTCATGTTCGGGAGCAGTATCTTCTTCATCCTGAAGACCTCTCGGCTCATCCCAACCGAACATTTCTGGAGCTCTAACTTCCTGGAGGAGGGCACGTTTGCCTTCCTGGGAGGGATGTCCACCGGCGGAAGCCTGACCACCTGGTTTCGCGATCAGTTTGGGCAATTGGAGCTGGAGAAGGAGCGCGCGAGCGGAGAGGATGCCTATGCGCAGTTAGCCGCTCTGGCCAGCACATCCCCGATCGGCGCCAGGGGGCTGATTGCGCTGCCCTACTTCGAAGGGGAGCGCACGCCCTTGCATGACCCGAAGGCGAAGGGTGTGTGGTTTGGGTTGAGCCTTAAGCATACCAGAGGCGATGTATATCGGGCTATCCTGGAAGGCGTGGCCTTTGGCATCCGCCACAATCTGGAAGTCATAAGGGAGGAGGGGGTACAACCGGGCCGCATTCTGGCCGTTGGGGGCGGAACGAAAAACCGCCTGTGGATGCACATGGTGGCGGATGCGTGCGCAATCGCCCTGACGATCCCGGAGCAGCAGATCGGCGCCGCATATGGCGATGCGTTTCTGGCCGGCGTCGGCGTGGGCTTGTTCCAGAACCTCTCCGAGATTCGGCGATGGGTGAAAGCCAGGGAGACAGTTCAACCCGATGAGCAGGCTGGAAAGCGGTATGAGTTTCCCTACCAGCTCTTCCGCGAGCTGTATGTTGTTACCCGCCCCCTCATGCACAGGCTAACCGATCACCTGATAGACACAGTCAGATGACCTGTATGGGCCTCTGGCTGGCATAACTCAGAGACATGGAGGTAGGAAGTGAAATACTGGACGGAAGAGTTTTTCGGCGTCAAGAAACCGATCATAGCCATGTGCCACCTGCAGGCGCTGCCAGGGGATCCGAGATATGACCCGCTGAAAGGCCTCGAGTGGGTCTATGAGCTGGCACGCGATGACCTGTTGGCTCTCCAGGAGGGTGGGGTAGATGCGGTGATGTTTTCCAATGAGTTCAGCCTGCCCTACCTGACCAGGGTTGAAACCATCACCGTAGCCTGCATGGCCAGCCTGATCGCCCGGTTGAAACCGGAGATCCGGGTCCCCTTTGGGGTCAATGTGCTGTGGGACCCCAAAGCCTCGATTGACCTGGCCATGGCAACGGGAGCGCAGTTTGTGCGGGAGATTTTCACCGGCGTCTATGCCTCGGATTTCGGCCTGTGGAATACTAACTGCGGCGAGGTGATCCGCCATCAGCATGCCATTGGGGCTCAACATGTGCGGCTGTTCTTCAACATCGTGCCCGAGGCAGCCGCCTATCTGGGCCATCGGGACGCTGCCGACATCGCGCGTTCGACGGTGTTCAACACCCGCCCTGACGCCTTATGCGTTTCCGGCCTGACCGCCGGTGAGGAGACCTCCACTCAGGTGCTGAAGCTGGTCAAGGATGCCGTGCCGGACACTCCCGTCTTCGCCAATACCGGCGTGCGGCTGGATAACGTGGACCAGCTGTTGGCCATTGCCGACGGGGCGATCATCGGCACTGCCTTTAAGTCAGATGGCGACTTCTGGAAGCCGGTAGATGTCCGACGTGTGAAGGCGATCATGGATAGGGTGAAGAGGCTGCGGGCAGCGATAGAATGAGAGGTCTTTGCGGGCATTCCGTTGCCAGCTTACATCGGGCAAGATGGTAGTTTATCTAAAGCGCGAAAGCGCCGGGCCCCTCAGCGGGGGCCTGGCGCTTTCATGTTTTTCGCCCCTTTCGCGATCAGAGGGGCCGCTTCTCGACGATGGCTTCCCTGGCCAGGGCGATGAACTCCGCCAGCGACATTTCGCCGCGTGTCTCCTCCGTGCGCAGGCGCAGGTTGACCGTGCCCGTCTTTGCCTCTCGGTCGCCGACGACGAGCATATAGGGGATCTTCGAAAGCTGCGCCTCGCGGATTTTGGCCTGCATGCGCTCGCCGGAGGAATCCACGTCAACCCGCAGCCCGGCAGCCTCCAGCTCCCTCTGCACCTGGTAGGCGTAGTCCAGGTGGCGGTCGGCGATGGGGATGACTCGCGCCTGCACCGGCGCCAGCCACACGGGGAAGGCCCCAGCGTAGTGCTCGATGAGCACGCCGAAGAAACGCTCCAGCGAGCCGAGCAGAGCGCGGTGGATCATGTAGGGCCGGTGCTCTTTGCCATCCTCGCCGACAAAGGTCATGTCGAAACGCTCCGGCAGGTTGAAGTCGAACTGGATCGTGCTGAGCTGCCAGCTCCGGCCCAGGGCGTCCTTGACCTTGATGTCAATCTTCGGCCCGTAGAAGACGGCCTCTCCCTCCATGCGTTTGTAGGGCAGGCCCTCGCTCTCCAGCGCCTCCACCAGCGCCGCCTCGGCCATGCGCCAGTCCTCATCCCGCCCGGCGTATTTCTCCAGGTGGTCTGGATCGCGCACGCTCAGCTCCACGTTGAACTCCTGGAGGCCGAAGGCCCGCAGGATGTGCAGACTGAAGCGCAGCACGCGCAGGATCTCCGCCGGCATCTGGTCGGGCCGGCAGAAGAGGTGGGCATCGTCCTGAGTGAAGCCGCGCACCCGCAGCAACCCGTGCAGGACGCCCGAGCGTTCGTAGCGATAGACCGTGCCCAGCTCCGCCCAGCGCAAGGGCAGCTCGCGATAGCTCCGCCGCCGCGAGTTGTAGATTAAGATGTGGAAGGGGCAGCTCATTGGCTTCAGGTAATATTCCTGCTCGTCAATGGTCAGCGGTGCGTACATGCCCTCGCGGTAGAACTTCAGGTGCCCGCTCGTCTGCCACAGGTCGGCCTTGCCGATGTGCGGGGAGTAGACCAGGTCGTAGCCGCCCTTGAAGTGCTCTTCTTTCCAGAAGGTCTCGATCTCATGGCGGATGCGCGCCCCGTGGGGGTGCCAGTAGATGAGCCCGGCCCCCGCCTCCTCGTGCGTGGAGAAGAGGTCGAGCTCTCGCCCCAGCCTGCGGTGATCGCGCCGCTCCGTCTCGGCCAGTTTGTGCAGGTAATCGTCCAGCGCCGCCTTGTCCGGCCAGACCGTGCCGTAGATGCGCTGCAGCATAGGGCGACGCTCGTCGCCGCGCCAGTAGGCTCCGGCGATGCTGAGCAGCTTGAAGGCATCGGCGGGGATCTGCGCTGTATTGTCCACATGCGGCCCGCGGCAAAGATCCTCGAAGGTATCGTGCCTGTACGTGGAGAGGATTACCTCGCCCTCGACCTTCTCGCCGTACTCGTCCACGCCGCCGGCGACGATGCCGTCAATCAGCTCCAGCTTGTAGGGCTGGTCGGCGTAGAGCGCCCGCGCCTCGGCGGGGCTCAGCTCCCGCCGCACGAAGGGATGGTTCCCGGCGATGATCTCCCGCATGCGTTGCTCGATGACCTGCAGGTCCTCTGGCGTCAGCGGACGAGGCAGGTCGAAGTCGTAGTAGAAGCCCTCGGCGATGGCCGGCCCGATGGCGATCTTCCCTTCGGGGAACATCTCCAGCACGGCCTGGGCCATGACGTGCGCCGTGGAGTGGCGCAGTTTGTGCAAGAAATCCTCGTTGTGATCGTTTTTGTCAGCCATGTTACACCTCATTGCTGGGTTTCAGGTTCCAGGTTTCACGTTTCAGGTTGTGGGCAACACCCTCTGCTCACGGCCACGCAAACAGGCAACACGTAACACTCTCCCGGTCATACCGCCGAACACGGCGACCACCCCCTTTGTATGCTTGCTTCCGCTGGACGGCCACGTCCAGCGGCTGCCTGGCGGACATGGCTGTCCGCCAGGAGCTTCGAGCCTCTCAATACAAAACCCCTCACCCATTGGGGCGAGGGGTTGCCACGCGGTTCCACCCAACTTGGTCAGCCAATACCGCCGATCGGACCGATGGCCGACCATCTTTGAGGCCGCTAACGGGGCCAACCGGAGCCCCATACTCTCACCCGAAGCGATTTGAGGGGCCCACTCCCAGGGGGTTTTCGACGGTTTCCGGCGATGCAGGTTCGCAGCCGGTGACCCGCACTCTCTGGCGCTTTCCACCGCCTACTCGTCCTGGTCTACGCGTTCGACTGTGAATTTGTCCACAGTGGGCGGTACAAGACTTGAACTTGTGACCTCATGCATGTCAAGCATGCGCTCTGGCCAACTGAGCTAACCGCCCAGAATGCATAGCAAGTATACCACATTTCTCTAATTTGGCAAATTTGGTAGATCACAGTTTGTTCGGTAGCTCTGCATTTAACCATGGTCTACTAAAAGAGCGTCTTCGCTCTTGATAACGGGGGAGGTTATGGAGGACTTGACGGTTCTGGCGTTGTCGTGTATCATGTAACGGGACGCTTTGCCGAACGGCTTGCCGCCGACGAGGCTGTCGCCCGGCTGCTCTCGCCGCAGGAACTGAACAGCCTGCCTGACCCGGCAACAGCGCTGATGCACCTGGATGAGGTATTCGAGCGGTTAGACGACCTGTGACAGAGATTGCGCACGAGACACGAAGAGGAGGTTCCCCTCATGACTCAGAAGCCCGCAAGCGGCCCCCAGCGTCAGCTCAACGTGGAATTGCCCGCCGACCTGGAGGCCATCTACGCCAACTTCGCCATCATCAACCACTCTCCCTCCGAAGTCATCATTGACTTTGCCCGGCTGCTGCCCAACATGCCCACGGTCAAGGTCTACGCCCGCATCCTGATGACCCCTGCCAACGCCAAGGCGCTGCACAAGGCGTTGGGCGATAACCTGGAGCGGTACGAAAAGCGGTTCGGCGAGATCAAGATCGCGCCAGAGGAACTGGAAGCCCACGAGCGGCCGCTGGGCTTCGTGCGTCGGGAGTGAGAGTCATGGACCAACTGACGGCTATCGTGGAGCGGGCGCGAGAGGAACTGACGGCCAAGAACGCTGTGCGCGATGCCACCCTGCAGCGCTCCCGCGAGCTGATCCGCTACTGCGCCCACGCCATCCGCGCCACCCATCGCGGCGAATACGATCAGGCCTCCGAGCTGCTGGCCACAGCCCGCGCCGCGGCGGCGGCGATGACCGCCGACCTGGAGGCTCACCCTGATCTCTACCACACCGGCTACACCCTCGATGCCCTCAAGGAACTGGCCGAGGCGCACATCACCTTCGCCTGGATCACCGGGCAGCCGTTGCCGGAGCCGGAGGAGCTGAATGTGCCCTACGTCGCCTATCTCAACGGCATGGGCGAGGCCATCGCCGAACTGCGGCGGCATGTGCTCGACCTCATCCGGCGAGGCGAGGTGGAAGAGGGCGAGCCGTTTCTGCAATTGATGGACGAAGCCTACAGCCTGCTGATGACGGTGGATTTTCCCGAAGCTATCACCGGCGGCCTGCGCCGCACGTCGGACATGGTGCGGGGCGTGGTAGAGCGCACACGGGGCGACCTGACCGTCGCCGTGCGCCAGGAGCAGTTGCAGGAGGCTTTGCAGGCTTTCGAGGAGCAGGTGGTGAAACGTGAAGCGTAAAAACGCAAGAGCGTGAGGCCGTGCCTGCGCTTTACGTTTTATTCGCCCAGGATCTGCAAGACCAGCTCGCGCTGGCGGGGGCGGTTGTCGAAATCAATGTAGGTCACATGCTGCCAGGTGCCCAGCAGCAAGCGGCCCTCGCTGAAGGGCACGGTGAGCGAAGGTCCCAGCAGCGCAGCTCGCACATGCGAGTGGCCGTTGCCATCGCCCCAACGCAGGTTGTGGCGGTAGTCCCGATCCTCGGGCACCACCTCATCGAAGACCCGCTTCAGGTCGGCCAGGGCACCCGATTCGTACTCGATCGTCGTCAGCCCGCTGGTGGCGCTGGGAGCGAAGATGGTGACGATGCCCGAGCTGACCCCCGAATCCCGCACCTCGCGGGCCACCTCCTGAGTGATGTCCAGCATGTCGGCATTGCCGCGAGTGTGCAAGTTTATCCTTCGTGTGACCACCACCGTATGTATCCTCCTTCTCTCGACCCAGTCAGTCGCGTGGTCGTTTCGTCGCTTGGCCTGTTTAGGCTGCTTGACCCCGCGATCAGGTGACTCTCTGACCACGTAACTATCTGGCCAAGCGACGAACTACGCGACTATCCGACTACGCGACCACTTCCTCGAAGGGCACCGTTTCGTAGCCGCCTTCGGGCGCCGGCAGGAGTTGCCGCACGCGCAATTCGGCGTGATCGAGCTGCTCATTGCACAGCGCCGCCAGTTCTGTGCCCCGTTCGAAGAGGGCCAGCGATTCCTCCAGCGTGAGCCCGCCTGCCTCCAGCCTGCGGACGGTCTCTTCCAGTTCCTTGAAGGCGTTCTCGAAAGAGAGAGGTTCTTCGTTCATTTGACAAATCCCGCCATTTGGATATGATAGGACTAACTTGAAGCAAAGAGGTGATGAGCATGGCAATCTCAACGGCTGCTGTTTACGAGGATGGCGTTTTGAAACCGCTTCGCGCTTTGCCTTTGCAGAAACAACAATTGGTGCAGATTGTGGTGATACCCGATGTAGAATCTGTTTCGGATGATATTCGCCTGGCTCGAATGCAACAAGCGGCCGAGCGGTGGCTGGCCCAACAACCACCTGATGCGGTTCGCGAACCTGTGACCCTCTCTCCCGAAGAGAAGCTTAAATTGGACGCTGAGTTCGATCAGTTGTTGGCAGAAATTCGGCAACACTCCGAGGGTATCTCCGAGCAAGAGATTATGGCCGATGTGAGAGAAGCCCTGGAAGCAGTGCGAGGCGGCAATGGCTGAGGCTGCCTCAACGCCGAAAGTCCGAGCAGTGATTGATACTAACGTCTTCGTCAGCGGCACTATCTCCAAAACAGGAGATAGCGCCGCTGTTCTAGAACACCTGAAACGTGGCACTTTTCAGGCCATAACCTCTCGCAAACATCTGTATGAGATATTCCGTGTCCTGGCCTATCCGCGCCTACGACGGAAGTACAGGATCACCGAGAGGCAGCGCAAGCGGCTGGTGTCCCAGATCTACACCCGCGCGGTGTTCGTCCAGCCAGCAAACAAACTGGCGATTTGCCGTGATCCCGATGACGATCTCTTCATCGAGATGGCTCTTCTCGGCAAGGCCACTCACTTGGTGACCGGAGATCCAGATTTGTATGATGACCCTGTTATCGTTCGCTTTTTGCATTCGCACAAAGTGGAGGTCGTGAGGCTGAAAGAATTCCTGGCCCTGTTTTAGCGCGTCCACCTGGCAAGTCGGAAGATGTATCCCCAAACATTCGGCTACTTAACCTCCGCCCCAAACTCCCCGTCCTGCACACGCACAGCGATAGGATCACCCGAGGCCACCTGCGCCACACGGCACACCACCTTCCCCGTCTCCCCATGCCGCACGATGGCGTAGCCCCGCGCCAGCACCTCCAGCGGGCTGACCGCCTCCAGCCGGCCCCGTAGGCCCGCCAGCCGCTCTCGCCGCAGCGTCCACTGATGCATCCACGCCACCGCCGCCGCCCGGCTCAACTCATCCACCCGCTGGCGATAGTGGGCCATGATCTGCAACGGCGAGTTGCGGGCCAGTGCCCGTTCCTGCCTGGCCAGCGCCTCTCGCCGGATCACAATGTACCCCATCACCTGCTCCGCCAGCCGCGCCGCCAGGCCATGCACCTGCACGGCCAGTTCCCGGACGTCAGGCACGACGGCGGCTGCCGCGCCTGTCGGCGTCGGCGCCCGCAGGTCGGCGACGAAATCGGCGATGGTGAAATCGGTTTCGTGGCCCACGCCGGTGACGATGGGGATGGCCGAGGCGGCGATGGCCCGCGCCACCCGCTCATCGTTGAAGGCCCATAGCTCCTCCAGCGAGCCGCCGCCGCGGGCCAGGATGATCACATCTACCGGCTCCCGCTCCGCCGACCAGCGGTTGAGCGCGGCGATGGCGGCCACGATCTGCGGTGGGGCCTCATCCCCCTGCACCAGCGTGGGGGCCAGCAGGACATCGGCCAGAGGGTAGCGGGCGCTCAGCGTGCGCAGGATGTCCTGCAGCGCCGCCGCCTGAGGCGAGGTGACCAGGCCGATGCGTTGCGGGAACCTGGGCAGTGGCCGTTTGCGCGCCTGGTCGAAAAGCCCCTCCCGGGCCAGTTTCTGCTTGAGCGCCTCGAACTCCAGGTACAGCCGCCCCAGACCGGCCGGCTGCAGGATGTCCACGTAAAGCTGGTAGATGCCCCGCGCTTCGTAGACGGAGATGGCGCCGTGAGCCAGCACCGCCTCGCCGTCGCGCGGCAGGGAGGGCAGCCATTCCGCCTGTGAGCGCCACATGACGCAGTTCAGCGCTGCCCGCTCGTCTTTCAGCGTGAAATAGCAATGGCCCGACGCGGCGCGGCTGAAGTTGGACACCTCTCCCTCGACCCAGAGGTCTTGCAGGAAGGGGTCCATCTGAAACACGGATTTGATGTAGGCGGTGAGCTGAGAAACGGAATAGATGTGATCGGATCCGACAGATATGGCCATGGCCCTTGCCCTTTACGACAATTATAGCATATTTGTGACATGGGGACAACAACGAGTTGTTATTGGGCGTGCGTAGCGGAGGCCCGGGGAGTACGAGGGGTGCCCCCTCGCTCATCCCTGCCCCTACGTGTTGAGGCTTGCGCTCAATCGCTGCGCAAGCCCGTTATTCAGCAAGAGCATCCCACAGGGTTGCACCCCGCGCCGACTGATGGTATAATTCTGACCGCCGGTCAGTTCGGCTCATACTGAGCCCAACCGTTCAACGTCGAGGACTCCAGGCAAGATGGACTTCACTCTCTCGCCCGAACACGAGATGATCCGCAAGACGGTGCGCGATTTCGCCGAAAGGGAAATCCGGCCCGTCATCAAGGAGCTTGACCGCCAACACACATTTGACCGTAGCCTGCTGCCCAAGATGGCCGCCATCGGACTCTTGGGCATTTGCATCCCTGTGCGCTACGGCGGCGCGGGCATGGACTACCTCTCCCTGGCCCTGGCCTGCGAGGAACTGGAGCGGGTGGATACCTCTGCTCGCGTCATCATGTCCGTGCACGTAGGGCTGAACAGCCTGGCCCTCTTCCAGTGGGGCACGGAAGCGCAAAAGCAGCGCTACCTGGTGCCCCAGGCGCGGGGCGAGCAGATCGCCGCCTTCGGGCTGACCGAGCCCGGCGCGGGCTCCGACGTGGCTGCCCTCACCGCCACTGCCCGCCGCGAAGGGGACCATTACGTCCTCAACGGCGAGAAGATGTGGATCAGCCTGGCCGGAGTGGCCGATAACTTCCTCTTTTTCGCCAAGACCGACCCCAGAGCGCAGCCCCCCCACCGCGGCATCAGCGCCTTCATCGTCGAGCGCCGCTTCCCCGGCGTGACCACGGGCAGCATTCACGGCAAGCTGGGGGTGCGCGCCGGCGACACCGGCTGGATCCATTGCCAGGACGTGCGCGTGCCCGCCGAAAACCTGCTGGGCCGGGAAGGCGAGGGGTTCAAGATTGCCATGAGTGCCCTGGACAACGGGCGCTATACCGTGGCCGCCGGCGCCGTGGGGCTCATCCGCGCCTGCCTGGAGGCTTCCCTGTACTACGCCCGCCAGCGCCAGACCTTCGGCGTGGAGATTGGCCGCCACCAGTTGATCAAGCGTATGATCGGGCTGATGGTACAGCGCGAGCAGGCCGCGCGGCTCCTGGTCTACCGCGCCGGCTGGATGAAGAACCAGGGATTGCGCAACACGCGGGAGACCTCGCTGGCCAAATGGTATGCCTGCGACGCGGCCTTCGAATCGGCCTCCGACGCCCTGCAAATCCACGGCGCCTACGGCTACTCGGACGAGTACGACGTGGAGCGTTACCTGCGCAACGCCAGAGGCGCCATCATCTACGAGGGCACGCGGGAGGTGCATCTGCTCATGCAGGCCGACTACGCGCTGGGCTACCGCAGCGATGCACCGTTGCGCTGCGAACTGCCGGCCTACGACGCCGACATCTGGCAGGCAGAAGCCAATAACTGGTAGGTTGGCACTGGAGAGGGCCGACTGTGTACCAGTTTACCAATCTGCCAATCACCACCACACAGAAGGGAGGAACACCATTGCACGCCATTGTCTGTCTCAAGCAAGTGCCGGACACGGCGGAGCTGCCCAAGGTGGAGCCCGCCGACGTCATGCAGGGCACGCTCAAAGTCACCCGGGTGGTCAACCCCTGGGATGAATACGCCATCGAAGAGGCTCTGCGGCTGAAGGAGGCGCACGGCGGCAAGGTCACCGCGCTGACCCTGGGGCCCGCCGAAGCCACAGAAGCGCTCAGGGCCGCCGTGGCCATGGGCTCCGACGAAGCGGTGCTGCTGTCGGACCCCGCTTTCGGCGACGGCGACGCCTGGACCATCGGCTACACGCTGGCCCAGGCCATCCGCCAGATCGGCCAGTACGACCTGGTCCTCTGCGGCAAGGAAACGGTGGATGGCAACAGCGGATTGACCGCCGCGACCACGGCCCGCTACCTGTCCATTCCCCTGCTCACCTGTGTGATCAAGATCCGGGAGGTGGATTTCACTGCCCATACCATCACCGTGGAGCGGTTGGTGGAAGAAGGGTTGGAAGTGGTGAGCGCGCCGCTGCCGGCAGTGGTGGCTGTCATCAAGGGCATCAACGAGCCTCGCTACCCCAGCTTCCGCGGCATCCGCACCGCCGCGCGCATGGCAATCCCCGTCTGGGGCATGGGCGATATCGCCGGGTTGGAGGCCGATAAGGCCAGCGAAGCAGCCGCCGCTGTGCGCTGGACCAACATCCGCAAGCCGCCTGCTCGTGCCGCTCAGTGCGAGATCATCGAAGCAGACACCGTCGAAGAGCAGGCGCGCATCCTCGCCGACCGCCTGCTGGCCGCCAAGGTCATCTAGCAGATTGTGGATTGCAGGTAGCAGAGGGTAGCCATCGGCTATCAGCTTGCCCATTAGCCAAAGGAGAACAACATGAGCGTTTTCGTGTGGATCGAACAATTCAACGGCACGCCGGTGAGCCTTTCCTGGGAAGTGCTGGGCAAGGCCCGCCAACTGGCCGATGCCCGCGGCACAACCGTTGCCGCCATCGTCCTGGGCCAGGGCGTGGAAGAGATCGCCCGGCAGGCCATCGGCTACGGTGCCGATACCGTCTACCTGGCTGACGATGCCACGCTGGCCAGCTTCCGCCTCGACCCCTACGCCGCCGTGCTCAAACGGCTGATCGAGGAACACCAGCCGGCCATCCTGCTCTGGGGCGGCACCTCCCGCGGCCGCGAGCTGGCCGCCGCCGTGAGCGCTGACCTGGGCCTGGGCGTGGCCGCCGAGTGTTTGGACTTGCGGTTGGACGACGAAGGCAACCTGGTGGCCACGCGGCCTATCTACACCGGCAACATCCTCACCGACGTCGTCTTCCGCCGCCGGCCGCAGATGGCCACCGTGCGGGCGCGGGCCTTCCCCATGCCGGAAGCGGACGCCTCCCGCAGCGGCGAGGTGATCGCCATTCCCGCCGTGCTGCGCGAGGAGGAAATCCCGGTCAAAGTCGTGGGCTTCGAGCAGGCTGGCACCGGTGAAGTGAGCGTGGCCGAGGCCAACATCATCGTCTCCGGCGGGCGGGGGGTCAAAGGGCCGGAAGGCTTCCAGCCCATCCGCGAGCTGGCCGCCGTGTTGGGCGCGGCGGTGGGCGCGTCTCGCGCCGCCGTAGACGCCGGCTGGATCCCCTACAAGCATCAGGTAGGGCAGACGGGCAAGCAGGTGCGTCCCGATCTCTACATCGCCTGCGGCATCTCGGGGGCCATCCAGCACCTGGCGGGGATGCGCACGTCCAAGGTGATCGTGGCCATCAACAAGGACCCCGAAGCGCCTATCTTCCAGGTGGCCGACTACGGCATCGTCGAGGACCTGTTCAAGGTCGTGCCGGCGCTGACGGAGGTGTTGAAAGAGCGCCTGGCAAGATAACCTGCTCGTGGCAGACGGCCGCGTCCGCCACTCCTCCGCTGGCTCCTTCACTTTAGGACAGGCGTGGCCGTCCAGCGCAAGCAAGTCCATGTACCCGCAAGAGACCGGACAGGTTCTGCCAAACCTGTCCGGTCTCGACAAGAGGGAATCATGAGCAAACCATCTGACAGGCAGAGGGCCTTCCTGCAACAACGGCAGCGGAGGCGTGATCTGGAGCGGCCGTCGAGGTCGTGGCCGGTCTTGCCGGTCTGGGCGGCCGCTCTGATCGTCGGCGTGCTGGCCGCATTGGCCTTCATCGGCGTCCGCGCCGGCGACTTCGTCTGGGATGACCAGATCCTGCTGGTGGAGTGGCCCTATTACCGTGACGCCGCGCTCTTTTCCCAGGCGCTGATGCGCCACCTGCCCTTCTCGCCCAACTACTTCCGTCCCCTGGTGGCGCTCACCTTCTTCGCCAACTACGCCCTGCACGGCCTGGTCGCCTCAGGCTACCGCCTGACCAACCTGTTGCTGCACGCGCTGACTTCGGTGCTCGCCTATATGCTGTTGCGGCGCTGGTTAGGGCAGGAAAGGGAGGAAAACACGAAAAGCGAGCCCGTAACCGGGGAGCCGCTGCGGGAGTGGCTGGCCTTTGGCCTGGCCCTCCTCTTCGCCTGGCATCCCGTGCATGTGGAAGCGGTGGCTCTCATCGTGGGCCGCTTCGACCTGCTGAGCACGCTCTTCGTCCTGCTGGCCCTGGTCCTGGCCTCCCTGCGGCCGCCGGGCAGGTGGGCGCAGGTGCTACAGGCCATCGGCAGCGGCCTGGCCTTTCTGCTGGCCCTGGGCTGCAAGGAAATGGCCGTTACCTTCCCCCTCCTCCTGTTGACCTTCGACGCCGTGCGGCGCGCCCGCTGGCGACAACGCTGGCCCGTCTACCTGGCCCTGGCCGTGGCCGGGGTGGTCTACCTGGCGCTGCGCAACGTCGGTCTGGGCTACCTCTACCGGCCGCAGCCGGAGGCAGCCCTGCCGGCCGGCCACGCCCTGCAGCGGCTGCTGCTGGTCGGCCGCTCCGTGGCCCGCTATCTGCTGCTCCTGGTCTGGCCTTTCGGCACATCGGCGCCGGTCCACTTCAGCCCGTTGCCCGTGCCGGTGACCGATGCGCTGGCCTGGGTGGAACTGGGCCTGACGCTGCTACTGCTGGCGCTGCTGCTCTGGGCGTTGCGGCGAGGCCGGCGGGCCGCCTGGCTCTGGCTGGCCTTCGCCATCAGCCTGCTGCCGGTCGCCAATATCCTGCCTCTGGAGCTGCGCGGCGGGTCCATTGTTGCCGAGCGCTTCCTGTACCTGCCCTCGTTCTTTTTCATTCTGGCGCTGGGAGGCACGCTATGGCCATTGCTGCGCCGGGCGACGGCATCTGAGCCCGCAGCCGCCAGGCAGTGGTGGCTTGCTCTCACGCTCGGGGCGGCCGGCGTGATCACCCTGATCGCCTGCCTGGTCACCACACTGCTCATCGTGCCGAACTGGCAGGATGACCGGACGTTGTGGACGTGGGCGGCGGCGCGGGCGCCCCGCTCCAGCCTGCCGCACACTAATCTTTCCCGCGTGGCGCTGGAGGAGGGCGATTGGGCGCGGGCGCTGGAGGAGGCTGACCAGGCGCGGGTGCTGAATCCCGACGATGCCACGGCGCACAACAACGCCGGCAGCGCCCTGCTGAACAGCGGCCGGGCGGCAGAGGCCGAGGCGGCCTTCCGTCAGGCGCTGGCCCTGCAGCCGGAAAGCACCTTGTACTGGACGAACCTGGCGGCGGCGGTCGCCGAGCAGGGGCGGCTGGCGGAGGCCATAGCGGCGGTAGAAGACGAGGTATTGCAGCGCGACCCCTCATTTGGCCCCGGTTACGCCTTGCTGGGTGCGCTCTACCTGAACCAGGGCCAACCGGCGAAGGCGGTGGCGGCGCTGGAACAGGCGCAGCGTATTCTGCCCGATCCCACGATCATCCGCAGCGATCTGGCTCAGGCCCTGCTGGCCGATGGCCAGAGTGAAAGGGCGCTGGATCTTCTGCAACCGGGTGACCTGTCCGCTCGACAGTGGTTCGATCTGGGCAATGAACTGGCGACCTCGGAGCAACCGCAGGCGGCGCTGCGGGCCTACGGGCAGGCCCTGCAGGTCAGCACCAGTGCCGGCGGCCTGTCCCGGTCAGAGCTGGTGCTGCTGCAGGTGCAGCGGGCGGCAGTATATCAGGTGTTGGGGGATCTGGAGAAAGCGGAACAGGCAGCCCTTGCCGCCATGATGACCGACCCTTCGGAACCGCTGGTGCACAAGGCCATGGGCGACCTGCTGCACGCCCGCGGCTCACTGGCCGCCGCCCAGAAGTCG
Organism: Anaerolineae bacterium; assembly: GCA_029907105.1. GTDB lineage: Bacteria > Chloroflexota > Anaerolineae > UBA3071 > UBA3071 > JARYMM01. The sequence goes on along the minus strand of JARYMM010000030.1, from coordinate 17,750 downwards.
TATGAGCGAGCTTTGGCTCTGGCCCCCGGTTTCTCGGCCCTCTACTTCAACCTGGGCCAGGTGCTCTGGGAACAGGGAAAGGTCGAGGAAGCCAGGGAGAGATTCAGCCGTTACCTGGAGCTGGCACCGACCGGTCCATATGCCGAGCAGGCGCGGGGGTACCTGCAGCGGCAGTAGTTTCAGGTTCCAGGTTGCACGTTTCACGGCGGAACTGGCTCATGTACAGGTTGTGGTAGATGCCGCCGGCGGCCAGCAACTCCTCGTGTGTGCCCCGCTCCACGATACGCCCATCGTTGATGACCAGCACCTGATCGGCGTTGCGGATGGTGCTCAGGCGATGGGCGACGACAAAGCTGGTGCGGCCCCGTAACAGCTTCTCCAGCGCCGCCTGGATCAGCCTCTCCGTGCGCGTATCCACACTCGACGTGGCCTCGTCGAGGATGAGGATGCGCGGGTCGGCCAGGATGGCGCGAGCAATGGCGATAAGCTGCCGTTGCCCCTGGCTCAGGTTGCGCCCCTGCTCGCCCAGCTTCGTCTGGTAACCTTCCGGCAGGCGGCTGATGAAGTCATCGGCACCGGCCAGTTTGGCCGCGGCGATCACCTCCTCGTCTGTGGCCTCCAGGCGGCCGTAGCGGATGTTGTCGGCCACGCTGCCGGAGAAGAGAAACGTATCTTGCAGGACGACGCCCATCTGCCGCCGCAGGCTGGCCTGGGTCACTTTGCGCACATCATAGCCGTCTATGGTGATCGAACCCTCCTTAACCTCGTAGAAGCGGCCCAGGAGATTGACCAGCGTGGTCTTGCCGGCGCCGGTCACCCCCACCAGGGCCACCGTCTGCCCCGGTTCAGCCACCAGGCTGACGTCTTCCAACACCGGTTCCTCGGACTGGTAAGCAAAGGAGACGTGATCGAAGACCACTCTGCCGACGATGGGTGGCATCTCCACCGCGTCGGGGGCATCCACCAGGTCCGGCTGTGTGTCAATCAAGTCGAACACCCGCTCGGCGCCAGCCAGTGCCGCCTGGAGCGTGGCCCAGAGCTGGGCCAGCGACTGGATGGGCTGGAAGAAGTTGCGCACGTAGGCCAGGAAGGAGACGATCAAACCCACAGTCACCTGGCCGCGCAACACCAGGTAGCCGCCGTAGCCGGCGACAATGGCGATGGCGATGCTGCTGAGGACGTTCAGCGAAGGCGAAAAGGCCGCCGTCACGCTCACGGCCTGCACGTTGGCGTCGCGGTCGGCGGCACTCAACTCGGCGAAGCGGGCCTGGTTCTCTTCCTGGCGGCCGAAGGCCTGTACCTCCCGCACGGCGGCAATCTTCTCCTCCAGTTCGGCGCTGACCTGGCCGATGGTCTCCCGCGTGCGACGGAAGGCGGTGCGCGCCCGCTGGGAGAAGACAAAGGCGATGACAAACATGGCCGGCAGCACGGTGAAGCTGGCCAGGGCCAGCCGGGCGTTGAGGCCCAGCATGGCGATCACGATGCCTGCCAGCAGAAGCACATTGCCCAGCAACTGCACGATGCCCACGTTGAACACCTGGGCGATCACCTGCACGTCGTTGACCAGGCGGGACATCAGGTCGCCGGCTTCGTGCTGGTCGAAGAAGCTGAGCGAAAGGCTCTGGATGCGCTCGAAGATCTGGGTGCGCATGCGCAACAATATGCGCTGGCCCATGGCCGACATCAGGTAGAAGGAGCGCCCCATCGTCACCCAGTCCACCAGGTACACCGCCAGCAACAGCAACACGGTGCGGGCCAGGCCCGGCCGATCGCCGACGATGATGAACTGGTCCACCGCCCGGCCGATGAGGTAGGGCGAGGCCAGTTGCAGCAAGGCGGTGGTCGTAATCAAGGCCATGACCAGCGCCAGTTGCCCCCAAAACGGCCGCAGGTAGGCGGACAGACGGCGCAATGTGCGCCGCGTGTCATGTGTTTTCGCTTCCTCGATACCCCCCAGGCGGCGGAATCCTCCGCCAGGTCCGGGTCCATGAAACATAGTTGTACCCTACTTCATTATCAGAGTTCCAGCATAGAAGAAGGTGACCACCGCGGGGTGCCGCAGGCATGCGTGAAACGCGATGGTCACGGATCACGCATCACGGATCACGCATCACGTTTCACGTCGTCCCCTGCCAACTGTGAGTGGTAGATCTCCGCGTACATCGGGCTCGTCTCCAACAGCTCCTCGTGCGTGCCACGGGCGACGATTTGCCCCCTGTCCAGCACCAGGATCTGGTCGGCGTTGAGCACGGTGCTGATGCGCTGGGCAATGACGAAGCTGGTGCGTCCTTTCATCAGTTCGTCCAGCGCCTGCTGGATGCGCAATTCGGTCTCGAAATCCACATTGCTGGTGGAATCGTCCAGGATCAGGATGCGTGGGTTTCTGAGCAAGGCGCGGGCGATGGCGATGCGCTGCTTCTGCCCACCGGAAAGGGTCACCCCCCGCTCGCCTACGATGGTATCGTAGCCGTCGGCGAAGCTGGTGATGAAGTCGTGCGCCGCAGCGGCGCGGGCGGCGGCCTCGATCTCTTCCTGCGAGGCCTCCGGCCGCCCGAAGGCAATGTTCTCGCGGATGGTGCCGGCGAAGAGCGTGGTCTCCTGTAACACGATGCCGATCTGCTCGCGCAAACTCTCCAATGTCACCTCCCGCACATCGTGCCCGTCCACCGTCACCCGCCCCTCGCTGACATCGTAAAAGCGGGGGATGAGGTTGATGATGGTGGATTTGCCGGAGCCGGTGGCGCCCAGCAAGGCCACTGTCTGACCCGGCTCGGCCACGAAGCTGATGTCCTTGAGCACGGGCTCGCCTGAGCCGAAGTAGCGGAAGGTCACGTTCTCGAAGGCCACGCGTCCTTCCACCGGCGGCAATGGTTTGGCGTCCGGCGCCTCCACCACTTCTGATTCCGCCTCCAGGATCTCGAAGATGCGTTCGGCCGAGGCGGAGGCCTGGGCGATCATGGAGAAGACCATGCCCAGCATGCCCACGGGCATCATGACCATGAACAGGTAGCTGTTGAAGGCCACCAGCTCGCCTACCGACAACTGGCCGCCGATGACCTGAAGGCCGCCATACCAGACGATGCCTGCCGTGCCCAGGTTGGCCACCAGGAAGATGGTGGGGATGAGCAGCGCCAGCGTCCTGAAGACGGCCAGGTTCTCGTTCAACAGGGTCTGATTGGCGCGGCGGAAGCGCTCTGCCTCGTACGGCTCGCGGGCGAAGGCTTTGACCACCCGCGCCCCGGCCAGGTTCTCCTGTAGCACGGTGTTGAGCGCGGCCAGGTTCTGCTGCACGCGTGCGAACATGGGCCGCACGCGGCGGCCAAAGATGCTGAAGAGCACCAGGGCGACGGGCACGAGGGCCAGGATGAGCAGCGTCAGCCGCCAGTTCATGGCGAAGAGCACGGCCAGGCTGCCGGCGAGCATGACCACGGCGTTGAGCATCTGCAAGAAGCCCATGCCGGTGAAGCGGCGCACCATCTCCACGTCGCTGGTGGCGCGGGTCATGAGCTGGCCGGTCTGCGCCTGGTCGTGGTAGCTGAAGGAGAGGCTCTGGATTTTGGCATAGAGGGCATTGCGCAGGTCGTAGGCCACTGACTGCGAGGCTTTCTCTGAGAGGTAGCCTTGCAGAAAAGTGAACAGCGCGCCCACCAGGGCCACGGCGACCAGGATCAGGGCCATGAGCACGATGGTGCGCATGTTGCCGGCGCTGATGCCGCGGTCAATGAGCACTTGCAGCAGCCGGGGGCTGAGCAGGTTGGCACCCGTGGCCAATAGCAGGCTGAGGTAGGCCCCCAGCGTGGTCAGCCAATGTTTTCGCAGGTATCGCAACACCTTGCCCAGAGGTTTCATAGCGTGTCCTTGACCAACAGATTTATGACGAATGACGAAGGTCTGTGTACGATTCTCGTCGTTTGTCCTTCGTCCCTGGTCACCTTTCTATGGCCTGCTTCTTTATTTCTTCACCAAGACGTTGTCGGAAAGCCATCTGTCCAACAAGCTATTCTACCACAGGTTCATTGAAGGCCAAATCCGGCAGGCGCGAGAGTGAACTGAGGTGCCTCGGTTCCCACTGAGTGTTCTGTAATACACGGCGTTCGACGGGCTTTCCTGGGCGTGCGCAGCGGAAGCCCGGGGAGTACGAGGGGTGCCCCCTCGTTTACCCCCACCCTACACGTTGGGGCTTGCGCCCAATCGCTGCGCAAGCCCGTTTTCTGTATGCTTCTTGCAGTTCCAGGCAAACAATGCTATAATTGTAGGGCATCCCCCTGGTTATACCATGTTATGAGCGATCACCTTGTGAGATAGAAGATTGTGGAGGGATGAACGATGCTGGAAGGTATCCAATTCGTCACTATGCCTGAGTACACCATCACGTTTCATTAGCAAGGAGAGAGCCTATGATCCAACAGATAACCATCACGACCGATGCCCCAGTTGCACTTAAGCCGCTGCTTGAATCGGCGATTCGTGCTGAATTGCGCATGCTGGAACTGGGTTTGGAACGGACGCGTCAGCGCCTGCGCCTCTTCGAGGAACAGTACGGCTTTACTTCCGAGGAATTCGGGCGCCGCTTTGAGGCCGGGGAAGTCGCCGAGAGCCTGGACTTCATCGGTGGATACATCAGCAAGATGGCCTGACGCGAGGCGGCGCAGCTTATTGAGGAGTCTCACCGCCATCTCGTTCATGCACAAAAGACAAGCCCCCTCTGCGTTTTGTGCTCAGAGGGGGCTTTGTGATTCAGGTGCCGGTGGACGCTACTCGTGGCACTTGCGGCTGCGCAGACGCATGTATCCGCTCAGGCAGGCTAAGTCGGTGTCCCGAAGAGGCAAGCCAGATGGAATCGCCGGACTTTCTCGTGAGGAGTTCAAGGAAATCATCCTACCCCTTTTGCAATTCCCCGCTCACTGCCTCTTCAAAACGATGGGCAGGTAAACGTTGGGGCCCGGCACAAGGGTGGACGTCGGCGTCGGGGTTCGGGTAGGCCCTGGGCCTACCGTAGCTGTCGCCGTGGGTGTGTGCGTCGGGCCTGTTGTCGCCGTGGCTGTCGGTGTGGGGGAAGGAGTAGCGGCCGGACCGTCGACCCAGAAGCCGCCGGCCAGGGCGTAGCCGCCGCCTGTGAGGGCCGCGCCCGCGTCCGGCTGGCCGGCTGTGCCGGACAGGGCATAACCGCCGTCGCTGACCGTCCCACCGCCGCCGTCGGCCGTCCACCAGGTCAGGTCATAGCTTGTGCTGAGCGCAGTCGAAGCGCCGCCGCCGGTCTGGGCCAGCGCCACGCCGCCGGCGCAGCACAGGAGAATCAGCGTCGCTGCCAAGAATGTGCGTTTCATGGTGTGATCCTCCTGACCTAATACGGCTCGTAGAAGGTGTACTCGATGATCACGCCGTACCCGCTGGTGCTGGGATCGGGCAACTGCCACTGCAGGTAGTAGGCGTACAGCGCGTTATCCACGTAGGCGAAGTCAATGGACACATCCTGGCTGTTCCCGCTGCCGAGCGCGCCGGAGCTGGCAGCCCGGGCCATCTCATCGCCGCCGCCGGCCAGGTTGTTGCGGAACAACTTGCATTCGGCGTTGTTGGCCGAAACATCCCGCCAGGCGAAGGTCAGGCGCGTGATGGTGGCGTGATGCGGCAGTTGTACGGCCGCGTAGTAGTAGGGGCTGGCGCTGTCGGTCGGGGTCAGGTTGTTGCCCCAGTTGGTGTAGTTGTAGCTGCTGCGCACCGGCTGAAAGGCCGCCGCGCTGACCGCCACATAGCCCGTCTTGCCCTTCCAGGACAGATTGCCGTCCACATAGGCGTTGCCTTCGGAGTAGACGCCGTAGCCATCGGGCGGGTTGGCCTTGCCGTGCACGCCGTGGCCGGATGCGCTGTAGCCGTAGACGCCGTAGCCGCCAGAGGAGGCCGCGCTGCCGGAGACGCCGTAGTTTTGGCCCGTGGCGGCCGTGGCTTCCCCGTGCACGCCGGAGCCATACTGCGCGGCCGTCTTGCCCCAGACGCCCACGCCGCCCCCTTGCCCCCAGGCCGACTCGCCGTAGACGCCCACATCGCCGAAGGCGTTGGCTTTGAAATAGCCGCCATAGGCGGTGTTGTCCTGGCTGGAGCTGGCGTACTTGCTTTCGCCGTAGACGGCGGTGCCCCCACGCGAGGTGGCAGTAGCATAGACGCCGTAAGTCTGCTGCAAGCTGGTTGACTTCGACTCGACGATCAACGCCGTGCCCTGGGTGGCGTTGGTCTCGGCCTTTAATCCTGCGCCGAACTCGCCGGTGGTGGTATTGCGAGCGGTGAGGACGGTGAAACCGCTCTTGTCGCCCGCAACGACCGCGCCCGGCCGCAGGCTCAGTGCATACGGCGCGGCGTTGAGGGCCACGCGGCCGCTGAGCGGCGTGTAGCTGCCGCTTCCCGCGGGGCAGCGCACGCCGATCGCCAGCCAGCGCGCGTCGCCAGCGAAGGTGGCCGTGCCCAACCCGCCGTCGCCGAAGTCCAGGACGGCGTCGAAATAGCCGTTGGTCAAGGCCACGCCCGTCTTGGTGAGCGTGCTGCCCACCTGCGCGCCGCCGCTGGCGGCATCCCACAGGCTGAACTGGAAGTCGCACGGGCCGGCCACCGGGGCGCCGCCCTGGGTCAGCCGGCCCTGGTAGGTGAAGCTTGTGCCCACCGCGGCCTGCAGGCCCAGTTCTCCCTGCACGGTCGCCTCCTGGGCCAGCGAGCTGCTTGCGCCCAGGGCGAGGATCAGCCCCAGGGCCAGCAGCAGGTTAAACAGGGTCTTGTGGTTCATTGCTATTTCTCCTCTCAAAGTTGGTGCGCTGGTATTGGGTACACTGGTAGATTGGTCGTTGGTCATTGTCATTCGTCATTCACCACCTCCTCAGAATCGTCTACTTCAGCCGCGGCGGTGGTTTGTCCGCATTAGAGAGTCTGCCCATCCAGCGTTCGATGAAAGCGAGCAGTCCCGCCACGTCCTGCACGTATGTCGTCTCGCCCGAGGCGACGTGTTGCACCCAGGCCCGCCAGATGGGCCGGCTATCGGCGGCAATGTCCGTCTGCTCCCACCAGATGCGGAGCACGAAGGAGCTATGGCGTTGGTGCGGGAGGGTCATGTCAATGCCTCGTGTTGGCGACGGGGCAGAAAAAACACTGCTGCCGTGCGTTCTGGCAGCAGTGTAGCAGAGGGGCGTCTCTCGATTATCTCAAGTCAAATGAGCCGCACCCGAACCTTGGGCTCATTTTGATTTCGGATCTCGGACTGCGGATCGGCGAGTGCGTATGGCTATGACCGGCTCCCGCGCGTGTGCGCCGCCTGCCCTGTGGCACGCAAGGTGGCCAGGTCGCGCTTGAGCGTGGCCCGGCTGACCTGGAGCGCCGCGGCCAGGTCGTCCACGGTGGGCGCGGCCCCTTGCGCCTCGGCCTCGCGCAACAGCCGCAGCAGCCGATGTTGGCGGCGGGGCGTCTTTCCGGCGATCGCATCATCTGTCGGCGCAGCGAGGGTCCAGGCGACTGTGACCCACTCGTCCTCCCGCAGCGGCCGGCCGGTGGGGACGCCGGCGCGGGGCAGCCGGACCTTGACCCGGTCGGCCGGCAAGCGGGAAGTCACGTCCTGATCCAGGCACGCCAGGTCGCCGGCCATGCCCAACTGTTGAAACAGCGACCTGGCCTCTTCCACCCATGCCGCGCCGCGGCAGGCTGCGTCGGCATCGGCCCGGCCCGCCAGGTAACGCCCGCCGGCCGCCAGGGTGCGGGCCAACTCCGCGTTGGCGCCGATCTCCCGCAGAAGGCGCATGCTCTCCTCGAAGTGGGACCGGATGACGTCCGTCTCGCTGCCGCAATGAGCGGCGACTTCGGCCATCACGCGGTGGGTCAGGCCCAGCGCCCAGGGATCGGCCAGCCTCTGCGCCACCGCCAGCCCGCTGTGCGCCTGGGCCAGGGCCTGGTCACGATCGCCCGCCGCCAGGCATACCCTGGCCAGATAAGCGTGGGTCTTGGCCCAGTGCCAGCATTCGCCGCCGGCGGCCAGCGCACGCAGGGCCTGTTCCAGCATCGCCCGCGCTCTCTCCCCGTCCCCCAGGCCGGCGCAAGCTCTCCCCAGCTCCGCCAGAGCTTCGGCCTCCAGCGGCCGGTCGCCGATCTGGCGCGCCAGGGCCAGGGCTTGTTCGATCAGGGGCACGGCCTGGGCCGGCACACCCTGATCGAGGAGCGTTACCCCCACGTTGAACAGGGCAGCGTCCTGGCCATACGGATCGCCGATGGCGGTGGCGATATCCAATGCTTCCTGCGCCGTTGCACGGGCGCGGCCGAATTCGCCCCGCACATAACATACGGCCGTCAGGTTGGTGAGCGAGTACGATACGCCCACCCGATCGTCCAACTGCCGCCGCAGGGCCAGGGAACGTTCGATCACATCCTGAGCTTCGACATAGCGCCCCAGGAACAGGTCAGCGTAGCCCATGCGGCAGAGGCAATCGGCCAGGCGGCTGCGATCGCCCAGCGCCTCGAAGAGCGCGGCGGCCTGTTCGTACAGCTCGATGGCCCGGCGAGGATTGCCTTGATTGCGCAGCGCGTTGGCCTGGTTCAGCAGGGCGCTGGCCATCTGGTGCGGCGCCTCGGAGGCCGCCAGGCCCAGCGCCTGGCGGGCGATCTCGGTAGCCGAACGGTAGTCGCCGCGCTGGAAACACAGGTAGCTCAGGCTGTTCAACGCTTTTGCCTGCGCGAGTTGATCGCCCGTCTGTATGGCCAGGGCGTGAGCGGCCCGAAAAGCGGCCTCGGCCTGGTCAAAGCGGCCGGTCTCCTGGCAGGTCTCGCCGCGCGCCTGGTGCAGACCGATGCCCGACGCCAGGTCCGGCGGTTGTAGACAGCCCCAGGCCGCCAGCGCCCGCTCGTAATAGCCGATGGCCTCCGCGCCGGCGTATACCGCCCGCGCCCGGTCGCCGGCTCGCATGTTGTAGGTCAGCGCCTTGTCCGCCGCCTGCGCTTGAGTGAAATGGTGAGCCAGCGCCTCGATGTGTCCCGGGCGCAATGTTTCCAGCGCCTCCCCTGCCCGGCGGTGCAGCCGGCGTCGCCCGGCCTCCGACATCCCGGCGTAGGTTACCCGACGCACCAGATCGTGGCTGAAGCGATAGGCCTGGGGCGTCTCGATCAGGAAGCGGCGGCGCACCAGCTCGCCCGCCGCGGCCAGACACGCCCGACCCTCCTGTTCGCTCGTAGCGAGCAGAAGTTCCAGGTCGAACTCCGTCCCCAGCACCGCGGCCGCGTTCAACGCTGCCCGCTCATCCGTGCCCAGCCGCGCCAACCGGCCGGCGATGACCTGGTGCACCCCGGCCGGCAAGGGGAGCTCTGCATAATCTACCGTAGTTTCATCCCACGGTGTGCTCCATTCCCCGCTCCGGTCGCGGTAGAGCAGCCCCTCGTCATGCAGGCTGCGCAGCGTCTCCAACACGAACAGGGGGTTCCCCTCTGTCTCCCGGTAGAGCCGTTTCTCGAAGTGCGGCGCGGCCTGGAATAGCCCCAGCCCCCGGCGCACCAGCTCGCCGGTCTCGCCGGCAGTCAGCGGCGCCAGTTCGATGCGCGGCCAGCCCATCCGGTCGAGCGCGCATAGCGCCTCCCACACGGCCGGCGTAGCCCGCGCTTCGTTGCTTCGATAGCTGGCGATCACCGACACACGACTCGCCGCCAATCGCGGCGCCAGGTGGATCAGCGCATCCAGCGTGGTCCCATCGGCCCAGTGCAGGTCTTCCAGGATCAGCAGGTGAGGGACGATCTGGCCCAGCGCCGACACGACGTGGCCGAGCGCCTCCAGCAGGCGCGCCCGCGCCTGGTCGGCCGGGAGGGTTGTGCCTGGGCCACGGGTTTCAGCCCAGCCATCTGGGGTTGGGCGATCTGAAGGTCGCCTTACAGACCCGAGTTCAGGCAGAAGTTGACCTGCTTCATGCAGCCATTCTTCTTCGGCCAGGCAGGCCAACTGCCCGACCCGCAGGGGTGAGAGACCGCCGGCCAGCGCCTCGACCAGCGGGCCATAGGGGGGCGCGTCGGCCAGCTCCCGGCCGCGACCTCGCAACACCTGCATTCCACGCCAGCCGGCGTCCCGCGCGGCCTCCTGCAGCAGGCGGGTCTTGCCCACACCGGCCTCTCCCTCGAGCAGCACAAGCCCGCCGTGGCCGCCGATGGCCCGCTCCAGATGGCCGAGCAGGGCCGTTCGTTCGTCGGCCCGGCCCACCAGCGGCGCCAGGCCCGCACCTTCGAAGATGGGCGCGCCCTGCGGCCGGGGGATCTGCGGGAGATAGGGCGCTTCCGCTTCGTGGCCGGCCGCGATTTCGTGGAACAGGGCCGTGGTGGCAGCCGACGGTTCGGCCCCCAGCTCCTCGGCCAGGACGGCCCGGCAAAGCTCATACTGCTGCAAAGCTTCGTTGCCGCGGCCCAGCAGGTGGCACAGGCGCATCACCTCGCGATGCCCTTCCTCGTGGAGCGGATCCTCGGCGACCAACCGTTGGGCGTAGCTCAGCGCTTCCTCGTGGGCGCCCGCCTCTTTGCACAACACCGTCAACCGGCCCAGCGCGGCCAGGAACAGCTCCCGCAGCCGCTCCCGCTCGCCGATCATCCAGTCATCGTAGAAGCCGGCCAGGAAGTCGCCGCGGTAGAGGTCCACGGCTGCACGCAGGGTTGGTATGTCGGTAGACTGGTAACGTGGTAAACTGGTAGATTGGTAACGTGGTAAACTGGTAAACTGGTAGGCTGGTGGACCGGTACGTTGGCTGCATGATCGATCCCCCAATCTACCAGTCTCCCAATCTACCAATCTACCAGTTTCCCCATCCACCAATCTACCAGTTTCCCCATCCACCAATCTACCACTGTCCCAATCTACCAACCTACCGAACTCCTCCACATCCAGCCAATACGGCGCGGCGGTGTTGAACTGCACCGTGTCAGCGTCGGCCAGCAGATATGGGGCCGGGCTGGGCAGGGGGTTGAGGGCGCGGCCGATCTGCCAGAGCGCCTGGCTGAGGCGGCGGCGGGCCTGGGCATCGGGCAGGTCGGGCCAGAAGAGGCCGGCCAACAGGTCGCGGGTGTGGGGGCGGTCGCGGTGGGTGATGAGATAGGCGAAGAGGGAGCGGGCGGGCAGGCTGGGGATCGGCGGCAGGGACATCTCGCCCCAGGTCAGGGCCAGGCCGCCGAAAAGGCGAACCCGAAGAGGCCCTCGTCCGATTAAGGCGATGGGCGCCGGAGGCGATCGGGGCTTCACCAGGGTGTCCTCAGAATCATGCGATGGGCATACAACCGTCTGTCCTCCTCCTGGCTGAGAGTATACACAGAAATAGCCGGGACGTCAACTGGGGGCGCGCCGGGCAGCGTGCCCGTGCTTAACAGCAGGAGCACCTCACTTGGTAGCTCTGCATTTAACCGTGGTCACCACGCTTAAGTGCAGTGGTACCTCCCTCACTTGACAGCCGGGTCATTTCGGTGTATTGTATGGGCAGTTAACAAAGCGAAGGAGGGGAGCCATGTCCAGAATCCGTATCAGCGCTGGCGGCGTGACCGCCGAAGCAGAGTTGAACGACAGTCCCACCGCCCAGGCCATCTGGGAAGCATTGCCCATCACGGCGCGGGGCAACCGTTGGGGCGAGGAAATCTACTTTCGCATTCCCGTGCGTCAGCAACTGGCTGACGATGCCCGCGCCGATGTGTCTGTGGGCGAACTGGGCTACTGGCCACCTGGCAATGCTTTCTGTATCTTCTTCGGCCGCACGCCGGCCAGCGTCGGCGATGAGCCGCGAGCGGCCAGCCCTGTGAACCCCATCGGGCGTGTGCTGGGCGATGCCACCCTCTTCAAACAGGTGGGCGATGGGGAGGTAGTGACTCTGACGCGGGTTTAGGGTTCGGCGTTCTCAGGAGCATCGCTATGCATAAGACCATCGCCGGCGTAGAGATCAAGAAGCTGGTCACGCACACGGACGAGCGGGGGTTTTTCCGGGAGATCATCCGCGTCAGCGACGACATCTTCCCCGAAGGCTTTGGTCAATGGAGCCACAGCCGCATGTACCACGGGGTGGCCAAGGCCTGGCATGTGCATCGCAAGCAGACGGATTGGTGGTATGTGGGTGCGGGCACCATCAAAGTGGCGCTCTACGACACACGGCCCGAATCCCCCACCTACGGCCAGATACAGGAATTGCTCATGGGCGACGGCCAGGAGCCCATCGTGCTCAAGATCCCGCCGGGCGTGGCCCATGGCTGCAAGGTGCTCAGCGCCGAGGCGCATCTCTTCTACGTCACCTCGCACACCTACGATCCCGACGACGAGGGGCGCATTCCCCACGACGACCCCTCCATCGGCTATGATTGGACGGCAGGGCCGAAGATCACCTGAAGATGACATCCAGCGAACAAACAGCCCACCGCAGCAGGTACGTGGCGGTGGGCTGTGGCGTTGTGCTCCAGCAGCAACGGAGGATAACTCGGACTACTGCACTGTGACGGCGAGCGTTGGCTCCACGACCTCGATCCAGGAATTGCCGGGTTTCAGGGCAATCGGGGCGCCCGCAGCATCGAAGAACTGGGGCATCGTGGTGTCCCCGGCCTGCCAGGTGCCGCGAATGCTCACCCCGTCGCGCAGGATGGTCACCGCACCCTCACCCACGCTGATGATGCGGATGCTGGTAGTGCCCAGGGAGTCTTCCACGTAGTTGGTCGGCTCGTGCGGCATGGTCTGGATGATGACGTTGGCCGCGCTCAACTGCTGGCCGGTCGCGGCGTCGAGGTGCGGCACACCGCCCATAGCGCGCAGGTAGCGACCGCTGGCGGCGTCGTAGGTCCAGGTGACCTGGGCGGGGAAGGGAATGGTGACACTCTGGCCGGGGGCGCCGGAGGGAACGGCCTGCGAGAAGACGAACCCCGGCAGTTGGGGGTCCATCTCCACATCCCAGTTGGCCAGCCAGCGGCGCAGCCTGGCCGTGCTGGTCTGCATGCGTGTGCGGTAATCCGTGCCCAGGCTGAAGGAGTAGACGTTGTTGCCCGGATCGTCCAGGTCAATGTCCAGGTAGGGGGCGGCCATCTTGTGCTTGAGCCACCAGCGCACGTCCTGTCCCGCGCCGGAGGCCACCAGTGCGCCGCTGTACTGGGGCGTCAGGTAGTAGTTGATGAGGCGGGCACTGCGCACCGGGCCGATGCGTTCGCTCTCCCCGGCCAGGAACACGGCGGTGAAGCGGGTGACAGCGCGCCCCTCCATGATATATTCGTAGACCAACTCGGCCTCGCCGAAGCCGTAGTGGACGGAGCGCGCCGGTGGATCGTTGTTGATGACGACGAAGAGGGGCCGTCGCCGCAGCTTCGCCGGGTCGTCCACCGGCAGGCCGGTGAGGGGATTCTCGTTTTCGGCACGAGCGTAGAGCTCAGGCGTTGGCGTGGGCGGGACAGGCGTGGGCATCGCTGTCGGCGGCGGGGTCGGCGTGGCTGTGGGAGGCGGTGTGGGGGTCGCCATCGTCGTCGGTGTTGGCGGGAGCGGCGTGGCCGTGGCTACGGCCAGCGCCGGCCTGGGCGTTTTGGTGGGCGTAGGTGTGGCTCGCCCACCGCTGCCACAGCCACTCAGCAGCAGGCTCAGCAGGATCGGAGCCAGGATAAGCCAGCGGACTGTGATCGGTCGAAATCGTGTCATACTCGACTATCCTTCTGCTGGATGAACTCACAGAAACCAGGGCTTAGCCCACATTTCGCATCTGCTCCCGCCGGACTGCCAAGTTCGGCGGCAAGGGCGTGGACTTGGCAGTCCACGCCGAGCGGGGCGGAAAACAGGCTTGGTGATCAGCGATCAGGGAGCTCCCGATCGCTGGTCCCTGAGACCTGACACCAGGCTGGAAGAGATTATAGCATAGGGAAAGGCAACCGACAAACCAGGCAGCGTGCAGGGTTTGTCCTTTGCGGCACTTTGTGCTAGACTTGGGGCAGGAGTGAAGAGGATGCTGGCCAGGGTCACAAGCTGTGCGCTCATCGGCCTCGAAGGGGCGCTGGTAGACGTGGAAGTGGACGTCGAATCCCGCGGGCTGCCTTCGCTGGTCATCGTTGGCCTGCCCGATGAGGCGGTGAAAGAGTCACGCGAGCGGGTGCGCTCGGCGATCATGAATTCCGGCTTCTTCCATCCGGCCCACCGCACCACCGTCAATCTGGCCCCCGCCGACCTGCGCAAGGAGGGGCCGGCCTACGACCTGCCCATTGCCGTCGGCCTGCTCATAGCTTCGGGCCAGGTTCCCTCCGATGTGGACGCGGCGATGTTCGTGGGCGAACTGAGCCTGGATGGTTCGGTGCGCCATGTGAACGGCGTCCTGCCCATGGCCGGCTTTGCCAAGGCACATGGGATCACCACCATCTATGTACCCCAGGTGGATGCGCCTGAGGCCGCTCTGGTGCAGGGGCTGGACGTCATCCCTGTGGATAGCCTGGTCTCGCTGGTCGGCCACCTGCGCGGCATTGCCCCTATCATGCCCTATCAGGCCACTGCGCTGTTTGTGGAAGATGAAGAGCCGCAGTACGGCACGGACATGATGCACGTCAAAGGCCAGGAGCACGTCAAACGGGCGCTGGAGGTGGCGGCTGCGGGTGGACATAACGTTCTTCTCATCGGTCCGCCCGGTGCCGGCAAGACGTTGCTCGCCCGCTCTGTGCCCTCCATCCTGCCTCGCCTCACCCTGGAGGAGGCGTTGGACGTCACCCGCATCTACTCGGTGGCCGATCTCCTGCCTGCGGATACGCCCCTCATCCGGCATCGGCCTTTCCGTGCGCCTCACCACACCATCAGCCACGCCGGGCTGGTGGGCGGCGGAAGGTGGCCCCGCCCAGGGGAGATCAGCCTGGCCCATCGGGGCGTTCTCTTCCTGGACGAACTGCCGGAATTCGGCACGCACAATCTGGAGACGCTGCGTCAACCGCTGGAAGACCATGTGGTGGTGATCTCCCGTGCCGCCGGCTCACTCACCTTCCCGGCCAATTTCATGCTCATCGGCGCGATGAATCCCTGTCCATGTGGCTATTTTGGCGATCCGGTCAAAGAATGCACCTGCTCGATGAGCGTGATCTCCAGATACCAGAAGCGCATCTCCGGCCCCTTGCTGGACCGCATTGACATCCACGTGGATGTGCCGCGGGTGGAGTACGAGAAGCTATCGGACGACCGCCTGGGGGAGCCCTCGGCGGCCATCCGGGCGCGGGTGGAAGCCGCCCGCCAGCGGCAGCGGCAGCGCTTCGCCGGTTCGGGGCGGCTTTTGTGCAACGCCGACATGGGCCCAGCCGAAGTGCGGGAGTACTGCCCACTGGACGATGCTGGCCGGAGCCTGCTGCGGGCGGCCATGCAGCAACTGCACCTCAGCGCCCGCGCCTATCATCGCATCCTCAAGCTGGCGCGCACCATCGCCGACCTGGCCGGGTCAGAGGTCATCGAGACAGCGCATCTGGCCGAGGCCATCCAGTACCGGCCGCGGCGGCAGGTGTAGCCCCTCCCTGCCCCTACCTTGGGCCTGGCATCACCTCTGACCATCCCTATCGAGCTCCGTCGCCGGCTGGGGATCGAGAAGGGGGGCATTGTGGCCTTCGTCGAGGCCGACGAGGGTATACTGATCTCCCCTGGCGAGGTTCTGGCCATGGATGTGTTGGACCGGATCGGGGAGGCTCTGCGAAGGCAGGGGGTCAGCCTTGAGGAGTTGATCGAATCGGGAAGGGACATTCGAGGCCGGATCGTTGAGGAACAATACGGTCTTGCGGCGGAGTAGAAAGGATGATCCGGGTCTTCCTCGACGCTAGCGTGCTGTTCGCTGCCTGCTATTCTCAGATGGGGTCATCCCGTGAAATGGCGGTTGTGGCAGGGGAAGGATAACATGACCAATGACGTATTGTCTCAGCTTATCCAGATGTCACGTGCGCTGGGGGATCCGGCGAAGGATTACGTTATTCTGGGCGAGGGGAACACCTCAGCCCGCGCTGACGATGAAACGTTTTGGGTGAAGGCCAGTGGCGCTTCCCTTGCTGCGATCACCGCCCCGGACTTCGTGCGCGTGCGCTTTGCGCCGGTGCTGGCCATGCTCGACGAGCCTCAACTGGGGGATGAGGAGATCAAACAGAGGTTGACTGCCGCCAGGACTGACGCCGCAGCAGGGTATCCCTCCATAGAGACGATGCTGCATGCCCTGGCCTTGAGCCTGCCGGGCGTCCATTTCGTGGGGCACACCCATCCGGTGGCCGTGAACGTCATCCTCTGTTCACAGGGCGTAGAGGAGGCCATCCGGGGACGGCTTTTCCCGGAGGAGGTGACTTTCTGTGGCCCTGCTCCCGCCTATGTGCCCTACGCTGACCCCGGGCTTCCCCTGGCCCGGCGGGTGCGTGAAGCCCTGATGGCCCACGTGGAGAAATGGGGAGAACCACCCAAGGTGGTGTTGATGCAGAACCATGGCCTGATCGCGCTGGGCGGCACGGCGACGGAGGTGGAGACGATCACGGCCATGTATGTGAAAACGGCGCGCGTGTTGCTGGGGACCTTCGCTCTCGGCGGCCCTCACTTCATGAGCGAGCAGGACGTGGCACGCATTCACACGCGGCCCGACGAGGTCCTGCGCCGCCAGAGGCTGACCTGAAAGCCACCTGCGTCAGGTGGGCTGCCCTGGCCCATGCCAGGTGTATTGACGTCACCCCTCGGCGCTTGCTTGCCGCAGCGCCTGACGATTCTGTTTCCTCAGCTCGAGGAGGATCTCCCGCAGCAGCAAGAGGTGCAGGCGGCGGTATTGGATATCGCTGGCCAGCCTGGCCCACTGAGCCTGGTCCTCCGAGAGGTATCTTTCCACCATCTCCGCAACGTCTTGAGACATGTTTCCCCTCGCTAACAGACAAACACAATTCCCACCGTGACCGCGCAGGGGACCTGGCTGAGGTCATCCAGCAGGGCGTAGGCTTCCCATCCCACCTTGTTGATCAGGGCGATCACATCTATGCCCACCGCCTCCATGGCCGGGCGGGCGCGATGGGGGAAGCGGCAGCGGCCGCTGTCCAGGTACTGGCAGATCAGCCCCTGGCAGAGGTAGTCTTTGCAGGAACCGCCGCCGAAGCCTACGGCCAGGTGATAGCCGTCCTTGTAAGCCTGGCGCTCCAGGGCGCAGACGACCTCGCTGCTTTGCCTGTGGAAGGAGAGCACGCGGCGCTGCTCGGCTTTGCTCTTGCCGCCGGGCGCGTAGTCCTCTATCGGCTTCACATCGCACCTGATCAGGATGGCCCAGGAAAAGCGGCTCACGGCGCGACGCACCAGGTCCAGGTCGGGGGCATAGGGTGGGCAGTTGGGCGTTTCGCCGGCGCGCAGGCATCGGGGCACGGTGCATTTCAGGCGCACCCGTTCGTCAATGATCACATCGCTGGCGGGGATGATGGCTGCCGCCGAGGCGCCCCATTCCAGAGCCAACTGACAGTAGCGTTCCAGATCAGCCATCACCGCCTGTGCATCTGTCGTCCGGCCCAAAGCTCGCCGCGCTGTTTTTTCTGTGGTCATGGATGTCGCTCCTTTGAGTGCAGGGGGCAGGGCAGAAGTGCTGCCCTGCCCTTGCCGATGGTCGTCAGGCAGGCCCATCGGAGGGCCGATCTCTTGACCACGATTATAGCACGCTTTGCCGGATGGGGCAAGGGATGATTGCTTTCTGTGTCAGCCAGCCGTCAGCGGAATTTCAAGCAGGCTGGGGGAGTCTGTGCTACATTGCAGACGGCCATCCGTTTTCCCTTTTCATGGAAATGGGTTATAA
>JARYMM010000002.1:158268-160027 GCA_029907105.1 Anaerolineae bacterium | reverse complement strand
GATGCTTCGCTGGAGTCGGCCGGGCAATGGAGTTTGACGCCTGAAACCCGCTCAGCATGACAAGTACGGTTGTAGTAGTAAGCACCTCCGGAAAACCCCTTCACCTGGAGGGTAAAGCATGGATTTGGAACAACTTACCGGCCTGAAGGTTTATCCGAACTCGGTGGTCGAGCACGACGACACCACCTGCTTCCTGGCCCGGAGCGATGCGGGCAAGCGCCTGGGCATCCTGGGCGATGCGGCCTGCTTTGAAGGCACGCGCCAGGGGGATGTGCTCCTCTGCCCGCTGACGGCTGAAAATGCCGCCGCGCTGCGGGATCGGCTTCCCTGGCTGCGGCCGCAGCCCTTGGGCCTGTGCAAGTCGGTGGGCTTCGGCGACCGGCTGGGGTTGGCCACGCCGGGGCACGTCCGCGCCGTGCGCAAATTCGATTTGGCCCCCCTCTTCGCCCAGCAATCCATCCGCGAGAACGCCCGCACGGGCCGCACGCCCCGGCAGGTGCTGGACGAGGCCATGTGGGGCCTTTTCCAGGAGGGATGGCGGGAGCCCTGGGGAGCCGATGCCGACCACCTGAAGACCACCGCCGACATCACTTCCTGCGTCGCAGCGGGCTACACGCTGTACACCATTGACCCCGGCGACCACGTGGACAACGCCGCACACACCGCGCCGCCGGCCGAACTGGAGGCCAAGGTGTGTGCTTTGCCCTGGGATGCGCTGAAGGACACACTGCAGGACATGGAACGCCGTTACCTGGGCCGTTCCTTCGACCTGGGGGAGTTCGCCCTGACCTTCGACCGGGAATCGCTGTGGCGGGCGGCGGCCAAGTATGGGCGGGCCATCGCCCACACGGCGCGGATGTATCGGCGCCTGGTCGAGACCTCTCCTCCACCCCCCCATCCCCCCTCCCCCTCTCCCAATGGGAGAGGGGGAGGGGGGTGCAGGGGGGAGGGGGTGAGGTTTGAACTCGAAGTCTCCGTGGACGAGACGGAGACCCCCACCTCGCCCCTGGAGCATCTCTTCATCGCCAGCGAGCTGCGGCGGTTGGGCGTGCGCTGGGTCAGCCTGGCGCCGCGCTTCGTCGGCCGTTTCGAGAAGGGTGTGGATTACATCGGCGACCTGGCGGAATTCGAGGCCGAGTTCGTCCGCCACGCCGCCATCGCCCGCGCCCTGGGGCCGTACAAGCTCAGCCTGCACTCCGGGTCGGACAAGTTCAGCCTCTATCCCATCATCGCCCGCCACGCCGGTGATCTGGCGCACGTGAAGACGGCGGGCACCAGCTATCTGGAGGCGCTGCGGTCCCTGGCCGCTGTTGACCCCACCCTCTTCCGCCAGATTTTGACTTTCGCCCGCCTGCGGTATAATGAGGACAAGGCCACCTACCACGTCTCCGCCGACCCGGAGAAAGTGCCCCCGCCCGAGGCACTTTCGAATGGTGAGTTGGCCGGCGTGCTGGACACCTTCGACGGGCGGCAGGTGCTGCACGTGACCTTCGGTTCGGTGCTGGATCGCTTCGGCGAGCGGCTGAAAGCAACGCTGGCGGAGCATGAGGAGGCGTATTACGAGGCGCTGGAAGCCCATTTCGTCAAGCATCTGGAGCCGTTCAAATGGTAGGAGTTGCCAGTTTTGCATAAGCGGGGGGCGATGGGGCATCGGGCGGTGTACGACCTGTTCTCGGTCGAAGGTAAGAAGGCGCTGGTCACGGGCGGAAGCGCCGGACTGGGGCGAGCTATGGCCGAGGCGCTGATCGAGGGAGGGGCG
>JARYMM010000002.1:139800-158170 GCA_029907105.1 Anaerolineae bacterium | reverse complement strand
AGGTAAGAAGGCGCTGGTCACGGGCGGAAGCGCCGGACTGGGGCGAGCTATGGCCGAGGCGCTGATCGAGGGAGGGGCGCGGGTGACCATCGTCGGCCGGTCAGAGCGGGTGTTCGGGGCCGCCGAGGAGATGGGTGCCATCCCCATCCAGGCGGACCTGGCCGATCGAAAACAGGCGCTGACCGTGGTGGATCGAGCCGTGGAGACGCTGGGCGGGCTGGACATCCTGGTAAACAACGCCGGCGCCCAGCGGCGCCATCCCGCCGAGGAGTTCCCCCTCGAAGGCTGGGATTATGTGCTGTCGGTCAATCTGGATGCGGTGTGGATTCTGTGCCAGGCCGCCGGGCGGGTCATGCTGGCCCAGGGGCACGGCAAAATCATCAATGTGGCCTCGGCCCTGAGCTTCCTCGGCGGCATCACCGTTCCCGCCTATGCCGCCAGCAAAGGGGGCGTGGCCCAACTGACCAAAGCGCTGAGCAATGAGTGGGCGGGACGCGGGATCAACGTCAATGCCATCGCCCCCGGCTATATGAAGACGGAGATGACCGCCGCGCTGGTCAACGACCCTCAACGGGAGCCCTTCATCCGGGCTCGCATCCCCGCCGGCCGCTGGGGCGTGCCCGATGACCTGAAAGGCGTGGTGCTTTTCCTGGCCTCGGCGGCCTCCGACTACGTGCACGGGGCCATCATCCCCGTGGACGGCGGCTTCCTGGGACGATAGAACGCCACACGCATCACGCATCACGTTCGAGGAGACGAAATGGCCAACGAGTATCTGAAGAACCTTTTCGACCTATCCGGCAAAGTCGCCGCCATCACCGGCGGCGGTGGGGTGCTGTGCGGAACGATGAGCCGCGCCCTGGGACGGCTGGGCGTGAAGGTGGCCGTGTTGGACCTGTTCGAGGAGGCGGCGCGGAAGGTGGCCGATGACATCGTGGCCCAGGGCGGAGAGGCCATCGCCCTGCCGTGCGACGTGCTGGATAAGAGCAACATCGAGGCTGCCCGCGACGCTGTGCTGGCCCGTTTCGGCCGCGTGGACATCCTCATCAACGGCGCGGGGGGCAACAAGAAGGAGGCCACCACCTCCCCCGAACTCTCCTTCTTCGACCTGCCCCCCGAGGCCATCCGCTGGGTGTTCGACCTGAACTTCCTGGGCGCCTTGCTGCCCAGCCAGGTCTTCGGCAAACTCATGGCCGAGCAAGGGGAAGGGTGCATCCTCAACGTTTCCTCGATGAACGCCTTTCGCCCGCTGACCCGCATCCCGGCTTATTCGGCGGCCAAGGCGGCGGTGAGCAACTTCACCCAGTGGCTGGCCGTGCACTTGGCCCAGGAGTATTCACCGCGCATCCGCGTCAATGCTATCGCCCCCGGCTTCTTCCTCACCGCCCAGAACCGTTTCCTGCTGATGGACGAGGCGACCGGCGAGCTGACCCCGCGCGGCCGCACGATCATCGAGCACACGCCCATGGGCCGTTTCGGCGAGCCGGAGGACCTGATCGGCGCGGTAGTCTGGCTCCTCTCTCCGGCATCGGCTTTCGTCACCGGCATCGTGGTGCCGGTGGATGGCGGATTCAGCGCTTTCAGTGGGGTATAGAAGGAGGCTTCCATGTCCAACGTTTCTGATGCCGCACGACCTCTGCTAGAGATGAAGCGTCAGCACGATTTTTTCATTGCCTTTGACTCCGATGGCTGCGTCTTCGACACGATGGAGATCAAGCAGAAGGAATGCTTCTGCCCCAACACGATCAAACATTGGAGGCTGCAGCCCGTCTCCAAGTACGCCCGCGAGGCGGTGGAGTTCGTCAACCTCTACTCGAAATGGCGGGGCATCAACCGCTGGCCGGCTCTGGTGATGGTCTTCGACCTGCTGCGTGAGCGGCCAGAGGTACAGCGTCGCGGCGTGGAGATCCCCGAGGCTCGTTGCCTCCGCGATTTCATCAGGGCCCACGAGGAGAGGGGCATTCCGCTGAGCAACGATGGGCTGCGGGCTTACATGGCCGAACAGCCCGACCCCGAGCTGGAGCGGGCCATGGCCTGGAGCCAGGCGGTCAACGCCACCATCAAGGAGATCGTCTACGGCATCCCGCCCTTCCCCTACGTGCGGGAGAGCCTGGAGTACCTGGCCGACAAGGCGGATATGATCGTCGTCTCCCAGACGCCCACCGAAGCCCTGGAGCGGGAGTGGCAGGAACACGGCATTGACCGCTACGTGCGAGTCATCGCCGGGCAGGAGATGGGCACCAAGAGCCAGCACCTGGCCCTGGCCACCCGGGGACAGTATGCACCTGACCGTGTGCTCATGGTGGGCGATGCGCCGGGGGACCTGAAGGCGGCGCGGGACAACAATGCCCTCTTTTTCCCCATCAACCCTGGCCGCGAGGAGGAATCCTGGCAACGCTTCTACGAAGAAGGGATGCACAAATTCCTGGCCGGGGAGTACGCGGGCGACTA
Source organism: Anaerolineae bacterium (assembly GCA_029907105.1). Taxonomy (GTDB): domain Bacteria; phylum Chloroflexota; class Anaerolineae; order UBA3071; family UBA3071; genus JARYMM01. Next base: position 155,719 of record JARYMM010000002.1, on the reverse strand, counting down.
CGAGGCCCGGCTGATCGCCGAGTTTGAGAAATTGCTGCCGGAAGTGCCGCCGTGGAAGAAGTGATGGGGAGACGTGGAAAGTCTTTCCAGCCTGACGCACCTGCCAGATCCCTGTGGCTGATTTAGAGGGTGCAGTCACTGAGGCAGTATCTGCCGTCAAAAAGACAGCAAATAGAGCATGATTGGCAAAGGTTCTACAACCGGTCTTCTTTCGGAAAACGACGTGCGTGGCCTGACACAGGAAGCCCTGGTCAAGGCGAATGTGCAAGGCAAACGGGTGTTGGTCATCATCCCTGATCACACCCGGACTGCGCCTATTCCTTTCTTCTTCCGGCTGTTCCACGAATTCATCGGTCAGGAGGTGGCCGCGCTGGACTACCTGGTTGCTCTGGGCACACACCACCCCATGAGCGAAATGGCACTGAATCAGTTGGTAGGCATCACCGCCGAGGAGCTGGCCACGAAGTACGCCAACGTCCGCATCTTCAACCACCGCTGGGACCTGCCCCAGACCTTCGCCGTCATCGGCACCCTCACCCAGGACGACATACGTTCCACGCTGCAGGCGCCAGGTTCCACGTCCGGCATCACCAACGTGGAACTGGAAACGTGGAACGTGGAACGCATCGCCGTCGCTGTGAACAGGCTTGTCTTCGACTACGACTTGCTGATCATCTGCGGTCCTGTCTTCCCGCATGAGGTGGTGGGGTTCTCCGGCGGGAACAAGTACTTCTTCCCCGGCATCGGCGGGCCGGAGGTGATCAACTTCACCCACTGGCTGGGGGCACTTCTGACCAGCATGGCCATCATCGGCACCAAACACACGCCAGTGCGGGCGGTGATTGACCGCGCCGCTTCGTTCATTGACTGCCCCAAGCTCTGCTTTAGCCTGGTAGTGGCGCCGGAGAGTCAGCGAGTCAGCGAGTCGGCGAGTCAGCGAATCAGCGAATCAGCGAGCCGAGTCAGCGAATCAGCGAATCAGCGAACTGAGATTCCGCACTCCGCACTCCGCACTCCGCACTCCGCAATCCGCAATCCGCATTCCGCACTCCGCAATCCGCAATCCGCAATCGGGTTGGCTGGGCTCTACGTGGGCACGCCGGAGGAGGCATGGGAGGCGGCGGCCGACCTCTCGGCGAAGCGGCACATTATCTGGGTGGATCGGCCTTTCCAGCGAGTGCTTTCGGTGATGCCGGAGATGTACGACGACCTGTGGGTGGCGGCCAAGGGGATGTACAAACTGGAGCCGGCTGTCGCCGACGGTGGCGAGGTGATCATCTACGCCCCGCACATCACTGAGGTCTCTTACACCCATGGCCAAATCATTGATGAGATCGGCTATCACGTGCGGGATTACTTCGTGAAGCAATGGGACCGCTTCCAGCACTACCCCTGGGGCGTGTTGGCCCACTCGACTCACCTGAGGGGAGTTGGCACCTTCGAGAACGGCGTGGAGCGACCGCGCATCAAGGTGACCCTGGCCACTGGTATCCCAGAGGAGCGCTGCCGACGCATCAACCTGGGCTACCTGGACCCGGCGACGATTGACGTGCGGGAGTGGGAGGGGCGGGAGGATGAGGGGATCCTGGTGGTGCATAAGGCGGGGGAGATGTTGTACAGAGTCTGAACTGGCTCGTTACGCCTACGCGCGTGGTATGGAGCCGCCCTTTAGCGCTGAAACCTTGGCGGAAGAGATGGGTTGAGCGCTATGCCGATTGTACTATGGGATGTCATGAAGTAGTGGAGGAGGTTTTGGATGAGTGCCACAGTGAGTCCCACTTTAGTCGGGCAGGTTGTGTCTGAATTGACCCGATTACCAGAGGAAGACCTGTCGTTGGTCGTCGAATTCGTGGAGTTCCTGAAACAACGCAGGGCTACGCCGACACAACGGCTATCCCCGGCCGAGATGCGGGCCGAGGCACGGCGGCGGGCGATCTTGCTGCGGGATGTACCCCGCGAGGAAATTGTGGTTCGTTTCCAGGAGCTAACCGAGGAGATCCGTCAGGAAGCCATAACCAGAGGCACGGCCATTGAAGGGGACTGGAGAGGTGACTGAGCGGCTACGGGCAGTCCTCGACACCAATGTCTTTGTCTCAGCCTTTCTAAGCCGTAGCCCTACCAGCCCAACGCAGGAGCTTATCCAGCGATGGGAAGCCCATGAGTTCACCTTGCTTGTCTCTGATGGGCTGGTAGACGAGCTGGCGGAGAAACTCATCGAGCGCGGTATCTCTCAGGAACGTGTCATTGAGTTCTTGGCCCTGCTGGGGCGACTGGCCGAATGGGTGGATGTACCAGATGAAGCAGTGAAGCCAGTCATTGAGGCGGATCCTGACGACGACATCATCCTGGCTTGTGCTGTGGTCGGTGATGCTGATTACCTGGTGACCTATGATCCCCATTTCGATGTGCTGGGTGGGGAGTACGAAGGCGTGCGTATCACCCGGGCGTTGCCTTTTCTAAAAGCTGTGCGGGAAGGCAAACCGCTGGGGGAGTGAAGAAATCACTGTCGGTGTGGAGTAGCGGTCATGCTAAACGAAGCTGACACTCGCGCCAAACTGATTGATCCCAAACTGCATCAGTCCGGCTGGACGGAAGATGCCATCCAGCGGGAATATTACCTTACCCCCCGAAACCGGCGGCCGCGTTCGTCGCCTTTCAGAGTGCCTGGAAGCTGGTCAAGTCGGGCCACACGAAGCGGGTGTTGTACCTGGCCGACCGCAACGTGCTGCGCAACCAGGCTTACAACACCTTCGAGTCCTTCGGTGAGGCGCGCGACGTCATCGAGACAGGAGTATCCGCCCGACTTCTTCGACCTCATCATCATTGACGACTGCCCATCCTGTCATTGCGAGGCGGCGGTTTTTCCGCCGAAGGGCCACGCCGAGGCTCGCCCGAGGCGCAATCCCCAAGTCGCTACGTGGAGATTGCTTCGCCCCTGCGGGGCTCGCAATGACAGGCAAGTTTCTGAGTAGTTATCACGTCCCTGCGTACACCACCAGGGACGAAAATGGTCCAGGCATCTATTTTCGAGGTAGTCCCCATGGCGAGCGCTGCTCCGCATCCCAATGGCTGAAAATGGGTTATTTTCATACCAGGAGCGAAGCGACGAAGCCATGCCCTGAGCCCATCGAAGAGAATCCCCGACTTCGCAGGCAGGAGATTGCTTCCCCCTCGCTGTGCTCGGGGCTTCGGCTCACGCGCTCGCAATGACGGGCCCCTAGACGTGGACAGCGCCATGAACAAGACGATGGTCTTGCAGATCCAGCGAAGTTATAGTACACTATCTCTGCGAGATGAGGAAGCCTTCCAGTGCGCGTTGATGATTTCATCTGGCTACCAGACATTGTCGAGGAGTTGGTGACGGTGCACAGCGTCACGCAGAACGAGGTTGAGGAGGTGTTCTTCAACCGCCCGCGTTTCTTCTTCGTGGAGAAAGGCCGTGTGGAAGGCGAGGACATGTATTCGGCCCTGGGCCAGACAGACGCTGGGCGGTATCTGATCGTGTTTTCATCTTCAAGCCCAAGAATCTGGCCCTGATCATCAGTGCACGTGATATGGATGCATCGGAGCGTAGGAGATATGGACGAAAGTAAAGTGAAAGACCCCATCCCAGAAGAATTTGAGAGCATCGAGGCTGCGGCACAGTTCTGGGATACGCACAGCCTGGCTGACTACTGGGATCAGACCCACGAGGTTGAGATCGAGGTAGCAGCCAGGCGCCGACGGCGGGTGGTGATTGATCCGACTGTGTGGGAGCAAGTAGTGGTTTGCGCCCGTGCCAGAGGGGTTTTGCCAGAGACCTTGATCAATCTGTGGCTGGCCGAGAGAGCACAGAATGTAACCTGATTCGTCTCAGGTGAGCCCTTGGAGCTATAGCTCACCGTGACGGTGAGCAGCGGCTGCACATCGTCTCCGACGAAGGCGAGTTCGGGCGCGAGATGCTGCAGCGCTTTCAGGACAACGACAGGCTGACACCAGTGGTGGCAACCACCGTGGATCTCCTCACCACCAGGACGGAGACAAAGTGACAAGGTGACGAGGAGTCGTCTCCTTCAGAAGGAGATCGCCGCCCGTTGCCGCACCCTGGCTGATCTGCGGGCTGCCTGGTCTGACAAAGACAAGCGCGAAGCGCTGATCCGTGACCTGGAGGCGCAAAACGTCAGCCCGGAGCTATTGGCCCGCCTGTTAGAAGCACCAGACGCCGATGCCTACGACCTGCTGGCCCACCTGGCCTTCAACGCGCCTCTGGTCAGCCGCGATGAGCTGGCCAAAGCCTTCCTCAGCCGCAACCAGGACTTCCTGGGCCGCTTCAAGGGCAGGGCCAGGGAAGTCATCGAACTGAGGGGATGTGAAATCCTCGATCTACTTCCTTGAAGACCTGGTTGCCCTTCAGCCTACAGTTGATCTATATCTCAGCCTGAGTATGAGGTGTGGAAGGCCAGAGTGTTACAATTTCAAGCACGAACGAAGGGAGAAGAGCAATGAGTGAGCGTAAAGTACTGGGAGGGTTAACCATTGAAGAGTTTGATGAGTTGATCGAAGGCTACATCGAGCATGGTGGGCCAGATGCTGTCTCATTCACCACCTTTGGCAAGATTCTGGCAGACCTGGAGGCGGAATCTGTTCAGGAGACCGTTGAGCTCACCGGTGTTGTCCGGGGCGATACCATCGTCTTCGATCAGCCGAGAGCCCCCATCACTGTGAAAGACAATGAGATCTTCCTGCGTGGCACCAAACTGATCATCAAGCTCAGAGAGGTTCAGCCAGCGGTGTAGGACACCCCATCGCTGTCTCACCAGGAGAGTAGCGCTGTCGCCCCATAGGAGACTACATGACCCGCGAAGAACTCCGTAACGCCATCAACAACGCCTGCGATATCATGCGCCGCGAAGGGCTGACCACCATGGACTACATGGAACAGCTCTCGTGGCTGCTGTTCCTCAAGTCCTTCGAGGAGACGGAGAAGAGGGAACACAGCAGGAGATCGAGGCGATGACGGGGGCGGTGCTGGAGAGGGCGTTTGGGGGGAAGTTGTGAGGACCAAAGGGCTCAATACAAGCGACGGCCAGGCCCATGACGGCATCCTCGACGGTGACTTGTTCGACCTCGTGCCACCAGCGGTTGCCGGGGAGGGGAAGTTGTGGTAGAATAGGGGGCAGCCAACGTGACAGCGCAGCACATATCCGATTCACAAGGCAACGGCAATGCCCCAGCCTGATGACTACATCTGGCTCCAGAAGATCGTGGAAAAGATCCGGAGCGAGCACCAGGTCGAGCCATACGAAGTGGAAGAGGTTTTCGAAGGCCGGCCGCGCATCTTTCGAGGGCCCAAAGGATACTATGCAGGCGAAGATGTCTACTATGCCATGGGCCAGACGATAGAGGGGCGCTATCTGTTCGTGATCTACATCAAGAAACTGGACGGGCGGGCGTTGATTTTGTCCGCTCGCGACATGACTGCCAGGGAGAGACGGCGGTTTGGGAGGAAGTGACATGAGCAAGATACCTCAATTCCAAACATTGGATGAGTTGGTTGCTTTCTGGGAGACCCATGATTTCACAGACTACATGGATGTGATGGAAGAGGTGCCTTTTGAAGAAGGGGCACCTGGACGCAAAACCATGTCGTTGCGGGTACTACTCGATGAGAGCACGTGGGAGCAACTGTGCACCGTCGCTGCTAAGCGGGGTGTGCCATCTGACAGGCTGGCCCGCGAGTGGCTGAGAGAACGCCTGAACCGTGAGATGGCAATGCCGTAAGCGTTGGGGGGTGCCTACCATCCAGGGAACCATCCATCCAGGAGTCTACCTTGCTTGAGGTTATTCGCCTGACCACTTCAAGAGAGAAGCTCATAAATCAGCGAATGGCGAAGAGCGTCGTTCGCTGATTTGCTTGTTGTCTCTCTTCCCGATCGTTGTCTGCTGGATATTTCGACACCGGACAGGCCAAAGTCGAGATCATCCGCTGCCGGCAAGATGAGACGCTCCAGGAAATGGGGCGGGGGCAGACGATCGAGGCGGGGATTGACGTTGTCAGCGTAGTTGTATGGGCTGACGGAGGGGAGTTGCGGGAAATACAGGAGAGTGCTGGGGCTTTATCAGTTTTTCGCCAGGATCGCCAGATCCTGGCGGAGCGATTTTCCGGCTACTGAGTATACTGAGAGGGAAGTGTGAGCCAATGGCTGAGACAACGATGACATCCAGAATACAAATGGAGGCACAAGAAATGACCAGGCAGCAATTTGGCATTATCGGTCTGGCCGTCATGGGCCAAAACCTGGCCTTGAACGTGGAGCGTAACGGCTTTTCCGTGGCCGTCTACAACCGCACGGCAGAGCGGACGAAGGAGTTCATGGCCGCGCAGGCTGTCGGCAAGAACATCCAGGCTGGCTACACGCTGGAAGAATTCGTAGGCCTCCTTGCGCGGCCACGGCGGATCATGGTCATGGTCAAGGCTGGCCCGCCGGTGGACGAGATGATCGCTCAACTGAAGCCCCAGCTTGCACCAGGGGACGTGATTATTGACGGCGGCAATTCCTTCTTCTTGGACACCGAGCGCCGGGCCGAGGATCTGGCTGCAGCCGGCATCTTCTACATCGGCAGCGGGGTCTCCGGCGGCGAGTATGGCGCCCTGCACGGCCCCAGCCTCATGCCTGGCGGCCCGCGAGAAGCCTATGACCTGATCGAACCGGTTTTCACCGCCATCGCCGCCAAAGTGAACGGCGACCCCTGTGTGACCTACGTTGGCCCGCGCGGCGCCGGCCACTACGTCAAAATGGTGCACAACGGCATCGAGTACGGCGACATGCAGCTCATCGCCGAAGCCTACGACATCCTGCGCCGCGCCGGTGGCCTTTCGGCAGCAGAACTGCATCAGGCCTTCGCCGAATGGAATCAGGGCGAATTGCAATCCTACCTCATCGAAATCACCGCCGACATCTTCGCCAAAATAGACGAGGAAACAGGTCAGCCGCTGGTGGACCTTATCCTGGACGAGGCCCAGCAGAAAGGGACCGGCAAGTGGACCTCGCAGAACGCTCTGGACCTGGGGGCGCCCATCCCCACCATCAACGCCGCCGTGGAGAGCCGCATCATCTCCGCCTACAAGAGCGAACGGGTGGCGGCCTCGATAGTCCTCTCCGGCCCCAAGGTCGAATACAAGGGCGACCGGGAGATGCTGATCCGGGATGTGCGCGATGCCCTCTATGCGGCGAAGATCTGCTCTTACGCCCAGGGCTTCGCCCTGCTGCGGGCGGCCAGCCAGGAGTATGGCTACGGCCTCAACCTTGCCGAACTGGCCCGCATCTGGCGGGGCGGCTGCATCATCCGCGCTGCGTTCCTCAACGATGTGCGCGCCGCCTTCCAGCGCAACCCTGACCTCCCCAACCTTCTGCTCGATCCCTATTTCAAAGAGGCCGTGGCGAGCCGCCAGGACGCGCTGCGGCGGGTGATCCAGACAGCAGTGGGGTTGGGCATCCCCTGCCTGGCCTTCAGCGCTTCGCTGGCCTACTACGACGCCTACCGCACCGCCAGACTGCCGGCCAACCTGACCCAGGCCCAGCGGGACTACTTCGGCGCCCACACCTACCGGCGGATTGACAGGGAGGGCTCCTTCCACACCGAATGGCAGTGACGCGGATTGGGGAATGGGGAATTTGGATTGCGCGACGAGGAGTGGGTCATGGCCAAGAAGGAAGACGTCAAAAGGCGGCAGAAGGCTCTGGAACGCAAAGCGGCCCGGCGGAAGGAGAAGCGGGCTGCCTCCCGGCCGTTGCTCTTGAATCCCCGCGCCATGCTGAAACAGGCAGCTCATTGGCCGCTCCATGAATGCCTTCTGAGCGAAGGATGGCAAGATGAAGGGAAGCTCGTGCAGGTCCTGGTGGCCCGCCGTTCGCCCCTGGGCCAGGTTGCCACGGGCACTTTTCTGGTAGACCTGGGATGCCTGGGGGTCAAGAGCGCCTTCGCCAGCCTGTTCGATTCCCAACAGGAGTACGAACAGCGCCTGCGCCGCCGACTGACAGAGCAGATGCCGATGAGGGAGGCCGATCTCAACCTGGTAGCCAAGATCATTCGTGAAGGCATCGCCTACGCCCACCGACTGGGCTTCAAGCCTGATCCCGACTACCGCGACGCCATGATCGTGCTTGGTGAAGCCAATCCCGACGCCTGCGACGTCCCCATACCGTTGGGCGGCAGGGATGGCAAACCTTTCTACATCGCTGGCCCATACGACAACGTGCCCCGGATCATGGCCAAACTGGAGAAGGCGTTTGGGCCGAACGGATTCACCTATCTGGTTCCCATAGGTGGGGATTTTGAACTCTGGGATGATGAATGACCCTTCCACCTTTCTTCAGGCCATGCTTGGCCCGACGGCGGCTTTCCGCCCAGGCCAGGCTGAGGCCATCGAGGCCCTGCTGGCCGGCCAGAACGCCCTGGTGGTCATGCCCACCGGCGCCGGCAAGTCGCTGATCTATCAGATTGCCGGGCTTCTGCGCCCCGGCCTGACCATCGTCATATCTCCCCTCATTGCCCTGATGAAGGACCAGGTGGATGGACTGCGGGCGGCTGGCTTCCCGGCTGCCTTCATCAACAGCACCCTGCCAGCCACCGAACAACAGACCTGCCTGGACGACGTGGCCGGGGGCCGCGTCCGACTCCTCTACGTGGCCCCCGAACGGCTGCGCCACCGCGCCTTCCGGGAAGCATTGGCCGGTCAATCAGTCTCCCTGCTGGCCGTGGACGAGGCTCACTGCCTCTCCCAGTGGGGCCACGACTTTCGCCCTGACTACCTGCACATCGCCGCCTTCCGCCAGGAGATTGGCGCTCCGCCCACTGCTGCCCTCACCGCCACGGCCACTCCTCAGGTGCAGGATGATATCGTGCGCTTGCTGGGCCTTCCCTCAGCCCAACGCATCGTCACCGGCTTCAACCGCCCCAACCTGACCTTCGAGGTGCGCTATACCCCTCGCCCTGAAGACAAACTCCGCCAGTTGCAAACCGTTCTATCTCAGGTCGCAGGTCACAGGTCACAAGTCACAGGTCACAGGTCACAAGTCGCAGGTCACAAGTCACAAGTCGCAGGTCACAGGTCACAAGTCGCAGGTCACAGGTCACAGGTCGTAGAAGAGTGGCGACCTGAGACCTGGGACCTGAGACCTGAGACTTGCATTGTCTACACCGGCACGCGCCGCGAGGCCGAAGAAGTGGCCGACTTCATCCGGGAGGTGTGCCATGTGCCCGCGCGGCACTACCACGCTGGCCTGGACACCGCTGCCCGCACCCAGGTCCAGGAAGCGTTCATGGCCGGGCGCGTGCCGGTCATCGTGGCCACCAACGCCTTTGGCATGGGCGTGGACAAGCCCGACGTGCGCGCCGTGGTCCATTTCAACCTGCCCGGCACCCTGGAGGCCTACTACCAGGAGGCCGGCCGCGCCGGGCGGGATGGGGAGCCAGCCCTCTGTCTGCTCCTCTATGCCCCGCAGGACCGTGCCCTGCAGGAGTGGTTCATCAAAAATGATGCTCCTTCAACCCAAGAGTTGGAAGCCATCCATCAGGCGGTGCAGGAGCGGGCGCGACGGGGCGTGGCTGTCCTCACCCTGGAGGACCTTTCCCTGGCCACTGGCGTCGCCGAGGTGCCATTGCGGGTGGGACTGAGCCAACTGGAGTCGGCCGGGGCACTGCGGCGGCTTGGCGACGAGGGAGCGCGGCTCTGGCTGGAAGTGGGGCCGCTGGAACCAGCCCGGCTGCGGGTGGCCGAGGCCGAGGTCAAGGCCCGCCGCGCTCACAAGCTGCGCCAACTGGCGCGCATGGTGGCCTACGCCGAGGGGAATGGCTGTCGCCGCCGCCTGATCCTGGATCATTTCGGCGATCCTGGCCCGGCCGACGCACCCCACTGCTGCGACAACTGCGTGCAGAGGAGCCTTCTGAGCGGGGAAGCGGAGGAGCCGAGAAGCTGGGGAGCAGAGGAGCCGGGGAGCAGAGGGGCGGAGGAGCAGAGGGACTCCCTTGCACCTCAGCACTTCTGCTCTTCCGCTCGAACGGGGTTGGTGATTCTGGACGCGGTGCGGCGATTGAGACAGGGGATGGGACGGGAGATAGGGCAAGAGAAGCTGGCCCAGATCTTGCGTGGCTCCAGGGCCAAAGACATCCAGCAATACGGCTATGACCGGCTGGTTTACTACGGCCGCCTGGCCGACTACACCGGTGCCCAGATCAGAGAACTGATTACCCAGCTCATCCAGGGCGGCTACTTGAAGGTGGTGGGCGGCGAGCTCCCGGTGTTGCGGCTGACACCGGCCGGGGAACGGGCTATTGCCACCCGCACCCCCGTCCCGCTCCGCCTGCCCGATCAGGATGCGATCGAGCGCAAAAAAGCGGAGAAGGCAGCCGGCGGCACTGTGGCCTATACCGGCCAGCTCCTGGCGCGGGGGTTGACACTACCTCAGATCGCAGCTCAGCGTGGGCTGAAGGAGAGCACCATCTACGGTCACCTGGCCGAGCTTATCGCTGCTGGGGTGGTGGAGATAGATGCTGTGGTGCCGCCAGAGGTGCAGGCGCAGGTGCGGGCGGCCCTGATCCGGGTCGGGGAGGGGGTCGGGCTTTCGGCGGTTAAGGCGCTCCTGCCGGAGGAGATTTCTTACGGTGTCATCAGATGTGTGAGGGCGGCATTGGAGAGGGAACGAGTCAGCGAGTCAACGAGTCAGCGAATCGGCGAGCCAGGGGAGATTTCGGCAGTTCGGTTTTCCGAGGAGGAGCGGGCGATCCTGGAGTGTGTGGCCGCGCTGCCAGGGCAATTGCCTCGGAGCGGTGTGGCCAAATTCCTGGTCGGTTCCTGGTCGCAACGGGTGGAAACCCTTCGCCTGCATCCTTTGTTTGGGCAACTGACGGGGCACAGCCGGGACGAGGTGCTGGCCACCGTGGATCGGCTGCTGACCGGGGGGTTTCTGACCAAAGACGAGCACGGCTACGTCGTGCTTACTGCCAGGGGAGAGGCTGCGCTAAGCGGGCCAGGAACTGACCCTGTCGCTGCCTTTCTCTCTCGTTCCCATGCCCGGCAACTGGTGGGGCCATGGGAGGCGGGTTGGGCGCTGGATTTCCACAGCCGCTTCGCCGGCGCCGATTGGTCGCGCACCGAGACCGGCGAACTGGCCTACCGCTATAAGTACAATGGCGAGCGGACCTTGCTGGAGCCTTTGGTCGACCGGTTGGCCGCCCTGGTTGGTGAGCACCCCGAACTGGCCGCTGTAGATGCTATCCTCTCTGTCCCCTCGTCTGAGGTCCGCCCCTTCGACCCGGTGCCGGCCCTGGCCGAGGCCCTGGGGCAGCGTCTGGGCCGGCCGGTCTGGCTCGATGCTCTGGTGAAGACCCGCCAAACTCTCAGGCAAAAGGAATTGCGCACCCTGGCCCAGAAGCGGGCCAACGTGGCCGGGGCCTTCGCCGTACGCCGCGATGTGCGCGGTCGGCGCTTACTGGTCCTGGACGACCTGTATGACTCTGGAGCCACGCTGGAGGAGGTGAGCCGGGTGCTGCGAGCGGCCGGTGCCGCCGCTGTATGCGTGCTCACCCTCACTCGCACCATTCACAGCGAGGGGTAGGGCAAATTTGCAATTTGCCCTACAGCCAAGTATAAAGGAGTTCCCCTCCCCTGGTGGGAGGGGTTAGGGGAGGGAAACCGCACCCCCACCTAACCTCCCCCATCGAGGGGGAGGAACTGGCCAGGAGTTCCCCTCCCCTGGTGGGAGGGGTTAGGGGAGGGAAACCGCACCCCCACCTAACCTCCCCCATCAAGGGGGAGGAACTGGCCAGGAGTTCCCCTCCCCTGGTGGGAGGGGTTAGGGGAGGGGAAAAAGGTGATATTGCTGAACCCGGATTCTGAGAGTATAGCTCTGCTCTGTATTCAACTGCCCAAAGCCGGGGACGAGAGCCCGCTGGGGCCCAAAGAATGGCATGTCCTGGCGGAGCGGCTGGCCGGGGCTGGCCTTTCCCCCGCCTGCCTGTTGGACTATCCGGCGGGAGAGCTGGCCGAGAAGCTGGGCATGCCCGCGCGCGAAGCCGAACGACTGGCGCGGTTGTTGGAGCGCCGCCAGCAGTTGGCAGCGGAACTGGAACGGCTGGAGCGGCTGGGCATCTGGCTGCTGACCCTGGCTGACGAGGGCTATCCGGCCCGCTGGCGGGAGCGGTTGGGGCCAGGCGCGCCGCCGGTGCTCTTTGGCACTGGAGAGATGGCCTTGCTGGAGGCCGGCGGGCTGGCCATCGTCGGCTCGCGGAACGTGGATGAGGCCGGATGGGAGTTCGCCCAGGAGATTGCCCGCCGCTGTGCTTGTTGTGGGTTGACCGTCGTCTCTGGCGGTGCGCGAGGAGTGGACAGCGCGGCCATGAGCGCGGCAGTGGAGGCTGGTGGCACGGCGGTGGGAGTGCTGGCTCATGCCCTGGAAAGCGCCCTGCGCGAATCGGCGGTGCGGCAGGCCGTGACCGAAGGGACGATGGCCCTCGTCACCCCCTACCATCCTCGCGCTCCCTTCAGTGCTGGCAACGCCATGGCCCGCAACAAGCTGATTTACGCCCTGGCCGACTACGCCCTGGTGGTGGCCAGTGACATGGGGAAAGGCGGCACCTGGTCCGGGGCCAGCGAAGCATTGCGAAAGCGGCTGGTTCCCCTCTTCGTGCGGGATGGGCCCGACGTGCCCGTTGGCAACCGGGGGCTTCTGGCCCAGGGCGGCATCTCCTTTCCTGACCCATTCGAGGGCAATCTGGCCGAGTTCCTGCGCCGGGCAGCCGCGGCGCGTCCTGAGCTCCCGCAGCAGTTGGGGCTGTTTGCGTGAGAGTTCATCAGAAACCAGTACGGAGGATATCTCATGCTTCGACCCAGGAACGTTCTCGTCGCCCAGTCGGGCGGCCCTTCACCGGTGATCAACAATTCACTGCGCGGCATCGTGGAGACCTGTCGAATGATGCCTGAACATTTCGGGACAGTCTACGCCGGCTGGCACGGCATCGAAGGGGTGCTGCGAGAGGAGCTCCTGGACCTCTCAGCGCAGCCCGCAGAGGAGATCGCCTTGTTGGGAGTCACGCCGGCTGCTGGAGCCATCGGCACCTGCCGCTACAAGATGAAAACCACCCAGCAGGAGGACTTTGAGCGGGTCGTCGCGGTCTTCAAAGCCCACGACATCGGCTACTTCTTCTACATCGGCGGCAACGACTCCATGGACACTGCCCACAAGATCGCCCAACTGGCCCACGAGCGCGGGCTGAACCTGATCGCCACTGGCGTGCCCAAGACCATTGACAACGATGTGGGCGATTCCGAGTTCAAACTGATTGACCACACCCCGGGCTACGGCTCAGTAGCTCGCTATTGGGCGCTCAACGTGCAGAACGCCAACGAGGAGAACGCCGGCTCCAGCCCCGCCGACCCGGTGCTGGTGATGCAGGCCATGGGCCGCAAAATCGGCTTCATTCCTGCTGCCGCCCGGCTGGCTGATCCAGGGCGGGAGATGCCACTGCTCATCGCCCTGCGCGAATCGGGGCTGACGCTATCGGAGCTGGCCGATGCTGTCAACGACGTGCTGCGCCGGCATGGCCGCTGCCTGCTGGTCATCAGCGAGGGCTTCTCCGTTCCGGAAGAGCAACTGGGCGTATTGCGGGATAGCTTCGGCCACGTCATGTTCTCTTCCAGCCGCATGAACGTCGAGCGCATCGTGGTTAACTACCTGAATGAGGTGGGCCTGGCGGCGCGCGGCGCAGCGCGGGGCAACGTCCCTGGCACTGACCAGCGCCACAGCATGATCTACGCCTCGAGGGTGGACCTGGATGAGGCGTACAAAGTCGGCCAGAAGGCCGTGCTGATCGCGCTGGAAGATGGCTCTGGCTACATGGCCACCATCCTGCGCCAACCCGGTCCTATCTACAACGTGCGCTACGACAAGGTGCCGCTGGAGCTGGTGGCCAACTCCGAGCGTTCCTTCCCTGCGGCCTGGATCGCCCCGAACCGTCTGGACGTGACCGACGACTTCGTGCGCTACGCCCGCCCGCTCATTGGCGATGACTGGCCGACCATCCCTTTGGTGGATGGCCGCCAGCGCTTCGCCCGGTTGCGGCCGGTCTTCGCCGGCAAGGTGTTGCCGGAGTACGTGCCGCAGGCATATCAGGGCAGGTAGGAAGGAAAAGTTACCCAGGCAGCGCAGATCATCCCTCACACTCGCCGACAAAGCCATGCGCCCAGATTTGACAGACAAGCGGAAACGTGTTAAAATGAAAGCAGAAAGTGAAACCTCTGTCTCATAAAGTGAAACATAAATGCAAGGCACTTTTGCCCCGTTGCCGAACTGAACCAGGAGCATGCAACGATGGAATACCGCTTCATGGGCAGGACCGGGTTGAAGGTTTCGCAACTTTGTCTGGGGACGCAGACCTTTGGCTGGGGAGCGGACGAAACCACGGCTCATGCCTTGGCTGATCGTTTCGTCGAGGCCGGCGGCAATTTCTTCGATACCTCCAATATCTACAACCAGGGCCAGTCGGAGACCATGTTGGGCAACTGGCTCAAGCGTCGTGGCAACCGCGCTCAGTTCGTGGTGGCCACCAAGGTCTTTTTCCCCACCGGAGAGGGCCCCAACGACACGGGCCTATCCCGAAAGCACATCTTCGAGCAGATTGACGCCAGTCTGCGCCGCCTGCAGACCGATTACGTAGACCTGTATCAGACGCATTGCTGGGACGCTTCCACGCCCCTGGAAGAGACATTACGGGCCCTGGATGACCTGGTGCATGCGGGCAAGGTGCGCTACATCGGAGCCTCCAACTACACCCCTTCGGAATTGATGCGGGCAATCATGCTCAGCCAGATGCACGGCTGGGCGCGCTTCGACTGCCTGCAAGCGGAATATAGCCTGTTGGTGCGCAGCACAGAGTGGGAGCTGCTGCCCCTCTGCCGCTCCGAGGGCATCGGCCTGATCTGCTGGTCGCCTCTGGCGGGGGGCTGGTTGAGCGGCAAATACCGGCGCGGCCAGCCGCCTCCCCCCGACAGCCGCGTGGGCCGGGCGGACCGCTGGGATGACCTGCCGGAGCAGCGCGAGAGCGAGCGCACCTGGCGGATCGTAGAGGCCCTGACAGAAGTTGGCCAGGCACGGGGCAAAACGCCGGCCCAGGTGGCCCTCAACTGGCTGCTGCAGCAGCCCGGCGTCACCGCCCCCATCATGGGTGCCCGCACGCTGGCCCAACTGGAAGAGAACCTGGGCAGTGTGGGCTGGGCGCTCTCTGCTGAGGAGATAGCCCGGCTCAATGCCGCCAGCGATATCCCGCTCCCCTCTCCCTATAACTTCATTGCCCGATACACGCGGCAGCGGGATGGCGGTTGATGTTCAAAGGCTTTTTCAAGCCCTCACCTGCCCTTTCTTGGCCCGGCTGGCTCTTGCAGAGGGCCAAGGAAGGCAGATAAAAAGGCTGGTAAAAAGCTTTTCTGGAGGGGCAAGCCCCTCCAGACCCCCCGCTTCTTTAACCGCGCTTAAGTGCAGTGGTATCGGTTTATATTACCTGGCATAGAAACGTGTTAGAAGGGAGGTGATATTGGATCATACAGGCTATGAGACAGACTCTACGTTGCGACAAGAGGCAGGGTCAAACGTGATTTTGCCCTCGCCGATCGGTGTAATCGCCCTTCATTTGGCACTAACAAAGGAGGTAGAGCCATGAGAGGCAAACTGTGGAGTATCTTTGCTGTGCTTGTTGTCTTTTCTACCCTGGCCGCGTGTGCTGCACCAGCTGCAACGCCTGTACCAACCAAGGCCCCCCCACCGACCGAGGTCCCTGTGCCAACCAAGGCACCTCCCGCCAAACCAGTAGCGGTTGAGGAGGTGCAGGCCGATCCCACCAACCTCTTCCCCAACGGCATCGGGGAGATTGACTGCACAGGCGTGAA
>JARYMM010000002.1:0-138317 GCA_029907105.1 Anaerolineae bacterium | reverse complement strand
ATCGCCGGCCCGGTGCAGAACTTCTGGGAGCAGTGGGGCAAGAAGACCGGCGGCACGGTCGAAGTCCAGACCTTCCCCTTCGGCGAGCTCTTCGAGAAAATCCGCGCCGGTTATCTGGCCGGCGCCAGCCCCTTCGACATCATCATCTACGCCGCCGACTGGGCCGGCGACATCATGGGGCCAGGCTACGTCCTCGAAGTGCCCAAGTCCGTCCAGGACCAGGTGGGCTTCGACTACCTCATCCCCACCTACCGCGACCGCATCCTCTCCTGGGCCGGCAAGGTCTACGCCCTGCCCTATGACGGCGACGCCCACATGATCTACTTCCGCCGCGACCTGCTCACCGACCCAACCTTCCAGGCGGACTTCAAGGCCCAGTACGGCTACGACCTGCCCCTCCCGCCCAAGACCTGGAAGCAGTACTACGACATCGCCGAGTTCTTCAACGGCAAAACCGTCGAGGGTGAGACCATCTACGGCGCCGGCACAGCCTTCAGACGCGGCGGTCAGTCCTACTGGACCTTCCTCGGCCTCGCCGCCTCCTATGCCAAGGCACCCGACGACCCCTCCTACTTCTTCGACGCCGAGACCATGGAGCCGCGCATCAACAACCCCGGCTTCGTCGAGGCCCTCAACCAGTACATCGCCCTCTCCAAGGTCGGCCCACCCGACGTGGTCAACTGGGACGTCGGCGACATCCGCAACAACTTCCCCGCCGGCACCATCGTCCTGGGCATTGACTGGGGCGACGTCGGCCCCATCGCCGCCGACCCCAAATCCTCCATCGTCTCCGGCAAGTGGGGTTCAGCCCTGGAGCCAGGCGTGGAGAGATACTGGGACAGCCGCAAGGGACAGTGGGTCGAACAGTATAACCAGGCCCCCTACCTGGCCTTCGGCGGCTGGGTGCAGTCAATCTCGGCCACCACCAAGAACCCGGCTTGCGCCTTCGACTTCGCCGCCTTCATGGGCAACATGAACATGAGCGCCCTGCTCACGGTCACGCCCCAGACAGGCGTCAACCCCCACTTCTTCAGCGACGTCAACAACTACAAGCCGTGGGTGGAAATGGGCATGACCCAGACCGAGGCCGAAGAGTATCTCAACGCCGTACGTGACATCATCGGCCATCCCAACGCCGTGGTAGACCTGCGCATCACCGGCGCCGCCGAATACTTCGATGCCCTCGATACCCAGCTCGCCCGCGCCGTGGCCGGCGAGGTGACAGCCCAGGAGGCCCTGGACGAGGTCGCCAAGCAGTGGGATGCCATCACCGAACGCCTCGGCCGCGAGCAACAAAAGAAACTATACCGCCAGATGCTCGGCCTGGAGTAGGGGTAGAGTAACAGTACAAACCTTAGCAGCCGGCAGTCAGGTCTCATCGCCTGGCTGCTGGCTGCTATCTTACGAGGAGGTTGCTGATGTCCAAAGAGCGATCCAGCACTCAGGCCGTTGCTGCCGCCAGCCAACTCCCGCTACGGCGGCAGAGCAAAGCTGCCAGGGATCGCAGCAAGCACGTTTTTCTCCTGCCGACGGTGATCCTCATCCTGTTGCTATCCATCTTTCCCCTGCTCTTCTCCCTGGCTGTTGCTTTTCTCAGTTGGGACCTGAGCCGCCTGGAAGGCGGCATTCGCTTCGCCGGTCTGGCCAATTTCGTCACTCTGGTCAAGGATGCGCGCTTCTGGAACACCACCCGCGTCACCGTTTT
This sequence comes from Anaerolineae bacterium, assembly GCA_029907105.1. Lineage (GTDB taxonomy): Bacteria > Chloroflexota > Anaerolineae > UBA3071 > UBA3071 > JARYMM01. The sequence continues at coordinate 136,612 of JARYMM010000002.1, read as the reverse complement.
CTTCGTCACCGGCGCAGTGGCATTGGAATATGTGCTCGGCCTGGGGGTCGCCTTGTTGCTGAACCAGATCAGCCGCTTCCGCAGGATCTTCGTCGTCATCTCCCTCATGCCCATGATGCTGACCCCGGCGGCCGTCGGTTACGTGGGGCGGATGTTATTCAACGAGTCCAAAGGCCCTATCAACGACATCATCCAGATGCTCGGCGGCCCCATGGTCCCGTGGACCAGCGAAGGGTCTCTGGCTCTGCCCTCTCTGATCCTGGTTGATGCGTGGGAATGGACGCCGTTCATGCTGATCGTCCTGTTCGCCGGCCTGCAATCCCTGCCGCAAGAGGTATTCGAGGCCGCCCGCGTGGACGGCGCCAGCGATATTCAGATATTCCGCCACATCACCCTCCCTATGCTCGCCCCGGTCTCGCTCACCATCATCCTGATCCGCGGGCTCGAGGCGTTCAAACTCTTCGACATCTCCGCAGTGATGACCGGCGGGGGGCCGGGCACAGCCACGGAAACGGTGACCATGTACGCTTATCGGGTGGCGATGAAGAACGGCAACCTGGGCTATGCCTCGGCCATTGCCTACTCACTGCTCATCATGATCGTGATTTTTTCGACGATTTTCCTCAACAGCCTGCGGCGACGTACGGCCGCCGGCTTAGAGTGAGGTGCCACCATGCGATTAACCATGCCACAGTACCAACGGATCAAGTTGATCGTGGCCTACATCCTGCTGACATTGTGGGCTGTTCTCTGCCTCTTTCCGATTTACTGGTTGGTGATCACCTCCTTCAAACAGCCCATCGCCGTGTTCCGGGGACCCAAATACTTCCCCTGGATTGACTTTCAGCCGACCCTCGATGCCTGGAATTACCTGTTATTTGGCCCGGTGCAAAAAGAGGTGACCCGCAGTTGGAGCAACAGCGCCATCCTGGCTGTGAGCAGTGCAGCCCTTGCCGTGGTCATCGGCTCCATGGCCGGCTATGCCCTCACCCGTTTCCGCTACTTTGTACCCGGCTTGAAATGGCAGAACAGAGACATTGCTTTCTGGATTATCTCTCAGCGCATGTTGCCGCCGGTAGTTGTCATCCTGCCGTTTCTGATCATGTACCGTTTCGTGGGCCTCGTGGACACCCATGTGGGCATGATCCTTGCCTACACGGTCTTCAACCTGCCCTTCGCCGTCTGGATCATGCGCGATTTCTTCATCAACCTGCCGACAGATTTGGAAGAGAGCGCCCTGATTGACGGCGCATCGCGCCTGGGGGCTTTCCGAAAGATTGTGTTGCCTCTATCCACGCCCGGCCTTGTGGCGACGTTTCTGTTCTGCATGATGTTCTCGTGGAACGACTATCTCTTCGCCCTGATGCTCACCTTCAGCCGCGCCAGCACACTGCCCATGTACATCGCCGGAGAAGGCACCCAAACTTACGGCCCGCAGTGGTGGTATCTCTCCGCCTTGTCCCTGCTGGCCGTGGCGCCGATGATGGTCGTCGCCTTGCTCGTGGAACGCTACATCACGCGGGGGCTCCTGGTCGGAGCAATCAAATAGAAGCTCCATCTCATGACATGATGGCGGTGGTATCGTGAAGCGAACCGGCACCATTCAGCGCGACTATTCCATCCAGGCCCTCCAGCGAGGGATGAAGGTGCTCGACGCCCTGCTCGATGCTCGCACCCCGCTTCGCCTGGAACAGATTTGCGCTTATACCGGGCTGCCCAAAGCCACGGCCTTTCGCATCGTTGTCAATCTGCTTCAGGGCCAGTATCTGGTGGAGACAGAAAAAGGCTATTGGCTGGGCTTGAAGATGCTGCGCTTTGGTGCCCTGGTCGAAGAGAAACTGGACCTGAAGCAGCAGGCGCAGCCCTTCCTTGTTCAACTGCGCGACCAGGTCAACGAAACCGTCCACCTGGCTGTGCTGGACCATCAGTTGCAGGTGGTCTATCTGGAGAAGCTTTCCACACAGCACGCCGTCGGGCTGATGATGTCGCAGATCGGGATTACCGCTCCCATGCACTGCACGGCTTTGGGCAAAGCGATGGCGGCATTTCGGCCCGAGGACGAGATCCGTGATTGGATTCGCATCCATGGCCTGAGAGCCTTTACCGAAGCTACGATCGTGGATGAGGGGGCTTTCCTGCGCGATCTCCACGAGACCCGCTCTCGGGGCTACGCTGTGGATAACAGCGAATACGAGGCCAGTGTGCGGTGTATTGCTGCACCCATCCGAGACAGGACGGGCGCCGTGATCGCCGCCGTCAGCGTTTCCGGCCCGGATACCCGCATGCCTGTGCCGCTGATCGGCAGTGCCATGGCCATGCAGGTGGTCAAAACAGCACAACTCATCTCTCAGGCTCTCGGCTGCCCGGAGGAACTCGCATAGCGTGCCAACGTCGCAGTCGAAAGCCCAAGGCAAGGGAGGCAAGAGATGACAGACTTACTGGAGAAACTGGGACTCCTCGGCGTGGTACCGGTCGTCGAGATCGAACGGGCCGAGGATGCCGTGGAACTGGGCAAAGCCTTGCTGGCGGGCGGGCTGCCCTGTGCCGAGATCACCTTCCGCACTGCCGCTGCCGAGGAGGCGATCCGGCGCATTTCCTCAAGCCTGCCGCAGGTCATCGTTGGGGCGGGGACCGTGCTCTCCGTAGATCAGGCGAGCAAGGCCGTCTCGGCAGGCGCTCAGTTTATCGTCTCACCCGGGTTCAACCAGAAGGTGGTGGACTGGTGCCTGCAGAGGGAGATACCCGTCACCCCCGGCGTGTTGACGCCGACGGAGATCGAGATGGCCCTCGACCGGGGGCTGAAGGTGCTGAAGTTTTTCCCGGCCGAGGCCATGGGCGGCGTCGCCGCGCTCAAGGCTATCTCGGCGCCTTACAAAGGCGTCAAGTTCATCCCCACCGGCGGCATCAACCAGGACAATCTGGCCAATTACCTGGCCCTGCCCAGCGTCCACTGCTGCGGTGGGAGTTGGATGGTCAAAGCCCATCTGATTTCGGCGGGCAGGTTCGACGAGATCACCCGGCTGACCGAGGAAGCCGTGTCTGTGGTGCGCCGGGTACGAGGATAGGGGAGGTCAGAGATGGGTGGCCGAGTGGTCACTTTCGGCGAGGTGATGCTGCGGCTGAACCCGCCCGGCTTCGAGCGGCTCTTACAGTCGCCGGTGTTGGAGGCAAGCTTCGGGGGCGGTGAGGCCAACGTGGCCGTGTCCCTGGCCTGCTTTGGCGTGGACGTGGCCTACGTGACCGTGCTGCCGGATAACCCCATTGCCGATGCCTGCATCGCCGACCTGCGCCGGGCCGGGGTGGACGTTTCCTGCATCGTCAGGGGCAGCGGCCGCATGGGCCTCTACTACCTTGAGCCCGGGGCCAACCAGAGGCCATCCAGAGTGATCTACGACCGGGCCGGTTCCGCCATCGCCAAGGCACCGCCGGGAAGCCTGGACTGGGATCGCATCTTCGCCGGAGCGTCGTGGTTCCATATCACCGGCATCACCCCCGCCATCAGCCCCAGCGCGGCCGAGCTGTCGCTGGAGGCCTTGCGCAAGGCCAGGGAGAAAGGGCTCACCATCTCCTGTGATTACAACTACCGCGGGAAGCTGTGGAAGTACGGGAAAGCGGCTACGGAGGTCATGCCGGAGATTGTGCGCCTGGTGGACATCGGCATCGCTAACGAGGAGGATTGTCAGAAAGCCCTGGGCATCTCCGTGGAAGCGGAGGCCGGCTGGATGGGCGATGTGGAGGCGGGGAAACTGGACATCGCCAAATACCGCGCCTTGTGCGAGAAGGTGCTGCAGGCGTTTCCGAATGTGAAAAAGCAGGCTATCACCCTGCGGGAAAGCTACAGCGCCAGCCACAATGGCTGGTCGGCGGTTCTCCACAACCGGGAGGAGTTCCTGGTGAGCACCCGCTACGATATCACCCACATCGTGGATCGCGTCGGCACCGGGGATGCCTTCGCTGCTGGACTGATCTACGCTTTTCTGCAAGGGATGTCCGACCAGGCCGCCCTGGAGTTTGCCGTTGCCGCCTCCTGCCTGAAGCATTCCATCCCCGGCGATTACAACCGCGTCAGCGTGGCCGAGGTGGAGAGCCTGATGCGGGGCGAGGCATCGGGACGGGTGCAAAGGTAGGTGGCCAGGAGCCGCGGGATGAAGGTCCTGCCAGGCCCAAAAAGCGCCTCGCCCCCTGTTGTTGAGGGCGAGGCGCTTTTGTCTAACGGCGTTGTTCAGGCTCAGACGGGCTTGCGCAGCGATTGGGCGCAAGCCCCAACATGTAGGGGGTGGGAGATGAGCGAGGGGGTACCCCTCGTACTCCCCGGCTTCCGCTGCGCACGCCTTCGCGCCTCGCCCCAAGTTGCGGAGGGAGAAGCGCTGATGTGCAACCCGTGTCCGGGGAACGTCGGGCATTCATGGTCTGCTGAGACTGGCCAGGAAGTCCTGAGCCTCGTCCGGGGCCAGCGGCGGCTGAATGAAGAAGGCAAAGCCCTTCCCGCCCAGGGCGCGCACGATGGCCCTTGCCCCCTGCGGAGTGACGGTGAGTTGGCACAGTTTGTTCGCCGCGCGGATGCGTTGGAGCAGCGGCAGCCACTCCTCCGGCGGCGGCTGGCCCTCGCCAGGCACCCACTGGATCCCGCGCAGCCGCTCCAGCGAGAGCAGCATGTCCAGGTGCGGGATCTGTCCCCGGCCGTCCAGGTGGTAGAAGGCATGGTCCAGCACGGCGCAGCAGGCCTCCAGGTCGGGCAGCACGAAGCGCTCGAACATCGGCGGCGAGATCATGTAGGCGAAATCGCACTGCAGCATGTAACAGCGCCCGGGGGACCAGATGGTGGCCCAGGGAGTGGTGCCCCGCCCGGCCGTTCGGATGATGGCGGTCAGCTCGTCGTAATAGCGGAGCCATAGCCGGGTGATCTCCCCTGCCAGACGCGCGACTTCCTCGGGAGCATCGTACAGGTCATATAGTAGCTGCTGCGTCGTGCGCAACGAGGCCAGGATGTCCAGATTGCCGCCCAGGTCAGTGTGGCCGACGGTGACACGATCCCCCCAGCGTGTTACGGCCAGGCGGGTGAGTTCCTGCACCCGCTGCCACCAGAAGTTATCGGGGTCGTAAGCCAGGTGCAGGGCTTCGATGTCCACCTCTCGGGCTGGGGCAAACCAGACCGTGTCCGGCGCGCGATGCACCTGGGCCCCCAGAAACCCGGCGACGATGCCCGGCCCGAAGTTCGGCCACCAACGGGGCCAGGCATCGCCATAGAAGCGGGTGGCTTCCAGGCGGGCCTGATAGCGGTCAATCACCTCCTCGGCGGGCATGTCCAGGGGCAGGTTGGTCACAAATTCCGGCGCTTCCGGCAGAGTGCTCCCCGCCGCCGGTCCCAGGCTTTCGATCACCACCAGAGCACGATCCAATTCCCCCGCCCACCAGGCTGTCCAGTCGCGCTCGATACGCTCCCAATCGGCGTCGGTGAAGTGCACGTGGATGGTCATAGGCAGAGCGGACCAGGCCGGCCTTCAGGCGCGACGCACCGGCACCCCGCCCTGGGCAGCCGAGGTGCAAATGGCGTCCCAGAGGCGGATCATGCGCAGGCCGACCTCGGGGGGACAGGGATTGGCCATCTGCCCGCTGCGCACGGCCAGGAATTGCTCCCATACGCCCAGGGAGGGAGGGACTTTGACGGTGCGGAACCGCCGGCGTCCATGACGTTGCATCTCCAGCCGCTCGCCCCAGATGCCGGTGCGCAGGATGGCCCGGGTGCAGAAGACGTACACCTCGGAGGCGCAGGAGGGAATGGTCTCGCCACAGGCGTGCAGGGTGACGAAAGCGCCGGAGGCCAGCCGGGCCATCACCGTAGCCACGGTCTCCACCGGCCAGTTGCGGTGTTCCATCCAGGCGGCGACCTCGACGAAATCCTCGCCGGCCAGGTCGGCGACGGTGTTCAACATGTGGGCGCCGGTGTCGAACAGGAAACCGCCGCCGGAGATTTCCGGCTGCTGCCGCCAGGTCCCCGCCGAGAGCTCACTCCAATTCTGCCACACTGTGGCGCTGATGCTCAGGATACCCCCCACTTCGCCGGAGCGCAACATCTTCACCGCCGTGCGCACCTGCGGCGAAAGGCTGCCGGGGAAAGCGACCACCAGCAGCCTGCCCGTGCGCTCGCGGGCCTCGATCAGGCTGAGAGCTTCGCCGGCGTTCATCACCATCGGCTTTTCCAGCAGCACATCCCATCCCTGTTCCAGACAGGCGACGGCCTGATCGTGATGGCAGGCGTGCGGCGTGATGATGAAAGCCGCCTCCAGGCGGTCGCCGTACTCCTTCAGCAGACGATCCAGGTCGGGCTGGTTGGGCGGCGGTTCCAACCCCGCCTGTACGAACAGCTCCGCTGCCGCGGCATAGGCGGCCGGCGATGGTTCACAGACCACGGCGATGTGAGTAGTGGCGGTTTGCTGCAACATGGCGCGGATGTGATGGCGGGCCATGCCGCCGCAGCCGATCAAGGCGACGTTGACAAGATCAGGGTTGGTCATACCAACAACCCCTCCTCTCCGTAGGCGAAGAGCCCCGGCGTGCCGCCGGTATGCCAGAAGCAGACCGTCTCCTGTCGGCCAAAAGCTCCCCGGCGGATGAGGTCCACAAGCCCCGCCAGCGCCCGTCCGGTGTAGACCGGGTCCGCCAGCACCCCTTCCGTCTCGGCCAGCAGGCGGATGGCCTCTTTCTCCCTCTCGGTGACCACGCCATAGCCGGCAGCACAGTAATCGTCGTTGACGATGAACTCGTCCGGCTCGAAATGCAGGCCGAGCCCCAGATGAGCGGCCGTCTCCTCCGCCAGCACAGCCAGCCTGGCCTGCAACTCCCTGGCCTCCTTGTCCACGCTGATGCCCACGATGCGCGCCGGGAAAGAGAGCGCCTTGGCCGCCACGCTCAGCCCGGCCTGCGTGCCACCCGAGCTGGTGGCGAAGACCAGGTGATCCACGTCCAGCGACCGTTGCGCCAGTTGCTGCGCCAGTTCCTCCAGGGCGGCCACGTAACCGCAGGCCCCCACAGGATTGGAACCGCCGTAGGGCACGACGTAAGGCCGTCGCCCGGCCGCCCGTTCCTCCTCGGCCACTTCGGCCATCACTTCCGCCCGCTTGTCGCCCTCGGTCCAGCGGATGTCCGCCCCCAACAGGCGGTCGAGCAGCACGTTGCCGCCGCGCCGCGACTGCGTCGGCGGGCCGCCGCCCAACACCAGTATGGCGCGCAGGCCACATCTGGCCGCTGCCGCCGCCGTCTGGCGGGCATGGTTCGACTGCGGTGCGCCGGCGGTGATCAGCGTCGTCGCCCCCTGCGCCAGCGCCTCGGCCACCAGGAACTCCAGTTTGCGCGCCTTATTGCCCCCTGTGGCCAGTCCCGTCTGATCGTCCCGCTTGATCCACAGTTGCGGCCCCCCCAGCGCGGCGCTGAGCCTCGGCAGAGGCTCCAGCGGCGTGGGCAGGTGGGCCAACGAAAGACGAGGCAGATGGTCTGTTAACATGATCTCCTCCTAACCGGCCAGCAACGCCAGCACGACTCCCCCAGCCATCACCGAGCCGATCTGCCCGGCGGTGTTGGCACCCATGGCGTGCATGAGCAGGAAGTTGCCGAAGTCCTCTTCCTGCCCCACCCGCTGCACGACGCGGGCGGACATGGGGAAGGCGCTGATGCCCGCCGCGCCGATGAGCGGATTGAACCGGCCGCCGGTGACCAGGTTGAGGAACTTGCCGAAGAGCAGCCCGGCGGCGGTGTCCAGAGCAAAGGCGGCAATGCCCAGGATGAGGATGAGCAATGTATCCAGACGCAGAAAGCGTGTGGCCGTCATCGTCGAGCCGATGGTGAGGCCCAGGAGCAGGGTGACGACGTTGGCGATCTCATTGGAGGAGGCACCGACCAGCCGCTCCACGACGCCCGATTCGCGCAGCAGGTTGCCCAGCATGAGCATGCCGATGAGGGGCGAGGCCTTGGGCACCAGCAGGCCGGTGAGCAGGGTGACGGTGATGGGAAAGAGGATACGGGTGAGCCTGGAGACCGGCCGCGAGGTATAGGGCATGCGGATCAGCCGCTCCCTGCGCGTGGTCAGCAGCCGCATGATGGGCGGCTGGATGATGGGCACCAGGCTCATGTAGGAATAGGCGGCGACGGAGATGGGCCCCAGCAGGTCGGGGGCCAGCACGCTGGAGACGTAGATGGAGGTGGGGCCATCAATGGCTCCGATGATGCCGATGCTGGCCGCCTGGTTCATGTTGAACCTCAGGAGCAGCGCCAGGAGCAGCGTGCCGAAGATGCCAAACTGCCCCGCCGCGCCCAAAAGCACCATGCGCGGGTTCTCCAGGAGCGGCCCGAAGTCGGTCATGGCCCCGATGCCCACGAAGATGAGCAGCGGGAATAGCTCAGTATCCACGCCAGCCTTCATCAGGATACCGAAAAGGCCCTGTTCGTCCAGCATGCCCGTGCCGGGGAGGTTGGCCAGGATGCAGCCGGCGCCGATGGGCAAGAGCAACATCGGCTCGTACTCCCTGGCGATGGCCAGGTAGATGAGCAGGCCCCCGGCGGCCATCATCACCAGGTGGCCCCAGGTGAGATGGCTCAAGCCGGAGAAGAGATCCAGCAGATTGTGCCAGCCCATAGTTGCTCCTCTGCTCAGTGATCAGTGATCAGCGATCAGGTGCTCCTGATCACCGATCACTGAGGCCTGATCCCCGGCTGCTGAAAGCGCACCAGGGGGTCGCCATAGGCCACCGTGGCTCCAGCGCTCACCGCCACTTCGGCGATAATGCCCTGGCGGGGCGATCTGATGCTGTTTTTCATCTTCATCGCTTCCAGGACGCACACCTCCTGCCCTGGCTGTACGAGGTCCCCTTCCCGCACGGCGACGGAGAGGATAGTGCCCGGCATGGGCGCGATGAGGGTATCTGTGACGTCCTCCTCCCCGGCGGCAGATGGCCGCGGAGCCGTGACGGGCACCCTGGCCTGCGGGACGGGAGACGGCCGGCTCGGCTGGGCCGGCCGAACCTCCGGCGTGACCGCAGCCTCGTCGTCTGCGCCCTCCCACTCCACCTGCACCTCGAACGGCCTGCCATCCACCCGCACGCGAACGGGAGAAGCCTGAGGATCATCAATCTCGATGCTGTAAGTCTTATTGCCTACCTTGATCCGATAACGGCGCATGTCGCCCTCTGCTCGTCGCGCGGTCGCGTGGTCGCTACGCCAGCGCTTCCTGCGCCACCTGCCGCACGCCGGCGACGCGGTCAATCAGCCGGTAGCGGTCGGAATCCACGTGATCGTAGCCGGTGAAGACCACGTAACCGGCCAGCCCAAGGTAGATAGCGGCGATCACCAGCCGGCCCACAGGCGTCATGGCCGGGGGCAACAGCTTGACCAGAGCCAGGCTGCTGATGACCTTGTCGGCCAATTCCATCTTCGAGGCAAAGGCGGTATCCAACTGCTCAACGGCAGCTCGCGTCTCGCCCAACACGGCATCCGAAGCCGAAGAGGCAGCCAGCCAGCCGGCTATTTCCTGCTTGAGCGCCTCTGTCTGGAAGAGCCTCTCCACCAGATCGGGGAAGAGCTCCCCTTCTTTCAGGTCCTCGATCCAGGCCAAAATCTGCTTGCGGATCTCGGCCATCTTCTCCGCGCCGAGGAGAAGGGTCACCTTGTCGTAGGCGGCCAGAATGTAGCGCACGGCGCTCTGCATGAGCCGGGAGAAGCCTTCGCCCAGCTTCTCAGCAATGTCGCCCCCGACGATGCGCACCGCCTCCAGCAGCAGGGCGGCGTCCATGAGCAGCAATCCCTCGATGGCCCGCTGGCCGGTATCCGCCGTGCCTTCGAGCAGGTGATCCAGGGTCGTGTTCACCGTCTCCTTCAGCCTGTCGGCAGCAGGGCCGGCCGCCCGGGTCACCCCCCGCACCCGCCTGGGGGTCAGTGCCTGCCTCACCACCTCTTCGTCGGACATGGTGAGCAGCTTCAGCAGGTCCTGAGACAGGCTTGGGCCATAACGCCCCCGCGCCGTCAGCCGGGGCTTGCCCCGGCTCAGGTTGACCAGATCGTCGGCCAGGGCCAGGTCAGCGGTGCAGGCGGCCAGCAAACGGACCTCCGCCACCTGGCGGGCCAGGATGTCATCCGACCGCAGCTTCTCCGCCCAGGCCTGGGTGACATCGGCATTGCGGGCCAAAAGCGCCTCCGAACGCGCCGCCACCTCCGCCGATGAAGGCGGCCTGACGCCCCGCGTGGGTGGTCGCCGGGCCTTGGAGAGGTCCTGGAACAACGCACCCAATTCCTCCACGTACCGGGTCTCTAACTCGCTCATGGCTTTGCTCCTTTCGTGACTGAGGGCTCGTCCGATGGCCGATAGCCAACGGCTGATGGCGATAGTATACCAGATTCGGTCTCTCTTGGCAACAGAACAGCAAGCTCAGCGTATTCCTGGGCCTTCTCCCGGCCAAAACCCTCGATGTGCTCCAGCGACTGGTGCCGGAAGTAGGTATTGTAGAGCTCGGCATAGTGACCGCCTTGCGCCAGCAGCTCGTCATGGGTGCCCTCTTCGATGATCCGCCCGTGGTCCATGACGATGATGCGATCGGCGCGCTTGACCGTGGACAGACGGTGGGCAATGATGATGGCCGTGCGGTCGCTCATGATGGTCTCCAGCCCCTCCTGAATCTGGGCCTCGGTGAAGGGGTCCACGCTGGCCGTCGCTTCGTCCAGGATGAAGATGGTCGGGTTTTTGATCAGGACACGGGCCAGGGCCACCAGTTGCCGCTGGCCCATGGAAAGGCTGGCCCCCCGTTCGCCCACATCGGTATCCAATCCCTGCGGCAGGTCGGCCAGCCAGTCGCCGCCGCTGATGCGCAGGGCGGCATCGAGCACCTCTTCGTCGCTGGCCTCCGGCCGGGCATAGCGGATGTTGTCCCGCACCGTGCCGGAAAAGAGAAACGGTTCCTGGGGCACCAGGCCGATGTGTTGGCGATATTGGTTCAAGTCCAGGCGGCGGATGTCTCGGCCATCCACCAGCAACTGTCCCCCCTGAAACTCGTAGAAACGGGCGATGAGCCGGGCCACGCTGGTCTTGCCGGCGCCTGTGTGCCCCACCAGGGCCAGCGTCTCCCGGGGACGGATGCGCAGGGTGAAATCAGGCAACACCACCTCGTTATTGGTGTAGGCGAAGGTCAGGTTGCGGAATTCGATGCCGCCTTGGAGGGACGAATGGCCATCTGCCTCCACCGGCTCGGCCGCCACCTGCCGCACCTTGGGCTCGGCATCAATGAGGGCGAATACCCGTTCGGCGGCCGAGAGCCCATCCTGGAACTGGCTCCAGAAGGAAGCGATGTTCATCAGCGGCCACCAGTAGAACCCCACGGCCTGCATGAACAGGTACCAGTCGCCGGGGCTCACCGTGCCGTCCCGCGTGGCCAGGCCGCCGGCGTAGACCAGGAGCGCCACGCCCAGGCCGGAGGCCAGCCCCATCACCGGGAAGATGGTGTTGAGCGTCAGCCCGCGCCGCAGCCCCACCTGATAAGCCTGGCGGTTGTTGGCGGCAAAGGTGTCGTAGATGGCCTGCTCCTGGCGGAAGCTCTTGGCCACCATGATGCCGCTGATGGATTCCTGGATCTGAGCGTTGATCTTGGCCGTCACCCGGCGGGCGTGTTGGGTGACCCGGCGGGCGATGCGGCGAAAGCTGAGGGCGATGGCCACGGCGATCGGCGTCATGCACAGCAGCAGCACCGTGAGCCAGACGTTGATGGCGAACAGCCAGGCGGAGAGAATGGCCACCAGCAGCACCTGGCTGAGCAGGTCCATGATCAGGGTGACCACGGTGGAGAAATCCTGCGTATCCGAGGTGATGCGGCTGACGATTTTGCCCGAGGGATGCTCGTCGTAGAACGAAAGATCGTGATGGATGGTGGCGTTGAAGACATCCTCGCGCAGTTTGAGCACCACGTCGCCCACGACACGGGCAGAGAGCATCTGCCGCACGTAGTTGAAGACCCAGGCGGCGACGCCCAGCAGCAGCACGCCCGTCGCCAGGAGCAATATGGCCCGCAGCGACGGCTTGCCCGCCACCAGGTCAATCCCCTTGGAAATGAGGATCGGCCCTCCGGTGCCGGCGGCCGAGTTCAGCATCAGCATCAGGGCGACCACGATCATCTGCGGCGTGTAGGGCCGAAAGTAGCTGATGATGCGGCGCAACAGTTCTCTATCGCTATAACTTCGGTCATAAGCCTCAGTGTCGAGGCCGTCGAGAATGAAGCCCATCAGCTATCCTATGACTACCTCGAAAATAGATGCCTGGACCATTTCCACCTGTGCGGTTGGTAGTAGGACAACTGCGAGCAGTTGTCCTACTATTGCTCGCCTCCGGTGGCCGCTCCCTCTGTGCTCCGCGGCAAAAACAGAGCCGGTAGCCAGCAGCGCCCGTCGCAACCGCACAGGTAGGGCCATTTTCGTCCCTGGTGGTGTCCACAGGGACATGATAACTACTCCGGATTGAGGCCAGGGACGAAAGACGAAGGACGAACGACGATAGGGTAATTTTTCGTCCTTCATCCTTTCCTCATCAGTCATACCTGGCAAAGATGCGACGGTAATCCGCACAGCGTTCCATCAACTCCTCGTGCGTGCCCTGATCCACCAGCTCGCCCCGGCGCAGCACCAGGATGCGGTCGGCCCAGCGGATCTGGCTGAGACGGTGGGTGATGATGAACGTGGTGCGCTGGCGGCTGATGCGCCGCATGGCCCGCTGGATCTGGTCTTCGGTGGCGCTGTCAATGGCGCTGGTCGAGTCGTCGAGGATCAGAATGCGCGGATTGGTGAGAAAGGCGCGGGCAATGGCAATACGTTGCCGCTGCCCGCCCGAAAGGGTCACACCCCGTTCGCCTATCTCCGTGGCGTAGCCGTCCTTGAAACCGGCGATGAACTCGTGAGCCTGAGCCTCGCCGGCCGCCCGCTCGATGGCCTCCTGGCTGGCCCCGGCGCAGCCAAAGGCGATGTTCTCGGCCAGCGAGCGGGAGAAGAGGAATATATCCTGCTCGATGGTCGAAATCTGCGAGCGCAGTGCCTCCAGGTTCCAATCGCGCACGTCTACCCCGTCCACCAGCACCCGCCCCTCGTTGACGTCAAAGATGCGGTTGATGAGCCGGGTGAGCGTCGTCTTGCCGGAGCCCGTCTGCCCCACGATGGCGATGGTCTCTCCCGGCCGGGCGGTGAAGCTGACGTTTTTCAGCACGGGCTTGCCGTTGTAAGCGAAACTCACATTCTCGAAGACCACTTCTCCCCGGATCGGCCGGGCGACCCCCGCCTCGTTTTCATCCAGTTCCGTCTCCGTGTTGATCATGCGCAGGATGCGCTCGGCGCCGGCCACGCCCAATTGCACCAGGTTAAAGGAGAAGATGGAGATAAAGGTAGGGTAGCGCAGCGTGCCCAGGAGGCCCATAAAGGTGATCACCTGGCCCAGGGTGAGCAGGTCCGTCCGCCACCAGAGGAACATGGCATGCAGAAAGCCGGCAGCCCAGGCCACGCTGAACACCAGCATGGGCAGGTAACGGGCCTCGATTTCCCCTTCCTGCACAAAGATATCGCGGAACAGACGCGCATCGCGGGCGAACTTCATCCACTCGTGCTTTTCCTGGGCATTGGCCTTGACCACCTCGATGCCCGCGATCGCCTCTGCCAGACCGGCGTTCATCGCCCCAAACTGCTCGCGCTCGGCCAGGCTGACCGGCTTCAGCCGCCGGTTGTAATCAGCCACGGTGAGCACGAGCAAGACGAGGAAAACGGAGGGCACCAGAAGCAGCCGCCACTCCAGGCGGCCGATGAGCACAATGGGCACGACGACGGCCATCACCGAGTCGAGGATCAGCATCAGGCCGGGGCTGAACATCAGGTTCAGGGTGCGCACGTCGTTAGTGGCGCGGGCCATGACGTCGCCGATACGCTGCCGCCCGTGGAAGGTCTGGCTTTTGCCCAGCTGGCTGACATAGAGCTCATCGCGGGCATCGCGCTCAATGCGCTGGGCCAGGAACTCGATGGCGAAATTGCGGATCAGCCCTGTCACGCCCTGCAGGGCCGCCGCGCCCAGCACGCCCAGGGCCAGCATCAGCAACTGGGAAGCCCGCCAGCCGGACGCGGTGATCAGATCAAACCCCTGGCCGATGTAGATCTGGCGATAGCTGTAACCCAGGTTGTTCAGGATGGCTCCCAGGATCCCGGCGAGAGGGAGAAGGGGATAGCGCCACAGATGGGAGATGATCCAGCGCACCGGCCCAGAGCGGTTATAGGGGTATTCGTTTTCCAGCCGGAATTCTCTCTTGACCACCGAACCTCTTTCCGGTTATAGTCTATGAGGACACGAATTGTGTAACTGGAGATATAACTATTATAGCACAAGAGACAGGAGAAAACAATCTCACCTGTGCGGTTGGCAGGTAGTAGTAGGACAACTGCTCGCAGTTGTCCTACAGCCTGCACCGGCAAAAAGAAGAGGGACGAAGCGTGGCTGCCCCGTCCCTCAGAGTCCGGTTGTCGGTTTTTCGAGGTTAGCGCACCGACCGCTGGAAGGTCAGATAGAAACAGGTGTGGATCTTCCACTGCGGCCGCGGCAGATCGCCCAGGCCGGCACCCACCAGCACGTCGCTGGGCAACCCCTCGATGTAGACGTTGTAGGAGCCCAGGGTGGCGTACATGTTGAAGTTGAAGGAGTACTCCGGCTCCGGCTTGTCCTCTGTCGGCTTCACGTCCTTGCCATCACGCCAGGCGATCACCACCGGCTGCCCGATGATGCGCTGGCCACTCTCGTCCAGTACGTTGACGTAGATGTTGTGCTTGCCCTGGGCCTCCTTCTCGTCGGCCCAGCGGGCTTCCACCAGCTTCCAGTAGGGCTGCCCGGGCGCGACAGAGGCTTCCTGCACCCCCACGCCAAGTTGATCCAGCCGGCCATCCCAGCTCCTGGCCGGGGCAGTGGGCTCAGCCGCAGCGACCATCAGCGGCGGCGACGTGGGCGTGGGCGGCAACGGCGTAGGCGTGGGCGGCATAGGGGTCGCCGTCGGCACCGGCGTGTCCGTGGGCGTAGGCGTCGGCGTGTCCGTGGGCGTGGGCGTGGCCGTCGGCGTGGGCGTGGGCAACGGCGTATCCGTGGGAACAGGCGTGTCCGTGGGCAGCGGCGTATATGTGGGCAGCGGAACCAGCGCCGTAGGCATCAGAGCCAACACCATCTGCGGCTGGCGTTCCTGGGGCCTCGACACTTCCATGTACACCAACTGGGCCAGGTCCTGTGTGCGCACCTGACCGCTGGAGCGCAGGGAGCGGATCAGGAAGACGGGCGCGGCAATGCCGCAGAGCCACACCAGCAGCAACACCACCGCGGCCAGCCGCAGCTTGGCCCCCGCCGTGCGCGCATTAAACCACACCGCCGCTTTCTCGGCGGCCAGCGTCAGCCCCTGCAGGCCGCCGAGGATGCCGGCCGACTCGCGGGGCTCTCGTCGCCGCTGTGGACGCACCACAGGCGGCGCTTCCACCCGCCGTGGTCGGAGCGGGGCAAAGGGTGCCGGGGCAGGCACGGGAGCGATGAGCGGCGCGGCCTCGGCCACCGGTTGCTCGCCGCGCAGCGAGCGGGCCAATTGGGCATCCACCTCGTTCAGGCGGCGGCTGATGATGCGGCTGAGGTTGATGGCCAGGCTGGGGTAACGCTGTAACAGGGCCTCGAAGTCGTCCCTGCTGAGCACCCAGAGGTCCGCATCCTTGACCACTTCGACCGTCGCCGCGCGCGGGCTATCGTTGAGCACCTCCGTCTCGCCGAAGAAGTCCCCCGCGCCCAGGTGGGCCAGCGGGATGGTCACACCGTCCACCCGCTTCAGCAGCCGCACCTCACCGCTCTCGATGAGGTAGAGCGCCTTGCCCGTGCTCCCCTGGTCGTAGATGCGCTCACCGGCGCGGTAGCGCGCCGGGCGCAGCCGCTCGGCCACCTCCTCCAACTGCTGATGAGAGAGGCCGGCCAGCAGGCTCAGCCGGCGCAGATGCTGATTCACGTAACACTGGTCGGCTTCCGCCAAGCGCTGGGCCAGGCTGCGGTTGAGGCTCAAGCTGATGGCCGGATAGCGCACCAGGAGGTCGTCGAAATCGGCGCGGTAGAGCACCCACAGATTGCTGTTCTCAAGCGCCCGCGCATTGGCGGCCCGCGTCCGGCCGGTCAACAGGGCCATCTCGCCGAAGAAGCCGCCGGCACCCAGACGGACCAGCGGCTCGTCAGCCCGCTGGCCATCGGCCATCAACTCCACCTGGCCGCTTTCCACCAGATATAAGGCGTCGCCCGGCTCACCGACCCGGAAGACGAACTCGCCCGCCGGGACGTGTTGCAGCAGCAGCCGCCTGGCCATGGCGCTGAGCGCCTCCTCCGGCAACTCGCCGAAGAGAGGCGTGGCCCGCAGCCACTGCACGGCCAGGAGGCGGTCCTCAGCGTTCAGATGGGCACGCAACTCCCGGCTCAGGGCGCGGCGAATGGCCGGATAGGAGCTACACAGCTCGTCGAAGTCCGCCTTGGGCAAGGCCCAGAGCTGCACATCCGTCGCCGCCCGCGCCGTCTGGCCTTGCGGCTTGCCGGTCAGGAGGGCCATCTCGCCGAAGACCGCGCCTTCGGCCAGTTCGACGTAGTCCACTTCCGAAGGCTCTGCGCCCGTCACCAGGCGCACCTGACCGCTTTCCAGGAGGTAGAGCGCTTCAGCCGGACTGCCTGCCTGGAAGATCAGGCTGCCGCGTGGGGCTTCCTGAGCCCGCAGGCGGCGGGCCAGAGCGGTCAACTCCTCTTCCCCCAGTTCCCGGAAGCCGGGAACGGCCAGCAGCCTGCGCGCCAGATACGTTGTCAGTTGAGCGATCTTGTGGCCAAAAGCGCGGCTGAGCTTGATGCCCAGTTGGGGATGCCCGGCGATCACCTGCTCCAGATCGCTGCCGGCGAGCACCCAGGTATCAGTTTCCGTAGTGGCTTCGGCGGTGGTGGAACGCGGCCGGCCCAGGAACAGGTCTGTCTCGCCCACCAGACTGCCGGGGCCCAGGGTGGCCAGGTCTTGGAACCCCTCAGCCGTCAGCCGCACCCAGCCCGATGTGATGAGGTACAGCGCGCCGCTGGCTTCGCCCTGGACGAACAGCAGTTCGCCCCGGGAGTGATGCTCCAGGCGCATCCGTTCCGCCAGAAGCTGCCGCTCTTCCTCGGAGAGGGGAGCGAACAGGGGAACGCTGCCTATGAGGCTATCTTTCACGCTATGTTTTTCCTCCGGTTGAAATGCAGCGCCTCTCCACGTCACCTCATAGCACCAGAGAGGCGATGCATTCCCAGGATGAGATATGTCATTTCGGATTCGAGCGAAGGGTTATGCAAACTCTGATGCTCAGAATCTATTCCTATCATAGCAGAGATAGGCGCAGATGTCAAGTCGCCCATTTGGGTTAGACGGGGCATTCCCAAAATCCACACAAACTGCCGATTTCACCGCGGAGGGCGCTGAGCACGCTGAGAAAAGCCCCCTGCTCTGCGGTCTCTGCGGGGCGATGGCCCGTGCTTTCGCCGCCCTACCAGGTGCGCTGGAAGACTACTTCGTAGGTAT
This sequence comes from Anaerolineae bacterium, assembly GCA_029907105.1. Classification (GTDB taxonomy): domain Bacteria; phylum Chloroflexota; class Anaerolineae; order UBA3071; family UBA3071; genus JARYMM01. The sequence goes on along the minus strand of JARYMM010000002.1, from coordinate 119,021 downwards.
AGTGGCCAACAGCAAAGAAGTACGTCTTGTTCACCAGGTCGGCCTGGCAACTGGCATCGTCAGGATGGGGCTTACAGTTACAATATCCCGCCGCTTTCATCAGGTCAAAATCGGGCCAGTCCGCGCTCATGCCGCGAGAGACCTCACTGATGCGATTGCCGGCCTCATCCACAATGTCCACCTGTCCCCCTCCGCCCCGATAGATGTCGTATTGCACTCGTCCTGAGCCTTTGCCCTGGGCACCGGTCACGTGGATGATCCCGGTATAGTTCTCTCGCACCCGTACGCCGTCCAGCGGATTGCCCGCCGGGTCCACCACATACACCCAGATGCTGTTTTCGCCGGCGTTACACCGCTGGGCATCCTGTCCGACAGGCCTCAAGCGCAGGTTTTTCACCACATAGTCCACGGGCGGCCTGGTGGGCGCAGGCGTGGCCGTGGGCGGGGCCGGCGTCGGCGTGGCCGGTGGTGGTGGGATGTTGGCAACGACAGCCACAGCCGCGGTGGGGCCGACGGCATCCACCAACTGCCCATAGACCCATGCCTGCTCCCCCGCCAGGCAGCAGATCTGCCACCAATCGCCGGCCGCGTTGCGGCCCACGATGTCGAACTGCTGCCCCTTCTCCAGGGTGCCCAGAAGGGGGTAGGCCGTGCCCGGGCCGCGGCGGACATTGACGCTGGACTTCACCACCACCTGCGGCTGAGGAAGCGGCGTGGGCGTCGGCGGCTCAGGAGTGGACGGCAGGGGATTCGGTGTCGGAGTTGGCGGCTCAGCCGTAGGCGTCGGCGTCGGCAACTCCGGCGTGGGCATCGGTGGCTGCGGTGTGGGCGTGGGTTCGGCCGTGGGCGTGGCCACAGGAGTTGGCGTGGGCGGGGCCAGGTAGCGGGCGACCCTCTCGCTGCTGCAACCCAGGGCCTGGGCCAGCGAGGCCAGTTGGTGCGCCACAGCCTGGTCGCCTGCCTCCGTGATGTAGCGCTCGGCCAACATCGCCACCCACTGTGCGTTGTTGGCGACATCCAGTTCGCCCAGGCGGGCCTCAGCTCGCGCCAGATCGTTGTCCTGGGCGTAGTCGGCGGCGATTTCCAGGGCGCGCGCCTCTTTTGCCTCGCTCGACAGGGCCGCAGGCCGTCCGCATCCGGACAAAGCAACGGCCAGGCTGATGGCGATCAGGAGACAGAGCGCCACCAGGACAGGCCGATGGATGGATTGATGTGGAATATCCAAAGCTCTCCTCTTGCGCTGAAAAGGACAAAGCCGCCATCAGTTCGGGCAGGCAGCCCACCCCTTCAGCCTGGAGTGATATGTGTCAACTCAGTGCGCCAAACCCGAGGCTTGCGCAGCGATTGGGCGCAAGCCCCAGCATTAGGGGGCAGGGGATGAGCGAGGGGACACCCCTCGTACTCCCCGGGCTTCCGCTGCGCACGCCCACCTGCCGTGCTTCTTGGCGTGATTTGACAAAAGCTGATATAATATGCAGGGAAGCGTAACTGCCTACTTTCGGCCTGGCAACGTGAGATATGGCAGCAGGTTGGCGTCATTGCGAGCCCCGAAGGGGCGAAGCAGGGGCGCAAGGCTTGCGCCCTGGGCGCAAGGCCTTGCGCCCCTACTCCTGTTTTGATTCCAGGAGACTGCTTCGCTTCGCTCGCAGTGACAGGGCAGGTAGTTACAGGGAAGCGCAGCAGCCTTTCCCTGCAGTGCCGGAGGTGGGAATCGAACCCACAAGAGGTTGCCCTCACGCGATTTTGAGTCGCGCGCGTCTGCCTGTTCCGCCACTCCGGCGCAACCACAGTATAGTTGAACAGGCCGTTTTCGTCAAATCTCGCAACTCTGCCCCATCACCGCTTGTCGCCGGCAGGAATGGACGAAAAAGCACTCGTGGCCGCCGCCCAGCACGGTGAGCTGCCCGCCTTCAATCAACTGGTGTTACAGTACCAGAGCCTGGCCTACAACGTGGCCTTCCGGATCACGGGCGATGCCGACGCGGCCACCGACGCCACCCAGGATGCCTTCCTCAAGGCCTACCAGGCGCTGCGTGGCTACCGCGGCGGCTCCTTCAAGGCCTGGCTGCTGCGCATCGTCACCAATAGTTGCTATGACGTGCTGCGCGCCCGAAAGCGGCGGCGCACCACCTCCCTGGACGATCTGGCCGTGGCTCCAGAACATGCCTGGCAGATGGTCAGCCACGACGAAGGGCCGGAGGAACAGGCCCTGCGCCGGGAATTGGCACAGGTCATCCAGGCGGGCATCGCCATGCTGCCGCCCGACCAGCGCACTGCCGTGATCCTCTCCGACATCCAGGGGCTGAGCTACCAGGACATCGCCGAGGTGATGGGCTGTTCGCTGGGCACGGTCAAATCCCGTCTGAGCAGGGGACGAGCCCGGCTGCGGGACATCCTGTTACAGCAGCAGGAACTTTTGCCCTCTCGCTACCGTCTAAAGGGCACAGCATCCAAGTAAGACGTCATCGGAGTCAAGGTGAAAGGTTGGCTCCCAGAGCCGCTCAGCATGACCGGGTGACGCTCCGGATACTCAGCAGATGGAAAATCGCTCCGCCAGGGTCGTCAGATCCTGGCGAAAACCGGGGATCTGACGATCCCCTCAGAGCAAATTTCCATCCACTGATACTTGCCAATTCGGTCAGCCAAGAGGCAGCGCGGGGAACTGGAGCCCTATAGATGCGATCATGTTTGGACGTATAGGGCAACGAAGAGAAAAGCATATCGCTGTTGAACATCTGTCGGCCTACCTGGATGGGCAGGTCACCGCCCAGGAACGCCTACAGGTGGAGCAGCATCTGGCGGCCTGCGCCGCCTGCGCGCATGAGCTGGAGACGTTGCGCTACACCACTCAACTGCTGCGCACCGTCCCGCCCGTAAGCGTGCCTCGCGCCTTCACCCTCGCAGAGGCTGAGGTGGGGCGCGCGGCGGTGCGCCGACAGATAACCTGGCTTGCGCGCACCCTGCAGGGGACTGCGGCGCTGGTGGCCGCCCTGCTGCTCGCCGTCCTCGTCGGCGACATCTTGTGGCAGCCTGGCCGCTTCGCCGCGCCGCAGCCGATGGTGGCAGAAAAGGCCGTCCAGGAGACCATCGTCGTGGAAGCAGCACCGGAGGTAAAGGAAGAAACGGCTGTGGCCGAGAAAGTGGTCGAAGTCGAGAAGCCGGTCGAAGTGCAGAAAGCGGTGGCGGCGACAGTGGCGGTGGAAAGAGAGGCCGTGGTGGAGAGGGCTGCCCCGCCTGCGCCCTCTGCCGAAGCAGCCATCGCCGAAGCGGAAGGCGCGCCGGCCGGCGAAGCGCCGGCAGAGTTGCCCATGCGGGCTATGGCCGTGACGGCCGAAGAGACTCCACCCTCCCTGGAGGCACCGCCGGGGGCAGGCGTGGGGGGAGGGGCGGTGGAGCCGGCCCTCGAGGCCTGGACGGCCCCGGAAACCGTGGAAGAGGCCGCACCGGCCGCGATGGCGGAGAGCGTTTCTCCTGCGCCCACAGTAGCTCCGGCAGAGACTGCAACCTTGCCGGCCTACACGCCGACCGCCGTGCCCGTGCCCCAGGCCGCGCCGCCCCCGCCGGCGGAGACGACAGCCCGGCCTGGCGCACGCTGGAGCCTGACCCGCCTGCTGGAGATTATCCTGGCCACGCTGTTGGTCATCCTGCTGGGGCTAACCCTGTGGTTGCGCAGGTGGCGATAGGAACTATCGTTGTGGATACGTCAAGTTGACATTCTGGGCAATCTGGATATAATAGGCGCAGCCAGACAAGCTACAAGGCCAGTGGGGCTGTGGGTGCACAGAGGTACACACCATCTCGCAAGGTGCGATACCCACCGACCATAAGATATTTGTGGAGGGGGCCATCGCAAATATAAAGGGAGAATGCCCTGGAGGCAAGAGGTGAAAAGCCCGGTTGCCTGTGTGCCTGTCTGTTACCCAGCAAGCGGGCTTTTTTGTTGTCCGCAGCCAATCAAAGCCAGAAGGAGGTGAATTCCCATTTCTGTTCAATTGCGACCGGGAGAATCCCCGGAGAGTCTGCTCAAGCGCTTCCGCAAGGAAGTCACGCGATCCAAAGTCCTGAGCACTGTACGACGCAAGCGGTGGTACGTGTCGCCTAGCGAACTGCGGCGCCGCAAGCGACAAAAAGCCATCCGCAAGGCCAGGCGACAACAGCGCAAGGTGGCATGGCGGGATACGGAGTGAGAGAATCCATGCCGGAGAAGCCATCCAAAGAGAAACTGGAAGTAGAGGGCACGGTTATCGAGGCCTTGGTCGGCACGCAGTTCCGCGTCAAGCTGGACAGCGGCCACACCGTGTTGGCTTACCTGTCCGGCAGGATGCGCAAGCATTACATCCGCGTGCTTCTGGGCGACCGGGTGCGCGTGGAACTGTCCCCCTATGACCTGACTCGCGGGCGGATTACCTACCGCTACAAAAAACCCATGGCCGAGTAGCCGGCCCCTTCACTCAGAAGATCACAAACCGCTCTCGCCAGATGGTCAAGCCTGGTGCACCCGGCGTAAATCCTTCGGTAGCTCCCCTCATTCTGAACGAGGCGAAGAATCTCGGTCACATCGTGTGAGACCACCTGCCTGGCGCAGGGGAGACGCTTCGTTGCCTCGCTCCTCAGCATGACAAACTACCGAGGGACTTCCACCGTGCTGTATTGGCAGGAAAGCAGCGCTCTCCTATCCCCCACGATGGGGGGCCGTCGTGAGCTTCTGTTTTCCGTGGGGCTTGCCAGGACTCGAGTCCCCCGTTCATCAGCGAGAGATTCACTCTGCAAGCGGGCGTGTTCATCGTCTATTCGGAAACAGACAGCGGTGAGCGCCGCTGGAAGCTGACAGGCAGAGAGTAGCCGATGCAAGAGCAAAAGGCTAGACTACATAGAGAATTGGCCGACGCGCGGGAAGAATTGGCGCGCCTGGAAGAAAAGCTGGCCCATCGCCCCGACCTCGGCATCGGAGAAGGCGGCCCAGAGATTTTCGAATGGGAGCTGAATCTGGCCCTGCGTGAACGCGTCCAGGCCAAGATTGCTTCCCTGGAGGACGCTCTGAGAAGCCTGGAAGAGGGGGAATACGGCATCTGCGAGCGCTGTGGCGCGCCAATCGAGCCCGAGCGGCTGGAAATCCTGCCCGATACCACTTTGTGCATCAAGTGTGCGCAAAAAATCCGTTACTAACCTGACCTATGTCCTCACGTCAGAAGCACCAGACCACCCTGCCTGTCTGGGTTCTGCTCTTGTTGATCCTGACCATCATCTCCATGACCGGCGCCTGTGGCCAGGCCGCCTCCCCGTCGCCGACACCATCTTCAGCGCCGGCGGCCCCCTCGCCTACGGCCGTCAGCGTTTCGGCGCGCCTGATCCCTCATCCGATCGCCGGGCGGGAGGAATGCCTCCTCTGCCACAGCCAGGGAGAGCCCCTGGCCATGCCTGCCGATCACGAAGGCCGCTCGAACGAAACCTGCACCATCTGCCATGACGTGCAACCGGCGCCGGCCCGCCCGGCCGCAGGCAGCGCTGCCGGGCAGGGGCAGGCCATCTGGCAGGAGCGGCCGGGGCTTTCCTGTCGCCAGTGCCACGGCTACGGGGGCGAAGGGGCCTTTGGCCCAGCCCTGGCCGGCACGAACCTTGACTTCGACACCTTCCGGCAGCGGACGCGAACACCGCTTTCCGCCCGCATGCCGCCTATAGCCACGGCTCCGGACGATCCGGCCTTCGAGCAAAGCGGGACCTGGATCGGCGACGACGACCTGAGCCTGATCCACGCCTGGCTCAGCGGCGGGGAAGCCGCGCCGGTTGCCCCCACTCCACAAACCGCCGCACCGCCAATCCCTCACGGCCTGCAAGGTCAGGAGGATTGCCTCTTCTGCCACGGCGCGGACAAGGCCATGCCTTTCCCGGCCGACCACGCAGGGTTGGGGAACGAAAGCTGCCTGAGATGCCACGCCGCGCCGTAGGCAGTCAGGAACCAGGCAACGAGGCAGCGAGGCAACGGGGCAACGAGGCAACAAGGCAACGAGGCAATGAGGCAACGAGGCAACGGGGCAACAGGGCAACGAGGCAACGAACCCGAAACGCGGAACCTTCCAAACCTGAAACACTTCAGATGGCCTGGCCTGACCTCGGCTCTTCATCCATCTTTTCCACCACCAGGAAGTGGCTCAGGCCAAAGGCGCGCAGAGGGGTGCGCTCCAGGGCATAGATGACGCGGCGCAGCCAGCGGCCCAGCGTAGGCCAGCGGGCCACGATGTTGTCGAAACCGGGGTAGATTTGCGTATGCTGAACCAGGCGCGCCGGCAGTCCGGCGAGGAGTCGGCGCAGGTCACGCCGCGTGTAGGCCCGCACATGCGGAGCCAGCCGGTCACGCCAGCAGCCGGGCAGCCAGTTGATGAGCGGGGTGTTGCCGAAGTGGTAGCGGCCCCGCCAGTAGTGGCCGTGGGTCTCGAAGGGATAGAGGCGGTTGGGGCAAAAGAGCAGCAGCCGCCCGCCAGGCCGCAGCACGCGCAGCATTTCGGCCAGCACCTGCCGATCGTCGCCCACGTGCTCGATCACCTCGTGGCTGAGGACGACATCGAAGCTGTCGTCGGCGTAGGGCAGCGCCTCCCCGTCGGCGACCTGTAACCGGGCATCGGGCACGGCGGCCTGCGCTTCCGCCACCCGCTCCGCTTCGATGTCCAGCCCCCAGACGTGCGGCGTGAATTGGCGCAGCGCCCGCACGTACATCCCCACACCGCAGCCATCCACCAGGATACGCGCCCCGGCGAGCTGGGCCCAATGCTGCATCATCCCCAGCCGTCGCTCCTGCCCTGCCCGCCAGACCAGGGAAGGCACACCGCGAGCGGCAGCGACGTCTTTTTGCCAATGAGCCTCACCCATCGCCATGCCCACTCCGTTTCGCTCTCTGCACATGATACCACCGATGTAAACGGGCGTCAAATCGCCTTCCCGGCGGGGTGTATTTCACTTTAGTGGCGAGAGCGAGAGCCAGCCTGGCCTGTGTCATTGCGAGTTGGCCATGGCGCGGCCCGCCATTCTAAAGGACAGAAACTTCCTGCTGTCATTGCGAGGAGGCGGTTCTTGCCGACGAAGCAATCCCCAAGTCCCGAGGCGGAGATTGCTTCGCCTTCGGCTCGCAATGACAGGCAAGTTTCGAGTAGGCGCGCAGGTTGTGCCGAAGCCTGCCCTGAGCTTTGCCGAAGGGCAATCTCCCACTAACTGGCAGGAGATTGCTTCGCCTTCGGCTCGCAATGACATTTCCAAAAAACTGAAATGCACCCTCCCGGCGGGTGCATTTCAATTCCTTGGCGAGTTATGGGCTTGCTGCCGCCATCTCCACTCCCCCCTCCCTAACTCCTCCCACCAGGGGAGGGGAATTCGTGCAAGCCCCTCCCTCTTGATGGGGGAGTGACCAGGGGAATTGGGCGCAAGCCACAACGTGTAAGGGTGGGGGTAAACGAGGGGACACCCCTCGTACTCTCCGGGCTTCCGCTGCGCACGCCCAAGCCCGTCGTGATGTTTTTCGCCATTTGGTGAGATATGGTATAATATCACCGCGTCGGCAACTTCGTCGTGAGCGAGAGGACCAGCATGGGCCGAGTCATCGCCGTCGTCAACCAGAAAGGGGGCGTCGGCAAAACCACCACCGTCATCAACCTGGGGGCCGCCCTGGCCGAGCGTCAGCAACGGACGTTGCTCATTGACCTGGACCCTCAGGCCGCCCTCTCCAACAGTTTCGGCCTGCAGCCGGATACCCTGGAGCACACCATATATAACGTGCTCACCGGCTCCGATTTCCCTCTGGCGGCGGTCATTCACCCTGTGCGGCCTTTCCTCGACCTGGTGCCGGCCAACATTGACCTGGCCGCCGCCGAGGCAGAGCTGGTCTCCGCCTTGGGACGAGAGTACCTGTTGCGGGATGCCCTGGAGGATATCCGTCAGCAGTACGCGTTTGTTCTCATTGACTGTGGCCCCAACCTGGGCTTGCTCACCATCAATGCGCTCACCGCCGCAGACGAGGTGCTGATCCCCATCATCTGCGAGTTTCTGGCCATGCGGGCCATGGGCATGTTGATCCAAACCATCTCCCGCGTCAAAAAGCGTCTGAACCCCCAGTTGCGCGTGCTGGGCATTCTGGGAACCATGTACGACCCGCGCACGATCCACACGCGCGAAGTGTTGGATGAGCTGCGCTCTTTCCTGGGAGAGAAGGTTTTCGACATCGTGATCAGGAAAAGCATTCGTTTTGCCGAAGCGCCGGCGGCCCATCAGCCAATCCTTGAGTACGCCAGCAGCCATCCCGGCGCTCAGGCTTACCGTGATCTGGCGGAGGTGATCATCCATGGCGAAGAAAAGCACCGTTAGCATCAGCGGCCGCGGCGAGAAGATCATCGGGCAAGGGATAGATGCTCTCTTCAGCGAGACAGCCGAAGCGGCCGCCCCGGCGGCACGGCAGGCGGTGCCTGCCGCCGCCACCCCCTCCTCTGCCTCTAGAGCCGAAGAGGTCCTGGACTCCATGCTCAGCGAGGAAGCGCTGGCTGGCAGGCTGGAGGAAGAGGGCGAACCGTCACCCGCCCCGCCCACGCGGGGCACGCGGCAGCCGGCCCGGCCACCTTCGGAGATCAAAGAGGAGATTTTCGTCCCCGCGCCGGAGGAGAAAGAGGTCGCGCCGCCCGAGGTCCCAGCGGGACCTTCCGCCCAGGAAACAGCCCAGGCGCTGGCCGAGGAGACGGCGGCCGCGGCGGAAGCAGGGGAGGTGGCCCCGGAAGCAGAGGAAGCCGCCGAGGCGGCTCCTCCCAGCGCCTACAGGCCGCCGACGCGCAGCCCTCTCCCCCCGGCTGTGGCGGAACCCAGTGTCGTCGGCCCGCCACCGGAGGCCAAAGCCGCCGCAGAGGAACGGCCTGTCTCCCTGCGCATCGGGGGCATCCTGATGGACATCCCCGCCGGCGAGCTGGCCACGCTGGTCCCGCCCGGCCCCGGTGAGCAGGTGACGCCCGAAATCGAGATCACCCCCCGCGAGTACACGGCGGAAGAGCAGATGCGCATCCTGGCCGAACTCACCCGCAAGCGGCGCGATGAACTGATGGAAGAGGTGGACAGATTGTACGATCGCACCTCCACCCGCCTGGCCTCGCACCAGCAGCACAGCAGCACGGCGCTGAAGCTGCTGCATCAGGCACGGACGATCCTGCTGGAACGCCCCTACGCCTTTGCCGATGCCGAACTGCGCATGCAGGCCGCGCGCACCCTCATCAACCGCACCGAGGAGAGCCGCAAGATCGCCGGCAAATACTGGCCCCGGCTGCTCCTGTACGAGGTGGGCTGGGCCTTGCTCCTGTTCATCGGGCTGGTCTTCGAGAAACCTTTGGGGGCCTGGATCGGCTGGCTCAGCGGGACGGCTGCTTCGTCCATGCTGGACATCTTCCCTGTCTGGGGGACGATGCTGGTAGGGGGCATCGGCGGCGTGATCTGTGCCCTCTGGAGCATGTGGTGGCACGTTTCCGACCAGCAGGATTACGACCCGCAGTACAACCTCTGGTACATGGTGCAGCCCATCCAGGGCATGGTGCTGGGGATCATCGTCTACCTGATCATCGCCGGCGGTTTCCTGGCCATGCAGACAGACATCTCCTCGCCGCAGGCCGGCAAGACCGCTCAGTACTTCCCCTGGCTGGTGGCGGCCATCGCCGGTATCCGCCAGACCTTCATCTACGAACTGCTCGACCGCATCATCCGCATCATCAGCCCGCGAGGGGAGGGGGGACAGCAGGCGGGGTAATGGGTAACGAGGCGACGAGGCCCCGTTGCCTCGTTACTCGTTCACTCGTTGCCTTTTCAGCCGCGGATTGGGCGTGATGCCGGGGATGCGGCCGCGCTTGGCCACCGGCCGTCCCTCGATCACCTTGATATCGGCGGTGAAGTCTATGGGCGGCGCGCTGGAAATCGCGCTGCCCACGCCATAGGCGTCCACCGGCGCGCCGCGCTCCTTGAACAGCATGATGCGCTCCGGGTCAATGCCGCCGCTGACCACGATGCGCACATGCTGATACCCGGCCTGATCCAGCCGTGCCCGCACTTCGATGACCAGGTCCGGCGTCACCCGCCCTCGTTCCGCCGGCGTGTCCAGCCGCACCCCCCACAGCCGCTCCCCCATCGCCCGCGCCACACGCAGGCTCTCTTCCGCTTCGTCCTTGAAGGTATCCACCAAAGCAATGCGCGGCACGCGGGGGTCAATGACGCGATCAAAAGCCTGCGTCGCCGCCACCGTATCGCCCATGCAAAGGATGAGGGCGTGAGGAATGGTGCCTGACGGCTCAATCCCCGCCAGGGCCGCTCCGGCCGGCGTGGCGCAGCCGACGCAACCGCCGACAATCGCCGCATACTCCATGTAGGGGGCCACAGCCGGGTGCACATGACGCGCCCCGAAACTGATCACCGGCGTATCGCCGGCCGCCCGCACGCAGGCCCGCGCCGCCGTCGCCCAACCGCTCTCATGGGCCAGGATGCCCAGGATGGCCGTCTCGTAGAGGCCGAAACTCTGATAAGGGCCGGTGATGCGCAACACCACCTCCTTAGCCTCCATCGCTTCGCCCTCTTCCAAAGCCCACACCTCGGAACGATCCGCCGGCAGCACCTGCCGCAGCAGCGCCAGCACCTCCTTCATGCCGCACAGCACCCCATCCCGGCTGGGAAAAACCTCCATCGTCACCACCGGATTCAGCCCTTCCTGCCGCAGGATGGCCTGGGTGTGGGCGAAGTAGACATCGGCGCGGTCTTCGGCAAGGGCCGCCTGGGTCCAAGGGGTCGTCGTACTCATGATGCTCTGCTCCTCACAATACGTGCTCCTGCTGGACGGCCACGTCCAGCAGCCAGGTGGCGGACGTGGCCGTCCGCCACGAGCGAACATCACCTATCTCCTTATCACAGCCCGAGGCCAGGCCAACTGGCCAGGGGCTCGGTGGAGCGGACCACGTGCATGCCCGCTTCAGCAAAGCGCCGGAAGGCAGCCTCCGCCTCCTCCGTGTAGTCCATCACACCGGGAACAACCACAGGCGAGGTGCAGTCTTCCAAAAGATACACCTTCTCCGCCAGCGCCGCATCACGGGCCGTAATGCCCTGCAACAGGTCGTCAATGGTCCAGGCCACGCAGTGGCTTTTGGCCTGTCCGGCGATGAGGACGGCATCAAACTGCAAGAGCTTCTCGACAAAGCCCACGTTTTTCTGGGCGATGGGCTGGCCATCCGGGCCCTGTAACACCTCCGGACCCAGGACGGAGTAATGCTCCGTCAGAGGGTTGTTGCCTTTGACCTGAAAGTCGGGTTGAGTGGCGCGGGCGATGCTGTGGAAGAAGATGGCCTCTTCCACCGCCGAGACCAGGGCGTGGCCGATGCTGCCCAGCATGGCGTGATAAGGCCAGATGGTCAGATCGTATTTGCCGCCGGCTTTCAAGGCACGCGTGTAGTGCAAGAGGTGGCGCTGCACGTATGCCGCCTCCAGGCCCAGGCTGTGTGCCAGGGCCGGATTGAACCTCCAGCGGCCCTCGGCCACGTCCTCCTGGGAAATGAGTGTGTAGGGGGGCGGATGCTGCCCGGCGTCGTTGATCCAAAAGGCAGCATGGAAAATCTGCATGGCCTGGTGCGTGTCCATGGTCGGACAAATCTGCGTGATCAGGCCCAGGTTGCGGTAGATGAACTCGCACAGCCGGCGGTTGTCGTCCACCGCCCCCGTGCCGGAGCGTCCGCCGACGAACAGCTCGAAGCCGGGGATGCAAAAGGCGTTCTGCACGTCCACCGCCACCAGGCAGATTCTGAACCGGTCACCGGCTGCAGGCGGCAGGCCATGCTGCCTCGCCCATTGCTCGGCCTCCGCAGCCCGTTCCTGGTAAGGGACTGGCCACACCTGGCCCACTTTCGCCGCATCGAAATGGGGTGGAATGGGAAGTTCACCGACCATGCTTGCATCCTCCGAGGTTTTGAAGCGATTGTCAGTTGCCGCCTTGCCGGGGGAAGCGAGGGGCCTGCTTCCCCTTATCCTCAGCCTCGTCCCCCCTTCCTCATCACTCGACCCTCTCAATGCGTGCCCCCAGCCTGCGCAGCTTCTCATCTATCCGCTCGTAGCCGCGGTCAATCTGGCCGATGTTGCCGATGGTGCTTTGCCCTTCGGCGCACAAGGCGGCGATCAGCAGGGCCATGCCGGCGCGGATGTCCGGGCTGATGAGTTCCTGTCCCTGGAGCCGCGAGGGGCCGACGACCACGCAACGATGCGGATCGCAAAGGATGATCTGCGCGCCCATGCTGATGAGCTTGTCCACAAAATACAGGCGGCTTTCGAACATCTTCTCATGGATGAGCACCGTGCCCCGCGCCTGCGTGGCCACGACCAGGGCGATGCTCATCAGGTCGGCGGGAAAAGCAGGCCAGGGGGCATCGTCAATCTTGGGCACCGCACCGCCCACATCCGGCCGGATGCACAGCTCTTGTCCATCCTCGATCACCAGATCCCCGTCCTCGAAGCGCATCTTCACCCCCAGCCGGTCGCGGAAGACGAAGAGGATCATGCGCAACTGCGAGGGCTGCACGTTGCGGATGCGAATCTCTCCCGCGGTGACCGCGCCCAGGCCGATGAAGCTGCCGATCTCGGTGTGGTCGGGGCAGAGGGTAAACTCGCCGCCGCTCAGGTGGGACACCCCCTCGATGACCAGCGTGTTAGAGCCGATGCCCGTGATACGCGCTCCCAGGCCGTTGAGGAAATGGCACAGGTCCTGCACGTGCGGCTCGCTGGCGGCATTGCGGATGACCGTGGTGCCCTCGGCCAACACGGCGGCCATGATGCTGTTCTCGGTGGCGGTCACACTGGCCTCGTCCAAGAGCACGTCAGCCCCGCGCAAGCGGGCAGCGGACATCTCGAAGTTGCGTCCGAAGGCCACCTCTGCCCCCAATGCCTGCAACGCCAGCAGGTGCGTGTCCACCCGCCGTCGGCCGATGACGTCGCCTCCCGGCAACGGCAACTGCAATTCACCGCAGCGGGCCAACAGCGGGCCGGCCAGCAAGATGGACGCCCGAACCTGCCTGCACAGCCCGGCGTCGAGCGTGGCCTTGTGTACGCGGCGGGCGTACAAGGTCAACGTGCTGCCCTGCCACTCGCCCACATCAACCCCCAGGTCGGCCAGCAGTTGCAGCATCGTCTCCACGTCGCCGATGCGCGGCACGTTGTGCAATGTCACCGGCTGATCGGTCAGCAGGCAGGCGGCCAGGATGGGCAGCGCGGCGTTCTTGTTGCCGCTGGGGGTCACGCTGCCGCGAAGCGGATGGCCCCCCTCGATGATGAACTTGCTCATCGGGTCTCCTCAGGCATGGCTATTACCTGCGCGCCGGCTCCGACGTGGAGCATCTTTGCTGCGCTGCCCTCGCGCACGGCGATCTCCAACAGCCCATCACTGCCCGGAAGAGCCACAAGCTCCCCCTGGCCGGCCGCCGCGTAGGTCAGGCTGAGGCCCTCGATGCACTGCCCGGCGATGTCAAAGCGCCAGCTCTTGCCAGCAGCCAGCCAGCCCACGGGGATGTCGGTGATGAGGTTGCCGAAGCGGTCGGCGTGCAGCACCTGGCCGCGGATGGAGCCATCAGGCCGACGCTCAGGCCGGGGCAGAGGGAGGATCACCGGGTCGGCGATGGGCGTGCCCAGGGTATCGAAGGGGACACCGGCCGCCAGATGCGCGGCAACGGGCGAGAAGATGTCGCGGCCATGAAACGTCCGGCTGATCGTCGGCAGCCAAAACTGCGGGCGGTCCAGATGCAAGATTGTGGTTTCAGGTTTCGAGTTCCAGGTTACGGGTTGCTCCCCTGATCCCTGATCGCCGATCTCTGATCCCGGATCCCTTCCCGTCAGGACATAGCTGAACACGCCGTTATCGGGGCCGACGAAGTAGGCCCTTTCCGTGCGCACGGCGATAGGCCGTCGGGCGCTGCCCACGCCGGGGTCCACGACGACCACGTGAATGGAGCCCGGCGGGAAATAAGGCGCAGCCGTGGAGAGGACGTAGGCGGCCTGGCGCACGTTTTGCGGCCCGACGTCGTGGGAGATGTCCACGATGTGCGCCTGCGGGGCGATGGACAGGATCACCCCCTTCATCGTGCCCACGTAACCGTCGGCCAGGCCGAAATCCGTTGTCAAGGTGATGATGGACACAGCAACCTCCTCGCTTCAGGCCTTTAAAATCGTAACTGCCTACCTTCGGCCTTACAAGGCGAGATGTGGCGGTGGGTTGGCGTCATTGCGAGCCCCGAAGGGGCGAAGCAATCTCCTTTTTGATTCCAGGAGACTCAGTGGATGGAAATTTGCTCTAAGGGGATCGTCAGATCCCCGGTTTTCGCCAGGATCTGACGATCCTGGCGGAGCGATTTTCCGTCTACTGAGACTGCTTCGCTTCGCTCGCAGTGACAGGGTAGGTAGTACTTAAAATCGGCAGTTGGCATCAGCCACGCTTCGATTTTGCCTCGCCATTGTACCGTACAAGCCCCTGGATGGCAAAGAGGAGGCAGCGTTTTTCAACGGCGGATACCTGTGGTACAATGTAGCCATGAACGAACAAAAGCCATCCCGACTCGGCGTGGTTGACGCCTTGTCCCTCGGCTTCCGCCTGGTCGCCCAGAGGCCCTGGCTGCTCATCCTGCCGGCGCTCCTGGACCTGGGCCTGTGGTTTGGTCCTCGCCTTTCCATCCGACCGCTGGTCAACCGCCTGCTGCCTTTATTGCAGATGCCTGCCGACGCGCCGCAGGAGATGCAGCAGATGGCCGCGCTCTCGCGGGAGATGCTGGAACAGATCGGCGAGCACTGGAACCTGCTCAGCCTGCTGGCCCGAGGGGTGGTGAGCCTGCCCAGCTTCGTCGCCAACCAGATTGCGCTTCCGCCGGTGGGCACTTCGTCAGCGACCGTGTACATCGCCAGCATCGCCGCTGCGCTGGGCTGGGGGCTGCTGGCGGGCCTGATGGGCACCCTGCTGGGCGGGCTCTATCTGACGCTCATCGCCGGCCAACTGCGGCGCTGGCTGCCCGAAAAAGCCGATCAGTCCCACCAGGCTGCCGGGCGCAACTTCCTGCAGCGCCTGGGCATGACCTGGCTGCGGCTGATCTTGCTGGCCTTGCTGCTGCTGGGCAGCGCGTTGCTCATCATCGTGCCCCTATCCCTGCTCGCCAGCCTGTTGAGCCTCATCAACCCGGCCCTTGCCCTCAGCAGCCTGAGCCTGCTCAGCCTGGCCACCGGTTCGCTGGTCTTGTGGCTGGGCTTCGTGCTGTACTTCGTCACCGGGGCCATCGTTCTGGACGAGGTAGGGATAGTGCAGGCCATCTGGCGCAGTGTCAACGTCGTGTGGCGCAACCTCTGGTCTACCCTGGGGCTGATCCTGCTCAGCTATATCATCGGTGCCGGCTTTACCTTTATTTGGAACAGAATCGCCCATAGTACCTGGGGCACGGCCGTGGGCATCCTGGGGACGGCCTACATCGGGGCAGGGCTTTCGGCGGCCGCGCTGGCCTTCTACGCCGACCGCCGTCAGCGCTGGCAGGAGGCCACAGCACCCCGCGCGGCGTGAAGCGGGAGGGTGATGAGGAGTTGCTTCACTGATGCTATTTGGCGTAGTCCACTGCCCGCGTCTCGCGGATGACCGTCACCTTGATCTGGCCGGGATACTCCAGGTTCTGCTCCACCTTTTCGGCGATCTGCCGCGACATCTCGATGATGGCCAGGTCGTCCACGGCTTGTGGATTGACGATGATGCGGATCTCCCGGCCGGCCTGGATGGCATAGGCCTCGGCCACCCCCTCGAAAGAGGAGGCCAGTTCCTCCAGAGCGGTGATGCGCTTGATGTAGCTTTCCAGCGACTCCCGCCGCGCCCCCGGCCGTGCCCCTGAAAGCGCATCGGCTGCCGCCACCAGAACCGCCTCCACAGACTGTGGCTCTTCCTCGTAATGATGAGCGGCAATGCAGTTGACCAGCTCCGGTGACAGGTTGTAACGACGGGCGATGTCTGCCCCCACCAGGGCGTGAGGCCCACCGTTCTCGTGGCTCACGGCCTTGCCGATGTCGTGCAGAAGCCCGCCCAGCTTGGCCAGCGCCACGTTGGCCTTCAGCTCACTGGCCATCAGCCCGGCCAGGTGCGCCGTCTCCAGAGAGTGCTGGAGCTGGTTCTGACCGTAGCTGGTGCGGAACTTGAGGCTGCCCACCAGCTTGATCAGCTCCGGATGCAGGTCGCGTGCACCCACCTCCATGGCCGCCCGCTCCCCTTCCTCACGGATGACCCGCTCCACCTCCTCCTGTGCCCTGTGCACCTCCTTCTCAATGCGCCCCGGATGAATGCGGCCATCCTGCACCAGCCGCGAGAGAAGCAGGCGGGCCACCTCCCGACGAACCGGATCGAAGCAGGAGATGGTGATCGCCTCCGGCGTGTCGTCCACCACCAGGTCCACGCCGGTGGCGTTTTCGATGGCCCGGATGTTGCGCCCCTGGCGGCCGATGATACGCCCCTTCAGTTCTTCGTTGGGCAGGGGCACGGCGGAGACGGTGGATTCGACAACCTGGTCCGAGGCCAATCTGCCGATGGCCAGGCTGATAATCTTCTGGGCCCTCCTGTCCGCTTCCTCCTGGGCCTCCGCCTCGACCTCGCGGATCACCCGCGCCATATCCTCGCGGTACTGTCCCCGGATGGTCTCCAGCAGCAGTTCCCTCGCTTCTTCGCGGCTCAGACCGGAGATACGCTGCAGTTCTTCCTGTCGTTGGGCTTCCAGAGCTTCCAGCTCGCTCTCCCGTTTGTCCAGTCTGGCCTGGCGTTGATTCAGCCGCCGCTCCCGCTGCTCCATCTTGTCGTAGCGGCGGTCAATGCTCGCCTGGCGTCGGCGCAGCCGCTCCTCCTCCTGGCGCAGTTCCTGCTGGCGCTGTCTTCTCTCCTCCGCAGCCGCCTCCTCCAGCCGAATGACCTCATCCCTGGCCTTCAGGATCATCTCCTTGGCCTGCGCTTCCGCCTCGATCAGGATTTGTTCGGCCCGAGCCTGCACGGATTTGATCCTGGCCTCGGCCAACAGCCGCCGCAGGAAGAAGCCCAGGGCCACTCCCAGGGCCAGCAGTGCCAAACTCCCCATGACAAGTGTTATCGGATGGATACCCCCTCTGGGCATATGTTTACCCCTTTCACTTCTCCCTGTCTACTTCCTTCCACAACTGCTCTACCACATCGCTGATCAGGTCGTAGTCGAACCCGCGTCGGGCCAGGTAGCTGCCCACCGCCCGCCGGAAGTCCTCGTACGCCAGACCCGACCATTGGCGCAGGCGGCGACGGGCAGCCCGGTACGCGCTCTCCTCGCTGTCCACCCCGGCCAATGCCTCCTCGATCAGCGGTTGGGCCACCCCTTTGCGTTGCAACTCCTGGCGCAGCGCCCACGGCCCGCGCGGGCGGAAGCGCTCGCGGTTCTCCACCCAAAAGCGCACGAAGGCCGCATCGTCCAGGTAGCCCTCACGCCTCAGGCGCTCGAGAACCTGCTCTACGGTGTCAGGTGACATGTCCTTGCCTTCCAGATAGCGACGCACCTCGGCCTCACTGCGCGGGCGGTGCGCCAGCAAACGCAGCACCCGCTCGTAGGCTTGCTGGCGGGCGTCCAGCTCACGCAGGCGGGCGATCTCGGCATCGGAGAGGAACTGCCCCGGCTTGAGCTTTGCCGCCTCTATATCCGGCAGGCCAAAGGCGTATCGCCCGTCCAGATACACGCTGACCCGCTGGCGATGGCGTTTCTGAAAGGCCAACTTCGTGATCGTGCCTGCCATGAACCCCTCGTCCCGCCGCCAGGAGCCGCAAAAGAAAAGCTGTGGCCGTTTGGCCACAGCTATCTTTTCCGCGCGTTCAACAGGCGACAAGGGCCTCATAGCCCCTCCTACCCCACCACTCCACTGAACACCCGATCAAGCCCTATATCGGCAGGCTGGAAAACTGTTCAGTTGGCAGATTCAGCAAAAGGCCCACCTGCCTCCACTTTCAACAGGTCGCGGCTTGCCCGATGACCCGAACAGAGGCTCAAAGCACAATGGCTTGCCCAGCACTGGAATCTGGCGAACTGGAAACCGCAACAAAAGGGCTTCCATCCCTGCGAATGGCTCATCTCTACCAACCACTGAACACCAACCTGCCGCATTCTGATCGGCAGTGAAACGAATCGTGGAATGGATTCTGCCAGCAGCGCAGCCGTCAGGCCGTCACGGGCGCAGAATTCGCCCCTGGACGCCGCACACAAGCACAAATGGATGAGATGATAGGCTCCGGTTGCTTTGAACGTAACTCTTCAGCCCCGCAGTGCAAGCCTTTTTTGATGGTGCCGATCAGGACAGTCAACTTGTGTGCCTGTTTCTGCGAAGCGCTGCCGCGCGATCCCAAACAAAGATAACTATGGCCACAAACCGCTTCTCTTCCCGCGTCGTCGAGAAGCTACCCCGAACGCTTTTCTGGCGAAGCCGCCGTCAATCGGCCGGCTCTGTGGCGACAACCTCCTCAATCAGCCTGTATTCGGCATTCGACTGTCTTCTCATATTGTGCTATCATATAATAGCACCAGTCAGGAGAAAAGTCAAAGCGACGAGGCGAGCTGTTGACAGCCTTGAGTAAGTATGCTACTATATTCCCGGCGCGAGACGCTTCGCTGGTGGCCTGGGGGCCGCAATCTGGCCGCCAGAGCCGCTCAGCGTGACATGGCAGCGAAGTGTGGTTGTAGTATTAACAGCTTCCATTATGACGGCAGTCATGGGCAGTCAGCCAGCGGTGCGCTATAGTTAGCCTGGGATGAGGCATCTCGTGGCGGCGATTCGCACACCGTTGGCAGGGGAAAGGAACGGATATGGCTGATCAGAAGATATTGCGCCTGGGCGAAAAAGCCCCCTCGGAGGAAATGGCGGCGTTGAAGGAAACGGTGGCCAGTTGCATGCAGTGCGGCACCTGCTCGGCCTCCTGTCCGGTGACCAGGGCTATGGACTACACGCCGCGGGAAATCATGCGGCTGATCATGACGGACATGGAAGAGGCGGTGCTGGGCAGCCAGACGATGTGGGTATGCGCCTCGTGCTACTCCTGCGCGGCCCGCTGCCCGCGGGATATCGAGATCACCGACCTCATGCTGCGTCTGCGGAGCATCGCCATCAAGAAGGGATACCAACCGCGGGCCGATGTGGCCTTCTATCGCCACTTCATGAGCATCGTTCGCCGTTATGGGCGCATGCTGGAACCCGAGTTGATGATTCGTTATGGCCTGACGACCAATCCCCTGAAGCTGCTCGGCATGGCGCCCATCGGCCTGACCATGCTGCGCCGGGGCAAACTGGCCTTCAAGCCCGACCTTATCAAGGGCCGACGCGAGGTGCGTGAGATTTTCGACCGGGTGGAAGGAGGCGGGGAGTGAAATACGCGTACTATCCTGGCTGTAGCCTGGGCGCCGCTGCCCGTGAATACGACAGCTCACTGCGGGCCGTCTGTCAGCGGCTGGGGATAGAGTTGGCAGAGATAGAGGACTGGAACTGCTGTGGCGCAACGCCGGCCACCACTCTGGACCCCCTGCTCTCTCTGGCTTTGGCCGCTCGCGATCTGGCCACGGTGGAGCGGCAGGGGTTGGCTATGATGGCTCCCTGCCCGGGCTGCTACAAGAATCTGCGCAAGGCCAGCCTGTCCCTGGCCAAGGATGAGGAACTGCGGCAGCGAGTCAACGAGACTCTGGGAGGGGCCAAATTGCAGCGCAGCCCCGAGGTGCGGCATCCCCTGGACATCATCGTCAACGACGTGGGCCTGGACAACATCCCGGTGGAGAAGCCCCTGCAAGGACTCAAGGTGGCCTGTTACTACGGTTGCGCCATCACACGGCCCAGGGGCGGTTTCGACAACCCTGAGAACCCGCAGTCCATGGATCGTCTGATGGAAACGCTGGGCGCGGAGGCCGTGCCCTTCCCCTACAAGACCAAATGCTGCGGCGGGGCGGTCTTCCTGCCCAGGGAGGAGCTGGCCCTGGAGTTGACGGCCAAAATCCTGGCCAAGGCCAAAGCCTCGGGCGCCAACTGCGTGGCGGTGGGCTGTCCCCTCTGCCACCTGCTGCTAGACATGTACCAGTTTAAGGTTGAGGCCCGCGCAGGTATGACCTTTAACCTGCCTATCCTCTATTTCAGCCAGCTTATGGGGCTGGCCATGGGCGTGGACGAGAAGGAATTGGGACTGGAGCGGCTGGCCGTTTCGCCCGCGTCGTTGTTGCGCGAGGAGTGGACACAAGCGACAGCATGAACACAAGGTTCGACAAGGAGGTGGAATGATGTCAGCGTCCACGTTGATGAGAGATGTTTCTATGTTAGTTGGCTTGTCGGAAGAGAACCTGTTGAGAGAAAGCATGGCAGCCTACCTCCGCGAGAAGAAGCGATCGCTTATGGCTGAGAAGTTCGAGATTCTGTCACGTTATCAGGTCACCTCTGCGGAAGGAATCAAGAAGCGAATTGAAGAGGGAGAAATCCACGACCATCCTGCCTGGGAAGACTACATCGAGCTCACCAACCTGATCGAAGAACTCCAGAGGACAGAGGATGCTATTCGCTCTCTTGCAGAGGCTGCGTGACATTGCCCTCTCCGAATTCTCGGATATCGTGGAGAGAGCACAACTCATCTACTCGCCGGTAGGACGGGTGCGAAAGCTCCGCATCCACATTCTGGATGGCAGTTTCGTGGATGTGTGGCTGTCTCTCCGGGGCGATTACGCGTTTCACTGGGAGAGAAGACCCATTGACGGGACAATCTATCGCCACGACAACGCGCCGCATCAACGTTGGAGGCACATCGGGACTTTCCCCCAGCACTTCCATGATGAGACAGAGGACAATGTCCGAAACAGTGACATCAGCCTTCAGCCAGACACAGCCCTGCGCGAGTTCTTGGCTTTTGTTCGGACGAAGTTGTGAACATCGCACATGAGGAATGCAGCATGAGCAATCCTAAGATCGGTGTGTACATCTGCCACTGCGGGGTGAACATTGCCGGCACGGTGGATGTGCAGGCGGTGGCCCGTCAGGCGGCCACGCTGCCCGGTGTGGTCGTGGCCCGCGATTACAAATATACCTGCTCCGACCCCGGCCAGGAGATGATCCGCCAGGACATCGCCGCACTGGGGCTGGACCGCGTGGTGGTGGCCGCCTGCTCGCCGCGCATGCACGAGCCCACCTTCCGCCGCACGCTGGAGGCTGCCGGGCTCAACCCCTACTTCCTGGAAATGGCCAACATCCGCGAGCAGTGCTCCTGGGTGCATCCGAAGGAGCCGGAAACCACCCGCAAGGCCCAGGAACTGGTGGCCGCTGCCGTGCAGCGCGTGGCGCTGCATCAGCCCCTGCACCCTCGTGGCGTGCCCATCGAGCCGGCGGCACTGGTCGTGGGCGGCGGCATCGCCGGCATCCAGGCTGCCCTGGACATCGCCGACGCCGGCTACCAGGTCTACCTGGTGGAGCGGGAGCCGACCATCGGCGGCAAGATGGCCCAACTGGACAAGACCTTCCCCACCCTGGACTGTTCCACTTGAATCCTGGGGCCGAAGATGATGGATGCCGGTCGGCATCCCCGGATCGAGCTCCTGACCCTCAGCGAGGTGGTGGACGTTCAGGGATACGTGGGCAATTTCCAGGTGCGCGTGCGGCGCCAACCCCGCTACGTCATCGAAGACCTCTGCACCGGCTGCGGGCTCTGCGTCGAGGCCTGTGTCTGGAAGAACCGCGTGCCTTCGAAGTTCGAGGCGGGCATGGGCATGCGCAACGCCGCCTATATCCCCTTCGCCCAGGCCGTGCCCCTGAAAGCGGTCATTGACCCCCAAAGCTGCCTGTGGCTGGTCAAAGGCAAATGCGGCAAGAAGTGCCAGCAGGCTTGCGAGCGAGGGGCCATTGATTTCGAGATGCGGGAGGAGTTCCTGGACCTGAAGGTGGGCACCGTGATCCTGGCCACCGGCTACGATCTGACCGATGATCCCTCGCTGGAGCGCTACGGCTACGGCGTGTACGATAACGTGATTGACGGGTTGCAGTTCGAGCGGCTGTGCAGCGCCGCCGGCCCCACCGGGGGGCAGATTCTCACCAAAGATGGACGGGTGCCTGAGGCCATCGCCTTTCTCCATTGCATCGCCAGCCGCGACGACGAGGCCCACGAGTACTGCTCCCGCATCTGCTGCATGTACGCCACCAAACAGGCTCACCTGGCCCAGGAGAAGACCGGCGGGCGGGTATACCAGTTCTATATTGACATGCGCACGGCGGGCAAGGGGTACGAGGAGTTCTATAAGCGGGTGCAGAAAGAGGGCGTGGACTACATCCGCGGCAAGGTGGCGGAGATCGAGCAGGAGGATGGGCGGCTGCTTGTGCGCGCCGAGGATACCCTGCTCGGCCGCATGGTGGAGGTGCCGGTGGACATGGTGGTGCTGTGCACCGCCGCCAGGCCGGCCAAAGGCAGCAAGGAGCTGGCGCAACTGTTCAACATCAGCGTGGACAAGGATGGCTTCTTCGCCGAAGCGCATCCCAAACTGGCCCCCGTGTCCACGCACACCGGGGGCATCTTCCTGGCCGGCTGTTGCCAGAGCCCCAAGGATATCCCCGACACGGTGGCCCAGGCCAGCGCCGCCGCGGCGCGGGCGCTGGTGCTGTTGAGCCAGGGCACGGTGGAGATCGAACCCACCACCGCCTGGGTGATCGAAGAGCGCTGCTCCGGCTGCGGTGAGTGCACCCTGGCCTGTCCCTACTCGGCCATCGAGTTGGTGGAAGGCAAAGCGCGGGTGAACGAAGCGCTGTGCAAGGGGTGCGGCACCTGCGCTGCGGCCTGCCTGGCCAAGGCCATCGTTGCCCAGCACTTCACCGATGAGGAGCTGGTGGCCGAGGTCCTGGCCATCATGCGCCGGGAGTTGGAGTACGCGTAACATGGTGCGCCAGGAGACATTCCAGCCCCAATTGCCCCTCGATGTCGAAACCCTGGTCGCCTATCTCGACCGGCAGCCCGATGTGGTTGCCGTCTATCTCTTCGGTTCTGTGGCCAGGGAAAGGGTTGGCCCGCGCAGCGATGTGGACGTGGCCGTGTTGCTGCGCGATGGTCTGAGCTCAGAGGAGATGTTCGAGCAACGGCTGCAACTGCTGGCGGACCTGGGCGGTTTTTCCGAGCGGGAAGTGGATGTTATTATACTCAACACAGCGCCTCTTCTGTTGCAGCAACAAGTGCTCAAGTACGGACGCGTGATCTACGAGCGGGACTCGCTGGCCCGCATCCGCTTCGAGGTACGCGCACGCAAGACATACTTTGATGTCAAACCGATGTTTGATTACCATAGCCAGGAACTAATCCGGCGGATCAAGGAGGTGGGCCTTGGCTGGCGTAGACGAGGTCATCAGCAGCCGCCTGAAGCTGCCGAATCAATACGTTGATGAACTGCGGAGTATGCAATGGGTCAGTTTCGTAACTGCCTACTTTCGGCCTTGCAACGTGAGATATGGCAGCAGGTTGGCGTCATTGCGAGCCCCGAAGGGGCGAAGTAGGGGCGCAAGGCTTGCGCCCTGGGCGCAAGGCCTTGCGCCCCTACTCCTGTTTTGATTCCAGGAGACTGCTTCGCTTCGCTCGCAGTGACAGGGTAGGTAGTTACTCAGTTTCAAGGAATATCAGGACAACAAGCTGATCCGCAAGTTTGTGGAACGCACTTTCCAGACCGCTATCGAGGCTTGTCTTGACATCGGCAGCCATCTCATCTCGAGCGAAGGGTTTCGCTACCCGGAGGACAACAAGGATATCTTCCAGGTTCTGCATGAGGAAGGGATCATCTCCGGTGACCTGCTGCCTCAATTGATCGGAATGGCTGGGTTCCGCAATGTCCTGGTGCACGACTACGTCGATTGGGATGACGCTGCGGTCTACGGGGCGTTGAAAAAACGCCTGGGTGATTTCGACGAATTCGCCCGGGCCATCGTAGCCTATCTGGAGAGAGAATCGGCATGAGTGAGGACTTCGAGCCCCGAATCATCGGTTTCCTGTGCAACTGGTGCAGCTACGCCGGCGCCGATGCCGCCGGCACCTCACGGCTTCCGTACCCTCCCAACATCCGCATCGTGCGGGTGATGTGCTCTGGCCGCGTCTCGCCAGAGTTGGTGCTGCGTACCTTCCGCGAAGGCGCCGACGGCGTGCTGGTGCTGGGCTGCCACATCGGCGACTGCCACTACACCGACGGCAACCACCGCACGGCCAAACGCATCCCTATCCTGCGCAAGTTGCTTTCCTACGTGGGCATCGAACCCGAGCGGCTGCGGCTGGAATGGGTCTCCTCCTCGGAGGCGCAGAGGTTCGCCCAGGTGGTGAGCGAGTTCACGGAGACGGTGCGCAGGCTGGGGCCGCTGGAACTGAAGGGAGGGGCGTAGCGTGGACAGACTGGATCTGCTTCGGGAAGCGGCACGCAAGGTGCTGGATAGCGGTCAGGTGGAGGGCGTGCTGGCGCTGCGCGCCGACCACGGCGGCACGGTGCCCCACCTCTTCCACCCCGGCGATGACCTCTCCGACCTGGCCCTGTGGCCCAAATTCCCCCTGCCCCGGACGGTGGACATGCTCTTGAGCAGCCACCCCGAGGCCAGGCTGGGGATCGTGGTGCGAGGTTGCGACGAGCGCGGCCTGATCGAGATGGCCAAGCGCCACCAAGTGGACCTGGCGCGGCTGACGCTGATCGGCCTGGCCTGCACGGCGGAGGAGGTGGCCTATTGCCCCTGCACCAGGCCCTACCCCAACGAGATCGCCGTCGGCGAAGCGGTGGAAGGGGTCGAGCATGTCCTGGCCGCCGAACAGGCGCGGCTTTCGCTGGCCGAGCGGATGGCCTTCTGGCGACGCCAGTTCGCCAAGTGTTTCAAGTGCTACGGCTGCCGCAACGTCTGCCCGCAATGCTTCTGCGAGCAGTGCACGCTGGAGGACGACCTGTGGGTGGAGCGGGGCGTGCTGGCACCGCCGTTCCCTTCCTTCCACCTCATCCGGGCGTTGCACACGGTGGGCAAGTGCATCGGTTGTCACGAATGCGAGCTCTCGTGCCCGGCGGACATCCCGCTGACCATTCTCTACACGCTGCTGCGGCAGGATGCGCAGGAGATGTTCGGTTACGAGCCGGGGGCCAGCCTGGAGGATAAACCGCCACTGGTTGTGGCTGGCGTGACTTGAAGAGTGAGTTGGGAATCGTTCGGGAGGTGAATCATGGCCGAGGCGCAGGTTGCCACATTACAAACGACGACGCTCAGCCTGGATGAATTGAGAGAGATTATTCGCAGCGTGGTGCGGGAGGAAATCACCGCGGCGCTGGAAGCGTGGTCTGGCTACTTTGAGCCGACGATCATCGAGCCAGGGCCGCCACTTCACGAGGATCTGGAGGACATCGAATGGCGAGCACGGGAGGGCCGACTCAAATTCTACACTTATGAAGAGGTGTTCGGCGAATGAGCCCCTATCAATCCGTGTTCGAGGACCGCTTTGTGCGCAACCAGAAGCGGTATCGCAGCCAGCATAAGCACATTCAACGTCACGTGGATCAGATACTGGATGATCCCTATATACGGCACGGAACGATTGGGGCGGATGCCTGGCGGGAAGGACTTACGTGGCTGTCGCAGCGTACGTGTGACCCACAACTTTCGCATCATCTTTGTCATCTGCGGTAACTGCCTACCTTCGGCCTTGCAACGTGAGATATAGCGGTGGGCTGGCGTCATTGCGAGCCCCGAAGGGGCGAAGCAATCTCCTGTTTCGATTCCAGGAGACTGCTTCGCTTCGCTCGCAGTGACAGGGTAGGTAGTTACCATCTGCGAAGAGTGCCGCCAGGTGCCTGAGTGTCAGTTTTGCTTCTGCGAGGGATTGCCAGACAAGACCGTGGTCTTTCTCACCGTGGGCCCGCACGAACGGGCCTACGCCATGCGAGAGGAACCTGTGGAGTATCAGTAGATCACAGTTTGCTCTCGCCGGACTGCCAAGTCCAGCGGGAAAGCGGCGGACTGGGCAGTCCGCCGTGAGCATTTGTGAACTACTGAGTATACGACGCCATCGGGCGACGTGAACGAGATTCAGGGGAGAGCAGAGAGTGGATTATCGCAACGTACTCACCACCTGCATCTACTGCGGGGCGGGATGTAGCCTCTACCTGCAAGTGCTGGACGGCAAAGTCGTCGGCGTGTTGCCGGCCAAGCAGCATCCCATCAGCGAAGGCAGGCTGTGCATCAAGGGCTGGAATGCCCACGCCTTCATCCACCACGAAGACCGGCTGACCCGGCCGCTGATCCGCGACAACGGGGCATTCCGCGAAGCCTCCTGGGACGAGGCGCTGACGCTGATCGCCGACAGGCTGCGGGAGGTCAGAGCGACGCACGGACCGGACGCCATCGGTTTTCTGACTTCGGCCAAGTGCACCAACGAGGAGAACTACCTGCTGCAGAAGTTTGCCCGGGTGGTGATCGGCACCAACAACGTGGATCACTGCGCCCGCCTTTGACACAGCCCCACGGTGGCCGGTCTGGCCGCCGCCTTTGGCAGTGGGGCGATGACCAACTCCATCCCCGAACTGGAGGAGGCCGATTGCATCCTGGTCACCGGCTCCAACACCACCGAGGCCCACCCGCTCGTGGCCACGCGCATCCTGAGGGCGGTGGAGAAAGGGGCCAGGCTCATCGTGGTAGACCCCCGCGACATCCAGATCGCCAGGTTCGCCACCCTGCACCTGCGCCAGCGGCCGGGCAGCGACGTGGCCTGGCTCAACGGCATGATGAACGTCATCATCAACGAGGGGCTGGAGGACAAAGAGTTCATCGCCGGACGCACCGAGGGGTTTGAGGAGTTGAAAGCAGCGGTAGCCGAATATACGCCAGAGCGGGTGGAAACGATCACCGGCATCCCCGCCGACGAACTGCGCCAGACGGCACGCATCTACGCCGGTGCGGAGAGCGCGGCCATCGTCTACGCCATGGGCATCACCCAACACACCACCGGTGTGGACAACGTCCTCTCCTGTGCCAACCTGGCCATGCTCACGGGCAACGTGGGCCGGCCGTCCACCGGCGTCAACCCCCTGCGCGGGCAGAACAACGTCCAGGGAGCCTGCGACATGGGCGCACTGCCCAACGTCTACCCCGGCTACCAGTCGGTTGCTTCCCCCGAAATCCGGCAGAAGTTCGAGCGGGCCTGGGGCAGCACTTCAGACCTGAAGGCGGGCTTGACGGTGACGGAGATGATTGATGCGGCCGGCGATGGCCGGCTCAGGGCCCTCTACGTGATGGCCGAAAACCCCATGCTCTCCGACCCCGACATCAACCATGCCCGCGAGTGTTTGAAGCAGATTGACTTCCTGGTGGTACAGGACGTCTTCCTCTCGGAAACGGCGGAGTTAGCCCACGTTGTGTTGCCGGGGGTTTCGTTTGCCGAGAAGGACGGCACCTTCACCGCCACCGACCGGCGGGTGCAGCTCGTGCGCAAGGCCATCGAGCCGCTGGGCGAGGCCAGGCCCGATTGGGAGATCATCTGCGATCTGGCGAAACAGCTTACGGATCACGCATCACGCATCACGCACCACGCACCACGCGGCTGGGATTACTCCCACCCCTCGGAAATCATGGCTGAAATCGCCGCCCTGACCCCGATCTACGGTGGCATCAGCTACGAACGACTGGAGGCAGGCGAGGCCTTGCAGTGGCCGGTTCCATCACCTGACCATCCGGGGACGCCTTACTTGCACAAGGGGCAGTTCTCGCGGGGCAAGGGCAGGTTCCACGCCGTGTCTTTCAAGGAGCCTGCCGAGTTGCCGGACGAGGAGTTCCCGCTGATGCTGACCACAGGGCGGATCATGTTCCATTTTCATACGGGCACGATGACGCGACGTTCGGAGAAGTTGGAGCAGGAGGTATCCGAAGCTTACGTGGAGATCAGCGCACAGGACGCCAACGCCCTGGGCATTGGCAAGTCGGAGCGGGTGCGCATCGTCAGCCGGCGGGGGGAGATCGAGGCCCGCGCCTGGGTGACCCGGCGGGTGCCGCCGGGCGTGGTTTTCATCCCCTTCCACTTCGCCGAGGCCGCGGCCAACGCGCTGACCCACGCCGCGCTGGATCCTGTGGCCAAGATCCCGGAGTATAAGGTGTGTGCGATCAGGGTGGAGCGGATCGCCTAGGTGGGTTGTGTTCTGGGCGTGCGCAGCAGAAGCCGGGGAGTATGAGGGGTGCCCCCTCGTTTACCCCCTACTACTACAACCGTACTTGTCATGCTGAGCGGGTTTCAGGCATCAAACTTCATTGCCCGGCCGACTCCAGCGAAGCATCTCTTGCCTGCATGGTGACGCGAGAATTTGTGCTGAGCGCAGCGAACGGATGCTTCGCCAGCGTTGCGTGCACCACGGGAACAGGCGTGTAGACCCGCTCAGCCCTGGCCTGCTGAAGAACGGGTTGATGTGACAGTGGCGGGCAACTACGCTTATTAGGCGGAAACGGACGCTGGAGCGGGCTGTGGCCTGACCTGGTGTCCCACTAATAGACGGTTCCGTATCCAGGGGATACTATGCGAGGCCAGAGATACACGTTGCACGCGCTGGTCTTCGTTGCCGGCATGACCACGCTGGCGGTGGAAATGGCCGCGGCACGGCTCCTGGCCCCCTGGTTCGGCGATTCGTTGCCCATCTGGGCCAGTCTCATCGGCCTGATCCTGGTTTACCTTTCCCTCGGCTACTGGCTGGGCGGCCGCCTGGCCGACCGCTCCCCTCGCCCCGCCACCCTCTATCGCCTCTGCCTTTGGGCCGGCTTCCTCATCAGCCTGATCCCCGTGGCCTCTCGGCCCGTGCTGCGGCTGGCCGCCGTCGGCTTCGCCAG
This sequence comes from Anaerolineae bacterium, assembly GCA_029907105.1. GTDB lineage: Bacteria > Chloroflexota > Anaerolineae > UBA3071 > UBA3071 > JARYMM01. The sequence goes on along the minus strand of JARYMM010000002.1, from coordinate 90,155 downwards.
CCTCGATGCCATGCTGCTGGCCGGCCCGCTGGCCGCGGTGCTGCTCCTGCTGGCCGTACCGGTCACGCTGCTGGGCTGTGTGAGCCCCTTTGCCATCCGGCTGCTGTTGCACGACCCGCGGCGCAGCGGCGCTACGGCCGGCCGCGTCTACGCCCTCTCCACGCTGGGCAGCCTGCTGGGCACCTTCCTGCCCGTGCTGGCCACCATCCCCAACCTGGGCACGCGCCACACCTTCTACCTCTTCGCTGCGCTGCTGCTGCTCACAGCCTGGGTGGGCCTGCTGCTGACCAGCGGGCGGCGGGCGCTGCCCTACCTCCTGCTGTTGCTTGTGATCCTGCTGCTGGCCTGGGCTACGGGCGGCGGGATCGTCAAAGCCGACGAGGAGTTGGTCTACGAGACCGAATCGGCCTACAACTACATCCAGGTGCTGCGCTGGGGGCCGGGGGTGCGGCTCAAGCTCAACGAGGGCTATGGCGTGCAGTCGGTGTACAATCCGGAGGGGGAACTGAGCGATGGCATCTGGGACTATTTCCTGATCGCACCTTTTTTCAGCCGCGCACCCTTCGACGAGAGCCAGGTGCGCAGCCTCTGCCTCATTGGACTGGCCGGAGGCACGGTGTCCAAACTGTACAGCCGGGCCTACGGGCCCATCCTCATGGATGGGGTGGAACTGGACCCGGCCATCATTGACGTGGGTCGCCGCTACTTCGCCATGAACGAGCCCAACCTGCGCGCTGTGGCCGGGGATGGCCGTGTCTTCCTGGCCCACCTGCCCGCCGGAAAGCGTTACGACGTCATCGCTGTGGATGCCTTCCGCCCGCCCTACGTGCCTTTCCACCTGGCCACGCGGGAGTTCTTCGAGCTGTGCCGGGCGCACTTGAGTGAGCGAGGGGTGGTCGTCATCAACGGTGCCCGCGTGCGGGACGACGAGCGGCTGGTGGAGGCGCTGGCGGCGACGATGCAGGCGGTTTTCCCCAGCGTCTTCATCGTCGAGGAGCCGGACGAGGGGTTTCCCACGGGCAACAGTTTGGTGGTGGGCACGGCGCAGCCCAGCACGCTGGCCGACTGGGAGGCGAATATCGCCGGGCTGCGACAACCGCTGCTGGTGGAGATGGCCCGTCGCGCCGCACCATACGTGCGCCGGGCCGGGCCGGGTTCAGGCATCGTCTTCACCGACGACCGCGCGCCGGTGGAGCAACTGGTGCACAGCATCGTGCTGCGCTACCTGCTTGGCCCGGATCGCTGATCGCTCGACATCGTTCGCCGAAGGTCTCTTGACAGAGGCGGGGGTTGGCAACCGTGATCGTTGATCACGGCTCACCGGTCCCTGCTGCCGCCAGGAAACAGAGGATTCCATCGGCCACGCCCTTCGCCACCCGGTCGGGCTGTGCCGTCAGCAGCCAGCGGTCGCCACTCAGAAACCCCACCTCGATGATCGCCGCGGGCGTCTGAGGATCAATCTCGCCGAAGGCATGATACTCGCGCATGTCGAAGGTGATGGTGTTGGGATGCCGGGCCAGACTGGTGGCCACCTCGTACTGCTGCCAGAGGCAGTCCACCAGCCGGTCCTCGGCCTCTGGCAGGGCGCTGTGCTCCACCCGCGCCACCTTGAAGCCGCTGTAGTTCCCCTCGCAGGTATCGGCGTGGATGGAGACGAAGACATCGGCGCGGTAGCCCGAAAGGCGCGGGTCGAACTCCTGCAGGAGGTCCACCTGCGCCCCCATACGACGCAGCCGCGCGGCCGTGCGCCTGGCGATGTCCAGATTGACCTCAGCCTCGGTCAACCCGTCAGGGCAGACAGCGCCGGAATCGTAGCCGCTGTGGCCGGCGACGAGGCCCACCCGCCGGCCGGTGGCCAGGCTGGCCTGTTCCTGCCTGTGCTCCAGCACGCGCCGGGTGATGAGCCAGCCGCTGGCAGCCAGGGCCAGGATGGCGATAGCCAGCGAAAGATGTTGTGTCCGCCTCAGAAGTTGCCGTCGCATGAGTGACTCCGGAAACGTCCGTGGAGATTATATCATGACCTTCAGCAGCAGGCAACAGTGAGCTGCCTTGTACGGACCGATGTCGCTTGACAATGTACGCCTCTGATGTTACAATATAAACAGTTTGGGCATGGCAGTACTAAGCGACTGAGCGACAATGCGTGGCACATAAAGAGGGATGGCCGCCATCTCATTGCCATCTAGATATAGATACTGTGCCATTGTGTGGATGTATACCGATAACCAGTTGACCGACTGCAAACATATGCTCACAGCACTGCCGCGCAACGTGTTTACCGGAGGAAGGGGGTGATCAGAGGGATCAGAAAACAAAGCGCGTCTTCATCACAGCCCAAAATGAAACTATCCTGAAACGTGAGGAGGGAGGTCCTATGTTTAAGAAAGTTGCACTGCTGTTGCTCGTCCTCGTCCTGGTGGGGGCATTCGTGGCATGCGCTCCCCCAGTGCCCGCAGAGATCAAGATCGGTGTCAATGCCGAGCTCACCGGCGGCATCCCCGTGGTCGGCGCCTCGTGCAAAAATGCTGCGGAGATGGCGGTGAAGGAAGTGAACGACGCCGGTGGCCTGGAAGTAGGTGGCAGGAAGTACAAGGTCACGCTGCTGATCGAAGACAACGAGGATAAGGCCGAGTCGGCGGCGGCCGCGGCTCAGAAGCTGAACACCGCCGGGGTGCTGGTGCACATCGGGGCCAATGCCAGCCGCAATGCCATCCCCGCTTCTACCGTCTGTGAAGACGCCAAGCTGCCCATGATCAGCCCCTGGTCCACCAACCCAAAGACCACCGCCGGCAAGAAATACGTGTTCCGCGCCTGCTTCATTGATGACTTCCAGGGAGTGGTGGCGGCCAAGTTCGCCATCAACGAACTGAAGGCCAACACCGCCTCCGTCCTCTACGACGTGGCCAGCGAGTATAACAAGGGCATCGCCGAAATCTTCAAGAAGACCTTCGAGGAAGCAGGCAAGCAGGTGGTGGCTTTCGAGACCTACACCACCGGCGATAAGGATTTCTCCGCCCAGCTCACCAAGATCAGGGCTTCAGGCGCCGATGTGCTGTTCCTGCCCAACTACTACAGCGAAGTGCCACTGCAGGTGCAGCAGGCACACAAGTTGGGATACACCGACACTATCTTCGGCAGCGATAGCTGGGGCAACCTGGAGCTCATTGACCTCTGCGGCGCGGATTGCGAGGGGCTCTTCTTCACCACGCACTACGCTCCGGACATCGCCACACCCAAGGCCCAGAAATTCATCGCCGACTACGAAGCCGCCTACGGCAAGACACCCGATGACGTGGCTGCCCTGACCTACGACGCCTTCGGGCTGGCCTTCCAGGCCATCCAGGCGGCGGGCAAGATTGACCGTCAGGCCGTGCGCGATGCCCTGGCCAGCATCACCAAATATGAGGGCGTGACCGGGACAATGGAGTTCAGGGGCACGGGTGATCCGGTGAAGAGTGCCGTGATCATCCAGATCAAGAACGGCAAATTCACCTATTACACCTCTGCGGCCCCGTGATTGTCATCATGCTGGCAGCGCTATCGTGATGACAACTGTTCAACTTTTGCCTTGAAAGGAAGGGTTAGGTAGGTTTCGTGAAAACGGAACCTGCCTAACCCTGTTTTGCAGCCTCCAAAGCGTCCACAGGGACAATCGCCGACGAAAGGGGAGTTAACGTGCGCTTCATCATCCAGCAAACCCTGAATGCCTTGCAATTGGGAAGCGTGTATGCGCTCATCGCCCTGGGCTACACGATGGTCTACGGCATCTTGCGCATGATCAACTTCGCCCATGGCGATATTTTCATGGTGAGCACATACCTGGGCTTCTTTGTCGCCTCGTTCCTGCTGGGGTGGGCTTTGCACCTGCCCATGGCTGTCATCTTCGTGCTGACGTTGCTCCTGGCCATGTTTGGCACATCCCTCCTGGCGGTGTTTATCGAACGGGTGGCCTATAAGCCCCTGCGCCAGGCCCCGCGCATCTCGGCGGTGATCACCGCCCTGGGTGTGGGGCTCTTTCTGGAGAACTTCACTCTGGCCACCATTGGCCCTGAGCCGCGCATCTTGCCTCAGGTCGTCCCGGTCATCAATTTCAATATCGGCGGTGTGGCCGTCTCCTCCATCCAGATCCTGATCCTGGCCATCTCCGCCCTGGTGATGTTCATCCTGGACACCATCGTGCGCAGGACGATGACGGGCATGGCCATGCGGGCCATTTCCTTCGACAAGACCGTGGTGCCCCTGATGGGCATACCCGTGGATCGGATCATCTCCATCACCTTCGCCCTCGGCTCCTCGATGGCTGCCGTGGGCGGGGTACTTTATGGCATCGCTTACATGATGGATCCCTATATGGGCATCCGCATTGGCTGGTGGGCCTTCATCTCGGCAGTGGTAGGAGGCATCGGCAATATCCGCGGGGCCATGATCGGCGGATATATCCTGGGTTTTGTGGAGATTTTCGTGGCCGCCTTTCTCCCCTCTACCTACCGCGACTTCGTGGCCTTCGCCTTGCTCTTGCTCCTCCTGGTATTCAAGCCCACAGGGATCCTGGGCATGCCTGTAGTGGAACAGAAGGTATAGGGGATCAAGACCATGAACAGACGTTGGTGGCTTCCTCTGATCCTGGCATTGCTTTTCTTGCTCTCCATCTTGCTTCCCCATTTCGGCATTCTCAACCTGTATCTGCAGCAGGTGCTCATGTATGTGGGGATTAACATCATCCTCACCATCAGCCTGAACCTGGTGAATGGCTACATGGGGGAGTTCTCGGTGGGCCATGCGGGTTTCATGGCCATTGGGGCTTATATCTCCTCCCTGCTCACCGTGTGGGTCTTCCCCAAATCCTGGGGGCCTTTCGTCTTCCCCCTGGTGCTGATCCTGGGCGGCCTGGGCGCGGCCCTGGCCGGGCTGATCGTGGCCTTCCCCTCCTTCAAAACCCGGGGGGATTACCTGGCCATCGTGACCCTGGCCTTCAACATGATCATCAAGAGCGTGCTGGAAAACATCGAGGCCATTGGCGGCCCCCGCGGCTTCATGGGCATGAGCAAGTTGACCAACGTGGCCTGGGTCTATGTCTGGGTGCTCATCACTATCTTCGCCATCCGCAATTTCGTCTTTTCCGCTTATGGGCGGGGCATCCTCTCTATCCGCGAGGACGAGGTGGCCGCCGAGTTGGTCAGCGTGAACACCCGCCAGACCAAAATACTGGCTTTTGTCATCTCCTCTTTCTTCGCCGGAATCGCCGGGGGACTTTTTGCCCACGTGCTGCAGTTCATCAACCCGCGCAGTTTTACCATCCTCAAATCTACCGACGTGTTGGTGATGGTATATCTGGGGGGCATTGGCAGCATCATGGGCTCCATCTTAGGGGCTTCCATCTACACCATCCTGCTGGAATTGCTGCGGCCCCTGGGGGTCTGGCGCTGGGTAGTGGGTCCCCTGTTGCTGGTCATTCTGATGGTCACACGTCCCCGGGGGATCATGGGGTTACGGGAGGCTCGTTGGCTCCTCCCGGCAGAGGAGGTACAGGCAGATGCCGCTGTTACAAGTTAGAGGGCTTACCCATTACTTTGGCGGCTTGAAAGCGGTCGCCAATTTCAATCTCGATCTGGAACCCGGCGAATTGGTGGGCATCATCGGCCCCAACGGGGCGGGCAAGACCACGGTCTTCAACCTCATCACCGGCGTCTACCGGCCCACAGAGGGGCAGATACTCCTCGACGGGCATAATCTGGTCGGGCTGCAACCCCATGCCATCACCAATAAAGGTATCGCGCGCACCTTCCAGACGATCCGCCTGTTCAAGGACTTGAGCGTGTTGGATAACGTGCGTATCGCCTGTTATTCTCAGGTGCGGTACAGCCCGCTGGCGGCCTTCCTTCACACCCAAAGGTTTCGTGAAGAAGAAAGGCAAACCCGGGAGGAGGCGCTGCGTCTGCTGGACATTTTCAATCTGCGCCGTTATGCCCAGGCACAGGCCAAGAATCTGCCCTATGGTGAACAGCGGCGTCTGGAAATCGCCCGCGCCCTGGCCACCAGGCCCCGGCTCCTGCTGTTGGACGAGCCCGCGGCGGGGATGAACCCCGGGGAGATCCAGCGGCTGATGGAACTCATCCAATGGCTGCGCCGCGAATTTCAATTGACGATCATCCTGATCGAGCACCAGATGAGGGTAGTCATGGGCATTTGCGAGCGTATCCAGGTGCTGGATTTCGGCGAGACCATTGCCGAGGGCAAGCCCAAAGAGATCCAGAACCACCCCCGAGTGCTGGAAGCCTACCTGGGAAAGGGGGTGGCATGATGACCCCAGACGCCCCTCTTCTCTCAGTCCAGGACCTGGTCGTCTCCTACGGCAATATCAAGGCCCTGCGCGGCATCTCTTTCGAGGTGCATGAAGGAGAGATCGTGACCCTCATCGGGGCCAATGGTGCCGGCAAGTCCACCACCCTGCGGGCTATCTCTGGATTGATCCCCATCGAAGATGGCCGCATCATCTTCGACGGCAAAGACCTGCGGGCCTATCCCCCCCACCGCATCGTCGAACTGGGCATCTCCCATGCGCCGGAGGGCCGGGGCATCTTCGGCACCCTGACGGTGATGGAGAACCTCAAACTGGCCACCTATGCCCGCCGCGATAAGGACGAGATCCAGAAAGACTATCGGCGCGTCTTTGACCTTTTCCCCCGCCTGGAGGAACGCAAGAACCAGATCGCCGGGACTCTCTCCGGCGGGGAACAGCAAATGCTGGCCGTGGGCCGCGCCCTGATGACCCGGGGGCGGTTGATGCTCCTGGATGAGCCCTCCATGGGCCTGGCCCCTATCCTGGTGCAGGAGATTTTCCGTGTCCTCCAGGAGATCAACCAGGCTGGCACGACCATCCTGTTGGTGGAGCAGAATGCGCACATGGCCCTGCAGGTGGCCAGCCGCGGTTACGTCCTGGAGACGGGTTCCATCACCGTCCAGGGCACAACCCAGGCCCTGACGAAGGATCCCAAGGTGAAGGAAGCCTACCTGGGAGGATAGTGGACAAACCTCAAACTTCAAAGCTCAAACCTCAAATCAGGATCTCAGAGGGGTTTCTGGCTTCCGTTGGGATTTTGGGCGTTGAGCTTTGGGCTCTGGATTTCGGAAGGTTCACAGGTGATCGTTGACCACACCGTGACCTGGGCGGAGATTGATCTGGACGCTGTAGCGCACAATGCCCGCCAACTCAAGCGGCGGGCCGGCGAACAGGCTGAACTCATCGCTGTGGTCAAGGCCAACGCCTACGGTCACGGCGCGGTGGCCGTGGCCCGCGCCGCATTGCAGGCCGCGGCCAGCCGCCTGGCCGTGGTGCGCACGCTGGAAGGCGTGCAGTTGCGCCGGGCAGGCATCGAGGCCCCCATCCTGCTTATGGGCTACACCTTGCCCGCCGAGGCGGAAACTATCGTCCGCTGGCGGCTCACGCCTACGGTGAACACCTGGGCGCAGGCGCAAGCGCTCAGCGCCGCAGCGACGGCGGCGGGCGTGTCGCTCCCCGTACACATCAAGGCCGACACAGGCATGGGCCGCTTCGGGCTGCTGCCGGAAGAGGTGGCCGACTTCGCCCAGGCGTTGGTGCAGCTTCCCGGGCTGCACCTGGAAGGCTTCTACACCCACTTCGCCACCGCCGATGCGGCCGACAAAACCTACACCCGTCGTCAGTTCGCCATTTACTGCCAACTGCTGACGCGGCTGCAGGACGTGGGCATCTCCATCCCCCTGCGCCACGTCGCCAACTCCGCCGCCACGCTGGACCTGCCGGAGATGTCCCTGGACGCGGTGCGCTGCGGCATCGCCCTCTACGGGCTGCGCCCTTCCGCCGAGGTGGAGCCGCCTGTCCCCCTGCGCCCGGCGATGAGCCTCAAGAGCCGCGTGGCCCGCCTGCGCACGCTGCCCGCCGGCTCCAGCATCAGCTACGGGCGCACTTACATCACCACGCGGCCGACGGAGGTGGCCCTGGTGCCGGTGGGCTATGGCGACGGCTACCACCGCCTCCTGTCCAACCGCGGTGCCGTGCTCATCGGCGGCCAGCGCGCCCCCATCGTGGGCCGCGTGTGCATGGACCAGTTCGTGGTGGACGTCAGTGGCACCGCCGGCGTGCAACAGGACGACGAAGTGGTGCTCTTCGGACGGCAGGGGGAGGCGGAGATCACCGCCGAAGAAGTGGCCGGCTGGGCCGAGACCATCAACTACGAGGTGACGACGAGCATCCTTCCGCGGGTCACACGGGTCTACCTGCGAAATGGTGATGTGGTAGGCATGGACCCATTGCTGGAGCCTGGGGAATGGTGATATGAAATCCAATACGCACGCCCTGAGCTTGCCCGTTTTGTCTTTATGAAAAGCTATGCTATAATAGACATGGCTTACCCGGAGTGCTTGTCAGCATCTGATGGCAAGGACGACATCTCATCTTTCGGTTGAAACCAGGGAGGGAGTATCATGACTGACGAGCAAGTGCAGCGCTTTCTGGATTTCTTGCTGGTGGAAAAGGGCTACTCCAACAACACCATTGCCGCCTACCGCAATGACCTTTCACAATTGACCAGGTATCTGGCGCAAGAGCGCGGTATGGAAAGCCCTCTGGACTGGAAAAAGGTGAGCAGGGATACCATCATTGCTTACATCCTCTATCTCAAGGAGCGCGAGTATGCTTCATCCACCGTCGCCCGCAAGATAGCCGCCGTCAAGTCCTTCTTCCACCATCTGTTGCAGAGCGGTGTCCTCGCCGATGACCCCACAGTAACCCTGGATTCCCCTCGTGTGAAGAAACGCTTGCCGCGGGCGGCCGCTACGGAAGACATCGAGCGGTTGCTGGCAGCGGCCAGAGGCGAATCCCCCAAAGCCCTGCGCGATACGGCACTGCTGGAACTCCTCTACGCCACCGGCATGAGGGTGACGGAACTTGTCTCTCTGAATCTGACCGATGTGGACCTGGAAACGGGCACCATCCGCTGCTACGGCAAAGGGGCCAAAGAACGGGAGTTACCGATCCACGCCCGGTCGGTGGAAGCCCTGAAGCGCTACCTGGAGAAGGGACGTGCCCGCCTCCTGCACGATCGGCAGGATGAACAGGCCCTGTTCCTGAACCCCCGCGGGCAGCGGCTGACCCGTCAGGGCCTGTGGCTGATCGTCAAGCAGTACGTTCAGGAGGCCAACCTCGATATGAACGTCACCCCACACACGTTGCGCCACTCCTTCGCCACGCACATGCTCGACCGCGGGGCCGACCTGCGCAACGTGCAGGACCTGCTGGGGCACGCCAGCCTTTCCACAACCCAGGTCTACACACACGTCTCCAACCAACGGCTGCGAGAGGTTTACGACGAGGCCCACCCGCGCGCCAAAGAGCAGGGAGAGTAGACAGCCAAGCCATGCCTGACACCTTCGGTCGTGCAGAATTCGAGAAGGCGGCAGCCTATATCCGCGCCAGAAGCGCCCACCGCCCCACTGTGGGCGTGGTGCTGGGTTCCGGTCTTAACCCCCTGGCCGAAGAGATCGCCCAGGCGGATGTCATCCCCTACGAAGAGATCCCCTACTTCCCTGCGGCCACCGTCGAGGGACACGTCGGCCGTCTGCTTCTGGGGCTGCTGCAGGGGATGCCTGTGTTGGTCATGCAAGGGCGTGTGCATTACTACGAAGGCTACTCCATGCAGCAGGTCACCTTCCCTGTGCGCGTCATGCGCACCCTGGGCGTGCACACGTTGATCCTGACCAACGCCGCCGGCGGGCTCAATCCCGCCTTCCGGGCCGGTGACCTGATGCTGATCACCGACCACATCAACCTCATGGGCATGACCGGCCTGAACCCGCTGCGCGGGCCGAACGATCCGGCCCTGGGGCCTCGCTTCCCCGACATGTCCAAAGTGTACGACCCCGGCCTGCGGCGGCTGGCCCTGCGCGTGGCCGGCGAGCTGAACATCCCCCTGCAACAAGGCGTCTACATCGGCCTGGCCGGGCCTACCTTCGAGACCCCTGCCGACATCCGCTTCCTGCGCCTTATCGGCGCCGATGCCGTGGGCATGTCCACCGTCCCCGAGGCCATCGTCGCCCGCCATGGCTCCATGCGCGTGTTGGGCATCTCCGGCATCAGCAACGTGGCCATCGCCGAGGCGGACGCCGCCGGCGAAGCCAGCCACGAGGAAGTGCTGGAAGCTGGCCGCTTACTGGTGCCCCGCCTGACGGCCCTGCTGCGGGGCATCCTGGCCGAGCTGGCGAGGCAACAGCCATGAGTGTGCTGATCCAGCTCATCGCAGATTACGCCCCCTGGATCTACGCCCTGTGCGGCGTGATCGCCCTCTGGTATCTGCGCGAAACCTTTCGCGTGCGCCGAGAGCGGCGGCAGGCCATGTACACCCTGGAGCGGGAGACGGCCCTGGCCCGCCTGCGCGGTATCTTCGGCGTGGCCTTCGTTCTCCTCGCCGTGATAGGGGTGGTCTACTACATCAGCACCTACCTGGTGGAGGCCGTGCCCACGCCGACCATAGAAGAGGAAGTCAAGGCCCTCACACCGACCTCGGCGCTATTGCTGCCCACGCCGACACCCACGCCGCTCCCTCCCACCCCCACGCCCACGGTGACGCCCACGCCACGGCCCCGGCCGACCCCGCGGCCCACGGAACCGCCCACTCCCGAAACACCACCGGTGCAGCCACCGGCCTGCCCTGACCCCCGCTCGCGTCTGACCTGGCCGGGAGTGAATGCCGTGCTGCGAGGCGCTGTACAGGTGACCGGTTCGGCTTACCGGGAGGGGTTCGAGTATTACAAGCTGGAATTCGGGGTGGGACCCAACCCAAGGGACGAGGACCTCTCCTTCATCCTGCGCGGTGACACCCCGGTGTACGATGGCGTGCTGGGCACGTGGGACGTCTCCGGCCTTCCCCCTGGGGTGTACACGCTGCAACTGAAGGTGGTAGACTACACGGGCAACTGGATCGCTCCACCCTGTCGCGTACAGGTCACGGTGGGACAGTGAACAATTCTTTAGATGTCAAAGCTCAAAGTTCAAACCTCAAAACCGCCTGCGAACAGCTCGAAACCCCACAAAAGACGCGAAAACCGATCGTCTCTTTCGCCATCCTTCGTCCCATTCGCCATAAGCTTTGGATTTTGAGCTTTGAGCTTTGGATTTTGTGTGCCCTGGCCCTGACGGCGCCTGTGCATGCTGCGCCGCCCCCGGAACCGCTGTGGCAGGCGCTGAATGGGCCGCCGGGCACCGTCACCCTGCTGACCTGGGACACGCGCCAGCCCGACCGCCTGTGGGCAGTGGCCGCCACGCAATGCACACGCGGGGACGACCATGCCCAATGGCTGGCGCGGGGCACCCTCCGCCAGGCCCAGGCCCTCTACCGCTCCACCGATGGCGGCGATACCTGGCAGCCCGCCGGCAACAGCCTTCCTTACGGCAAGATCACGGCGCTGACCTATGATTCGTTCTCCGCCCAGCTCTACGCCGGACTGGCAGGCGATGGCGAAGAACTCACGCCGTTCCAGGGCCTCCTCCGCTCCGGCGATGGCGGGACTACCTGGCAGAAAGTGGACCTGGCACCTGCCTACCGGCGGCTCAAGGTCCTGGCCATCGGCCGCAGCAGCGATGGCGCCGCCCTGTACGTGGGGGCCGTGGAAGCCGCCGCATCCCCCCGCACCCTCGTCTACCGCAGCGACGACAACGGCACCACCTGGCAGGAGTTCCAGGCTCTGGCGTCCGGGCAGCCACCCGACGGCATCCTCACCGACCTCGTGCTCGACCCCCAGCACGCCCGACGGCTGTACCTGGTCACCTATGGCGGGCTCTTCATCAGCAACGACAGCGGACAGAGCTGGCAGGAAGCCACACTGCCCCGCTGCCCGGTGGGACAGAAGACGCTGATCGCCGTATCCAGAGGCAAAGTGCTCCCGTCCCGGCTTTATCTGACCTGCCCGGAGACGGGCGAGGGCTTCACCGCCACGCGCCTGCTGCGCAGCGACGACGGCGGCGCCACCTGGCGGGAGCTGCCCGGCGACCCCCTGCCGGGCAGCGCACAGGCCCTGGCCTGGCTTCCCGGCGACCCCGCCGCTCTCTTGCTGGCCACAGACCGCGCCCTGTATCGCTCCCTGGACGGCGGCGAACGTTGGGAACGGCTGCCGGGGGGCCTGGAAGTGGCCGGAGCCACGGCATTGCTGGCCCGCCCCGCTCAGCCGGGCAGCGTCTTCGCCGCCACCGGCCACGGCCTGTACCTCAGCCCCGACGCGGGGGAGCACTGGCAGCCCACCGGCGTCGGCCTGCCGCCCAATAGCAAACTGCGAGCGTTGCTCACCTCGCCGTTTCCGCCCGGCACCATCACCGTCGCCTTACAGTGGGCCCATGCCGCTTTCGGCCAGCCGTTGGTCTCCCTGCTCTCCAGCGACGATGGGGGCCAGAGCTGGCGCACGCTGGCCACAGGGCCGTGGGAAGACGTGCGGGCCCTCACGCAGCACCCCAAGTGGGCTTCTCACCTCTTCGTGGCCACCTCCCGGGGTCTGGTGTGGAGCGCAGACAGCGGCACGACGTGGGCGGAAGTGTCACTCGATGCTCATCCTGTCCAGGCCCTGGCCTTCGATCCCGACGATGCCGACACGCTCTATGCCGGGACCTATGGCGGCGTCTACCGCTCGACAGACGGCGGGCGCACCTGGATGGCCAGCGGCCTGGAACCTCTCCCCGTCCACGACCTGGCCGTGACTGCCGGCGGTGACCTCTACGCCGCGACCCAATCGTCCGGCGAGAAGCAGGGCGGCCTGTACCGTTCGTCCGACGGCGGGCAGAGCTGGGAGCGGCTGACCACGGCGGCGAGGGGCCTGGAAACGACGTCCGTTCGCCGTGTATTGCTGGACGCGGCCAACCCAGAGAAGGTGTACATCGCCCCCAGCGGTGCCGGCCTCTATCGTTCCGGCGATGGCGGCGAGAGCTGGGAAGCCAGCCACGCCGGGCTGCCGGCGGGCAGCGACATCCTCTCGCTCCTGCAAACGGCCGATGGGACCCTCTGGGCCAGCCGCGATGGCGGCGGCGTGTACCGTTCCACAGACGGTGGCCAGCGCTGGCAGAATGTGGCTGCTGGCCTGGGCGAGAACCTGGTCCTGGCGCTGGCCGAAAGCCACGGCGAACGGTCCGGCCTGCTGGCGGCCACGGACACCGCCGGCCTTTGGGCCCTGAACCCCGGAGAAGAAGCCCAGCCGCCCCCATCGCCTCAGGCGGTGGACGCCCGCATCGAGATCGTCTGGCCGCATGGCGGCGCGCCCGTGCAGGAAGCAACCCTGGCCAACCTGGGCCTGCGGCTCTTCTGGCCTGGCAGCCTGGTGCCGCCGCCCTGCCACTGGACGCCGCGCGTCGAAGTGTGGCAGGCGGTAAACACGGAGCCGGCGCGCTTGCTGAAGCCCGCCGAACCGCGCTCCGTGGAAGGCCGCCCCTTCCCCTTCTGGGAGCTGAACGACGTGGATGTCTCCCTCGCCCGCGATGGGCAGAGCACGCTCTATTTCCTGGTGCGGGTGCCCGGCGTGGAGACGGCCACCAGCATCTGGGCGCACGGTGCCGACCCCCGCACCTATTTCCCCCAGCAGGACACGCCGACAGGCATCGCCACTGCCCCGCCGGAAGCAGTAGAGGCGCGCATCCAGATCGTCTGGCCGCACGATGGCCTGGGTCACGAACAGCCGGCGGAGCGGGCCGATTGGGCCAATGTCACCGTGGCCCTCTTCGAGCCGGAGACAGGCCGCAGCGTGCCCGTTGACTGGGAGCCGGCCGGCCTCACCCTCTATGGAGCCTGGAATCAGGGCACGGGCAAGCCGCTGGCCACGAAAGCGGAGAAGCGGCTGGTGCGGCGTGGGGCGATCACCTTTCCGGTGTGGGATTTCAACAACGTGGATGTGCGCGCCGCCCGCAACCCGTGGAACAAGCTCTACCTGTGGGCAGAGGTGGAAGGTGTGACCACCTACCCTACCATCTGGGCGCATGGGGCCGATGCACGCACTTATTTCCCGCTGGAAGATGAGCCCATCGTCGGCTGCGGCGTGAATGCACCGCGGCCGCCGCTGACGTCCACGGTGAACGGCGCAATGGTCTACGTGGGTGACACTGCCACCCTCCTGGCCGAAGCGCTGGCCGCGACCCGGCCGGACGTCGCCCCCGCCAGCAGCGGGTCCGGGCTGGTCAGCGGAGAAGCCGCCGACGCGCTGCGCGCCCTCCTCGCTTCGCCCGGCCGCGGGCTGGTTTTCCAGCGCGGCACCCAGGAGTACCTCTTCATCGGCGAAGGGGCAGGGCCGGTCGCCGTAGCTGCCCTGGGGGAGTGGGTCTACCTGCTGTGGCCGGAGAATGGCGAGCTGTGGCAGCAGTGGTGGGCGAGCGGCACCGGGATGTGGGAAGCGCTGCGCCGGCCGCCGCAGGCCGTGCGATCGGCCTATGGAGAGAAGGGCCTGGAACTGGGCATTGCCGGCGACCGTCTGGGGAGCCGCCGGCAGGCGCATTACCAGTTGCTGCGGCTTTGCGCCTCGCAGATAAGCAGCAGCGGCAGGATAGCGGGCCACTGGGAGCCGGTGTGGACCTGGTGGGACGCGCCACCCGGCAGTTGGGGTGGCGTGGATGGGCAGGTGCAGTTTACTGGCAGGGGCCTGGAGCAACTGCGGCTGACAGGCGCTCCGCCGGATGATTTCGTCGCCGCGCCGCGAATCTTTGCCGAGATCGGCGATTACAGCAAACAGCGGGTGGGCGCCGTCTGGGAACGGCAGGGGGACAGCTACGTGCGGGTGACGGCGCAGTTGCAGCAGACGCCGATGAGCGTGCTCAGCCAGTTCATCGCCGCCCTGCGGGAGGGGGACCTGGACGCGGCGGCGGAACGGGTCAGCGATCAGGCGCTGGTGGAAGCCGCGCTGGGTCTAGGCTGGTCGCTGCCGCGGCCCGAAGGCGATCGCCTGCTGGCCACCGGTGGCTATCTGGAGGCGGAAGGAGAGCCCATCGAGTTCTTCTCCGAGGGCGACAGCGCCTTTCATTTCCGCGTCCATTTCCGAAGGGATGTCACCGACTGGCGCATTTCGGCGATCGAACCCCTGCCGCCGCGGGAATAGGGCAACAAGGCAACGGGGCAACAAGGCATGGCATCAATGAGCACCACCAACCGTAATCTCATCATCCTCCTTGTCACATTGGTCATCCTCGCCTGCTGCTGCCTGGCAGCCGTTTGCCTGATGACCTCGCTGCTCGTCTCCTGTCAGCCGCCGACGCCGACAGCGATACCGACGCCCACACGCACGCCCACGCCTTCTGAGACAGGGGGACAAGGGGACAAGGAGACAAGGGGACAGGAAGAAGGTCTCCCCCTCTCCCCGTCTCCCCCTCTCGTCACAGATACGCCGGCGCCGACACCCACCGCGAAGGCCATGGCCACACCCGCGCCCAGCACCGAGGAACACCTGGCGCAGGCCGTGTTGCCCACGCGGGACCTGCGCGACCTGGCCTTGCGCCTGCGCCACCACGCCGGCGAGATCCCCGTGGTGGTCAACGCCACCCCGCCCCACTACGAGGTGGGCGATGTGGAGACTTTCTGGCTGGGCAACGTGGACACGGAAGAGCACTTCCAGATCGAAGCGGAGCTGCTGGTGAAGCTGCCGCACGTCTACATGTGGGTGGAGAAGGGGGTGGACGTGGACCTGGACGACCTGGAGCGCTCGGCGCGGCGCTTCGAGGAGCGGACTTACCCCACCAACCGCGCCTTCTTCGGCTCCGAATGGTCGCCCGGCGTGGACAACGATGTGCATCTGACCATCCTGAACGCCACCAACCTGGGCGACAGCGTGGCCGGTTACTTCTCCTCTGCCGATGAGTTCTCCCGCCTGGCCAACCCCTACTCCAACGAGCGGGAGATCTTCTACATCAACCTGGAGAACAACCCGCCGGGGACCGCCTTCTACGATGGCACGCTGGCCCACGAGTTCCAGCACATGATCCAT
Source organism: Anaerolineae bacterium (assembly GCA_029907105.1). GTDB lineage: Bacteria > Chloroflexota > Anaerolineae > UBA3071 > UBA3071 > JARYMM01. The sequence goes on along the minus strand of JARYMM010000002.1, from coordinate 74,177 downwards.
TGGGCCAACGACCGCAACGAGGAGACCTGGGTCAACGAGGGGCTTTCAGAGCTGGCCACGGAGCTGAACGGCTTCTCCCGCGGCGGGGCAGATGTGGTCTTCAGCCAGGAGCCGGACACGCAGCTCACCACCTGGACCGACGATCCGGAGTTGAATGCCTACCACTATGGCAACGCCTATCTTTTCATGAGCTACTTCCTCGACCGCTTCGGCGAAGAGCTGACGCAAGCCGTGGTGGCCTCGCCGGCCAACGGGCCGGCCGGCTTCGATGAGGCACTGGCTGCTGCAGGCTATGACCTGCGCTTCGATGACGTCTTCGCCGACTGGGTGATCGCCAACCTTCTGGACAGGCCCAGGCTGGAGGATGGCCGTTACGGCTACGAGCGGGACAATCCCCGCCCGGTGGCCCTGGAGGCCCGTTATCGCAGCTACCCTGTCAGCGAAAGGACGACCGTCCACCAGTATGCTGCCGACTACTTCGAGCTGAGCGGGCGGGGAGATGTGGTGATTGACTTTTGCGGAGCAACGGAGACACGGCTGGCAGCCACCGCCGCGCACAGCGGCCGTTTCGCCTGGTGGGCGCACCGCGCCGACGATAGCGACACCCGCCTGACCCATGCCTTCGACCTCAGCGAGGTCAGCCAGGCCACGCTGGAGTTCTGGCTCTGGTACGACCTCGAAGAAGGGTACGACTACGGTTACGTGGAGGTCTCCACCGATGGCGGGGCCACCTGGCACATTCTGGAAGGAGAGCACAGCAGCGACTACAATCCGGTGGGCAACGCTTTCGGCGTCGGCTATACAGGGAAGTCCGGAGCTCAAAATCCAAAAACCAAAATCCAAACGCCAACATCGGCAGAGGCGGAGTGGGTGAAGGAGCGGATGGACTTGAGCCCGTATGTCGGGCAGGAGGTGCTGGTGCGTTTCGAGTACGTCACCGACGATGCGGTGAACTACCCCGGCTGGTTCGTGGACGATATCGCCATCCCTGCGCTGGGTTTTTTCGATGACGGCGAGAGCGGGGAGGGAGACTGGCAAACCGAAGGCTGGGTGCTGACTGACGGTCGCCTGCCGCAGCGCTGGCTGGTGCAGGTCATCGAGCAGGGCCTCCTCAGCCTCAGCGTGCAGCGCATGACGATAGACGATACGGGATGCGGGCAGTTGCCCATCAAGGGCCTGGGGCAGACGGGGAGAAAGGCCGTATTGGTGGTCAGCGCGCTGGCGCCGGTGACCACGGAAGAGGCATCTTATACCTTCGAGATCCGACCGCCCTCTGCGGTTCCAGATTCAAAGGCTTCGCCCCTTCGCTTCACTCAGGGCAAGCTCTGAGGGCCTCCGCCGAGGCGTCGGCCGAGGCGCTCAGCCCGAAGGGTTTCAGGTTTCAGGTTCGGTCCGGAAACCGGGAACCTGGAACCTGAAACCTGAAACCCTTCCATGCACTGATCAGGTCTCACCGCTCGACGGGTTCCGCGACCTGGTGAGGCAGATGGGAATCGCCGCGGCCGCCGCAATCCTTGCTGCGGGTGGCCTCAAAGGCACAGGCCTCGCAGCAGTAGACGCGATCGCCGCGCCTGATCGCTTCCCCCTCGATAGGATCGCCGCAGAAATCGCATTTCAACTCTGTCATCGCCCCTCCCTCCTCTCGAAGAATAGCCACGCTGATCGTCGGACGGTTGCCTCCAGGATGCTCAGGGCTTCCACACCTTCCAGACCTTGCCCACCAGACCAGGACCTGGTTTGAGGGTGGGTTGGCCTGGTGTCCAGCCGGAGGGGGTGACTTCGCCCGTTTCCCGCACATGCTGATACGCCTTGACCTGGCGGACCAGCTCGTCCGGGTTGCGGCCCACAGACGGTGTCAGGACCTCCATGGCCTGGATCACGCCATCGGGGTCAATCAGGAAACGGCCCCGAATGTCCACACCAGCGGCCTCGTCGTAGACTCCGTAGACGGTGCCGATGCGCCCGCCCCGGTCGGAGAGCATGGGATAGGGAACTCCCCCCTCGATCATCCTGGACAGCTCTTCTTCCTGCCAGACCTTGTGAACGAAGACGCTGTCCACGCTCATGGCCAGCACCTCGACGCCCAACGCCTTCAGCTCCGGATACCTGGCGGCAACTGCCGTCAGTTCCGTCGGTCAAACGAAGGTGAAGTCGCCGGGGTAGAAGCAGAGCACCACCCACTGGCCGCGATAGTCCGACAGCTTGATGTTCTTAAAGCCTCCGTCCACAAAGGCATTGGTCTCAAAATCCGGCGCTTCCTTGCCCACACGTGCGATCATCTCAGGTACCTCCTTCTCGGTTGCCGGCTCGCCTTTGGCGGAGGCGAGCTTCGGTGCCGGCACTAACGGGCCGGCTGCTGGTTGCACGCAAGAGGGGATCTTTTCCTTCTCTGCCATGAGCAAACCTCCTGTTCAGCACCCCACAGGCAACCTGCGACGATCAACGTGGCAACACCGTGTCTTTCCTGTCCGCCCATCTCAGAAGCGGCGGAACTTCTCCTTCCTGGCCCCGCAGATGGGGCAACGCTCAGGCAGCTCGCCTTCGACGGTCCAGCCGCAGACTTCGCAGATGTACACCTCACCCACCTCGGCATCCTTGCCGGAGAGGACGGCCTGGCGGGCCTGTTCGTACATCCCGGCATGCACCTTCTCCGCCTCCAGGGCCCAGCTCATCGAGCGGTTCGCCCCTTTTTCCTCCTGCAGCTCAGCCACGGCGCGGAAGGCGGGGTACATCTCGTTCACCTCATAGGTCTCCCCATCAATCCCCGCCTGCAGGTTCTCCGCCGTCTGGCCGATTTTGCCCAGGGTGCGGAAGTGGTTGGTGGCATGGACCTGCTCGGCGAAGGCAATGGCGCGGAAGAGACGGGCGACATCGGGAAAGCCTTCCTTCTCCGCCTGATCGGCGAAGATCAGATACTTCATGTGCGCCTGGCTCTCGCCGGCAAAGGCAGCTTGCAGATTGTCTTTGGTCATCAGTTTCATCGTTGCTTCTCCTTGAATGTGAAGAGTCGTGGTCAGGATGCCAACACATCCTGAAACAGTGCTACCTGTGCGGTTGCGATGGGCGCTGCTGGCTACCAGCGTAGGACAACTGCTCGCAGTTGTCCTACTACCAACCACACAGGTGGAAACAGTGCTTCCAGAGGGAAACCATCGCTTCACAGCAGGGATTTAAGGTCGAAATCGTCATCCAGGAGCCGCTCGACGTGAGCCGAGACATCCACTGACCGGTTGATCAACTGCGTGACGGGGCCCACACGGGCCTTGTCGCCCAGCAGGATGGCCCCCACAATGCAGCCGTCCTTCAACACCAGCTTGCGGTACAGCCCCTGGGCGCCATCCGTGCGCCGCAGCTCCTGATATTCCGCTTCCCGGCCCTCCTCCGGCATGATCACGCCCACGCTGGTCAGATCAATGCCGGTGACCTTCAGCGTGGTAAAGGGCACGGTGCCCTGATAAGTGGCGCTCTCGTCGCCGGCCATGTGGGCAGCGGCAACCCGCGCCTGCTCGATGGCCGCGGGCACAATGCCATAGACCCGAGCATCGAACTCCGCCACGTCCCCCGCGGCGTAGACGTCGGCGGCGCTGGTGCGCAGATGTTCGTCTACGACCACGCCATGGTTCACCTCCAGGCCCGCCTCTCGGGCCAGGGCGACGTTGCTGCGGATGCCCGTGGAGACCAGCACAAGCTCCCCTTCGATCTCCCGACCGTCTTTGAGCCGCAGCCCCGTCACGCCATCTGCTCCCAGGATTTCCTCCGCAGCCGCATCCACCATGACCTCGATGCCCCGGCCCTCGATCAGCCCCTGCAGCACGGCAGCGCCTTCGGCATCGAGCTGGCGGGGCAACAGGCGGGGCAGAAACTCGACCACTTTCACCTGGAGACCCAGGACACGCAGCGCCCGCGCCGCCTCCAGGCCCAGCAGGCCACCGCCGATGACGATGGCCCGGCGCGCCCGGCGGGCATAGGACTGGATGGCCAGGGCATCGTCCACCGTGCGCAGGGTAAACACCCCCGGCTTGTCTGCGCCCCGAATGGGGGGAACCCAGGCCTGGCCACCGGCGGCCAGGAGCAAACGATCGTAGCCAGCCTTCGTGCCATCCGCCAGCGTGATGCGATGTTCCTGCAGGATGATGGCGACCACCGGCACGCCCAGGTGCAGGGCGATGCTCCGCCCGGCATACCAGGACAGGGGCTTGAAGTACAGGTGTTCCAGGTCCAGCTCGCCGGCCAGGAATTCGGGCAGCAGCGGGCGGGGGTAGTAGGGATGCGCTTCGGCAGCATAGACGTCAACCCGCGCCCCTGGGACGAGCCTGCTCAGGGCCAGGGCGGCGGTGTTGCCGGCCACACCGTTGCCGATAATCGTGAAATTCATGACATTATGTGACAACCGTCATCGCCCCTCCCTGATCCGTGCAGCGAAGCGGGCACCGAATTCCTCGCCCTGCTCCAGCTCCTCCGGCGAAGGGCTGCCCACGAACTCGAAAACGTCCAGCAATTCCCAGCCTGCCGATTCAACGAGGCGCTCGAAGTGTTTCTGCGCGCCGCCGCTCCAGCCGTAGCTGCCGAACCGGGCTGCCTTCTTATGCCGTACGCGCTTGTGCACGGCCATGTCCAGCACCTGGGCCACGGGAGGAAACAGGGAGACCTCGTAGGTCGGAGCGCCGACCATCACGCCGATCCGGGCCCACAGGGAGGGCAGGATGTAGCTGACGTGCGTCCTGGCGGCGTCGAAAATCTCCACCGGCACGCCAGCGCGGGAGATGCCTTGCGCCACCGCATTCATCATCTTCTCCGTGTAGCCGTACATGGACCCGTAGACGAGGGTCACGCCGACCTCGCCACCGCTCTCGGCATACTCGGCCCATTGGCGGTAAAGGTTGACGATGAGCTGGGGATGCTGCCGCCAGATCAGCCCGTGCGAAGGGGCGATGATCTCCACGGGCACATCGGCCAGCTTCTCGATGGCCATCAGCACCCGTTTGCTGAAACCGGCGATGATGTTCGCATAGTAGCGAAGGGCCTCCCGCTGATAGAAGCCCAGGTCGGGGTACTCGTCGTCGAAGATGGCCCCGCGCAGCGCGCCGTAGCCACCGAAAGCGTCGCAGGAGAAAAGGATGCGCCGCCCGGTCTCGTAGGTCATCATCGTCTCCGGCCAGTGCACAAAGGGCGTGGAGAAAAACTGCAATGTGCTGTGGCCCAGAGAGAGGGTATCGCCATCGCCGACCACCTCGACGTTTTCCGTGACACCGTAGAAAGAGGCCAGCATCTCCTTCGTCTTGGCCGAACCCAGAAGGGTCACCTGCGGGGCAATGCGGCGCAGCGTGTTCAAGACGCCGGTGTGGTCGGGCTCCATGTGGTTGATGATGACGTAGTCAAGCCGCGAGGGATCCACCACTTCGCCGATGTGGTCGAAGAATTCGTCCGCCTTGAAGGCTTTGGCCAGGTCTATGAGCGCTTTCTTCTCGTCGTTGATGAGGTAGGCGTTGTAGGAAACGCCCTCTTGCGAGATCGGCCACAAGCCCTCAAAAAGGTCGGTCGTCCGATCGTTGACACCGATCCAATAGACGTCGGGTTTGATGGCAATGGCTGACATGCTTTCGCCGGCCTCACTCAATCCAGGGGCTCGAACATGTCCTTGCCCACACCGCACTGAGGGCAGACCCAATCGTCGGGCAAGTCCTCGAAAGCGGTGCCGGGAGCGATGCCCCCATCGGGATCGCCCAGCTCAGGATCGTAAATGTAGCCGCAAGCGAGACATTCGTACTTCTTCATGCTATGTTCTCCTCGTGTAAAGGGTAGAAGGCCAATCGCATTGGCCGTTTTCCGATCAGAACTCCCGGTAGACCAGTTGCTCGTAGAGCGACTCGACCCGCTGCTTATGCTTCAACTCCTCTTCGGCCAGAAAATCGAACAGGCTCCTGACCGGCCCTTCTTCGGTGACCTGTCCCAGCTTCAGATAGAACTCGCGAGTGGATTTCTCTCGCTGCATGGCCACCAGTAATACGTCCTGCAGGTCGGCTTCTTCATCCAGTTCCGAGGGCGCCTGCAAGACCTCGGCCAGTTTGAGGTCCCGAGCCTCCGCCGTCCTCACCACAGGGACAAGGTTGGCGACTCCCTGTGCCTGAAGGCGCTGCAATTTCTGTTTGTGCCCCAACTCCTGCGCAGCCAGGTCCTCCAGCATGGCCCGGGCATCGGCCATCGTGCTGATCCGGATGGCGTTGGTGTAAAGGGCGTACGATTCCTCTTCGAAGCGGATCGCCTGGCGAAGGATCTCCTCCAGGTATTGCTCCCCGCTCATGTAATCGAAATCTGTTCTTGCCATTGGGTCATCCTTTCTTTCGATCGTAATGTGCATTCAGGCTGCGGGTGATACCCCCCACAGGTGCAAAGCCTGCCCCGGCCAATCCGCCTGCTGCTGGCAGGCGGGGCACAGGCCGTAGAACGTCACATCAGTGCCCAGAAGTCGGTAGCCCCGGCTTTGCTCCGGAGTCAGGGTAAGGCCACCGATATCACAGGTCACGTCTGCGACGGCGTGGCAGCGCACGCACACCAGATGTTGGTGGTTGCTCAGGTCGGGATCGTAATGGCTCTTGCCATCCCCCAGGTTCAACTCGCGCAGTTCACCCAGGTCCACCAGCTCGCGCAGCGTGTTGTACACGGTAGCCAGAGAGATCTCAGGGATAAAAGCACGCACTTCTGCGTAAACCGCCTCGGCCGAGGGGTGATGGGGGTTTCCCTCCAGCACCTGGAAGATGAAGCGCCTCTGGGGCGTCACCTTCAGCCCCAGGGCCCGAAACTTCCGACACATCTCCTCAGTTGTCAGCATCGTCTGCCTCACGACAAGCCTCATTAAACGATAACCATTCTAAACTGAGGAGATTGTAGCATGTCCCTTGATATTTGTCAAGTTGGAGGCCAGACCTGTGCAAGGATGGCGCACAAGCCTCAACGATCGAAACTCGTTTCAAAAAACCCCTTGACTTACGCCAGGAGTATGCTATAATAGAACATAGAGCAAGCCGGGCAACCGCACGAGGCGGTGGACACCTGATCATGACCCTGCACACGACGGAAGAGATTCTGGCAAGCCTGAACGACAGCCAACGGCAGGCAGTGACACTCGAGCCCGGTCCGGTGTTGGTGCTGGCCGGCCCGGGGAGCGGCAAGACCCGTACCCTGACCTCCCGTGTGGCCTATCTCGTCGTCGAGCGAAAGGTGCCCCCCACGCGGTTGCTCTGCGTGACCTTTACCAACAAAGCCGCTGAGGAGATGCGCTCGCGCCTGGAACACCTGCTGGGGCCGGCGGCAGCAGACATCTGGATCCACACCTTTCACGCCGCCTGCCTGCGCATCCTGCGCCGGCATGGCGCGGCCATCGGCCTGCTGCCCGATTTCATCGTCGCCGACGAAGTACTGCAGGACGCCATCTGGCGGAGCGTCATCACGCGGCGCAACCTGAGCCAGGAGCTGTACCCGGTCTATCGCCTGCGGGATTTCGTCAGCTACGAGAAAGCGGCGTTGCGCGATCTGGCGCGAGCTGCCTCGGGCGAAAGCGTCGGGGATCCACTGTGGGCCGAATTGGCTGCCGATTATGCCGAAGGTTTGCGTGCCCGCCGGGCCCTCGACTTCGACGATCTCATCGGCGAAACCGTGCGCCTGCTGCGGGAGCGGGCGGAGGTGCGCCAGGAGTTGCAACGCCTGCTGCCGCACGTGCTGGTGGATGAGTATCAGGACATCAACCGCGCCCAATACGAACTGCTCACCCTGCTGTGCCCGCCAGGGGCCGACGTCATGGCCGTGGCCGACGACGACCAGTCCATCTACGAATGGCGAGGGGCGCAGCCGCAGTTGGTGGACGAGTTCATCGCCCGCTATCACCCGCGGGTGATCGAACTCACCGAGTGTTATCGCAGCACGGAGACCATTCTCTATGCTGCCCAGAACATGATCGCCCGCCAGCGGTCGCCGCAGCGCCGGCGGTTTCTGCACACCAGCCGGGGCCGCGGGGCTCCCATCCATCACTATCTGCTGGCCGATGTCGCACAGGAGCATCGCCTGATCACCCGTCTCATCCGCCGCCTGGCCGACGGGCATGGCTATGCCTGCGGGGACATCGCCATCTTTTATCGCACCCATCAACTGGCCGACGACCTGGAGGGATACCTGGGACAAGAGCAGATCCCGCTGCAGCGGGTGCGCAAGAAAAACTTCTTCGAGCAACCGGGGGCGCGGGAAGTGGTGCGCTACCTGCACCTCATTCGCTCGCTGGCCGACGACCAGGCCATCCTCGAAGCGCTCAACTTCCCGCAGACGCTGGCCGACGAGCTGACGGTGATGCAGTTGCAAAGGCTGGCGGACTTCCACGCCGTGGGGTTGGCCGATCTGGCCCGCCGTGCCCAGGCCTTCCCCGAGCTCAGCCCGCTCACCCGCGCCAATCTGCAAGGCTTTCTGCGCCTGTTCGAGGAGGAGTTGAAACCGGCCAGCGCGGAGGCCGTAGACGTCATCATGGAAAAGCTGTTCACCCTGCTGGAGCAGCGGCGCAGTCCCTTTGAGCGGGGAGAATGGCAGAAATGGCGCACCTGGGCCAGCGGATGCGCGTTTTCCGAGGAGGCTGGACGGCTGCGCGACCAACTCCAGGCGGGTGCCCGCCTCCGGCTGACTGCGCCGGCTACCCTCGACGGCGCCTGCGCGGCGGCCATCCTGGAGCACACCCTGCAGCACTACCTGGGCCGCCCGTTGGACATTGAACTCATCCCCGAAGCCGGGGGTTTAAGACTCGAGGCCAGAAGCCCGGCCTCAGAACCCGAAGCCTGGAGCCTGGAGCCTGAAACCCGGAACCTGGAACCCGAAACTCCGTGCAGCGTGGTTGCCTACCGTTTCGCCCAGGACCTGCTGGCCGCCCACGAGCGGCTGGGCGAAGGTTCTTTCGTCGTCTACGATCTGGAGACCACGGGCACCAATGCCCGACGTGATGAGATCATCGAGATCGGTGGGATGGCCATGCGGGGAGGCAGGCCGGCCGGGGAACCCTTCTACGCCAGGGTGCGGCCGGAACAGGGTTTCATTCCCAAAGCGGCCACCCAGGTTCACGGATTGCGCTGGGAAGACGTCAGGGACGCCGAGGGCATCGAGAGGGTGCTGCCCCGCTTCCTGGCCTACGTCGGCACCGACACCGTGGTCGGGCACAATGTCGAAGGCTTCGACAATCGCTTTCTCGACCGCGAGGCCGGGCGGTTGCTGGGACGGGGCTTTCGCAACCCGTACCTGGACACGTTGACGCTGGCCCGCCGCCTGCTGCGCGATGGGCCGGATGCGCCGGCGAGCTACAGTCTGGAGAGCCTGCTGCGCTATTTCGGCCTGGGAGAGCGGGTGGAGCACCGCGCGGCCGGGGATGTGCGCCAGGTAGCGGCGCTCTTCGAGCGTTTGCTGGCCGAGAACCGCTGGCAGACGGCGTTGCGTGCTCTGCCCGAGTTGTTGCCGTTGGCCGTCCTGGGACTGCTGGAGCTGCATTGCGAAAAGCGGAATGCGGATGGCGGAATGATCCCGATGGCGGCCCTGCTCAATGCGGCGCGACGGGTCGTGCAGCGTTCGGGGGAGATCGTGGGTCTGGCACGGGTGCGGGAGCTGCGGCCACAGGCGGAGGAGAGGCTGACCTTGCTTGCCGCACGGCTGGAGGCGGAGGAACCGCCACCGCTGGTGGACGAAGCCTGGGATCGCCTGCGGGAGGCGTTCCAGCAGCAGGTGGCCGCCTTCCTGCGTTTCAGCGCAGACCGTTCCCTTTCCGCCTTTCTTGACTATCAGGCGCTGGTGGTCAACGTGGACACCTTCGCCCACGAGACCCGGCCAGACCGGGTGACGTTGATGACCCTGCATAACGCCAAGGGCACCGAGTTTCCGGTGGTCATCATCATCGGCGTGGAGGAAGAGAACCTGCCGCTGTGGACGACGCTGCAGGAGGGGCAGGAAGCCGCGCTGGCCGAGGAACGGCGGGTGTTTTACGTGGGCATGACGCGGGCCAGGGAACGGCTCTATCTCTGTTCCACCCGCGATCGGGGCGATGGTTTCCTGCGCGGCCCTTCACGTTTTGCTTTCGAGTTGCCGCCCCGCTACGTGCGGCGTTTCCAGATTGATCGCCGTGGGCGCGTGCGGGAGCTGAAGGCGGCGCGTCAGCGCCCGTCCAGGCCTTGATCCGGCGGGCGGCGCGGCGGTATGCTTTACATCATATGCACACGGTGCAGATTGAGTTAAGATCAATCAGACGCGGACAAACGCGGAGAAGCACCATGACGTTTCTCTGTGTTCGTTCACAGCTATCTGTGTTTCATGCAGAGGCGAGGTTGAGAGAATGAAGGACGAGATTTACGAAGAACTGGGTCAGACCACAGAAACAGAAATGGAAATTGAGCCGGCTGAGGCCATCATGGAAGAGCTGCTGAGCCAGGCCGAAGAGCAGGGGTATATCACCTATGACGATATCCTGTACTCCCTGCCCAACGCAGAGGAGCGCCTGGACCTGCTGGAGGACCTGTTTGCTCAGTTGCACGAGCGCGGCATTGACGTCTGGGAGGACAGGCCGCCACGCCGAGGGCAGCCCCCGAAGCGAGAGGAGGAGGTGCCCGATCTGAGCGACGTGCCTGTGGGCGACCCCACCGATCTCTATTTTCGGGAGATGGGGCGGGAGCCCCTGCTCACCGCCGAAGAAGAGGTGGAACTGGCCAAAGCCGTGGCCAAAGGGGCAGAGGCCGCCGAGCGGCTGGCCAGGGACGATGGGCGACTCAGCGCCAGGAAGATCGAAGCCCTGAAGAAAGCGGTACAGGAAGGTGAAGCGGCCCGCCGGCGACTGATCAAGGCCAACACCCGCCTGGTGATCAGCGTGGCCAAGCGCTACATCGGCCAGGGCGTGCCCTTCCTCGATCTGGTGCAGGAGGGGAACCTGGGGCTGATGAAGGCGGTGGACAAGTTCGATCACACACGGGGCTACAAGTTCAGCACCTACGCCACCTGGTGGATCCGCCAGGCGGTCAGCCGTGCCGTATCCGATCAGGGGCGCACCATCCGCCTGCCCGTGCACATCGGCGACAAGCTGCGCCTGTTGCATCGCGCCTCGCGGGAATTGGAGCAGGATCAGGGACGCCCCGCCACCCCCGAGGAGATCGCCGACCGGATGGAATCGGCCCCTGACCGGGTGCGGCGACTGTTGCGTCTCTCCCGCCGTCCGCTGTCGCTGGAACAGCCTGTCGGCGAGGAGGAGGAGACGATGCTGGGCAGCTTTATCGCCGACGAGGAAGCGCCGCCACCGCCGGCGATGGCCGACAACGCTCTCCTGCGCGAGGAATTGGAAGAGATCCTGGAGACATTGCAACCGCGGGAGGCGCGCATCCTGCGCCTGCGCTTCGGCCTGCAAGACGGGCGCAGCTACACACTGGAGGAAGTGGGCCAGAAGTTCGGCCTGACCCGGGAGCGTATCCGCCAGATCGAAGCCCACGCCCTCAACCGGCTGCGCCACCCCAGCCGCAGCCGCCGTCTGCGCGACTTCATTGATTGAGCTGGCGGCCTGGAGGAAGTGGCGAGGTGAAAGCCTCTTCGGCCGAATATCAACGGCTGCGGGAGCGGATGGTGGAGACCCAGATCGCCAGCCGGGGCATTGCCGATGAGCGGGTGCTGCAGGCCATGCGCGAGGTGCCCCGCCATCGCTTCGTTCCCGAGCATCTTCTCTCCTCGGCCTACGCCGACTGTGCGCTGCCCATCGGCGAGGGGCAGACGATCTCACAGCCCTACATCGTGGCCCTGATGACGGAGGCGCTGGAATTACAAAGCCACGAGCGAGTGCTGGAGATCGGCACAGGGTCGGGCTACCAGGCCGCCATCCTCAGCAAGCTGGCCCGGGACGTCTACACCATCGAGCGCCACGCCGTGCTGGCCGAACGGGCGCAGAGATTGCTGGCCGAGTTGGGCTATCACAACGTGCACGTGCGGGTGGGCAATGGCACGGCCGGCTGGCCAGAGCATGCGCCCTTCGAGGCCATCATCGTCACTGCCGCCGCGCCGGAGGTGCCCCAGCCTTTGCTGGATCAACTGGCCGACGGCGGGCGGCTGGTGGCTCCCGTGGGCCCGGCAGGGTTCCAGAATCTGATCTGCGTGCGCAAGAAGGGCCAGAGCACGACCACCCGCAACATGGCCCCCGTGGCCTTCGTGCCGCTGATCGGCGAGCATGGCTGGCCAGAGAAGGAGGAAGGCGGCTGGGATTGGCGCTTCTGGCGGAGGTAGGCGGGTTCAGGTTTTTGCCTTCGGCTTTGGAGAAAATCTATGCCTTACGAATATCTTGACCACACAGCCGACGTGGGGCTGCGGAGTTGCGGGCGGACGCTGGCCGAGGCGCTGACAGATGGTGCCCTCGGCCTGTTTCATTTGATGGTGGATCTGGAGCGGGTTGTGGCGCGGCAGGAAGTCCCTATCCGCTGCGCGGCGGGTGACCCGGCGGCTTTGTTCGTGGAGCTGCTCAACGAGTTACTGGCGCAGCGCGACATCGAGGGGCTGTTCTTCAGCGATTTCCAGGTCACCCGCCTGGAGCGGACCGATGACGGCTATGTGCTGGAGGGCATCGCCCGCGGCGAGCCGATGGACATCGAGCGGCACCAGCCGAAGGTGGAAGTCAAAGCCGCCACCTACGGGGGATTGAAGTACTTCCTGGACGAGAACGGGCAGCACGTGGTGCAGTGTGTGCTGGATTTGTAGAGCAATGAACGGTTATGTGGCATCCACGATCGGCGTTGGGGCGTGCTGCCCGATACCGCTCGTATAACACGTGCTCCTGCTGGACGGCCACGAGCGACTTGTGTGTTGCCTGAGGCTCGGATATCTCTCACCACCTCCGCACGATACAGGGCAGATAGGTGCAGCAGCAGCCGTTGCCCCGCAGGGCCGGCGCCGCCGGCCCCAGCAGACGATACTTTCCGCCGCTGGCAATGCCGCTAAACTGCCAGGCCAGCCCGGTCAGGCGATAACCCCCGCCGGAGGCCATCCCCTCCTCGACCGTGTACCAGACGGCCGGGCCGGGCCCGCCCGGTTGGGCCAGCACGGCGCCGACCAGCAGGAGGAGAACCAGCAAGGTTAGCAGAAGCATTATCCCCTTCATCGCCGGCCTCCTCACTGCAGCGTCACGCATACCCATACCAGGCCGGTGTCTTGGCCGGCGTCCAGCGCTTCCAGCGCCTTGCCGAAGACCGTCCCCGGCAGGGCCATCTTGACCCCTCCCAGCGAGACCTCGGCCGCTTTGGCGGCATAGCCGGCCTCAGGGGCGCTGGAGAGCAGGTCGCCGGACCGGATGGGGCCGGCGACGGCGCTGGCTTTCACCTGAGCCGGGCCCTGAATCACCACCGTCAGGTATTCGCCCGGCGGCACGGGCCCCGCCGGCATGAACTCCCAGCCAGAGGGCATGCTGTCCTCTCCCGGCTTCGCGTTCTCCGGCACAATGAGGGGATTATAGCGGCTGAACACCACGCCGGCCACGCCGGTGCTGTTAGCTGAGGCAGCTTTGGCCACCTGGACCGTCGGCACACCCTCCTCCAGGGGCGCGCCCAGGCCGCTGAAGACGACCACATCCCCCGGTTCCAGAGGCTCGCTGCCCCCGTTCTGCATGACGTGCATCACCGAACCAAGCAGAAAGTAGCTAAGCGCGTATATGTAGTCGGTTGTGTGGAGGCCCCAATCATGGCGGGTTCCTTCTACTTCGCCCCATACTCCCATCCACTTTCCAAATGCGTGCACGCCGTACAACTCTGACGACTCCACATACAAGCCTTTGTGCGCCGACTGCACGTACACGCCGCTATCCACGGCTGACCCCACGAGTACGCCGTTGCCGCCCGCCGAATTCACGTACAGGCCGTGGATGCCCGCGGAGTTCACAAACACACCGTCGTAGTACGCCGACTCCACCTTCACACCATGATCGCCCGCCGACCGCACTTCCACGCCATTATCGGTCGCCGAGTGCACGTACACACCATTGCCGCCAACCGACTCCACACGCACGCCATCGCCGGCCGTGTTCTTGAAGTAGCCGCCATAGCCGTCGGGAGACTTGGCCTCGCCCCAGATGCCGCTGCCGGTGCCCGTGGTGGCGTCATTGCGACCGTAGATCGCGGCATAGCCGGGCGAGCTGGAGATACCCACTACGGCGTTCGCACCCCGGGCATTCACGCCAGCACCGCCGTTGCTATAGCCATACACGCCCGTGCCGTTAGTGGTGTTCATGCCGTACACGCCGTAGCCGTCGGGCGAGGAGACCACGCCTACTACGCCGCTCGTCGTGCCCGTCGTGATCGCGGTCGTCCCATACACGCCCGTGCCGCGGGGGCTTTCTCCATACACCCCGAAGCCGGTGGTGCTGAAGCCCCACACGCCCTTGCCGCTGGTGCTGCTGGAACCGTACACGCCGGTGCCGCTGGAGGCGTTGTATGCCAGGAGTGTGGCAAACTGGCTGTTATTGTGGAGCGTGATGCCGTTGCCGGCGCCGGTGTTCGTGATGTTCAGCCCAGAAGAGCCGCTGCCGGTCCAGGTTTCCCCAAAGTGGTCGTGAGGGCAGGTCATGCCGCCGGCCGCGCCGGTCGGCGACGAGGCGGCGCTCACCCCCTGCCGCGGCGCCAGCAGCGTGAACTCCCCCTCCCCTGGCCCGCGCACAGCCACCGCCAGCCAGAGCTCTTTCCCCGCCAATACCTCCGGGGGAATGCCGTTCACGCTCCCCAGCAAGGCCGTGAAGGCGCCCCCCTGCACCATCACGCCTTCCTGCGTCTCCGTCCACAGCGGCTCCCCGCCAGCCGGGACATCGTACACTCTACTTTCCGCTAAGTTGGGGTTTTGAGCCATTTTGGGCCATTTTGCGCTCCGATGACCTACTACATGCGGTAGCCTGAATCAACAAAGCTACTACATGTAGTGGCAAAACAAGTTAGCGGAAACTAAAGTACAGGGCGAAGCTGAAATCGTAGGCTCCGTCGGCCGCAGGCTGCCCGGCCTCGGCGCTCTGCGCAGCATCCCCAGGCGAAGCAAGGGACAGACGCCCCGAGTAGGGGATGGTCACGCCGGCCTGGGCAGCAGGCAGCGCATAGACGTTGCCGCTAACCTGGGGGCCGGCCCCTACTGCCAGCATCACAGTGCTGGCGATGACAATGATCGTCAGGATTCTCTTGCTGCTCATTTTGCTTACCTCCCTCGAAAATAATCAGGTGACCGCTCTGAAACAGCTTTAGCGGTGTACAACCACCGCCCGGATCATGTAGTCGCTGGCCTGTTGCTCCCAGTATGCCCCGTCCACCTCGAAGCTGCGGCCGTCGGCGAAGGTGGTGTCAATCCCCAGAGTGGGGCGGTAGTTCTCCAGATGGAAGAAGCCCACGTAGAAATCGCCGCTCGCCTCCGGCTCCAACAGACGGCGCAGGCGGTTGACGGCTACCCACAGGCTATTGCGCGCCGATGGCGGACTTCAGCTCATCCAGCAGGGCGAGCAACTCCTCGTTGGAGGGGATGTCGCTCATGGAGTGGCCGTAGTGCACGTAACGGGCCGTGCCGTCCTTGTCCACCAGGACTTGCGCCGGCATGCGGCCAAGTTTGAAGAGGTTCACCTCCTGGCCGTACAGCTTGAGCACGCTGGATTGGGGGTCGGGCAGGCCAAGGAAAGGCAGCTTCTCCTGCGTCCAGTAACGTTCGAAGGCCGTCGCATCCTCTGGGCCGACGACCACGATCTCGGCATCTCGGGCCGTGAACTCCGCATAGTCCTGGCGCAACTGCGCCATGTGCCGGCGGCAGAAGGGTCAGGCGAAGCCGCGGTTGAAGACCAGGAAGACGTGTTTCTGGCCGCGGAAATCGGCCAGGCTGACAGCCTGCCCGCGGAAATCCTCCAGGGTGAAGTCTGGAGCTGGTGTGTTGATTTGTACTCTTTTGGCCATGTTCTCCCCTCAGTTCTACGGGAGTCTATCCAGAAACGCCGTCACCGCCTGCAGGAAGGGCTGCGGGCATTCCTCGTGCGGCACATGGCCGCAATTGGCAAGCACCGCCAGTTCAGCATTGGGCAGCTCCCCGGCCAGGCGCACGCTCAGTTCGGGGGGCACGATGCGGTCGTCGTCACCGGTGATGACCAGCACCGGCAACGTGAGTTCGTCCAGCCGCTCCGGCAGGTCGGAAGCACGGCTGGCCAGAGTCAGCTCCCACAGAGCGCGATCCCAGTTCTCCGCTTGCAAAGCCTCGCGGTAGCCATCCATCACCTCGGCGGTGATGCGGGAGGGATCGTGCCAGGCCAGGCGCAGCAGCTCCTCGCCCTGCCTGCGGATGGTGCGGGCGATGAGCGGGCCAAGATGGCGCATCTGCGGCGTGTGGAAGAGCGGACGCAACCAGGCGGGGGAGCCGCCTCCCTCGTAGATGGCCGCATCTACCAGCACCAATGCCCTGATGCGCTGCGGATAGCGCAGGGCGGTGAGGGCAGCGATGGTGCCGCCGGCAGAGTTGCCCACCAGCACCGCCTGTCCGATGCCCAGGGCGTCCAGCAGGCCGATGGTGAGGTCAGCTTGAGCCTCCCGGCTATAGGGACTCTCGCCGACCCAATCGCCGGGCAGGGGCCGTTCGGTCAGGCCGGAGGAAGGCCGATCGAAGGCCACGACGGTGCCGAGCTCGGCCAGCGGGGCCATGACCTCTCGCCAGGAGAAGGTGCTGGCAGCGAAGCCGTGCAAAAGCACCAGCGCCGGCTCGCCCTGACCGGCCATCTTGTAATGGACGGTCAGGCCGTTCACCTCGATGAAGCGGCTGTCGGGGTCGGCCAGTTGTTGCGGCGGGACGGTATCCTGCAGCGCGGGCACGGGCACCAGAAAAGGGCCTATGGCCAGGATGGCCAGCAGGACGGCTAACAGGGTCAACACGATACGCAGGGATCGCTTCATCGTCTTCTTCCCTCCAGGTCTTGCAGAAGTTCCAGCGTGGCAGCGACGATCTGACGCTGCTGCTCCTGGCGGCTGAATAATCGCCGCAATCCGACCATACAGCCTGGCCGCCCGCGGTCAGCCCGGGCTGGTACCGCTATGTCGTTTTGGACAGGGATGCATATTGGTGTATCATGTAGTAGATTCACTATATCATACCACATCTCTCATCTTTGTGCCAACAAGCACCGCGCCTTTTGCCCATCGAGGATGACCCATGCGCCAGCGTTATCTGTTTGATCTGAGGGAGGCCAGGTTGCCGCCCGCTGTGGGCACTAAAGCCGGCAACCTGCGCTTCCTCATCAAGAAGGGATTCCGCACCCTGGGCGCTTTCCCCACTGTTGCAGTCCCGGTCTGATTGTGCTATACTTGCCAGTAAGGGCCGCCTGCGCTTCCTTGTGCGCCCCCCTGCCACAGGCGCTGCCTGTTGCTCGCTGCTCCAGCTATAAACGATTTGGAGGTGAAAGACATGAAGGCCAGGGAGGGGAAAGTTCATCGCTTCTCTTCAACGCGGGCAACGGTGACCCTTTTGCTGTGTCTGCTTTTCGTCTGGTCTGTTGCCGAGGGCAGCCCGGCAGCCCAAGGGGGGACTGTGCCCTGCCTGGGCAGCAGCGACACGTTGGAAGAGCTGGTCTATTGCTTCTACGACTACGTGCCTGACCGCTACAGCAAGGATGGCCGCGATGGTTTCGACGTGCCTACGGCGGAGGAGGTGGCGCAGTGGCGTGAGGTGGTGGCACAGATGATGAATGGCCAATGCGAGAGCATTGACCTGAACGGCTACGACTGGGGCGGCGATTTCACGGTAACCACTTTCACCGATGTTGAGGCCAGCAGCACCTACTGCATCCTCATGGAGACCCGCTACGAGACCTACCCTGACCCGGCGGGGCCCCGCCTGACCCACGGCTGGGGCACGTTTGTCTACAACCCGCTCGCCCTGCGGGAGCTGAGCATCGCCGCCCCGCACATCAAATACGAGGCCTGGACCGACCGCCAGGCTGCCGGCATCTTCAAGCGCACGCGCAGCCGCACGCTGCTGATGAACGGTGCCCACCGCTACGCCAGCGATGTGGGCAGCGATTGCCAGGCCGACGGCAAGCGCTCCGACGCCGCGCACAACACGCAGCACATGTTCTACGCCACCGTGGCCGAGCTGCTGGAGTACTACGACGGTCGCGGCGTCCCGTTCTACCACCTGCAGTTTCACGGCATGGGCAGTTCAAGCTGCCCTGGAGTGGATGTCTATCTGACGCACGGTTCGGCCTCACCGCCGGTTGCAGGCGATAAGGTGTTGGAACTGAGGGCCAACCTGGTACAACACAATCCGACATGGATAGCGAATGGGCCGGGAGAGAACCCCGAATGCCACCTGAATGGCACGACGAACGTGGAAGGACGGCTGCTCAACGGCGTGCCGGGTGATCAGGTCTGCGGCACAGAGGCTTCCGGCTATTCCGGGCATTTTATCCATATGGAGCAACATTCCGACTATCGCCGCGCGGAAGACTGGTTTGCGGCGATCAACGACGCCTGGCCCGTCACCTATTTCCCCCTGGTCATCCGCGATGTTGCGGCAGCCAGGTGACAGCCACCTGAGGAGGTGATGGCAATGAGCGATGTGATCCAACTCTGGGAGTTTCCCCAGGCTGCGCAGTACATGATCGCCGGCTGGCAGCAATGGGCAGATGCCGGCAATGTGTCCTCCGGTTTGCCCAGGTACTTGATCGAACAGACCTCGGCCAGACGCATCGGGGAAATGGCCCCGGAGGGGTTCTATCTGTTCCAGCTCCCCGGCGCGCACCACTTTCTCCGGCCGGTGGTCAAACTCAGCGAGGGGTACCGGGAATCGTTAGAGCGCAGAAGCAACGAGTTCTTCTATGCCGGTGATGATCGAAAGGGGTTCGTCATCTTCCTGGGAGAGGAGCCTCACCTGAACGAGGAGCGTTATGCGGAGGCGTTTTTCGACGCTGTGGAGGCCCTGGGCATCCAACGGGTGGCGGCCCTGGGAGGCGTCCATGCGCCGGTTCCCTACAACAAGGAGAGGGACATTTCCTGCATCTACAGCCTGCCGGCGCTGAAGGCCGAATTGGCCGAGTACGCTGTCCGCTTTTCCGACTACGAGGGTGGCGCCACCATCAGCACGTACCTGGCAGATAAGGCAGAGGCGAGGGGGATCGAGTTCTTCAGCTTCTATGCCTTCGTTCCGGCCTATGACTTCTCCCAGCCTGCGGTGCTCGTGCAACAGGTGGCCATGGAGGAAGACTTCAAGGCCTGGTACGACCTGATGCGCAGGCTCGACCACATGTTCCGTCTGGGTCTGGATCTTGCAGACCTGGCCCGGCGCGCCGACAGGCTCATCGCCGAATGGGAGGCCAAGATGGACCACCTGGCCCGGGCCATGCCGCAGCTCGATGTGGCCGGTTACCTGCAAAAGGTGAACGCCGAGTTCACTGAAAGGCAGTTCATGCCCTTCAGGGATCTCTGGGAGGAGGAGCTGGGGGATCTGCTTGGAAACCTCTGACGGCTTACACCAGTCTCACCCGCTGACGGGGCAGCGGCCGGCCCTTCCAGGCGGCCCTGCCGGCCACCGTCCAGGCCAGGGAGCGGAGGGCAACGCCCAGGAGCAGGGACACACTGAGCGGATAGAGGAAGGCCAGAACGCGCGGGAAGCGGAGGCGGCTGAGGACGATGAGCCACAGGGCCAGGGTCTCGGCAACGGCCAGGGTTGCCGGCCAGAGCATAGGCTTCGGCGGCGACATCGCCGTCGCCTTCAGCATCAGCACGACCAGCGGCTCCCAGACGATCCACATCATCCAGAGCCAGACGAACAGGTACTCCAGCAGCCGAAAGTCAAAGGCGGCGAAGAGGTTCTTGCCGAACCCTTCCAGCGCCTGGCCAAAGGAGCGATACATCCGACAGCGCACGAACTCCAAGGCATCCACCAGCCGCCAGCGCAGCCCTGCTTCTTTCACCCGTCGGCCCAGGGCGATGTCGTCTACGGGGTTGGCCCGCACCGCCTCGTGCCCGCCGATGGCCTCATAGGCTGCCCGTCGAAAGAGCATGAACTGTCCGTTGGTCAGGGACAGACCGGGGAGGCGCAGCCGATGGGCCAGGCCTATGGGCAGCACGGAGAAGAAACACCAGAAGACGACGGGCACCGTCAGCCGCTCCCCCCAGGAGATGACCTCTTGCTGCACAAACGCCGTCATCAGGTCCGCCTCCTCGGCCAGCAAGGCGGCCACGGCTGCCCGCAGCATGCCCGGCCCGTGGCGGGTATCGGCGTCGGTGAAGAGGAGCAGGTCACCCGAGGCCTTCTGCGCCAGTTGCTGACAGGCCCAATGCTTGCCCAGCCACCCTTCTGGCAGCGGCTGTCCTGGCAATACCTGCAACCGCCGGTTTTGCGCCTGCAGTTCGGCCAGGCGATCTCCTGTCCCATCAGTGGAGCCATCATCCAGCACCAGCACCTCGAAATCGGGATAGTCCTGGGCCAGCAGCGAGCGCAGGCAGGAGACGACTGTCTCCGCCTCGTCGCGCACGGGGAGGAGCATCGAGACCCGCGGCATGCGGGGAGGAGCAGGATAGGTGCCCAGCGGACGCAGCGCCCGCAGGTTGCTCAGGACGATGAGAAGCAGAACGGCCAGGAAGACGGCGATGCTCACCTGATGCTGTAGCCAGAAGGAGGAACTCACGGGGACCTCTTCAGCAGCTTGCGCAGCCAGGGGCGGATACAGAGCGGTGCTCTCAGGTCCTGCCGGTGCTTGTAGAGAAAGATGGCCAGGTTCCCCGCCCAGATGGCCAGGAACGTTGCCGGGGCATGTGAGAGCACCAGGTAGCTCAGAAGGGCCAGCAGGCCGAAGAGCGCTGACCAGGCATCGGCGGAGTTGATGAGAGCGCCAAGGGCCAGGCCCAGGCCCAGCATGGTCGGCCCCGCCCACAAGGTCAGCCCTGTCCAGATGCCAAAGGTGACGGCAAGGGCTTTGCCGCCCCGGAAGCCCAGGAACGGGGAGAAGGCATGGCCCAGGACCGGGGCCAGGGCCACCGGCAGCAGGGCCCAACCGCTGAGGCCGGCGCCGTAGCAGGCCAGCGACACCGGCGCCACCCCCTTCAGATAATCCAGCAGGCTCGCCGGGACTCCCGCCCGCCACCCGCCGGCCCGCCAGGCGTTGGTAGCACCGGGGTTGCCATCACCGTAGCGACGGATGTCAGTGCGGGCGATCAGATGGCCTATCCACAGCGAGAAGGGAAGCGCGCCGCAAAGAAAACCCAACAGCGACCAGAGGAACACGGCCCCAGGCAAGAGCTCACACCCCCCACACGCGCCCGGCCTCGATCTTGACCGGGAAGATGAATTGGGTTTCCTCCAATACGTCTATCCATTTCATCGTTTCTCTCCCTTCTGGAAAAAGTGGCCGTTACCTCAGCGCGGCGCCGGGCATTGCAGGTCGGGCACGAAGAGCACTCGCTTCCGCGTGTAGTAGATCAGCCAGCCCATTAACAAGGCCCCCAGAATCCCCGGCGCGGCGGTCCCCACCTGGCTGAGCAGGAACCCACCCACGGTGGGCGAGACGACGCGCGCCAGGCTTCCCAGGGAGGCGGAGAGTCCCAACACCCCACCCACCTCCTCCGGCCAGACGGACTTGGTCAGCGCGCTGCTGATGGAGACGCGCAGCACGCCGGAAGCCAGAGCCAGCGGGGCCAGCACCACCAGGAGCACGGCCAGCGAGGGCGTGAGCGCCCAGGCGAGCAGGGAGAAGAGGCCCAGAATCGCTCCGCCGAAGACCAGTTGCTTGTCGTTGAACCGTCTCACCAGGAAACGGATGCCCACTCCCTGTACCAGCACCACCAGAACGCCCACATAGGTGAGCACATAACCGGTGCGCTGGGCGTTCAAGGCCAGGCGTTGCTGGGCGAAGAGGGAAAAGATCGTCTCGAAGGTGGTAAAGGCCAGGGCGAAAACGAGTTGGCTCTGCAAAAGAGGGCCCACACAAGGCAATTGCAGGGCCTCCCACAGCGCCCGCGCCGTGAAGGCGGCACGAGGCTCTGCGGCCCGCCGTGCCTGCTCTTCTGGCGGCAACGACTCGGGCAACCACAGGAGTACTCCGAGCAGGTTGAGGAACGAGAATGCCGAGGCAACCAGGGCAGGCAGGGCGTAGTTCCCGTTTCTGGCCAGCGTCCCGCCCAGAGCCGGGCCAATGATGAAGCCCAGGCCAAAGGCAGCGCCGATCAGCCCCAGCCCCCTGGCTCGCTCTTTGCTGTCTGTCACGTCGCTGATGTAGGCCTGGGCCAGGGAGACATTGCCGCCCAGGAAGCCATCGAGGATGCGGCTGGCGAAGAGCATGGCCAGGGAATTGGCCAGGCCCAGCATGATGAATCCGACCAGGGTGCCGGCGATGCTCAGGATGAGCAACGGCCGCCGACCGTAGCGGTCGGAGAGCCGTCCGATGATCGGTGCCCCGATGAGTTGGGTCAAGGCGTTGGCCCCCAGCAGCAGGCCCACCGTGGTGGGGGTGGCGGCGAAGGTCTCGGCGTAGAAGGGCAGCAGCGGCAGGATCAGGCTGAAGCCCAAGACGTCAATGAAGACGAAGAGCAGGATCAGTACCAGTTCTCTTCTCATATTCCTCATGCGATCTCTCCACACACCCCTACACTTTGTCTCCCTTGCCTCGCGCCGCTGCTTCCATCAGTTCCTGCCGTCGTCTGCGGTAGGCCACGATGGGATGGTCGCCCTGGATCAGCTTTTCGCCCATGACCAGGGCGGAGGCCTTGGGCTGCTGGGTGATGACCACCCGCCGGTCCTGATGGGCGACGTAGAGGTTGAAAGGCATGGCCAGGCGGCTGACCAGGTTTCCCAGGATGGGCATGGTCAGGAACCTCTGGTAGTAGCGCAGGTACAACAGGGTATGCTCATCGTCCACGGGCACGAAGGCACCCACCACGCGCATATCTCTATGGATGTAGTTCTGCCACAGGTTAGGGAAGATGAACTCCAGTTTGTACTCCCGTGTGGGGTCGGGGGTAGGCACCTCATCGGGCCTGCGCGGAGGCCTGCCGTCGTCCACACGGTTGAAGACGTAGACGAAGAACATGTCGTCGTCTACCCACTGCAGACCAGGGCCGTCCACCAATGTGCGACCGCCCCGTCCAATGGTGTTGTAGTGGACGAAGGGCAAGTGCACCACGTCGAGTTGGTTTTCAATGACGCGAGAGTAATGGGCGTTCCAGGGATCATAGGCTTTGCCATAGCAGAAGCTATCGTCTATGTCGTCAAAGAAGCGCGGCGGCTTCAACTCTGTGGGCGGCTCCTCGCCCCACCAGATCCAGATGAAGTCGTGTGCCTCGTGAGTGGGATAGCGATGCACCCGGTAGCGCTCAGGCACCGGCATGTTCTTGCCGTTGGCCGGGATCATGATGACGCGGCCAGAGGCATCGTACTGGAAGCCATGGAATGGGCACTGCAGACAGCCGTTATCCAGGACCTTGCCCTTGCTCAGTTGGACACCGCGGTGTACGCAGCGGTCGCCGAAGCAGTTCACCTGCCCGCTTCGGTCTCGCCAGAACACCAGCTTCTCGCCCAGGCGCGTCACGCCCACGGGCCTTTCTTTGACCTGGCTGGAATCCAGGACGACATACCACTGATTGGGAATCATTTTTCTGTCTCCGTCCTTCAGAGGCGATCTCCTGGCCGCCTCCTGATCTATCAGCGCAATCGCGGGATAAGTGATTGAGCCTGTCCGTTCCGATCCTTCTGCTCGAGCTTCACATCCTGCGACGAGCGGCACCATAGGCGTCCAGTGCCCTCTCGCGGGCCCAGCGGTGATCCACGATGGGGGCGGGGTAGTCCACGCCGATGATGCAGCCGGCTGCGCGCTGCATCTCCAGCGGCATTTTCCAAGGTTCGTGGATAAAGCGTTCGGGCACGCGGGCCAGTTCCGGCAGCCAGTGCCGCACGTAGGCCCCCTGCGGGTCGTGTCTTTGACCCTGCAGGGTGGGGTTGAAGAGGCGGAAGTAGGGCGCGGCGTCGCTGCCGGTGCCCGCCGTCCACTGCCAGCCGCCGTTGTTGGCCGCCGGGTCGCCATCCACCAGGTGCTGCATGAAAACGCGTTCCCCCCAGCGCCAGTCAATCAGCAAATCCCTGGTCAGGAACGAAGCCACGATCATGCGCGCCCGGTTATGCATCCAGCCGGTCTCGGCCAACTGGCGCAACGCGGCATCCACCACGGGGATGCCGGTGCGCCCGGCGCACCAGGCGGCGAAGTCCCCCTCGTCGTTGGCCCAGGGAATGGCCCGCAGGTCGGCGCGGAAGCTTTGCTCCAGCACGTATGGGAAATGGTGCAGGATATGTATGTAGAACTCGCGCCAGATGAGCTCGTTGAGCCAGGTCTCCGCACCCCGGCGGGCGGCCGCGTTCGGGGCAGCGTCCATCGCCTGGCGCGCCGCAGCCACAGCCTGGCCGGCAGAGAGCATGCCGAAGCGCAGGTACGGCGAAAGGCGCGACGTGCCCTCCAGGTCCAGCCGGTCGCGCCGCGTCGCATAGTCATAGATGGGTGCATTTTCGCCCACGGCGAAACCGCGCAGCCGCTTCCAGGCTTCACCCTCGCCAGGCGGAAAGGGCACTGCCGCAGGCAAGGCCGGTTTCTCCGGTATGGGCAGACTGGCCACAGCAGGCGGCGCGGCCAGCCGCTCGGGCGCCGGAAGGGGTGTGGGCTCTTGGGACGACAGCAGGGCCTGCCATTGCCGGCTGAAGGGGGTGAAGACGGTGTAGGGATTGCCGTCGGCCTTCAGCACAGCCCCCGGCGGCTGTACGGTGAGGCCGCCGACCAGGTGCAGGGGCAACGTCGCCGCCACGCGCAGGTCCCGCTGCCGGCCGTAGGGCCAGGGGTCCTCCTCGGCGAAGATGGCCGTGGCACCGCTTTCGGCGAG
This sequence comes from Anaerolineae bacterium, assembly GCA_029907105.1. Classification (GTDB taxonomy): domain Bacteria; phylum Chloroflexota; class Anaerolineae; order UBA3071; family UBA3071; genus JARYMM01. The sequence continues at coordinate 49,284 of JARYMM010000002.1, read as the reverse complement.
CAGCGCGGCCAGCTCGTCCCGCGGGTCGCCCTGGCGGATGATCAGCCGGCTGCCGCGGGCGCGCAGTTGCGCATCCAGCGCTCGCAGCCCGCCGAAGAGGAAGGCCGCGCGCTTCGCCCCGGCTTCGGGCGCCGTCAGCAGCACCGGGTCAAGCACGAAGACGGGGACCACCTGCCCGGCGTGGGCCAGCGCCGCTTGCAGGGCCTGGTTGTCGGCCAGACGCAGATCGCGCCGCGCCCACCAGATCGCCGTGCTCATCTGTCACGCTGCTCCAAGCACGTCGCACAGGGCCCTCTCCGCTTCCGGGAAACGAAAGGTGAGCCCAGTTCCCGCAGGCAGCGCGGCACACCCCGCTGGCCTTCCAGCAGGACGATGCTCATCTTTGCCCCTCGCCTCTCACGCCTCGCTTCTCGCCTCTCGTCCCCCGCCTCTCGCCCTTTTCAGCAGCACGCCCACAACGAGCATGACGGCGGCCAGCGCCGCGGCCACCCAGGCGGCGATGGCCACCACGGGCGTGGCCGCATGCTTCACGGCGATGCCGGCGAAGGCCCAGACGAGGACGAGCATGTAAGCCGCATCGCCCCGCCTCAGGCTCACCAGCGCGCCGATGACCGTGGCCGCGGCCAGCATGATCACCGTCCAGACCTGCGGGCTAAGGCCCCAGCCGCTCCAGTTGAAATACTGCAGGACTGTGGTGGCGTTGGCGATGGTGGCCACGGTGATCCAGCCCAGGTAAATGCTGAAGGGCACGCGCACCAGCCAGGTCTCGGCCGTGCTGACCCTGGTGCGGCCGATGCCCAGGCGCAGGTAGATGACGATCAGCGTCAGCAGCAGCACGATCATGGCCACCAGGCTGAGCGGGAAGCGCCAGAAGTGCCACAGCAGCAGCCAGACGGTATTGGCCAGAGCACTGAGGACAAACAGGTAGCCGACGCGGCGCAGACGTGGGTTCTCCCGTTGCGAAGGGAGAGCCTGGTAGACGATGAAACCAAACAGTGCCGCGTAGATCAGGAACCAGATCCTGAACACATAGTTGGCGGGCGTGAAGTAGACAGGGAAGAGATCGGATATCTCTCCCGTGGTCAGCCCGCCCAGGGGCAGGGCCGCGGCCAACGAGTTGATAACGAAGGTCACGACCAATGCCAGCACATTGACCCATTGTCTGACGATGTCTTTTCGCATTTCTATTTCTCCTGTGATAATTGTGTGGCCAGCCAATTGACGATAGGCGTGGCGCGTTCATCCAGATGTGCCTGGGCGGCTCGATGGTAAGCGCGCAGATAGTTTGACAGGACGTCCAAGGGCAGGCCATGGTTGTGCAACAGACCCTGCGCCCAATCCAGGCAGGTGTCGAGAAAACTCATCTCGCACAGGATCAGGGCAGCACTGATATGGCGCGCCAGCGCGTCGTTGGCCATGGTCAGGTCCTTTTCGGCCATGCCCATCGTGGCCAGGTTCTGCCACAGCTCCGCCTCGATGCGCGGTTGGCGCTCACGGTAGTGGGCCAGCGCCCGACGCCGCTCCTGGCTGCTCTCGTGTTCGAAGGCGACCTCCTGACCCCCGGCCTGAGGCAGCGGGCGGGGCGCCAGCATCAATTGCTCCGCTGCCTGCACTCCCTGCGGGATAGTCTGGCCCAGGAAGTGACCGGGGATGCGGGCAGGCAATGCCGGCAGGCGGTTGAAGATCCACCCGCCAAAGGCCAGCGGAATCTGCTCCCCGTACAGGAAGCGCGCCATCTCCAGCAGGGTGGCCGCTGTGGGCAACTGTTGGGCCGCTGAGAGCACCAGTTGCGGCCGGCGAGCAGCGATGGCCGTCTCCAGGCGGGCGATGGGCACATTGGCACCCAGGTAGAGCACATCCCAACCCCGTCGCCGCAACAGGAAGGCGGCCAGCAGCAGGCTGAAGGCGTGTTCCTCCTCCGGCGGGCAGGCAACCAGGATGCGGCCAGCCCGTGTCGGTGGCGGCGTGGCCAGGACCGATCCGTCCAGGCGGCGCATGGCCAGCGCGGTGGCGAAGTGTTCCTGCTGCACGCTGGCCTGGCCAGCGTACCAGGCCTCGCCGATCTGCGCAAGCCCCCTCTGCAGCACCTCCAGGCAGGCCATCTCCGGCCCGTAGAGGGCGAAAGCCCCCGTGACCACCTGTTCGGCGCGGGCTTCGTCGAAGGCCAGGCAGGCCGAGACCCAAGCCTGGCGCAATTCGGCGAGCTTTCCTCCAGCCGGCATGGCGGCTGGAGGAAGCAATGGCATCGCCTGCAGAGGTTCCCGGCCTTCGGCTTCCAGCGCCTGCCACAATTCCGCTGCTCTCCCGATGCTCAGGCCTTCCTGTTGGCGGGCTATCAGCCATTTGAGCACATCAATGTCCCGCTGCGAATAGAGGCGGTGTCCAGCTTCGCTGCGCGCCGGCCGCGGCAGGCCATAGCGCCGTTCCCAGGCGCGCAGCGTGTGGGCGGTGATGCCGGTCTCTTCGACGACAGCTTTCAGATTGAACATCGGCGTCGTGTAGGTCATGATAGCCCCAGAAACCCGTCTTCTACCTCTAACGGGACAGATGCGGTTCCTGCTTTGTCCACGGTCCGGGATCTCAGCAGTCGGTGTGTAATTCACCGTTCCGCCGGATGATCAGCGTGTTGTGGATGGAGCGCAGGATGTCAGCGGGTGCGAACTGCTCTCCGGCCCCCACCACAGTGACGTAGTCACCGCCCATGCCGTAGGGGTCCCAGGCGATCAGTTGCCAATCGCCGGGCATCTCGACCGTCTGGTCGAACAGGGGGCCGTCGTAATAGGATTTGCCGCCAAAGGGCTCGTAGAAGCTCTCCCGCGGCTGGCCGGGGGTTCCGTTGGGCACGATGATAGCGCCATAGCCTTCGGGCAACAGCACCGGCAGCTCCTCGGTGGGATCGGGCAGACCCGGGCCGATCACGGCGAAACTGGGCCGGAACTCCTCGTAGCCGGGGCAGACGGGGACAATGACCTGGGCGAAGATCCGGGTCGGCCCCTGTACTTGCAGGCGATAATAGTCCACGTCATCGGCCGATTGCAGCCAGGCATAGAACGCCTTGGACTGCTCGACGTTACGCACAACGGCGGGAGCCTCCTCCGTGTAGTCTTCCCGCTCGATGTAGGGCACATGGGCATAGGCGGGAGAGACTCCGGCCAACATTGCTGTGGCCAGCAGCAGAAAAGCGGCGAGGCGTAGTATTCTCATGTCATCCTCCTGAACAGTGCGCGGTCGGCGGTTGGAGCGCCCTGGGCGTCCTGTGGGCTGTGGCCAGAACACATGGCGCTCGCCTGAACTCGGCCATCATTATAGCACAATGTCAAAGCTTTGTCAAATTTGTGTATAGACTTGTGCAGCCAACTTGGAGGCAGTCGTCATGGCCCAACGGGCCACCCTGAAGTTGAAAATGTCACCCTTCGCTGCGCTCAGGGTGACATTTTCGAAGCAGGATATGCACAAAGGCGGTTCTCGTCAAGGGCCGAGGGCACTCGATTGCCAGAACGGGCCGATTGTGGTAAGATGAAAGTATGGTTCGCCATGCCGCTGCTCGCTCTCGCCTGATCCTGCTGCTCATCCTGCTGGCCGCCTTTGGCCTGCGCCTGCACCGGCTCGGCGCGCAGAGCCTCTGGTACGACGAGACGGTCAGCGTGCACCTGGCGGGCAAGCCCGTGCCCGCCCTCATCGCCCACACCGCCGGCGACATCCATCCGCCCGGCTACTATCTGCTGCTGCGCGGCTGGCTGCTTCTCTTCGGCTATCCCACCGGCCATGCCGACGCCGACGGCCACGGCCTGGAGTTCGCTGCTGCGCTCCTCTCCCTCGTCTTCGGCATGATGCTGATCCCGCTCATCTACACCCTGGGCCGCCGCCTGTACGATGAGCCGACGGCGCTTTTGGCGGCAGCGCTCACGGCCATCTCCCCCTTCCACGTCTGGTACGCGCAAGAGGTGCGCATGTACACCCTCGGCGCGGTGCTGGGGCTGATCTGTCTTCGGTGCATCATCCACTTCGTGAGCCCCCAGATGGTTTCAGGTTCTGAGCCAAAGGGAACCTCCCCTAACCCCTATCCCTTGACCCCTGACCGCTGCGCACTCATCCTTTACGTCCTCGCTGCTGCCGCTGGCCTCTACGTTCTCTACTACTTCGCCTTCCTCCTCGTCGCCCTTAATCTATGGGTCATCGTAGTGGCGTGTTCCAGGCTTCGCCCTGAGGGCCTCCGCCGAGGCGTCGGCCGAGGCGCTCGGCCCGGAGGGTTCCAGGTTTCAGGTTCCAGGTTCCGGCTTCGGGCCTGGTTCCTCGCCCAGGCCGCCGTTCTGCTCCTGTACGCACCCTGGCTGCCCATCGCCTGGCGGCAGGCCACCGACCCGCCCGTGCCGCCCTGGCGCACCTTTACCGGGCTGTGGGACATGCTGACGGAAACCTGGAGTGCGCTCAGCTTCGGACAATCCGTGGAACCGCAACGCGTGTGGCCGCTCTTAGTCATGACGGCTGCCCTTTACATACTTGGGCTTCTAAGAAGGGAAACGAAGGAAGAGAAGGAAATGGAGGGAATGCAAGAGATCGTCCCTTCCTTTCCCTCCTTTCCTTCCTTTCCCCTGGCCATCCATACTCTCGTCCCGGTGCTGCTTGTCTTCCTGGCTTCTTTGTTCACGCCGCTATATCACGTCCGCTACGTCTTCGCCTACGCACCGCCCTTCAGCCTGGTCCTGGCGGCAGGCATTGTGGCTCTCCTCCGCTGGCGGCGCTGGAGGCGGCCGCTGGCCGTCGGCGCGCTGGCCGTCATCCTCGCCGCTTCCGGCTTCTCCCTGCACAACCTGTGGGGCGACCCGCGCTACGCCAGCGACGACCACCGCGCCGCCGCACGCTTGCTGAGCGAACAGTGGCGGCCCGGTGACGTCATCCTGGTCAACGCCGGCTATAGCTACACGGCGCTGCTGACCTACTTGCAGTTGCCCATCGCCTGGCGCGGGCGGCTGAGCGACTACACCCCAGCAGCGGCTTCCGCCGACGGCGCGGTCATCGTGCAGACAGGGCACATTGACGGCGACCCCCGCCTGGGCTGGGGCGATCCGGCGTCCGACTTTTACGCCTTGCCCGGCGACCTGGCGAAGGAGAAGCTCGCCCTGCTCCTGGCCACCCATCCTCGCCTGTGGCACTACCGCATCTACGACACGGTCAACGACCCGCAGGGGGTGATCCGGGGCCTGTTGGACGCCTATGGGGAGCTGTTCGAGGATCGGGTCTTCACTGGCGAGGCCAACATGCGGGTGCAGGGGGTGCTGCCCCGCCAGCGTGCTGTTGAGCCGCCGGCCGATGCCCGCCGCGCTGCCTTCGGCGACCTGTTCACGCTCTACGTCCCGCCCTGTTGCGGCACCCTTGCCGCCGGGCAGACGCTGTACACGGCCCTCTTTTGGCAGGTACGCCAGCCTCCGGCCGCCGACTACGCCACCTCGCTGCGCCTGGTGGATGCCCAGGGCCGCGTCTGGAGCCAGCCGCCGGACGAGCGCCCGTTGGGCAGCCTCTATACCACCTCCCGCTGGCCAGCGGGGGGCGTTGAACGCCAGCCTGTGCGCCTGCCTGTGCCTGGGGATACGCCTCCCGGCCGGTACAGCGTCGAGCTGGTGCTGTATGACCCGGCCATGGCTGAACCGCTGCCTGCGGTCTCCGAAGATGGCCTCTCCGTGGCCGATGGCCATCGCCTGCAACTGGGCGGCGTGGAGATCACCCTGCCCGAGGAGCCGTCCATGAGGCCTGGCGAGCGCCCGCTGGCCCGCTTCGACTATATCGAACTGCTCGAAGCTTACAGCCCGGCCACGCGGCTGCGGCCCGGCGATGTCATCCCCGTCAAGCTGTGTTGGCGTCCCCGTCCCTCGCCGTACGTGGACGACTATCTGGTGGTGCTGCAACTGCTGGACGCAGGCGACCGCATCGTGGCCCGCGCCGCGGGCCGGCCGGTGGATGGCCGTTATCCCACCTCGCTCTGGGCGACGGATTACCCTGTGGGCGACCGCCACGAGCTGACTGTCCCCGCTGACGCGCCGCCTGGCCGCTACCGGCTCGTCGTCGCCCTGGAACGGGCCAGCGACGGCCAGCGCATCCCCGCCCGCCGCGGCCCCTTCGGGCTTCTGCGCGGTGAATATGTGATCTTGAAAGCCATCGAGCTTGCTCCCTGATCTTCTTTGCCTGTAACTGCCCAGTGAAGCTTCGCCTCAAACCGACAGGTTTATCTCACCGCAGAGCACGCAGGGACCACTATGTTCAAGTGTGGTTGAAGAAGCAGGGAGGTCTGAAAGGGCAGTAAGGGCTTGAATGGGAGCACTGCGCCAAATCGGGGTGGGCATTTGCTGAGGCTTGCGCCTGATCGCTGCACAAGCCTGGGGTGTAGAAGCTTGTAGGAAACCAGGGGAAGGCGTATAATTCATTACACTCTCAGAAGCAAGGGCTGGACGTGGCCGTCCAGCAGGAGCTCCAATTATACGAGGCTGCCGTGAAAGCCATCCAGTTGATCGAGTTGACCCAACACATTCCCCGCTACCTCCTGGCCAGAGCCGTGGGAGCGCTCTATCCGCCGGTTCTTTGGGGTCCCCTGGCCATGATCCGCCACAGTGAAGTGCCTGAGCCCGCCCTTCCCGGCCCCCAGTGGGTGAAGATCAAGACCCGTTATGGTGGCATCTGCGGCAGCGACATGAATGCCGTCCTGCTGAAGGTGAACCCGGCCCTCTCCGTTCTCGTTCCACTGCCCACCATCCTGGGCCACGAGAACGTGGGGACCATCGTTGAGGCAGGGCAGGAGGCAGAAGGCTTCGCCCCCGGCGATCGGGTGGTGGCGGACCCCCTGCTCCCCTGCGTCGCGCGCGGCATCGAGGAGCCGTGCGATTTCTGCCGGCGGGGTGAGATCTCTTTATGTCAGAACCTGGCCGAAAAAGGCGTGGTGTCCGGCCTCAGCATCGGCTTCTGTCGGGATACGGGCGGAAGCTGGGGCCCCTACTTTGTGGCGCATCGCTCTCAGCTTGTTCGAGTGCCCCAAAACGTCAGCGATGAGAATGCGCTGATGGCCGAACCCTTTTCCGTGGCCCTGCATCCGGTGATGCGCAACCTGCCGAAAGATGAGGACACCGTCTTGGTGTCAGGGGCCGGCACCGCCGGCCTGTGCGTTGTGGCCGCCCTGCGGGCCCTGGGCTGCAAGGCGCGAGTGCTGGTTGTAGCCAAGTATCCCTTCCAGGGCGAGATGGCCCGCCGCTTCGGCGCCGACGAGATCATTTATCTACGGGATGGGGATTATTTCCAGGCCGTAGCCGAGGCCACGGGCGGCAAGCTGTATAAGCCGGTGCTGGGCAAGAGGATCCTGGTGGGCGGCGCCGACATCGTCTACGAATGCGTGGGCACCAAGCACAGCGTGGACGATAGCCTGCGCCTGGCCCGCAGCGGCGGCACCGTGGTGCTGCTGGGCATGGCCGGCCTCCTCCAGCAGGTGGACTGGACCCCCATCTGGCTGAATGAGCTGACGGTCAAGGGCAGTGTTTGGGGCGGGGTGGAAACGTTCCAGGGCCGGGCGGTGCGCACTATACAACTGGCCCTGGAGTGGATGGCCGAAGGCAAGCTTGATCTTTCCCCGATGGTGACCCATCGTTTCCAGTTGGAGGATTACAAGAGAGCTCTGGCCGTCACAGCCAACAAAGGCCGACATCGGGCGATCAAGTCCATCTTCGTGTTTGATTGACGCAGGCAGGCCCACACGAAGGTTTACTCCATAGAGGGAGCAGCACATCATGAGTATTGCGCTCAGGAAATCCACAGCCGTCAAACCTATCCATCCATGGCTGCGCAGGGTGCAGGTGGCCTTCATACCCGGCCCCATGACACCCCTGCTTGAGGAAGTAGTGGATGGTCTGAAGCGTCACCTCCGCCGTCTGGGCCATCAGGTCCAGTCAACACCCGATGAGCGCACGGATGCCATTCTGACCACCGCCCTCTTTGGTGAGCCTTTGGATTGGCATGAGGCTCTCTTCTTCACCGCTCGTCGGCGTTTCAAGCTCAAGCGCACTCCCACCCTCTACACGCTGGTACCAGTGGCTCCCCTGAGGTTTCAACAATTGCTGGATCGCCTTCGGGCTCTGTTGATGAAGGAACCTCCTGACCCGGCCGACTACGATTTCCCCGGCCTTGCTCCCCGGGCCTACCGCGTCCTCTTCGAGCAAGGCCACCGTGGCGGCCCCATTCTGGCTCTGGAACGGCTGGTACAGGCTCAAACCAAGAGCATCCGTGTCCTGCTTCTGGTCGGGGAGGACCATCCGCAGGCGGTGTATCATTTCGACCTGGTGGGTGCCCATCCCCGCAGCGAGGCGGAGGACCGGGAATCGTTCTACGAAGACATCGTGCTGCGCATGGTCACCACGCTCAGCGCCATTGAGGTCAATCAACACCAGGTTGTGGAAGACCCCATCCCTCGCCCGCTTTGGCAACAGATCAGCACGCCTGCGGCCATGTGTGCCGCTGGCCAGCAACTGGATCGGCGGCGTTTCTTCACCGAGATGGTGCGCATTGCCGATTTGGTATCAGTACCCGTCGTCTCGGATGCCGTGGCCAGCCAATACAGCGAGGGCTGCTTCGCCACCTGGGATGCGACGCTGAACGCGCTCATCGCCACGGTGACGGGAAGCGCCCGCCCTGTGGATAAAGGGAACATCACCGAAGATGACCTGGCCGTGATCGTAGGGGTGCGGCCCGACGGTCGGGGGGCGCTGGTGCGCCATGTGGAAGGGAAACGCAACGACCCCCCTTCCGTCGAGGCGGTGGAGATGATGGATATGGACAGCGCGCTGCCCACCGTTGAGCTGGGATCAGCATGGGATACCCCGGTTCGGGTACCGGTGGCCCGCTCGAAGCTACACGGACACCGCGGCCTTGCTGCCTACGATCCCCGCCGGGTGGAGTACGTGCCCCTGGACCCGCCCTACTATCACTATCCGGTTTCCTGCGGCACAGATGCTCAGGCCCGGGGCATCAAAGAGGCCTTTGCCCGCTCGGAGGCGTTGCAGCATCCCGAGGACCCGCGCCCGGTGGTCTTCACGGTTCTGCCCGGGCATGGTGTCGCCATCGTGGAAAAGTGGGTGTCCGGCAAAGCCCCTTTCCAGGTCATATGGGAATACATGGATGCCGGCTACCTGGAGGTGGATAATCTTATCCCGCAGGGGCCGATGGAGTATGTCCCTGGTTCGGATGGCAGGATGCGGCTGCGGACGATGTAAAGCTGGAGGCCCCGCGCTGAAAGAACAAAGCCCCTTCAGGGCTGACCATCGCAGCCCGAAGGGGCTTTGCCCTCTTAACCCGACAGACTTAGCCTCGAGACCCCTGATCTGGAGAAGCCTCACCCGCTTCTTCGCCAATCTCGTATGTCGGCCTTGTCTCGACCATGGTGACGGCCGGGAACTCCACGGCTGCGATGTAACTCGACAATGTTACATTTCGCCAGTCATTGCGAGGAGCGGGGTTTGCGACGAAGCAATCTCTTGCTTTGCGAAGGGGATTGCTTCGCTCCGCACCGCGAAACCCGTGCGGTGCTCCGCTCGCAATGACTAATCTAACATTGTCGAGGTAAGGTGCCCTCTCTTGCAGGCAGTCGCGGTAAAGGACGCGCCACACCCGCGGAGCCTGTCCTCTCCCCTCCGTTAGCAGTGGACGGCAATCACCGGTTTAGTCGTAATGCTTCCACGTACCGTCGTTGTAGAGCACGTAGATGCCACCGCAGGGGGTCCAGAGCATGGTGCCGCCCTCGAAATCCTGCACCGAAATCCTGCCCTCCCAACGGCCCGTGGTCGGCCAGCCCAGCTTGGGGATCAGGGGATGGTAGCAGTGGCAAGCCTTCCACGGATCGTCTTCCGTGCCCCAGCGCCCACTATGGTAGAGAACAATGACTTTCTCCATGTCCCCCCGCCAGATGACAATACCCTGCTGGAATTGTTGCTCAGCGCCGTCCACGGAGTACTCCGCTGCTTTGGGGCAGCCCAGCTTCTGGCGCACGGTGGCGTTCTGGGTCCACACGCGGCCGAAGCCCTCCACCGGCGTGATGCTGCACTGCGGCGGACAGGGCTGCGGGCAGGGTTGTGGACATGGCTGTGGGCAAGGCTGTGGACACGGCTGTGGGCAGGGCGGCGGTGAAGGCGGGGCAGGCGGTTTCGGCGGCGGTGGCGGCGGAGTCGGCTTGCAGCCGGGGATGACCAGCCGCTGCCCCGGATAGATGTAGTTGAGATTCCAGATGCCGTTGGCGCTGGCGATGGCCCACACGCTGACCCCGTAGCGGCGGGCGATCTGGCTCAACCACTCCCCGCGCTGCACGATGTGGATGCAGGAAGGCGGAGGCGTCGCAGCGCAGGGGATGACCAGCAGTTGGCCAACATAGACGACATTGATGTTTTTGATGCCGTTGGCACTGGCGATGGCCCATACGCTGACACCATAGCGAGCAGCGATCTTGGAAAGGGTCTCCCCTCGCTGCACCCGGTGGTAGAGGGGGGTGCATCCAGATCCCATTGGGGCGGCCGCGGCTGTGACCGGCAGCATTGCCAGCAACAAGACCACGATGAGGGTGAGGAAAAGCAATCGTCTCATGGCATCCTCCTTTGCCTGTCTTCTGTGCCTGGGCCCTTGCGCAGCAACATGACGAAACGGGGAGAGAGCCGAAGGGAGCGCCCAGGTTCCTGCTGCACAAGCCTGCCCAAGGTCTCGTCTGGGGCCGGAACTCGATGACGAGTATAACACCTTCTGCGATTCCTGTCAAGTTGTTTTACATTGACATTAGCGACTGCATCTGCTATAATGTTGACGTCAAACCATTGCCTACGTAACGAGGTGCGCCATGTCTGTAGCCTACTGCTATCATCCCCTGGAACAGGAACACACCCTCCCAGGCCATCCGGAAAACCGCGAACGGCTCCGAGGCACGATGGACCTGCTGCGCCAGCAGGGGCTGCTGGCCCGCATGGCCCTGGTGGAGGCCACCCCGGTGAGCATGGAACGCCTGCAACGCGTGCACTCGCCCTCCTACGTGGAGACGGTGCAACGCATGGCCGAACGCGGCGGCGGCTACCTCGACCCGGACACCTACGTCGCCCCCCGCACTTACGACGCGGCGTTGCTGTCGGCCGGTGGCCTGGTGAACCTGGTGGCGGCCGTGCTGCAGGGCCAGGCGACGTATGGCTTCAACCTGATGCGGCCGCCGGGCCATCACGCCATCACCGGCCGCGGCATGGGTTTCTGCATCTTCAACAACGTGGCCATCGCTGCCCGCTACGCCCAGGCCGAGGGCGGCGTGGAACGGGTGCTCATCGTGGACTTCGACGTGCACCACGGCAACGGCACGCAGGACACCTTCTGGCGCGATCCGGCGGTCTTCTTCTTCTCCACCCATCAATACCCCTACTATCCCGGCAGCGGCGACTGGCGGGAAATCGGCGGCGGCGAAGGCCAGGGCACCATCTGCAACGTGCCCCTGCGCCCCGGCGTCGGCGATCAGGGCTACGCCCGCATCTTCGACGAACTGCTGTGGCCCCTGGCGGAGCGTTTTCAGCCCCAACTGATCCTGGTCTCCGCCGGCTACGATGCCCACTGGCAGGACCCATTGGCCGGAATGCAGCTCTCGCTCAGTGGTTATGTCTATCTCGCTCACGCCCTCAAGACGATGGCCGACGAGCTGTGTGGCGGCCGCCTGGCCTTCACCCTGGAGGGCGGCTACCATCTGCAAGCACTGGCCTACGCCATCCTCAACACCCTGCGCGTGCTGCTGGGCGAGCTGACGCCAGAAGAAGGAGAGGTGCTGGACCCTCTGGGGCCCTCCCCCTATGACGAAACGCCGGTGGACACCCTGTTGCTTCAGCTCAAGGGGCTGCATCGGCTGGTGTAGGCACGCAGCTAACAACAACTCAGGAGGAACGACAACGTGGAACGTACGCTGGTCATCATCAAACCCGACGCCGTGCAACGTGGCCTGATCGGCGAGATCATCAGCCGTCTGGAGCGACGCGGCCTGAAGATTGTGGGCCTGAAGCTCATGCAGATAGACGAAGCGCTGGCCCGACGGCACTATGCCGTCCACGAGGGCAAGCCCTTCTTCCCCGGCCTGATCCGCTACATCACCTCTGCCCCCGTAGTGGTGATGGTCCTGGAAGGACGAGAAGCCATCGAGATCGTGCGGCGAACGCTGGGCGCAACCAGGCCGGCCGAGGCTGCGCCGGGCACCATCCGCGCCGACTTCGCCCTGGAGGTGGGGCGCAATCTGGTGCACGGCTCCGATGGCCCGGAGACGGCCGCCTTCGAAGTGGCCCTCTTCTTCGACCAGGCTGAGCTGATCTCCTGGTCACGGGACACGGACCGTTGGATCTTCGAGTAGGCTGTCCGCTGTCGGTGTACGAAAGAACCCCGCGTCATTGCCTGACGCGGGGTTCTTTGCACATCCTCCTCTGCGTGCTGGGGCCTCGCCCCTCATCCCTCGTTCACTGGATCTTCACCACCATGGCCGCATGCTGCCATAGCCCCTCCAGTTGGTAGTAGGCCCGCTGCACAGGGGCGAAAACATGTACGATGACGCTGCCATAGTCCACCAGCAGCCAGCCGCTGCCCATCTCCCCTTCCACGTGGAGTGGCCGCACCCCTTCCTTTCGGATGTCCTCGCTCAGGGCGTCAATGATGGCCCTCGTCTGCCGTTCCGTCGTGGCCGAGCAGATCACGAAATAGTCGGCAAGGATGGACACCTGGCGCAGGTCGAGCAGGACGATGTCCTCGGCCTGCTTCTCCTCCACCAGTTCCACAATCCTATGGGCTAATGCTGTCGAATTCAGTCTCCACCTCCAGTCTGGTATCCGCTATCGGGTATTGCACATCTATTTTAGCACATCTGCCCGCCGGGCACAAACATCAAGGCGGCACGGGTGTATTTCACTTTAGTGGCGAGAGCGAGAGCCAACCTGGCCTGTGTCATTGCGAGGCACGCCCCCATTCGCTGCGCTCAGGGCATGGTTTGTGCCGAAGCCTGCCCTGAGCTTTGCCGAAGGGCAATCTCCCACTAGCTGGCAGGAGATTGCTTCGCCTTCGGCTCGCAATGACATTTCCAAAAAACTGAAATGCACCCGGCGGCACTTACGACCCAAAGGCCAGGCATCACGGACGTTACCAACCGCCCGCCTCCGTGTCATCCGTGGAGATCGGTGGTTTCAAATAATGCCAGTTGTTCCTCGCTTCGCTCCACAATGGGGTCCAGCCCGATACGCGCCTGCCAGCCGGCGCGGTCCAGGTCCTCCGCCTCGGCCAGGCGGCGCAGGTGACGCTGCTTGACGAACATCCAACCGTGCGCCTCCAGTTGGCGGCGCCAGGCGGGACAGCAGCGCAGCTTGAAGGCCAGCAGCCCGCTGCGCCCGCCGGGCACGACGATGTAGCGGGGAACATCGGCCAGCGCAGGCGGCAGCGGCTCCAGCCACGGCGCAAGCGCCGCCGTGTCGCTCAGAGCGAAGCCATAGGCCGGCACGCCGCCCTCATGCCAGACCACTTCCAGAGGGGAGGAGGCGCCAAGGGGAGGGGGTGACAAGGTGACTTCTCCCCTGTCTCCTTGTCCCCTTGTCTCCCTGTCTCCTGGTCGCTCCCCCTCCGCCAGCCAGACGTCGAAACCCAGGCGTTGCCCGGTCTGCACCAGTAACTGGACCATCTGGCGGCGCGCTTCGGCCCGCGCCGGGGGCCGGTCTTCCGGCCGCAACTGCCAAGAGCCGGTGCTCAGCTCCTGGCCGTAGGAGGCGATGCACGCCTCCAGCAAGGGGCGATCCGGCGTCAACAGGCCGCGGAACCGGCGGCACAGCGCATCGTGCAATTCCATCCATGGCCAGGGTTCGACCCTCTGCAGCAGGTCGGCCATGGCCAGTTCCACCCGCTGGCTCAGTGGCTCGGCGGCCGACGAGGGATCGGCCAGCCAGCAACAGGCGGCCAGAGCGGGCCTGCCTTCCGATTCCGCCCCCGGCGCCAGCCACTGCAACCCACCCGGCGCCAGCCCTTCGGCCGGCATCACCGCTTTCACCTGGCGCATCAGCCAGGACAGCGGCCTGAAGGACCAGGTGCGGAGCGGCACGGTTCGCAGCAGCCCACTGCTGCCCCAGTGGGTGACGATGGCCGCCTGCAGCCAGGAGGGGAAGGCCGGCTCCCCTCGAGCTCGCAGCGCCGCCCGGGCCGCCTTTGCCCCTTCTTCCTGAAATGTGGGCGCGCTGTCCTCCGCCCAGCGTTTGACCGCCTCTTCCGACTCGGATGACCGGCGAAGCGGCCGGGGATGACGGCGGAAAAGCAGCCGGCAGGTTACGCGCTCACCGCGAACCCCCTCGCCCTGAAACTGGTAGACACTGTGCTCCAGGGCCAGATCGGCCCGCGCTGCGGCCAAGAGCAGCGCCGGCAGCAGCCTCTCCTCCTCAGCGGTGAAAGCCAGGAGCAACCGCCCGCCATCGGCCAGCAGGCGGCTCAGCGCCCCGAAGACGCCGGCCATGGCCTCGCTGTACCACTCCCAGTCCGCAGTGCGCCGCCGCAGCAACGGGCGCAAGGGCTGCGTCGCTTCCCTCCCCAAAAGCCAGCCACTCCAGAGAAAGGCCAGGGTGTGGGCAACCAGGGAGGGACGCGGCGGGTCGGTGCAGATGAGGCTGAGGCGGGGATATGGCCTTAACGCCTCGACCAGCAGGCGGCTGGTACGATGCAGGGTCAGCATCGGGCCAAAGTCCGGGCCAGGAACAGGTTGAAACAACGCCGGCAGGCTGGCCGCCCAGGTGGCCGGAGGCGCCTCGGGCCAGCTTCGCAGCGTGCGATAGGCGGCCTCGAACGTCCGCCAGACGTTGCGCTCCACAAAGCGCTCCGGCCGGTGCAGCGAATGGGGGAAGGTGGGTTGCCCGGCCTCGCTGTGCAGGGAGTGGCACCGTTGCAGGCAGGCCAGGCAGAGGCCCTGGATGATCTCCAGGGCCGCTTTCTCTTTGGGGAGGAAGAGAGTCTCGGCCTGCAGCATCAGCTCGGCGAGAGCATAGCGGTTGCGCGGCGTGTACAGATCGAGAAGCTCCGCCACCCGCTTGCCGAACTCTTCATTCTCCGCATCGGCCAGCCGCTGCCGCAGCCACCAATAGGTCACGCCTTTCTCCTCCACGGCGACCTGGATGTCCAGGTCCTGGGCGGTCATCGGCGCGGCGCCTTCCTCCCCACACCGGGCACAATGAAAGCCCTTTTCTACCGGTACGCCTCCTTCCCAGACGAAGTAATCGGCCGCCAGGACACGCTGACAGCGCGGGCAGTAGATGCGATAGAGGTCGTCAAGATGGCGGAAGAGGGGTTTGCCCGCCTTGGGCGCGTCGGCCAGGCGGGAGACGATGCTGTCCAGGGCTCGCGGCGGTGGCGGCGAGAGGCTCAGGCGGATCTGGAGCAGGGGCAGGGGGTCGAAGTTGGAGGCCAGGACGCGTCGCCCTGTCGCCCGGGCTACCCGCAGCAAGGCCGGATGGCGGGCAAAGGGGTCCAGCAGCAGCGCGCCGGGCGTACTGAACTCCTCCACATAGGCGCGCAATAACTCCTCCCGCCAGGATGGACGCTCGGCCACCCAGAGCGGGTCCGGGGGCTGCTCAGCGTCGGCAATGAACACATCCCACATGAACTTCAAACCTCAAAATCCAAACTTCAAAACCGCTACGCCCGCCAGACTCGCCAGAGGACGAGACCGGGATTTGAGGTTTCGAGTTTGAGGTTGAGGATTTCCGGCAGGATGACCTCTATGCTATAATGTCGGCAGGCGGCTTACCCTGAGCGGCCGCCCAAGCCTCAGTGGATGGAAACCTGCTCCGAGGGGATCGCCAGACCTCCGCTTTTCGCCAGGACTGGCGATCCTGGCGGAGCCATTCTATCTACCGAGTCTCATCGGCAAGGAGTTGGCGATTACATGCGTGTGCTCATCACCGGCGGTGCCGGCTTCATCGGCGCCAACCTGGCCAACCGCCTGGTGGCCGAGGGCCATCACGTGCGCGTGCTCGACGACCTCAGCGCTGGCGACCGTCAGCGGCTCAGGCCGCAGGTGCTCTTCACTCGCGGCGACGTGAGAGACCGCCCCAAGCTTTGGACGCTGTTGCAAGACGTGGAGTGCGTCTTTCACCTGGCGGCCCGGGTGTCGGTGCCCGAATCGGTGCTCTTCCCACGGGAGTACAACGACGTCAACGTGGGCGGCACGGTAAGCCTGATGGAGGCCATGCGTGACGTGGGTGTGCAGCGAGTGATCCTGGCCTCCTCGGCCACGGTCTACGGCGAGCAGAGCCGGCAACCCCTGCACGAGGAGATGCGCCCCCATCCGCTGGTGCCTTATGCCGTGACCAAAATCGCCGCCGAGCACTATCTGTTCACTCTGGGGGCGCTGTACGGCATCGAGACGGTCGCCTTGCGCATCTTCAACGCCTACGGACGCTGGCAGGCCATTCCCCCTTCTCATCCCCCCGTGGTTCCCCAATTCCTGAAGCAGGCTCTGAGCGGAGGCTCGCTGGTCATCTTCGGCGACGGGCAGCAGCGACGCGATTTCGTCTACATTGATGACGTTGTGGATGCCCTCGTCGCCGCGGCCACTGCACCGGCCGTGGACCGTCAGATCATCAACGTCGGGTCCGGCCAGGAGGTCAGCATCAACGACCTGGCCCATCTGGTCCTGCAGATCACCGGGCGCAAGGCGAACGTGATCACCAACGAGCAGCAGAGCGGCGGCATCAGACGCATGGTGGCCGACCTGCACCGCGCCAGGGCGCTGCTCGGTTACCAGCCCCAGGTGGACCTGGAAACGGGCCTGCGGCTATTGCTGAAAAGCGACCCGCAGTTTCGCTGACTCACCGTCTGATGGCTGTAAGGAGTTGACCCCCTGCACCAGCAGAGCCGGTGCATTCCACAGGGTTGTCCACGTTACCAGTGTATGACGACCGGCGTGCCCACGGGCGCCCAGTTATAGAGCCATTGCGCCTCGGAGACGCGCATGTTCACGCAGCCGTGGCTCATGGGATGGCCAAAGTTATTGTGCCAGTAGGTGCCGTGAATGGTGTAGCCGCTGGAGAAAGACATCACCCATGGCACGCCGGGCAGGTAGTAGCCGGGGCCAGACATGGTCGTCGAAGCCACCTTATAGCGGATGCTGTAACGTCCTACCGGCGTCGGCGTGCCCGGCAGCCCCGTGCTCACCGCGGTGCTGAACACCGCCGTATCCCCCACATAGGCTGTCAACCATTGGCTGCTCAGGTCAATGTCAATCCATTTGCCGCCGGTCGGAGCGGAGACGGACGGATTGGATGCCGGCGCGCTGCCGCCGGCAGGGATGCGCAGCCGCTGTCCAACGTAGATGAAATCGGCATTGCCCAGCCCGTTGGCCTGCATCAGGGCATTGATCGTCGTGCCGTAGCGCCGGGCGATCTGTGAGAGCGTCTCACCTCGCTGCACCACGTGGTAGCCCTGGACAGTGGACGGCGTGGAGGCCGACGGCGCGCCGGCGCCGCCGGGGATGTGCAGCCGCTGCCCCCACCAGATGAAGTTGGCGTTGCTCAGCCCGTTGGCCTGCATCAGCGCGCTGACCGTGGTGCCGTAGCGCAGGGCGATCTGTGAGAGCGTCTCGCCTCGCTGCACCACGTGGTAGCCCTGGACAGTGGACGGCGTGGAGGCCGACGGCGCGCCGGCGCCGCCGGGGATGTGCAGCCGCTGCCCCCACCAGATGAAGTTGGCGTTGCTCAGCCCGTTGGCCTGCATCAGCGCGCTGACCGTGGTGCCGTAGCGCAGGGCGATCTGCGACAGCGTCTCGCCTCTTTGTACCACGTGCACCGTAGAGCCCTGCGCGGCGGCGGGCGCGCTCGAGATGACCAGGCTCAAGGCCAACACAATCATAGGGAGCCAGCGCGATATTTTAACGTTCATCACCATCTCCTTTCTAGCCTCTGCAGATCATCAGAGCGAGAATGGGCAGGCCCTCTGGCCTGCGCTGGGCAGCCAGGCGGGCTAGAAAGACAGCCCTACAAGGCCACCTGGCCAGACGCGATGCTCTGCCGCCTCCAGTATACCACGTTTTCGCTGAGCTGGCAACAGCGTTTAATCTCCCTGAAACCCTGTCCTATTGGACAATCACGGCAAACTATGCTATCATATTCTCAGCCTGATCCAGGAGGACCCTATGCTGCGCACCAAAATCGTCTGCACGATTGGCCCGGCCAGCCGGGAGCCGGCCATGCTGGCCCAACTCATGGCGGCGGGCATGGATGTGGCCCGCCTCAACTTCTCCCACGGCGGACAGGAGGTTCACGGCGAAAACATCCGCCGCATCCGCGCCGCGGCGGTGGAAACAGGCAAACCCGTGGCCATCCTCACCGACCTGCAAGGCCCCCGGCTGCGGGTGGGGAAGATGCCAGAAGAGGGCCTGCCGCTCAGGGCTGGTGAGGAGATCATCCTGACCACCGAGTCCATCGTCGGGCAGCCGGGACGCGTGCCGGTGCAGTACGCCAGGCTGCCGCAGGCGGTAGCCAGGGGCGATCCCATCCTCATTGACGATGGGCTGATCGAGCTGGAGGCGCTGCGCACGGTGGACAGGGAAGTGGTCTGCCGGGTGGTCACCGGCGGCCTGCTCCAGACAAACAAGGGCATCAATCTGCCCCGGGCCTCGCTGAGTATTCCCGCCATCACCGACAAGGACCGGGACGACCTGCGCTTCGCGCTGGAACAGCAGGTGGACTGGGTGGCCCTCTCCTTCGTGCGCACGGCAGAGGAAGTGCTGGACCTGAAAGCGCTGATCGGCGAGCTCTCCTGCTCTGGCCACTGCCCGCCGGTGATCGCCAAGATCGAAAAGCCGGAGGCGGTGGAGAACATCGAGGCCATCATCGCCGCCGCCGACGGCATCATGGTCGCCCGCGGCGACCTGGGCATCGAGACCTCGCCCGAAGCGGTGCCCATGGTGCAGAAGATGATCATCACCCGCTGCAACGCCGCCGGCAAACCGGTGATCACGGCCACGCAGATGCTGGACAGCATGATCCGCAACCCACGGCCCACCCGCGCCGAGGCCAGCGATGTGGCCAACGCCATCCTCGACGGCACCGACGCCATCATGCTCTCCGGCGAGACGGCCGTGGGCCAATATCCCCTGCGGGCGGTGCAGACGATGGCCCGCATCGCTCAGCAGGCGGAGCAGGCCCTGGGCAGTTGCGCGGCACGGGGCGTCGTTCCACCGCGGGCGGCCGGCATCGCCGAAGCGGTAAGCCATGCCACCTGCGAGACGGCCCGGGACCTCAACGCCGCCGCCATCATCGCCCCCACCGTCTCCGGCTACACGGCGCGCACCCTCTCCCGTTTCCGGCCCTGCTGCCCCATCGTGGCCGTCACCCCCAGCCCCGTGACCCAGCGCCAGTTGATGCTCTACTGGGGCGTGTACCCCCTGCTCTCTCACCGCAGCGACAGCACCGATGAGGTCATCGCCGACGCCGTGCAGACCGCCAAGGAGCATGGCTTTGTGAAAGAGGGGGATGTAGTGGTGGTGACGGCGGGGTCCGCCGGCAGCGTCCCGGGCACGACCGACTTGATGAAGGTGCACGTCGTCTGAGAGTTCGGCATTGCGCGTTCAGGGTGTTCGGCGTTGGACGTCGTCGTTTCCTTGTCTACTTGTTTCCCTGACTGCCTGTGAGGAGAACCATGACCGAAATCATCAGAATCCCCGTAGAAGTGGTCGAACAGCTCATGGTGGATGTTTTCGTGGCACTGGGCACGCCGGAAGAGGACGCCCGCATCTGCGCCGACGTGCTCATCACGTCAGATTTGCGGGGCATCGAGTCGCACGGCGTGGCCCGGCTGAAGTACTACTACGACCGCATCGTCGCCGGCGTCCAGCGCACCCAGACGCATATCGCCGTGGTCAAAGAGACGGAAACCACAGCCCTGCTTGACGGAGGGCACGGCATGGGTCACGTCATCGCCTATCGCGCCATGCGCCTGGCCATGGACAAGGCTAGACGGTATGGGGTGGGTGCGGTCGCCGTACGCAACGGCACGCACTTCGGCATCGCCGGCTACTATCCGCTGATGGCCGCCAGGGAGGGGATGATGGGCTTCACGGTGACCAATGCCCGTCCGGCCATGGCGCCGACGTTTGGCACGGAGCCCATGCTGGGCACCAATCCCATCGCCTTCGCCGCGCCTTCGGACCTGCCCTACCCCTTCTGCTACGACGCTGCCACGCCCATCACCCAGCGGGGCAAGATCGAGGTGCTGGAGCGGGCCGAAAAGCCCGTGCCGGAGGGATGGGTCATTGACACGGAGGGCCGGCCCCTCACCGATCCCACCGAGATCCTGGAGAGGTTTGGTCAGGCAACGGCGGCGTTGCTGCCGCTGGGCGGCGCCGGCGAGGAGATGGGAGGACACAAGGGTTACGGGCTGGCGACGATGGTGGAGATCCTCTCCGCCTCGCTATCGGGCGGCATGTTCCTGAAGGACCTGCTGGGCCTGGCCCCCGATGGCAGCCGGAGGCCTTACATGCTGGGGCACTTCTTCCTGGCCATTGACATCGAGCACTTCATCCCGCTGGAGCTTTCCCGCCGCATCACCGGCCAGATCATGCGCAACCTGCAGGCTTCCCGCAAATGGCCGGGGCACGATCGCATCTACGTCGCCGGCGAGAAGGAATACGAGATGGAGCAGGAACGGCGGCGGCTGGGCATCCCCGTGAACCCCAACCTGCGCCAGGAGCTACAGTTCATGCGCGACGAACTGAGAATCCAGGGCTACGAAGCGTACTTCTAGAGCGGAGACTGGCCCCCACCATCCCCAATCCACCAAACTCCAGGAGCGAACCAGGTGAGCGGGCCGAAAACTCATAAGGCGTGCGCCGCGGTTCATTATCATGGGGTAGCAGGCCAAAACCGGGGATCTGACGATCCCCTCAGAACAAAATCCACCGAGCCCGGCGAAATTAATCTCGCCGGAGTCCAGATGATTGTTGAAATCGCGTTAGCTGTAGGGAAAAGAGCAAGGGGTGAGGAAAAGAGATGACTGGCTATGTGGGTTTCGAGACTTACGAAGCCTTTTTGAGACTCTTGCTGAAAGAGCTGAAAGCGAGATTCGGTGAGGACACCATTCTCTCCTTCGCTGTTTTCGGTTCTGTGGCTAGAGGTGAGGCGAAGCCGGATAGCGATATTGACATCCTCATTGTCCACAAGGGAGTGAGGTTCAACCCGACGAGCAGATTTGTAGACATCCTTTTTGAATTAAAGCGCAGCGAGGAGTACAGGGTGTTAAAGGAAAGAGGCTTGAATCCAGATCCTTACCCGGTATTCATGACGGCGAAGGAACTTTGGGAAAGCCCTCATATCCTCCTGGATCTCCTGGACGAAGGGATAATACTCTACGATAGCGGGCTTTTGAGGGAGAGGCTCGAGGCGTTAAGGAGAAGGCTTGCGGAACTTGGCTCCAAAAAGGTGATTTTGGAAAGTGGAAAGTGGTACTGGGACTTGAAGCCTGCTTGGAAGCCGGGCGAGGTGATCGAGCTATGAACAACTTCGAGTTAGGGAATAAGCTCCTCAACGAAGCCGAGGAGTATCATGAAGAGATGCTCCGGGCTTACGAGAGAAAGTCCTGGAACACAGTGGTGAGAAGAGCTCAGGAAGTGGTCGAACTCTCTTTGAAGGGGCTTCTCAAGATGATGGGGGTCGAATATCCGAAGGAGCACGATGTGGGCGATATTTTCGAGCGCGCTTGCCGAGAGAAGGGGATCAAAGTTGAGATAGAAACGTTGGATCGGATAAAGCGAACGTCCTCCATGTTGGCCAGAGAGCGTGCTCCCGCTTTCTACATGGATCGGCTCTATGGTCCAGAGCAGGCCAAAGAGGCGAGAGAAGGAGCAGAACATGTCTTAGGAACGGCGAGAGAACTCAAAGGCAAATTAAGGGAGCACGAATAGGGATGCCCATGGTTTGCTCATGGCCAAAGGTGAATTCGGGATATGGGCCTCTAAAGTGCCATACTCATAGCAGCATTTCATAGATGCGATAGGTCTTGTACACCTCGGCGCCGAACATCTGGATGGCGCGGTTCATCATGTCGTTGTTCTCCAGGATCCAGGACATCTCCACGTGGCGGTAGCCTTTGGGGACAGCCGCCCTGGCCGTCTCGTAGTAGAGCAGCGCGTCAATGCCCCGCCCGCGGTGCTCTTTGACCACCCCCAGAGCGAAAACGCGCAGCCAATCAATCCTGCGCCTGTACCACAGGTACTTCAGCCAGCCGATGGGAAAGAGCCGCCCGTTCATGTGCTGCAAGGGGATGCACATGTCCGGCAGCGGCAGGCTGAAGCCCACCGGCTCCCCGTCAATCTCGGCCATGAAGATAACGTCGGGGGCAATGAACTGCCGCAGCCCGGCGGCGATGTGATCCATCTCGGCGTCGGTCAGCGGCACGAAGCCCCAGTTCAGCTCCCAGGCCGAGTTGTAAACCTTCTTGACCCGCTCCACTTCGGCGTCCCAATCGTCCAGGTTGATCTTGCGAACGTGGACGTTCGTTCGCTCGCGCACCTTTTCCACGATGCGCACCAGCTTGGGAGGCAGGTTTTCCAGATTCCTGCCGTAACGGGCCGTATCCACGTACCAGGCCCACAGGTCCATGGCCTTCTGAAAGCCGAAAGCCTCCACCATCTCCGGGTAGTAGGGGGGATTGTAGCTCATCAGCACCACGGGGCGGGCGTTGAAGCCGTCCACCAGCATGCCGTAGGCGTCGTCGTTGCCGGTGAAGTTGGCCGGGCCGCGGATGGCGGTCATGCCCCGCTCTCGCACCCAGTCGCAGGCCGTCTGCAGCAGCGCTTCGGCCACCTCGGGGGCATTGACCGTCTCGAAGAAGCCAAAGAAGCCCACCTGTTCATTGTGAAACTCATTGTGGCGATGGTTGACGAAGGCGCAAATGCTGCCCAATTCCTGCTCCTCACCCACAGCCAGAGGCAATCCAGGTCCTGTTGAGGCAATTGGTCTCCCGGTCACGAAACCCTCGGCCAGGAAGAAGGCTGCCTCTATATGCTCGAAAGAGGGGTTCTTCTCGGGGTCAAGGAACTCCATACGCTCGCTGATCAGCGGCGGCACCCAGTAGCGATCGCCCTTGTAGACCTTCCAGGGGACCTTGATGAACCGCTTGCGATCCCGGCGGTTGGCGATGTCAACTTCGTACACTCTGAGATTACGGATCATGGCATCCTCCTTGGAGATTGCTATTTAAAGTATAGCACGGGTATCGCCGGTGAGCAAACTGACCACTGCCGAGCCCTCAGTGCAGTTCTTTGACGTTCCACCCTGATGGGGTATAATGAGATTCACCATAAACCGGAAAACGGAAACGGACAAGAGGTAACAGATACAACCGAGGGCAAAAGAATATGAGCGCAAAAAGGCAAGAAGCCCCCATCGAGAAAGTACGCATCATCGGCATCTTCGCCCACGTAGACGCCGGTAAGACAACCACGTCGGAGGCGATTCTCTACTACACGGGCCGCACGCACCGCCTGGGCAGTGTGGACGCCGGCGACACTCAACTGGACTGGATGGAGCAGGAACGAGAGCGGGGCATCACCATCACCTCCGCTGCCACCGCCTGTCACTGGCGCGGCCACCGCATCAACCTGATTGACACGCCCGGCCACATTGACTTCACCGCCGAAGTGGTGCGCTCCATCCGCGTCATTGACGGAGCCGTCGTCCTGTTGTGCGGCGTCGGCGGCGTGGAGCCGCAAACCGAGGCCGTCTGGAGGCACGCCAACCGCGAGAACCTGGCCCGCATCATTTTCATCAACAAGCTCGACCGGCTGGGCGCCGACTTCGACCGTGTGCTGGCCGAGGTGCGCGAGCGGCTCACCCCCCGCGCCGTGCCCCTGCAACTGCCCATCGGCCGCGAGGCTGCCTTCACCGGCGTCGTGGACCTGCTCAGCCAGCAGGCGCTTCTATGGCGCGCCGGCGCCGACGATCCCACGGTGGAACCCGTTCCCGCCACCCTGCGCGCCCAGGTCGCCGAGGCCCGGCAGAAGCTTGTGGACACCATCTGCGAGACGGATGAGACACTGCTGGAACAATGCCTGGAGGGGCCTGAACCTGACGTGGCCGTGATCCAGGCGGCGCTGCGCCGCGCCACCATCGCCGGCAAGCTGGTGCCCGTGCTCTGCGGTGCCTCACGCCAGCGCATCGGCGTGCAACCGCTGCTCGACGCCATCGTCGCCTACCTGCCGGCGCCGGTGGACATGCCCCCTGTGCTGGGCACCCTCCCCGGCGACGAAGAGGAGGTCATCGAGCGGCCCGATGACCCCTCCGCTCCGCTGTGCGCGGCGGCCTTCAAAATCGTCACCGACCCCCACGTGGGACATCTCACCTGGGTACGTGTCTTTTCCGGCGCGCTGCGGGTAGGGGAGATGGTCTACAACCCTCGCGCCGATGTCCAGGAGCGGGTGGGCCGCATCTACCGCATACACGGCAACCAGCGCGAGCAGGTGGACCACATGGCGGCCAGCGATGTGGTGGCCCTGGTGGGCGTCAAGTCGGCCATCACCGGCGACACACTCTGCGATCCCGCGCACCCCATCGTCCTGGAGACCTTGCGCTTTCCGGAGCCGGTCATCGCCGTGGCCCTGACGCCCGCCTCCGCAGAGGAACGGGAGAAACTCAGCCAGGCCGTGGCGCGGCTATGCACCGAAGACCCCACTCTGATCGGTCGCTTCGACGCGGAGACGGACGAGCAGACGCTGGCCGGCATGGGCGAACTGCACCTGGAGATTGCCGTGGAGCGGCTGCGGCGGGAGTTCGGCGTCAGGCCGCGGGTCAGCCCGCCGCAGGTTTCCTACCGCGAGACGGTGCGCGGCACCGCCGAGGCCGTGGGGCGCTACAAGAAGCAGACCGGCGGCCGCGGCCACTTTGCCGAGGTGCAGGTGCGCGTTGAGCCGCTGGAGCGGGGCGCGGGGGTCATCTTCGAGAACGCAGCGCCGCCCGCCGAGTTCCCCCGCGATTTCGTGCGCCCTACGGAGATGGGGGTACGCCAGGCGCTGGAAAGAGGCATCCTTGCCGGCTATCCGGTCACCGACGTGCGGGTGACGCTGCTGGGCGGCCGCTTTCACGAGGTGGACTCGGCGGCTATGGACTTCGAGATCGCCGGCTCTATGGCCGTGCGCCAGGCGGTGCGCCAGGCCCGCCCTGCGCTGCTCGAACCGATCATGTCCCTGGACATGACCGTCGGCGAGGAACACGTGGGCGCCGTCGTGGGCGACCTGAGCCAGCGGCGCGGCCTGGTGAGGGACCTGCGCCCGCGCGGGGATATGCGTCACGTGGAAGGCGAAGTGCCGTTGGCCGAAACCTTTGGCTACGCCACGACCCTGCGCAGCCTGACCTCCGGCCGTGGCACCTTCACCCTGGAATTTGCCCGCTACGACCTGCTGCCCGACAGCCTGGCCGAGCAGGTGATCGAGCGGAGGAAAGAGGAGGGCAAGGTCCCGAAACGGTGAGGGCGTGATGCGTAATGCGTGATGCGTGAAACGTAACCCCGCATCGTAAATCGCGCAACACGCATCACGGATCACGTATCGCGCATTCTCAAGACGAATTCACCATGTTCGACTACGGCATCCTGACCTCGACCACCTGCGCTGTGTGCGGGCGGAGTTCGCCCCTCATCGCCGCCCATCTGGGGGTGTGCGCGGATTGCATCCGCCAACGGCCGGATGAGGCGTTGCCGCGGGCGGCACAGGCCCACGCCGAGGCGCGCCGCGAATTCGGCCTGCCCGAGGCCCCGCCGCGCACGGCAGGCGGCGTGCGCTGCCCGCTCTGCGCCAACGGCTGTCAGATGGGCGAGGGGGAGCGGGGTTTCTGCGGGTTGCGGGTGAACCAGGGGGGACGGCTGCGCCACCTGGCGGGCACGCCAGAGCGGGGCATCCTGCACTGGTACCGCGATCCGCTGCCCACCAACTGCGTCGCCGACTGGGTCTGCGCCGGCCACCGTCAGCGGGGCTACCACAACCTGGCCGTCTTCTATTGCAGTTGCACCGCCGACTGTCTCTTCTGTCAGAACTGGCACTATCGCCAGGTGGACCTGGCACGCAGCCAGGGCCTGAGCGCCGCAGAACTGGCAGCAACCGCCAACGCGCACACCTACTGCGTCTGCTATTTCGGCGGCGACCCCGCCAGCCAGATGCCGCACGCCCTGGCGGCCTCCACACGGCTGGCCGAACGGGGCGTGGCTATCTGCTGGGAGACCAACGGCAGCGAGAACCCCAAACTGTTGGATCGCGCCGTCGAACTCTCGCGGCGTACGGGAGGCTGCGTCAAATTTGACCTCAAGGCCTACGACGAGAACCTGCACCGGGCGCTGACGGGCATCTCCAACCGGGGAACGCTGGCCAACTTCGCCCGTGTGGCCCGCCGGGCTGCCGAACGGCCGGAGCCGCCACTGGTCGTTGCCAGCACGCTGCTGGTGCCCGGCTACGTGGATGCCGAAGAGGTGGGGCGCATTGCCCGCTTCATCGCCGGGTTGGACCCCACCATCCCCTACTCGCTCCTCGGCTTCGGCCCCCACTTCTACATGCCCGACCTGCCCTGCACCTCCGTGCGCCACGCCGAGGAGGCAGAGGCCGCCGCCCGCGCTGCCGGGCTGACCCGTGTGCACATCGGCAACCGCCACCTGCTCTCGCGGGATTACTGAGACATGACGCGTGATGCGTGAAACGTGACCTCATACAACACGGATCACGCAACACGAATTGTTTCCTGTGCTTCCCCCATCCTCTCTCTGATCCAGCTATAGCTCTTTTCCCAGACCTCCTCCCGCTCGCCGTCCACCAGAATATTATGCCCCGAATGCTCCAGCCAGATCAGCGTCCTGTCTGCCGAGCCGATGCGCTCGTAGGTGAACTGCGCCGCGTCGGGCGTGAGCGCACGGTCACGCCTCCCCTGGATGATCAGCGCGGGTTGCCTGATGCGGGGCAGCGCCCGTTGCACCCAGCGCTGCAGGGCATACACCTCGGCAGCGGCGGCGATGGGTCGGGTGTCGTAGCACCAGACGCGGTCGAGTGCCCCGGGATCCTCGAGGTCACTCTCCGCTGCGGAATCCACCGGCGAGTACTTGATGAAATACCTGGCGATGGGGGTGAAGCGCATCCGCCAATCCCGCACTTTGACCGCCGGAGCCAGCAGGATCAGTCCCGCCAGGTCGTCGTGATGGGCACCCAGCCAGAGGGTCAGCAGGGCCCCCAGCGACAGGCCGCCGACAAAGAGCGTCGGACAGCGGGCGCGCAGCCTGGCCAGCTCCGCCTCGCAGGCGGCGATCCACTCCTGGCGGGTGGTGCGGGCCAGTTCTTCCGGCGTCGTGCCGTGCCCTGGCAGCCGCACGCCGGCCACGGTCAGCCCACGGGCAGCCAGGTATTCGCCCATGGGCCGCATCTCCGTCGGCGCGCCGGTGAAGCCGTGGATGAGCAGCATACCCACAGGGCCACCGTCGAAGAAGAAAGGGTCAGTGCTCAGGTGAGATGGTTGAGGCATGGGTCACACTCCGTACGTGATGCGTGAAACGTGATGCGTGAAGCGTGATCAGGGAAGAGAGCGGTTTTGGCCCGCCAGACCGCCCAGGCGAGCGATGGCCTCGGCGACGGCGGTCACGCAGTCCGACAGGGCTTCGGCTATTTGCCGGGTGTTGAAGCGCAAGATCACCTGCCGCGCTGCGGTGCCATAGCTGATACCTTCCTCTCGCAGCGTGTGCATTCCTTCCCCCAACACCCTTCCGCCGCAAAGGACTATCACCTCTCCCTCAGCGCAGGGGATGACGAAATCGGCGGCCTCCGTGGCCAGCACCTCCGGCACCTCCACCTCCCGCTCAGCAGCAATCTCCTCCGCTTTCAACGCTGCCCACAGCCGCTCCTGCAGGGGGTTGCCCAGCCAGAGGTCGTTGATCTCTTCGGCATGCAGCAGCCGTTCCAGCGTGGTGGGGATGAAGGTGATGCGCCGCAGCCGCCGGCTGGGCACCGGTCGGGGCAGCTTTTGCAGCGGGCCGATCTCCACCTTGAAGTAGCGGTCGCCGGCCCGCGGGTGATCGGCTTCCTCGGGCAGTAGCTCGGCGCGAGTGACGATGCGGTAGCGCTTTACGAGGGCATAGGTGTTCACCGCCCAGCGCTCCTCCGGCCCAAAGGCCGCCGTCTGGTAGAAGGCCAGGATGTCGGCGCCCACCTGGGGCGGCGCCCGTTTGACGGGAATGCGGTACCAGCCCTCTCGGCGGGCCAGCTCGAAATCGCGGCGATTGTTCACCACCACTACCAGCACCCGCACTTCGTCCGGCTGTACCCCCTCCAGGCTCTCCATCTCCGCCTCGTACAGTTCCCGCGCCTCGGCCAAACGGAGGGATTCGACGCCTTCCAGCCTGACCGCCAGTTCCGGCGCGTAGCGGGCCAGGTCGGCCCGCAAGCGCAGCAGGGCCAGGTCCTTGGCCTTGCACTCCAGCAACACGTCGAAGTCCGGAAGCCCCTCCGCCAGGCGCAGGAAGGCGATGAACTCGAAGGGGTTGATGTAGTCGGCGTGTTGCGTCCAGAGGGGCGGCTGGAGCAATGACCGCTGACCGCCGTCCGGGTTGGCCCGTTCCACCAGGCGCATCTCCGTGCGCGGCGAACTGAAGTGCACCTTGGGGCGCACGCCCGCCGGCCAGGTGCTCAGTGCCAATCGCAGCGCCTCGCCTGCTGGCAACCGCTCCGGGTTGTGCACCAGGTGGTGTTGGTGATCGTAGACCAGGGGCAGGCCCGTGTGTTGGTGCAGCCGATAGCAGTCGCTCAGCGAGAAGTGGGCATCATCATGCTCCAGCGCCAGCCGCCGCCGCGTGGCTTCCGGCAGTTGGCCGATGGCCTCGACGAAGCGCGCCATCGCCGCCTGGCGGTCATCATACACGCCGCCTACATGCACGACGATCATCGCCTCCGGGCCCAGGCCCATGCCTTCCAGAAGCCGTGCCAGGGCGACCAGGTCCGCCCGGCTCCTGGCAGCTACGGCCTCGTCAGGGGCGTTGAGCACGACATGCGAACCGGGATGAAAGGAAAGCCGCAGCCCGTCGGCGCGGGCGATCTCCCCCACGGCAGCCAGCTCCGTCTGGCATTCGTCAATCTGATGGTGAAACTGCCCCATGACGGGGTGGGTGAGGTAAGGGGCCAGTTCGGAGGCCATGCGGTACATGCGGATTCCCTGCTGCCGCAGGTAGGCGAAGATGTCACGCAGGTAGACCAGGCTGACGCTGAGGTGGGGATGGTTCTGCCAGCGGCGGGTGTCATGCGACTTGAGGCCGGGCCGGCCCAGTACCTTGACCGAGAAGCCGAGTTTCATCAGCCTACTCCTCTCACGCTCCCAATCGCTCCAAGAAGGCACGCGTCTATAATCTCAATACCCTCAAAGTTCCCAAGCGCCAGGAGGTCTTCATCATATCCATGAAGCTGTCAAATCGGACGGCGCCCCGTTCATCCGCCATTCAGTTGGCGATACACCTGTCCCCATTCCGTCAGGGTCAGCGTTTCCGCCCGGCGGCGGGGCTCGATGCCTGCCCGTTCCAGCGCCGCGGCCACCTCCGCCGCCGGCTGCCCCAGGCCGTGGGCCAGGGCGTTGCGCAACTGCTTGCGCCGCTGCCCGAAGCCGGCCCGCACGATCTCGAAGAAGCGCTCCACGTCCCCCACCGCCGCTGCCGGCTGTGGCCGAAGCCTGAGCCGCACTACGCCTGAGTCCACCTTGGGCCGGGGATAGAAGGCCCCTGCCGGAATGCGCTGCACCAGCTCCGGCTCAGCGTAGAACTGCACGCTCACCGCCAGCAGGCTCATCTCCGGCGGCGCGGCGCAGATGCGCTCCGCCACCTCCTGCTGCACGGTCAGCACCAGCAAATGCGGCGGCGGCTCCGCCTCCAGCAGATGGCGCAATACGGCGGAGGTGATGTAGTAAGGCAGGTTAGCAACGACTTTGTAGGTTTCGGGGTTCGCGTTTCGGGTTTCGAGTGGACCTGAAACCTGAAGCGTGCAACGTGAAACCAGGTCAGAAGGCTGAAGCTGCAAGATGTCGCCGTGGACGATGGTGACGTTGGCGTGGCCAGCCAGCGTGCGCTGCAGGATAGGGATGAGTTGCTCGTCCAGCTCCACGGCCACGACGTGGCCAGCCTGCGCGGCCAGCCGCGCGGTCAGCGTGCCCAGTCCCGGCCCAATCTCCAGCACCATATCGTCCGGCGCAAGCTCCGCCGCGGCCACGATGCCCCGCAGATGGGCCTCGGAGACGAGAAAATGCTGGCCCAGGCCCTTACGAGGACGAATCCCATACTCGTGTAGCAACTGGCGTGTGTTCATTGCCAACGGCAGGCAGGTACACAAGGAAACAAGTATGAGGAAAGGCTCATCCCCACCGAACGCCGAACTCCGAACGCCAAACGCCGAACTCTGAACCCGAAACCTGAAACCTTCAAACCTGGAACCTCATTCGCGCGGCCAATTGGGCAGCACCCACTTGATCTGGTAACGGGGCGGCGGCGGGGCCAGCAGGTACACATCCACCCAGCGGTTCCAGAGCACCAGGTTGTTGTCGTCGTAGCCCAGGTCAATACGGCGGCCCTTGATGGCACTGCCCGTGTCGCCGGCCACGCCGCTCCCGTAGCCGGGCACGTACACGCGTGTGCCCAGGTTGATCACCGCCGGGTCCACGGCCACGATCCCCTTGCGCATCGGCTGGCCCAACCGGGTACGGCCATACGAAGGGTGATCCGGGCTTTTGCCTGCCGTGGAAGCGCTATATGAGGTGGCGGCCATGCGCACCTTGCGCCAGTAAACCAGCGTGCCCTCAGGCGTCTCCAGCGTGCGGGTGACGATCTTGCGCCCATAGGCCAGGACGCGGGCCACCGGTTCCTGTGCCACCCACACGTCCTCCAGGGCCCGGCTCACCTCCAGCCCATCCTCGTACACCACTCGCAAACGGCGCTTGGTAACCCCTTCCGCCCCCGCCTCGTCCAGCCGCTGATGGTCAAGCTCCAGGTTGTCATCGGGAACCCACACCGAGGCGAAGGGGATCGGTTCCTGCTCGATCTCGATGGCCTCCCGCACGCGGGTCACTTCGATCACCAGGTTGTCAACCAACGGCTCGCTCATCGGCGGCGATACCCGATCCAGGCCGACGACGGTGATCCCCTGCTCGGCCAGGGCGTCGCCCACCGTCTCCTGCCGTGTGCGGGTCTTGACCGTGTGCCCATCGACGCGGATGGCGATGGGGGTGGAACGCTGGATGAAGATGCGCATCCCCGCCGACACCCGGCTGCCCAGGCCGGGCATCACCCGATCGCCCAGGTAGAGCGTGATCTGCTCCCGCAGCAGTGCCTCGCCCACGGTGGGCGCGGTGGTCTGGATGACGAAGGGCATGCCGCCGTCGTCCACGGTGATGGGCACGGCCCGCCGCAAGGAGAGGCGCAGGGGGACTGCCTGGTGGTTGTCCCAGACATGCCCGCGGGCAAAGCGTGGCGCGTCGCCATCCAACTGTCGCGGCGGCAGCTCGCTCAGCAGCGTGGCCGGCTGCCTGTTCAGCCACAGCTCATCGTGACTGCCCAGACGCAGCCCCGCTTCGTCCAACACCTGAGCCACGGTGCGGGCGTGAGTGCGCTGCACCAGCGTCTGGCCATCGGCTTCGATCTCCACCGGCCGCGCCCGCACGATCTGCACGCTCAGATCGGAGCGCAGCGGCGTCTCGGCAGGCGGCGTGAGGAGGTCCTCGGCGTGCAGGACCAGGCCCAGTTCGTCCAGCAATCTGCCCACCGTGGCCTGATGCGTGTGCACCGTTTCCCTCAACTCGTCCACGGAAACCTGCACAGTGATCCCGGTGCGCTGATAGCCCCACACCAGCCCTGTGCCCGCTATGAGCAGAAGCGGCACCAGCAAGAGGCTCCACCGGAGTTGCCGGAAACCAGCCACGAACGGCGCGAAAATCAGGCGAAGGGCACAAAAGTGGCGAAAAGCCGAAGTTGACATCCAGGCAAAGCGCATGATGATCCAGGTATAGCGGATGGAAACCTGCTTGTCTGAGCCCGTTTTCCACACTGCTCGGCGTGGACTGCCAAGTCCACGCCCTTGCCGCCGGATCCTTCGCTTTGTTCAAGACAAGCTTTCGGGCTGAGGCCCTCAAGGCCGAGGGCTTGGCAGTCCGGCGGGAGCAGATGCGAGCGATTTCTATCTGAGTATAGCGGATTTATGGCCAATCGTCAAGTTTTTCCATCTGTTGGAAGTTGTGGTATACTTATTGCATTACAGTGAACAAAAGAGGGCTCCGATGACCCATCTGCTGATCGTCATTCTGGATGACCTGAAGTGCCTGCCGAACCTGCTGCTGGCCTGGCGGAATGCCGGCGTGCCGGGGGCGACCATTCTGGAGAGCGTCGGCGCGTACCGGGCCCACACCTGGCTGAATCGGGTGGGGCTGGGGGCGCTGGAGCGGCTCTTCGAGGCCGAGGAAATCCGGCGGCGCACCTTGCTCGCCGCCATTGAGGACGAGGGGCTGTTGGCCCGCGCCGTCGCCGAGGCGGAACGGGTGGTGGGCGGGTTTGAACGCCCCAACAGCGGCATCCTGCTGGTCCTCCCCGTCGCCGAGGCGCGGGGGCTCCGCAAGGAGCGACCGACCGGGCCCGAAGCGGAGAAGGCGCCGCCCCACCTGGTCTGCGCGGGATGGCAGGAGATGCGGGTAGAGGAAGTGGCCCGCGCCGCCGGCCTGGAACCGGTCACCGTCCCCCCCGACGCCCCGCTGGACGAGGTGGCCCGGGCGCTGGCGGCCCGGCCCGGCGTGCGGGTGGCCTGCGTGGTGACGGAGGAGGGACGCCTTACGGGGCTGCTGGACATCCACACCATTGCCGATAACCTGCTCTTCTACATCCTGCCCGAGGAACTGCTGCGGGAGGTCACCGACCTGGAGCGGGTGGCGGAATTCGCGGCCAGGATCCGCATCCACACCGCCGCCGACGGGATGCAGCGACCGGTCTGGGTGAAGGAGACGGATACCCTCAAGCAGGCGCTGATGCTGATGCACGAACACCGCCTCTCCGGCCTGCCGGTTGTGGATGAGGCGTACCAGGTAGTGGGGTACGTGGACCTCCTGGGCCTCTTGACCCACTGCCTGGCCCAGCGGAACGCGGAAACCAAGGAGGCCCGGTGAGCCAGACCTGGATTGCCGCCGTCGTCTTCTTCATCACTTACATCCTCATCGTCACCGAACGGGTCCATCGTACCGTCTCGGCCATGCTGGGCGGGATGGCGATGATACTTCTCCGGGTAGTCACCCAGGCGGAGGCGTTCCGCTGTATAGACTGGAACGTCATTTTCCTGCTGGTAGGGATGATGGTCATCGCCAATGTCCTGCGGGAAACCGGGCTGTTCCAGTGGCTGGCCGTCCAGGCCGTCCGGCTGGGCAAGGGCCGGCCGGTGCGCATTATGCTGGTTCTTTGCCTGGTCACGGCGCTCAGTTCCGCTCTTCTGGACAATGTGACCATCGTCGTGCTGGTCGTGCCGGTGACCCTGTTCGTCACGGGGCAACTGGGGCTGAACCCGTTGCCCTTTCTCATCGCCGAGATTCTGGCCTGCAACATTGGCGGGACAGCGACGCTCATCGGCGACCCGCCCAACATCCTCATCGGCAGCGCAGCGGGGATAGATTTCACCACGTTTATCGTCCACATGGGGCCGATCAGCCTGCTCATCTTGCTGGCCTTCCTGGGGCTGGCTTGGCTGATCTTCCGGAAGGAACTGCGGGCGCGGCCAGTGCGGGCTGCCGACCTCTCCGCGCTGGAGGCGAGGGATTTGCTCACCAACCGGCCCCTGCTGCGCAAAGGGGTCATCGTGATGGGCGGGGTGATTGTCGGATTCCTGGCCCACGGGACATTGCACATAGAGCCCGCCACCATTGCCCTCGCAGGAGCGACGCTCCTCCTCCTCTGGAGCCGAGCAGACCCCCATCATGCCATTCGAGAGGTGGAGTGGACTACCCTGTTCTTTTTTGTGGGTCTGTTCATCGTCGTAGAGGGGCTGGTGCGGACGGGAATCATCCAGGCGGTGGCCCAGGCGGCGCTGCGCGTGGTGGACGGAAACCTGCCCCTGGCCTCTATGGTGCTTCTCTGGCTTTCAGCGCTGGTTTCCGGCATTGTGGATAACATCCCATACACGGTGACGATGATCCCACTGGTGGAGAACCTGGGGCAGGCGATGCCGGTGATGCCCCTGTGGTGGTCGCTGGCACTGGGGGCCTGCCTGGGCGGCAATACCACCCTGGTCGGCGCGTCAGCCAACGTCGTCGTAGCCTCGCTGGCCGAGCGGAGCGGCCATCCCATCGGCTTCTGGCGCTTCCTGGGCTACGGTGTGCTGACGACTGTTCTTTCCCTGCTGCTGGCCACC
This sequence comes from Anaerolineae bacterium, assembly GCA_029907105.1. Lineage (GTDB taxonomy): Bacteria > Chloroflexota > Anaerolineae > UBA3071 > UBA3071 > JARYMM01. Next base: position 14,864 of record JARYMM010000002.1, on the reverse strand, counting down.
GCCTACGTCTGGCTGCGGTACCTCTAACCGACCGGCCTGGGCAGAGCCCTGCTGTACTTCCCGACAAAGGAGGAAACGTGGACCCTCTGCTACAATTTCTTCTGGCCTTGGCCATCATCGTCTTCGCGGCCAAGACTTTTGGCTATCTGAGCACCCGATTGGGACAACCGGCGGTGCTGGGCCAGTTGCTGATCGGCCTGATCCTGGGCCCAACAGTGCTGAACATGCTTCACTGGCCCATCTTCGCGGGCGGTCACCTGGAGGAGACGCTGAACTATCTGGCTCACCTGGGCGTTCTCTTGCTGATGTTCGTCGCCGGGTTGGAGGTGGACCTGGAGGCCATGGCCCGGAGCGGGCATCCGGCCGTGTGGGCGGGAGTCTTGGGCGCCCTGGTGCCGGTCGGCCTGGGTGCGCTGGCGGCACTCCCTTTCGGCTACGGCTGGCGCGAGGGGCTCTTCGTTGGCCTGATGCTGGCCGCCACGAGCGTCAGCATCTCGGCCCAAACGATGCTGGAACTGGGGGTGCTGCGAAGTCGGGTGGGAATGGCACTTCTGGGAGCCGCCGTGGTGGATGACGTACTGGTCATTCTCTTGCTCTCCACCTTCACCGCCGTGATCGCAGGAACGGGAGGAGGCACGCTCTCCGTTCTGGCGGTCGTGGTTCGGATGCTGCTCTTCCTGGTGCTGGCGACGGTGGTAGGGATACGTTTCTTCTCCAGGGTGGCCCAGAGGGTGGACCGGCTGCCCATCAGCGAGGGGGTGGCCTCCCTGGCCGTGGTCATCATCCTGACCTACGCCTGGGCGGCGGAGGTCCTGGGAGGCGTCGCCGCCATCACCGGCGCTTTCCTGGCCGGCCTGGCCTTCGCCCGCTCACCGCTGCGTCATCACCTGGAGACGCGAATGCACACCCTGGCCTATGCCTGGCTGGTGCCCGTCTTCTTCGTCAACATCGGATTGGAGGCGAACGCCCGTGCCATTGGCGTGACGGGCCTGCCGTTCACCCTCCTCATCCTGTTGGCCGCCCTCCTCTCCAAAGTCGTCGGCTGCGGCATGGGAGGATTGTTGGGCCGCCTTTCGCCCCGCGAATCCCTGGTTCTGGGGGTCGGCATGATTTCCCGGGGCGAGGTCGGGCTCATCGTGGCCTCCCTGGGGCTGAGTATCGGGTTGATCGAAGAGGAGGTCTTCGCCAGCATCGTGGTGATGGTGTTGGTGACCACGCTGGTCACGCCTATTCTGCTGAGGCTGTTGTATCGGAAAAGGGAAGAATCCCCCGACGCAGGGTAGGTCGGGGGCCATCATACCTGTTGAAGGAGCGCGGCTCATGGCATATCTGGTCGTTCTCATTCTGGATTGCGTAGAGACGTGTCTGGACGTCATCCGGGCCTGGGAGGAGGCGGGCGTTTCGGGGATCACCATCCTGGAGAGCACCGGGATGGGTCGCCTGCGAGCGGTGCTCCAGGATGACTTGCCCCTGATGCCCTCCATGCGGGACGTTCTGGCTGGCCGCGAGCTCCATCACCGGACGCTCCTCACCGTCGTGCGCGATGAGGAGACGATGGATCGGGTCATCGCGGCCACGCAGCAAACGGTAGGGGATCTGAATCAGCCCAACACGGGGTTACTCTTCGTGACGCCCGTGGTGCGCGTTCTGGGACTGGAGAGAAAGGGATGATCGCGGCTGCCCGGCGGGCTTAAGCGGCCATCGTTTGCAGCACGCGCAGCAGCGTCTCCTGCCAGTCCACCCCTTTGGCCAGGGGCAGCCGAATCTGGCGCCCGCCCACGCGCACCGCCGGCCCCAATCGGTGCTGCAACGCCCGACGGTCCATGCTCGCCAGGGTGTCGCATTGCAGCACCAGTTCCTCTCCTTCCTCCGAGATGGCACTCACCCCCGCCCGCAGGCAGAGGATTTTCACCCGCACCACGTACAGAAGGTTCGCCACCTCCTCCGGCAGCGGACCAAAGCGGTCGGTCAGCTCCTGCGCCATCTCCGCCACCGCTTCGACATCGGTCAGTTCAGACAGACGACGGTAGAGCCGCAGACGCAGCCCTGCCTCCGCCACGTAGCTTTCAGGGATGCGCGCCGGCAAAGGCAGTTCCAGGGCTACCGGAGGAGCCAGGGGATCTGTGGAGATTCCACGCCCCTCGGCCCCTTCCGTCATCCCCTTCTGCTTCAGTTCCTGGACGGCATGAGCCAACAGGCGACAGTAGAGGTCAAACCCCACGGCAGCGATGTGCCCGTGCTGCCGTGCCCCCAGCAGCTCCCCTGCGCCGCGGATTTCCAGGTCGCGCATGGCGATCTGGAAGCCGGCCCCCAGCTCGCTGGCCTCCAGGATGGTTTCCAGACGCTGCCGGGCATCCGGGCTGAGCGATTGATGCTTGTCGTAGAGCAGGTAAGCGTAGGCGCGCACCGCCCCGCGCCCCACGCGGCCGCGCAACTGGTACAGGTCGGCCAGGCCGAAGCGGTCGGCGCGGTGGATGATGATGGTATTGACGTTGGGAATATCCAACCCGCTCTGGATGATGGAGGTGCAGACCAGCACGTCGTAGCGGCCGGCGGCGAAATCGGACATCACCTGCGCCAGATCCCGCTCCCGCATCTGCCCGTGGCCGATGGCAAAGCTGGCCTCCGGCACCAGCCGCCGCAGCCGCTCCGTCATCTGCAGGATGCCCCGCACGCGGTTGAAGACGAAGTAGACCTGGCCACCGCGGTCCATCTCCCGCAGGATGGCCTGGCGGATGAGCGTCTCATCATATTCGGCCACCGTGGTGCGGATGGGCAGCCGCTCTTCCGGCGGCGTGTTGACGGTGCTCATATCCCGCACGCCGCTGAGGGACATGTACAGGGTGCGCGGGATAGGCGTCGCCGTCAGCGTCAGCACGTCTACCTGCCGGCGCATCTTTTTGATCTTTTCCTTGTGGCTGACGCCGAAGCGCTGCTCCTCGTCCACGATAAGCAGGCCCAGGTCCTTGAAGGCCACGTCCCTGGAAAGCAGGCGGTGTGTGCCGATGACGATGTCCACCGCGCCCCGGCGCAGCCGCTCCACGGCTTCCTTCTGCTGCCTGCGGGTGCGGAAGCGGGAGAGCATCTCCACCTCCACAGGGAAGGGACGCAGCCGTTCGCTGAAGGTCTGGTAGTGTTGCTGGGCCAGCACGGTGGTGGGCACGAGCAAGGCCACCTGCTTGCCGTCCATCACCGCCTTGAAGGCGGCGCGCAACGCCACCTCCGTCTTGCCGTAGCCCACATCGCCACAGATGAGGCGATCCATGGGCCGGGGCTGCTCCATGTCCGCCTTGACCTCGTCCACGACCAGGAGCTGGTCTTCGGTCTCCACGTAGGGGAAGGAGGCTTCCAGTTCCGCCTGCCAGGGGGTATCCGGGCCGAAGGCGTGGCCCGGAACTACCTCACGGGCGGCGTAGAGCGCCAGCAGTTCCTCGGCCAGGTCAGCCACGGCGCGCTGAGCGCGCTGTTTGACCAGTGCCCAGTCGGCGGTGCCCAGGCGGTGGAGCACGGGCGGCACGTCGCCCACCCCCACGTAGCGCGAGAGGCGGTCGGCCTGGTGCACGGGCACGTAGAGTTTATCGCCCTGGGCATAGTCCACCTGCAGGTACTCCCGCGCCGTGCCGCCGATGTCCAGCGTGGCCAGCCCACGGAAGAGGCCGATGCCGTGCTCGATGTGCACTACGAAATCGCTCGGCTGCACCTCGGCGAAGAAGGCCTCGGGAGCGACGGGCCGCGGCCGGGGCCTGTGGCGACGATACGGCGCTGCCCAGCCGAAGAGCTCGGCGTCGGTGAGAAGGTACAGTGTAGAGAAGTGCCGATTGCTGTCGCCTGATTCGGGAGGCGCGAATCCGTAATTCGTAACGCGTAATCCGTCTGAGTTATGCATTACGAATTCGGAATCACAAATTTCCCGCAGCGTCCATCCTTCGGCCAGCGTTCCCTGCACGACGAGCGGGTTGCCGGGCGCTGGTGGCTCGTTCACCTCTTCGATGACAGTCGTCGGCTGGAGTGTTTCGCTCAGCAAGGAGGCCAGACGGGGGGCCTGCCGCGTGACCAGGACCAGCCGCCGTCCATCCCTTCGCAAGTGCAGGATGTCGTCCAGAACGTGGCGCAGTTGTCCGCCGTAGCGCGGGCCGGAGGCAAAGGCCTGGGCCAGGGGCGACTGGCCGACGGCGGGACGGCCATCGAGGCTCCCCAGGCCGAGGATGAGCAGGGGGCCCCGTTGTTGGTGAGCGGCCAGCCGTTCGACCAGGGCAGGCCAGGGAAAGCAGGGGGAGAGGAAACCCGCCGGCAGCTCGCGGGCGGTGATCAGGTCTTGCTGCAAGCGGGCGGCCTGTTCCTCCAGGTCGGCCCAGGTAGTGGCCAGTTCGGCGCCATCCTCGACGAGCAAGACCCCATCGGGTGGCAGGTAGTCCAGCAGCAGGGCTGGCTGGCTGTAGATGTAGGGCAGGTAGAACTCCACGCCGCGGAAGCCGCTGCCGGCGGCCAGTTTCTCCCGTTCTTCCTCCATCCTCTGCCGCGTCAGGGTCTGGCACATGCTCAGATCAAGCGCCGCCAGCCGTTCGGCGGCCAGCGGGCCATGCCTGGTCAGCGCTTCCGAGGCCGGGCCGATAAGCACCTCGGCCACGTGATCCCGCGTGCGCTGAGTGGCAGGGTCGAAGGTGCGCAGGCTATCCACCTGGTTGCCGAAAAGCTCCAGCCGCACGGGCCAGTCCAGGGTGGGCGGGAAGATATCGGCGATGCCGCCGCGGCGGCTGAAAGTGCCCGGCTCCTCGACGACGCTCACCGGCTGGTAGCCCAGGCCGACCCAGTATTCCAACAGCCTGTTCAGATCCACGATCTGGCCGCGGCGCAGCGGGCGCAGGGCCAGCCGCCACTCTCGTGGCGGCAGCGTCTTCTGCATCAGCGCCCGGGCCGAGGCCACTACGATCGGAGGTTGGAGGCCGGGGGGTGGAAGTTGGAAGTTGGAGGTTGGACTTCGGATTTCAGCTTTGCAAAGTGCCACCAGGGCCGACAATCGCAGTTGCCTGGTTTCCCGCGACCAGGGGATGCGCTCATAGGGCAGGGCGTCGGGGTCGGCGAAGAGGTGGACGCGGTCGGGGTCGGGCATCCACACCCGCAGCTCGTCAGCCCACTGCCGGGCCCGTTCGCTGCGGGCGGTGACCACGACGAGCGGGCGGTTCAGGTCGCTGGCCAGGGCGGCGGCGACAAAGGGGCGCGCCGCCTGGGGCAGGGCCAGCGGCTCTGGCCTGCCCTCGCCTGTGTTCAGCCCTTGCAGCAATTGCCGGTAGGCCGGCACTTCCCGCAGCAGCGGCAGCAGTCCTTGCAGATTCATACGCCTTCCACTTCTGCCTCTATCTCCATCGCTATCTGAAACACCACAAGGGGCCGGTCAACGTGACCCGCCCCCGCATGATACCCGTATTTGGATTGCAGCACTCCTACGCTACCACAAGAAGTAGAAGTATCCCAAAGCCGCTATCAGACAATCCGGATTCAGGAAGATAAGGGCTCAAGGCGAGCTGAGGCTGGCCACAAGGCAGCGGTGGACGAGGTCTTGGCCGGATAGTTGAACTCGTTCATGGCCTTTTCGATGCCTTCGGCCAGCCAGCATTCCACTGCGGCTACAGCCCGCTCCCGCACCTCGGCCATCACCTCTTCCTGTTCCGCCGAGAAGTCCTGCAGCACGTAATCCACAGGATCCATCCTGCCCGGCGGCCGGTCAATGCCCACCCGCAGCCGCGGGAAATCGCTCCGCCCCAGCTTTTCGATGACCGAAGCCATCCCTTTGTGCCCGCCTGTGCCCCCTTCTGGCCGCAGCCGGATGCGCCCGATGGGCAGGTCGAGGTCGTCGAAAATCACCAGCATGTCCGCCGGCGCGATCTGGTAGAAGCGGGCCACCGGCGCTACGGCCAGCCCGCTCTCGTTCATGAAGGCACGTGACTTGAGCAGGATCACCGGCTGCTCACCGATGGTGCCAAGGGCCAGCCGCGCCTTGCCCTGCCGTTTGTCGAAGCGCAGGCCGTGTTTTTTGGCCAGCAGGTCCACGACCTGGTAGCCGACGTTATGACGATTCCTGGCGTACTCCCGGCCCGGATTGCCCAGGCCGACGATCATCTTCCTCGTTATCGCCCTCTCGGCGTCCTCTTCCCCGCCCAGATTGCGCTCTCCTTTCCCTGTCTCCCTCTCTCCCCGTCTCCTTGTCTCAGCCGCGGATGCGCGCCCAGAGCCAGCCCAGGAAACGCTTGAGGACGAAGTAAGCGCCCAGAGCCAGGAAAGCAGCCAGGGCGTACTTCGCCCCCTGCACAAAAGCATTCCCCAGGTCGCTCAGGTTGATCTGGCCGAGCAAGCGGTTGAGTCCGAACAGGCCGCCCCTGTCATCTTCCACAGCCTCTGCAGGAGCCCCGGTGAGGGCGGACGTCGGCGTCGGCGAAGGGCGAGGGGTCGGCGTGGGGATCACCGGCAATTCGATGACCACTGTCGGCGTCGGCGGCAGCGGTGTCGGCGTCAACGTCGGTGTGGGCGTGATCGCCGAGGTGGGCGTGGGCGTGGGCTGGGTGTTGGCCACCAGCACCTGGCGCACGAAAGCCTCGTCGTAGTTGCCGTCCAGGCGCACCACCCGCAGGCGCAGGCTATATGTGCCATCGGGCAGAGAGGTGGTGTCCCAGTAGCCCAGCACCCCGCTGCTCACCTGCTCGTAATGAGCCTCGCCGATGAATATCCAGTCCTCCCCCGGCTCCACCTTGAAATACAGTTCGTAACGTTGAAATTGGGGGTGCAGGGCCGTGCCGGAGATGGCCACCTGCCCGCGCAGGGCCTCAAAGGGCTTCGGCGAGGTGATCGCCGCCTGCGCTGCCTGAGGCCGGGGGATGGCGCGGGGGCCGGCCCAGGCCGTGACCGAAAGAGAAAGCAAAAGGCATATAGCACACAGAAAAGCAGCCGTTCGACGCATAGATATCCATCCAAGATTGGTAGATTGGTGAGGTCAAAGAAGACCAACTTGCCAATAACCAGATTGCCAATGTGCCGATGTACTGACACGATAACAGTGTAGCACAAAATGAGCGCGCCGACAAATAGACGTTATGAAGAGCAGATCAAAGAGCCATGACCACCCGCATCTATTGGCATCCTGGGGTGTTCTAGTGAGTGGAATAGGCACAGGTAAGGCCCACGGCTTTGCCGCGCCGATCAAAAAGGGACAGGAGGAGAGAAATCATGATCAAGATCGTCACCGATTCCACCTGCGATTTGCCGCCAGAAGTGTTTAAGCAATACGACATCACCGTGATGCCTATGCGCATCCACTTCGGGAAGGAGACATTCCTCGATGGGGTCACCATCAGCAAGGAAGAGTTCTACCGGCGGCTGCGCAGCGCGCCTCAGCTCCCTACCACCTCGCAGCCCTCGGCAGGCGATTTCAGCCAGGCCCTCAAGCCCCTGGTCGAGGCGGGGCATGAGGTCGTCGGCATCTTCATCTCCGGCGAGTTGAGCGGCACGTGCGCCTCCGCCTACGCCGCCTGCGAGTTGCTGCCCGACGCTTCTATCACGGTGCTGGACTCCCGCACGACGTCGGCAGGACTGGGTTGGATGGTCTGGGAAGCGGCACGTATGGCCGAAGCAGGGGCAGACGTCGCTGCCGTCCGGGCGCGTGTGGAAGAGATGATTGACAAGATGCGGGTCTACTTCGTGGTAGACACGCTGGAATATCTCCAAAAGGGAGGACGTATCGGCGGAGCCAAGGCGCTGCTGGGCACGATGCTGAGCATCAAACCGTTGCTGATGATACACGGAGGCCGCGTGGAACCCCTGGAGCAGGTGCGCACACGCCGCAAGGCCCTGGCCCGGATGATCGAACTGATGGCCCAGGAGATGCGCGGCTACAGCGAGGTGCACGCGGCGATTCTCCATGCTCGGGTGGAAGATGAGGCCAGGGCCGTGGCTGAGCAGGTGCGGGCGGCCATCCCCTGCACTGAGTTCTTCATCTGCGAGATCGGCCCTACGTTGGGCACCCACGCCGGGCCAGGGGTCATCGGCCTGGCCGCCTATGGGAACTGAAGACAGGCCAACTGACGAAACTCCGGATTGACCAAAGCGCCCACTTCTGCTATACTCGGCATGTCACAATCCGCTGCCAGGCGGTGATGTTCCCTGCAGCGAACACCGCCGGGTCAATCCAGGAGTTCGGCCGTGTCTCACATCGAGAATGACGAAGCCGCCCTGATCGCGCGGGCCAAAAGCGATCCCAACAGCTTCGGCGAACTATACGAGCGGTACGTAGATCGCATCTACAACTACATCTACCACCGCGTCGGCAGCCAGTATGACGCCGAAGAGCTCACGGCCCGCACCTTTGAGCGGGCGCTGGAGCACATGGGCCGCTATGAGGATCGGGGGGCTCCTTTTTCGGCCTGGCTATATCGTATCGCCCATAACCAGGTGGCCAACTGGCATCGCGACCACAGCCGCCGGCAACGGAGGGTGATCTCTTTAAGCGAACTGGTGCAGTTCATTCCCCAGCAGGGGCCTGACCATTGGGATGAGGCCGGCGAAGAGCAGGCCGCGCTCAAGGCGGCCATCCGCCGCCTCCCTCCTGACCGCCAACTGCTGCTCATCCTCAAGTTCAGTGAGGAATTGCCCAATGCTCAGATCGGTGCGATCATGGGACGCAGCGAGGGAGCGATAAAGTCGTTATACCATCGCACACTCATCGCCTTACGCAAAGATCTGGAAAAAAGGGGCTTTTGGCGCTAAGGGTACAAGGAAAGTGGGATGTGAAGAGGAGAACCACCGTGGACGAGAGAATGCTGACAGAAATCCTGGCCGCCCATGCCGACCAACTGGCGCAGGGGAAAACCCGGCAAGCGGAATACCTGGCCCTGTTTCCCGGCTCCAGAGAGGAGTTAGCGCCTTTGTTGGAACTGGCAGAGCGGCTCAAGGATACGCTGGCCTCGGTACAGCCAACGCAAGCCTTCCGCCAGCGGCTACATCAGAAACTGCTGACCATCGCCCGCCAGCGGCTGGCCGCAGCGTTGCCCAGGGAGCGACCCCGCTGGCGTCAACCCTGGGTCATCGGCGCGGCGGCGCTGGGCTCGGCCCTTTCCCTGGCCTCGGCCATAGGCGTGATCGCCTACCTGCGCCGCTCTAAGGCAACAGTCACCGGTTAGTCCGCCCCCGCCTCTCTGACGACAAGGCGGCCAAGGGGGGCCTCTACGAGAGCGCAGTACGCTCTCTGGAGGCTCCTTTGTGTATCACGAAGGGAGGAGATGTCTGATGGCTGAACGATATGCCCGCATCACCGGCTGGGGCATGTATGTCCCTTCACGGGTATTGACCAATCACGATCTGGAACAGATGGTGGATACCAGCGACGAATGGATTGTCACCCGCACGGGTATCCGCGAGCGGCGCATCGTCGCCGAAGGGGAAACGACGGTGACGATGTCCCTGGCGGCGAGCCGCCAGGCTCTGGCCCAGGCGAGGGTGTTGCCCGCCGACCTCGACCTGATCATCATCGCCACCTCCACGCCGGATTACCTCTGCCCCTCCGCTTCCAGCATCTTGCAGCATGCTCTGGGTGCCAGGAAAGCGGCCGCTTTCGACCTGGTAGCCGGCTGCTCCGGCTTCGTCTACGGGCTGGTGACCGCCAGCCAGTTCATCCAGACCGGCCTCTATGAACGGGCGCTGGTGGTGGGTGCGGAAACGCTCTCCGCAGGCGTGGATTGGACGGATCGCGACACCTGCATCCTTTTTGGCGACGGCGCAGGGGCGGTGGTCCTGCAGGCCAGCCCCTACCCCACGGGCATCCTGGCCGCCGAACTGGGCTCCGATGGTGCCGATTGGGATGCGTTGATGGTCCCCGGCGGCGGCTGCGCCAACCCCTTCTCCCAGGGGGTACTGGAGCGGCGAGAGCACTACCTGCGCATGGATGGCCGCCGCGTCTTCAAGTTCGCCACGCACATCATGAGCGAGAGCGTGCGCCGCGTGGTCAGCCAGAGCGGCGTGCCCTGGGAGGAGATCGAGCTGGTTATCCCTCATCAGGCCAATGCGCGCATCATTGAGCTGGCCATGCGCCGCCTGGGGCTGCCGCCGGAGAAGGTGATGGTCAATCTGGAGCGCTACGGCAATACCTCAGCAGCGTCCATTGCCCTGGCCCTGTGCGAGGCCGTGGAGGAGGGGAGACTGCGGCCGGACGATCACGTGGTGCTGGTGGGGTTCGGCGCCGGGCTGACCTGGGCCACGGCGGTGGTGCATTGGCAGCCAGCGGAGCCGGAGGGGATTCTGGTGGTGGATTGGCCGGTGCGGGAGCGGCTGGCACAACAGGCAGCCTACCTGCGCACAGCCGCCTGGAACGCTCGCGTGGCTGTCTCTACCCGCGCCAGCGAGGCGGCGATGGCGGTGCTGCTGCCGTTCTACACCTGGAGCGGCCGGCGGCGAAAGAAGAAAACAGAACGCCGGACAACAACGGACAGCAGGTAACCTCGATCAACCGGCGATTTCGGCCGCCGCCCGCGCCTCGGCAGCCAGGATGATGTCGTAGGCGTAGTTCTGCACCCTGGAGGGCACGTCGTTCCATGTGCCACCAGCGTCCAGCAGCCGCAACACGTTGTTGATGCCCCAGTTGTAGGCGGCCAGCAGCCAGTAGTCCTCGAGGCGATTGCGCGTCTGCAATTGCTGCCGCAGCCAGACCCAGTAGGCCGCCGCCAGGCGGATGTTGCTGGCCGGGTCGAAAGGATCGAACAGATCGAGCCTGGCTGCCCACTGCTCCCAGGTGGCCGGGTGAATCTGCATCAGCCCATACTCTCCTGCCTCGCCAATGGCCAGGGGGTCCCAACGGCTCTCCCGCCATCCCTGCTCCAGCAGCAGCCGCCAGTCCAGGCCGTATTCGGCAGCGATGTGTTTGTAGATATCCAGATACGGTTCGTTCATGATCGTATCTTCTTTCATCCATGTCTGAAGGCTAACGAAGGCTGCGCCATACCGTCCACAGACGGGGGCCGAAAAGCAACAGGCCGACAATAACAGAGACGATGGCGGCGAAAATCACGGCCCCGGCGGCGATGTCCTTGGCCGCCTTGGCCAGGGGGTGAAACTCGCGCGTCACCGCGTCCACCGCTACCTCAGCCACGGAGTTGAACATCTCGGCCACGAAGACGAAGCCGATGGTCAGGGCCAGGATGGCCCATTCCGCCAGGCTCAGGCGCAACGCGGCGGCCAGGGCCACGGCCAACAGGGCTATGACCAGGTGGATGCGGGCGTTGCGCTGTGTGCGCAAGACGAGCCCCAGGCCGGCGAAGGCATTGCCGAAGCTGGCCCACAGCCCCTTCCTCCATCTTACCTCTTGCCCCTCCCTTGCCCCCTGCCAGCCAGGCGCGGCACTCCCGACGACATCGGCTTCCATTGGCGTCTCATCCCGGCCGACCCGGCCCAAAATCGCTTCCTGCCGCGCCCACATGGCCGCTTCCTCTTCGGCCGTGGCGTGGTCGTGACCCAGCAGATGCAACACGCCGTGCACGACCAGCAGCCGCAGTTCGTCAGCCACGGAGTGGCCGGCCGCGGCCGCCTGGGCCGCAGCGCGGGGGTAGGCGATAACCACGTCCCCCAGATAATCCGCCGCCTCTGGCCCCTCCACGAAATGCTCGTCGCCGCCATGTGCAGGAAAGGCCAGCACGTCCGTCACCGCGTCCACACCCCGATAACGGGCATTCAGCTCCCGTACCTGGGCGTCATCGGTCACCACCACCGTCATCGCCCCATTGGCCTGACCTCCGTAGGCCAGCGCTGCGGCGGCCACCGCGCACAGGTCGGCCCGGTCTACCCATCGGGCGAACCTGGCATCTACCTGCACCTCGATGGCCGCCGAAGCGGCCGCGGGAGGGGTTTCCGGGTAAGATAGGCTCTTGTTTTGCGTCATGTTCCACCTCATCGCTCGCAGGGGGCAGGGCGAGCACAAAGGGTTGCCCCTACTCTTCGCTCTCCGCTCCGGCGGCAAGGGCCGGAGGCGGTTCAGGGTAGCGGACGCGGGGGTGATGCACGCCGCGCAGCACGTCCACGAAGGCCCGCCGTATGCGATCCAGGTCGCGCAGGGTCAGGTCGCTCTCGTCCAGTTCCCCCTCCGACAGCTTCTGATCCACGATGCGATGCACTAACCTCTTCAGTTCCTCCACATTCGCCGGAGGAACAGCCCGCGCTGCAGCCTCGCAGCTATCGGCCAGCATGACGATAGCCGTCTCACGGCTCTGCGGTCTGGGGCCGGGGTAGCGAAAATCTGCTTTGTTGACCGCCGTATCCCCCTCTGCCTGCTCCGAGGCCTGGTGGTAGAACACGCTGACCAGGCCCTTGCCCTGATGTTCGGGGATGAAGGCACGGACACGTTCGGGCAGGTGGTATTTCTCGGCCAGATCAAGGCCATCCCTGACGTGGCTGACGATGATCCGGGCGCTGGTATAGGGGTCCAACTGTTCGTAAGGGTTGCTCTGTTCAGCCTGGTTTTCGACGAAGAAGTGCGGGCGAACAACCTTGCCAACGTCATGGTAATAGGCCCCCACACGGGCCAGGGTGGCATCGGCGCCGATGGCGCTGGCCGCTCGCTCGGCCATATTGCTGACGATGATGCTGTGATGATAGGTGCCGGGAGCCTTAAGCACCAACAGCCGCAGCAGGGGGTGGGTGGGGCGGGACAGTTCGATCAAGTGCAACGAGGTGACTATGCCAAAGAGTGTGCCCAGCAGATAAAGGCCCAACAGGGTCAGGCTGATCGCCAGCACGCCGTTGGCTACCGCCGCCCCGGCCAGCTCGGCGATGCCCGTCAGATCGAGATTGTGATCAGGCAGCCGGAAAGCAGCCAGCACAGCCAGATTGGACAGCGCCACACCGCCGGCAGCGCCGGCGAAGCTGCTGAGCCGCTCGCCCCGGCCCAGGGTAAACGCGCCGGCCAGCGCGCCGAGCACAGCGTAGGCCACGATTTCCAGCGCGCCGTTGGTGAGATAGCCCACCAGCAACCCGAGGCTTAGAGTGACCAGAGTGGCCAGCCGCAGGTCGAAGAGGGAACCCAGGAGCATGGACAGGGCGGCCAGAGGGAAGAGATAGGGCAGGAGAGTGCGCTGCGGAAGCATGAACTTGGCCAGCAGCAAGAAAGCAATCATCAGCAAGGATAGCAGAGGCGGCCAGCGCCGCTCTCTCCAGAATTCCGGCGCAAAGCGCAGCAGGTAGGCCCAGAGGAGCGCCGTGAGGGTCAGAACGAAGAGGACCGTGCCACCTACCTGCCACCAATCCCTGGCCGTCTCGTGCAGGCCCAGTTGCTCCAGGGCCTCCACGTCCAACGGGTCCACGATATCCCCTGCCCGCACGATGACCTCCCCTTTGGCGAAGGAGACGGTGACAGGCTCTACTGCTTCGCGCGCCGCCTGGCGGGCCGCTTCCGTCTTTTCCGCATTGTAGAAGCTGTTGGGCTGCAACAACGCTTTGGCCAGGGCGCTGACGACCTCCACCTCTTCATCGGAGAGCGTCACCTGCAGGCCAATGAAGCTATCCACACGGCGGCGCGCGGCGGCGAGTTGATGCTCCCGGATCTCCTCGCGCATGGCCCGATTGACCACCAACGGCACTTCCGCCGCCACACGCAGCCATGCCTCGTCGCTGAGGGCCAGCGTCTGGCTGATCGCCTGCGCGGAGAGGCTGACATCGGGGATGGCTTTGATCCAGGCGATCTGATCCTCTACCGTGGCGTAAGCATCGGCGCGCACCGAGCCAATGTAATCCAATATCTCGTGGGAGCGCGCCACCCGCTGGTTGCGGATTTGGTCCTGCGGCAGATCGTACTCGTCAGGCACCGCGGCTTCCGCACTGCGACGCGCCTCCTCCGTCAGCACTTCGCTGATGTAATGGTGAGCGCGAGGGGCGCGAATATCTACCGGGCTGACATCGCCCACCCGCAGGGCAATGTGGTCCGTGGGCGAGAAACGCAGGAGCAGGATGACGATAGCCGCGAGGGCGAAGAGCGCGCCGAAGAAGAACCCCGGCAGCCTCTCCCGCCAGGAGAGACGGGGCCCTGCTTCTCTGAGCGCGCGGGCGTTTTCCTCAACGATCCCCTCGATGTGCATAACAGGAGTTGGCAACCTATACTCAGTGGATGGAAATTTGCTCTAAGGGGATTGTCAGATCCCCGGTTTTCGCCAGGATCTGACGATCCTGGCGGAGCGATTTTCCGTCTACTGATCCTACGAAGTCCGGCGCAGCAACTCTTGCACCACCTGGTTGACCAGCTTGCCGTCGGCCAGCCCACGCAGTTCCTCCATCAGCGGGCGCATCACCAGACCCATCTGCTGCGGGCCGCTGGCGCCCACTTCGGCGATCACCCGCCGGGCGCGCTCGGCGATCTCCTCCCGTGTGAGCTGTTTGGGCAGGTAACTTTCCAGCACGGCCAGCTCGGCTTGCTCCTGCTGCACCAGGTCCGGGCGGCCGCCCTTTTCGAACTCGGCAATGGCCTCGCGGCGCTGTTTGGCCTCTTTGATGATGATGGCCAGGATTTCCTGGTCGCTCAAGGCGCGAGCTTCTTCTCCGGCGACCTCCGCCTGGCGAATGGCCGTCTTCACGGCGCGCAAGGCCAGCTTGCGCGCCTGGTCGCCGCCGCGCATCGCCTCTTTCAGATCAGCGTTCAGTCTGTCTATCAAGTCCATGTCTCTTCTCCTCCTCATTATTTTTTCTCATTGTAGTCAAAAGGGGCAAGCTGTCAAACTGGCCTGGCGTCCCGGGTGTATTTCACTTTAGTGGCGAGAGCGAGAGCCAGCCTGGCCTGTGTCATTGTGAGTCCGCCATGGCAGGCTCCGCCATTCTAAAGGACAGAAACTTCCTGGTGTCATTGC
>JARYMM010000029.1:1046-42843 GCA_029907105.1 Anaerolineae bacterium | reverse complement strand
GGTCATCATCTTCTTCATCATCTTGCGCATCTCCACGTAGTTCTTGATAAGCCGGTTCACGTCCTGCACGGCGGTGAACTTGCGCTCGCCGCTGCGGTAGATCTGGTTGATGTGTTGCAGTTCCAGGAGATACCCGTTCGTTGACATGGCTCACTCCATACGGTAGCGCTCTTCGGCCAGGCGGTAGAGCCGACGCCACACCAGGCGGTTGACGACGACCACGGTGACGATCATCGTCAGGGTGGCGGCCAGGAGCAGGGGATAGTCGCCGTTCGCGGTCGCGTGGGCGATCAGCGCACCGATCCCGGTCGTTCGCAGGGTACGCCCACCGAACTCGACGTATTCGGCGACGATGCTGGCGTTCCAGGCTCCACCGCTGGCGGTGATCGCGCCGGTGATAATGTAGGGGAAAAGAGCCGGCAGGATCAGCGTGCGCCAGCGCTCCCAGCGGCTCAATTGCAACAGCGCGGTGGTGTATTTCAAATCCTGAGGGATGGCCGACGCCCCGGCGATGATGTTGAACAAGAGATACCACTGGGTGCCCATCAACATCAACAGCACGGCGGCCAGGTTGAGGCCTCCGGCCAGACCGACCATCAGGAGGAGAAAGACCGGGAAGAGGGCCGTAGCCGGCACAGAGGCGGTGACCTGCACCAGCGGTTGCAGCCAGGTAGCCAGGCGGGGGTTGGTGCCGATGGCCACGCCCACCGGCACGGTCCAGGCCAGGGCGATGGTCAGCGCCGCCGAGACGCGCAGCAGGGTGGCCAGGACGCCCAGGCCGATCTCCTGCCACTGAGCCGGCGGAACCTGCCACAACATCTCCCCGGCGCGATAGACGCCGTAAAGCAGCGCCAGGCCCACCACGGCGGCCAGCAGGTACATGCCCCAGGGACGGCCGCTGCCGGCGCGCCGTTGCTCGTCGGACATCGGGAAGCGGCGCAGCAGCCAGGCGTCCACCCGTTCGGCCAGCGGCTGCCAGACCCGGCGCGAGAAGCCGTCCACCAGGCGGGAGCCGCGCAGCAGGTCATAGAACCACGACGTGGGCGGATTCTCGCTTTCGACCGTCTCCAGCTTGAAGCGGTCGGCCCAGGCCAGCAGCGGCCGCCAGACCAGTTGATCGAGGGCCACGATGACCAGGATCAGGGCGCCCAGGCCGTAGAGGATGGCCGGCAGGTCGCCCTGATTGGCCGCTTCCCGGAGGTAGGCGCCCAGCCCCGGCAGGCGAAAGTCGCGCTGGCCGACGGTGAAAATCTCGGCGGCCATCAGGAAGAACCAGCCGCCGGCCCAGCTCATCATGCTGTTCCACAGCAGGCTGATGGCGCCGAACGGCAGTTCCAGCATCCTGAAGCGCAGCCAGCCGTTGAAACGGAAGGTCGCACTGGCCTCGCGCAGTTCCTTCGGAACGGTGGTCAGCGATTGATACCAGGCAAAGGTCAGGTTCCAGGCCTGGCTGGTAAAGATGAGCACCACCGAGGCCAGTTCTGCGGCCAGGTTTTCGGGCAGGATGGCGCTGAAACTGAGCAGCACGACCGGCAGGAAGGAGAGGATGGGCACGCTCTGCAACACGTCGAGCAGGGGCATCAGCACCTGCTCGGCGCGGCGGTTGTAGGCGGCCAGGTAGCCATAGACCAGGGTGAACAGCATGGACAGCGCGTAGGCCGCCGCCATACGGGCCACGGAGAAGAGGGCGTAGCGGGGCAGGGCGCGGGGCGAGAGGGAGATGACCGGCCCCGCTACCGTCGTCGGGGCGCCCAGCGCCAGGCGCACACCGGCGTAGATCAGGACGGCCACGCCGATCAGGACGAGGCCATCGCCCCAGGTGAAGGTGCGGCGGGTGGGTTGTTCGACTTTGAAGAGGCGGGAGAGGGCCATACGAGACTCCTGGATAAGGCCTTGTCCAAATTCTACCACTCCCAGAGGCCAAAGGCCTCCAGCAACTCCTGCGCCCGTCGGGCCCGTTTGGAGCGGGGTACGCGGTAGAGTTGGGCGGTGAACATCAGGTTGTCCCAGGCAGTCAGCTCGGTGTAGACGTTGGATTCCTCCGGCACCAGGCCCATCTGACGCTTGACCGGATAGGCGTCGTGAGCCAGGTCGTGGCCGAAGATGAGGATACGCCCATCCGTCGGCTCCAGGAGGGTAGTCAGCATACGCTGGGTGGTCGTCTGGCCGGCGCCGTTGGGCCCCAGGAAGCCGAAGACCTCGCCCTGGCGTACCTCGAAGCTGATGTGGTCCACGGCCCGCACGCCAGAACCCGGCGAGCCGTAGACCTTGGTCAGGTCGTTCACTTCGATGGCATTGTTCATCGGAATCGTCCTCAGATCAGGCTGAGCTGGCCGTGCTTTTCGGCGATGATGGCCGCCAGGTGGTCCAATGCTTCAAAGTCCGCCTCTCTGGGAACGCCCCGGCAGAGGACAGGCTCCAGCACCTCCACCTTCAGATCGGGGATCAACCCGGCAGTCTGTTCGACGGCCCGTGTGCTCCAGCCGTAGGAGCCGATCACCGAGGCGAATCTCAGTTTGGGCCGCAGGATGTTCACCAGATGCGCGGCGTAGACCACAAGCGGGTGCGGGCCCACGTGCACGGTCGGCGTGCCGATGACGACCGTGGCGGCGTCCACCAGGGCGATGGCCAGTTTCCCGATGTCGGCCACGGCCAGGTCGAACTGGTGTACGGCGACACCCCGCCCGGCCAGGGCGCTGACCAGGTATTCCACCATCTTTTGCGTGCTGCCGTGCATGGAGACATAGGGCACGACCACGACATTCTTGGGCTCCTCCGAGACCCAATCCTGGTAGGCATCCAGGATGAAGGCTGGCCGGTTGTATATCGGCCCGTGGCTGGGAGCGATGAGGTCAATGCTATACCCTTCGATCTTCTCCAGATTCCTGCGGATGATCTTGCGGAAGGGCATCATGATCTCCGCGTAGTAGCGCTTGGCCGCCTCGTAGACGCGCCACTCCTCGGTGACATACAGGTCGGTCGTGGCGATGTGGGAGCCGAAGAAGTCGCAACTGAAAAGGATGTGCTCCTCCGGCACATAGGTCACCATCGTCTCGGGCCAGTGCACCCAGGGGGTGTGGATGAACTCCAGGGTCCTCTCCCCCAGTGACAGCGTCTCCCCATCCTCCACGGTGATGAACCGGCCCTCGGGGATAGGCAGCAGATCCATGAGCATGCCCTTGCCCTTGGCTGTGGTGATGACTTTCGCCTCCTCGTACTTCTCCAGCACCTGAGGGATGGAGCCGGAATGATCCTGCTCGGCGTGGTGGGCGACGATGTAATCCACACGTGGCACGCTTTCCAGTTGGGTCATGAGGACATCGGCCATCGTGGGGTCAACGGTGTCCAGCAGCGCCACCTTGTCACTTCCCCGGATCAGATAGGCGTTGTAACTGGTGCCGTCGGGCAGCGGGATCAGGGAATCGAACAGCCGCCGGTCCCAATCAACGGCCCCCACCCAGTAGATACCTTCTCGCACTTTCCTTGGTTTCATCGTTTACCTCCCTTAAGCACATTCTTGACCAACCTGTCTCTCTCAGGTGATGATATATCTCCATCTACACTCAGGCAAAATGCCAGGATGTCCTGTTCCTCCCTGCCGCTCCGGGATGAGCGCAGCCGAAAGTGCTCTTTACCCCAGAACAGGCGCTGCTTCTCCTCCGGCGCGGCCAGTATGGGCGAGCCGCTGATCTGGGTGCGATGGCAGCGCATGGCGGCCAGCTTCTGCTCCCAGACCGGCGTCACATCCACGGCCAGGGTCACTTCCTCATCGGGTATGGCGTGCAGGTGGGCCAACCCCAGGGCCTGGGCCACGGAGCGCGGCACGGCCAGATGGTAGAGCGCGGCCGGCGCCTCCGGCCCCAGGGCAGCCGCCCATTCGAAGGCCAATGCCGTCCAGCGGCTCACGGCCACGTGGTCAGGGTGGCCGGACAGGCCATCTGGCGGCCAGGTGAGGAGCACCTGGGGCCGCAGTTGCCGGATCACGGCCAGCACCTGCTCTACGGCCTCTTCCTCGTCCACCCCGGCCAGTGTCCCGTCGCTGTAGTCCAGCAGGCGCGGCGGCTCGATGCCCAGGGCGGCGCAGGCGCAGCGCAGTTCGGCCTCGCGCACGGCGGGCAGTTCCTCGGGCGCGCAGAGCGGCGGCTCGCCGCAGGAACCGGCCCCGCCGCGCGTGGCAGTGAGCACCTGCACGCGCACCCCTTGCCGGGCCAGCAAGGCCAGCGTCCCGCCGCAGGGGAACGACTCGTCGTCGGGATGGGCAAAGACAGCCAGAACCGCCGGAGGCCGAGTCAACAGCTTTTGTGATTCGCTGAGACTACGCGTGTTCTTCATCAACTGGAGCTCATGTCTAGCTTGCGCTTTTTCCCACTACCATCATAGCGCACCTGGACGATCTCGGCCAGGATGGACAGAGCGATCTCGGCCGGCGAGCGGCCGCCCAGGTCCAGGCCGATGGGGGCATGGATATGGGCCAACCGCTCCTCAGACACGCCGTCGGCCCGCAGGTGGTCGAAGATGATGCTCACCTTGCGCCGGCTGCCGATCATGCCGATGTAGGCGGCGGGTGTGTCCAGCACCTGGCGCAGCGCCTGCTCGTCGGTGACGTGGTCCTCGGTGATGAGCACCACATAGGTCTGGGGGGTGATTGCCGCCGGGTCGAGCTGGGGCACGGTGGCCCGTTCCGGGCGCACGTCCACCACCTGCACCTGGAAGCCGACGATACGGGCCATCTCGGCCAGCGGCTGGCCGATGTGTCCGCCGCCGACGATGAGCAGGGTAGGGGCCGGCTGGTAGACCTCGACGAACACCGTAACCTCGCCACCGCACAGCATGCCGACGGCGTCGGGGCCTTCTTCGCGCAGGGCGTAATGAATGAGGCGAGACCGTCCCTCGCGCAAGGCCGACACGGCCTCCTCACGCGTCCGCTGCTCCAGTTCTCCGCCCCCCAGGTTGCCCACGGCGCTGCCATCGGGCCGCACCAGCAGCTTGAAGCCCACCTGGGCCGGTGAAGCGCCTTTCACTTCCACCACGGTGGCCAGGGTCACGGACTCCTGCTCCTCGATGGCAGCGCTCAGCTCATGCAGTATGTCCGGCGACTCCATCCCTCACTTGCCTCCTGCTCTTTTGATGAGCCTCCAACCAGGTCATCTTCCGTTTATACACGCCACTGCCCCTTGCCCGCAATTTTCGCACTCGAATTGGATGGCGGTGTGCTCAAAGCCGAACTCGCCGGGGGTTCGTTTCAGAGCGTCCATCGCTTCCCTTGTCTGGCTCAACACTGGTCAGCCAGAACCACACGGGCAATGGCAGCGAACTCCATCAGATGGCTCCCTCCACGAACTCCACATGGCAGTCGCCCGGCAAGAAGATGCCGGCGGCGACTTCCATCGCCTTCAGAATGGCGGCGGGCACGATGCAGCTATTGCGGCAGACGTGCTCCGTGGCCAACGTGTAGACCCGTGTCTCGTTCAGAGGACAGGACATGTCGTGTGCCACGTCCACTTCTCCCAGCGCGTCAGCCAGGGTCTGGATGTGCTCGCAGGTGGTGGTGATTTCGAACACCACCTTGGTCGGACTGACCCTGCGTGCGGCGATACTTGTCTCCTGTCCGCATTCGCCTGCTTTCACCCAGCAGACAGCCACTCAATACCTCCTATCTCCAAATGCCTACAAAGGCCAATCTTCTGTTTCTCCTCGGCGGTCATTTCCCTCAAGTCAACCGCCACCTCCTCAACGCCGTCCAGGGCCAGCACGGCCGCCTTAGCTTCGGCCACGATCTGGTCCTTCAGCGGACATTCGGGAATAGTCAAGGCCAGGGTAAAGCTCACCTTGCCATCCTGGGCATGGACATCGTGCACCATGCCCAGTTCCACCAGACTGCGCTTCAACTCAGGGTCTATGACCTTGCTGAGAGCCTGTTCTATCTGCTCTTTGGTAATCAAATTGCTCTCCTATCGTTTCGTCTACTTCTCTAACTTGACATTGTTAAATTCGCTGTCGTGGCCCAACAAAGGATGTCATTGCGAGCACATTCGCTTTGCTCAGTGTAAACTCTGCGAAGCAATCTCCCGCCCTCAAATGCAAGCGACGGTGGGGATTGCTTCGTCGCTCTGCTCCTCGCAATGACACTTGGCCTGGAATCTAACAATGTCAAGCTAACTTCGCCTCTCATTCAGGATAGAAAATCAGGGGTGAGCCCCGGTGCCGCTAGCAACGGCACCGGGGCGACCCTCCAGAGAGGCTATGATCCTAACGCCTCCCTGGCGATCTTTTCGGCGATGCGTTTCACGTCGGCCATGTCAAAGTCGAGGGTAGGCACCTTCTCCACCCCCTCCTTGGCGATCACTGTCTCGTAATCGTAGGGGATGTCCAGCCTCTCCAGCACCTTGCTGGCACAGCGATTGGTGCAGCCGTTGATGACGATGAGCTTCCTCGCCCGCTGAGCGATGTCCACATGTGGCTTCGACTCCGCAGCTACGGCGGTGATACAGCACATGCGGGCCGCCTCTTTTGAGTTCGTCAGCTCAACCGCCACCTGGTGCCCAACCTGGCCCACACTGGCCGCCCCATCGCAGGCCAGGATGATGTCCAGGTTCTCGGCCTCCTTGGTACAAACAGGCAGCAACCTGATAGGTGCTTCTTGTTTTGCTTCTGCCATTTCGAAAGGCCTCCTTTGCTTTATTCTCTCAAGACACGAACTTGGCCAGCCGCTTCTCTAGCTCGTTCTTCATCCTGATGGTATCGAAGTAGAGGCCGACCATCTCAAAGACCATCTGCAGCATCTCTGGAGGCATGGGTGGCTTGACGAAGATGTCCGCCTTCAGCGCCGGCGATGGCCCCAGGTCCTCGACGATCTCTTCGGGCCTGAAGGCCACGATGTCGCTTTTGCCATCCCACCGCCGGCTGCGGTCGGGCAGCAGGGCCTCGTCGAAGGTGGCGTCAATCTTGATCCACCGGCCGTCCAGGTACACCTCGGCGTGGGAATGACCACGATGCTGCTCCAGCTTGCCATGCATGAAGGCCGGGATGTAATAACTCGAGGCCTCCTTATCGTAATAGAAGTGATGGTAGCGGGCCGGGATACCGGCTGCCCGCAGCAGGCCCACCAGCAGGTTGGACTTGCTGGCGCACACTCCTTCGCCAGCCTTCAGCGCTTCTACAGCCGAGCGGGTTGGGCCGAGCATGTAGGGCAGGCTACGCACGAACTCGTACAAGGCCATCGCCTTGGCCCGGTCATCTTCCAGACCGACGGTCAGCTCCCGCGCCTTGCCTACGATGTCGGGATGGTCCGACTCACACCACTCCGTAGGCTTCAAGAACTCTTCCATTTGCTCTCACCTCCCATCATTCGGAGTTGTTGGTATCGTTGCTCTGCTATGAGCAGATCCTCAGTACCACAACTCCTCACGGTGGGGAGCGTTTGGCGCGGCAGGGATGCCCGCGCACGCCACAACGACGATGGCTTCTCATAATAGCCTCACCATTCCCATGGTTAGCGGATGATCATCACCGGGCAGGGTGCCCGCCGGGTGACGTTCTCCACTGTGTTGCCCAGGACGAGCGTCTTCAGCCCGTGTTTGCCATGCGAACCGAACACGATCATGTCAATGCCCAGTTCCTCCGCTGCAGCCAGGATCTCTCGCCAGGGCACACCGATCCGCACCACAGGTTCAGCCTCCACTCCGGTGGCGCGGATGTCAGTGATTTCCCTGGCCAACCGCCCCTGCGCCACCTCGGCCAGCCTGGCTTCCGTCCAGGCTTCGGCCTCAGCCAAATTCGCCTGGCTGACCTCCGGCGTCACTACATCGGCCAGCACGGGCACGTCGGCCACGTCAACCACAACCAGGGCGAACAGTTTGCCTTGACTGCATCGAGCGCAATCAACGGCCCACTCCCGGGCGCGCGTGGCATGCTCTGAAAAATCAGTCGCCCACAAGATTCGCTTGAACATTGTTCACCTCCTAAGACTCTGCTTAGCCCTCTCAGCAGGCCCGGCTGGCGCTGCCTGCCGGATGAGATAACGATAAAATGTGCTGGCGGTCAGCATCTGCAGGATGAAGGCCAGCGCCACCAGCAGGCCAACCAGTGGCTGACCTTTGAAACTGGCCATGGCCAGCCCCACGGCGATGGGCAGGTTCTTCATGCCCGACGAGTAGGTCACAGCGATGCGCTGCGGCCAGCCAAAGACGTAGCGGCCCAGCCAGTGTGGGACGAGAAAGCCCAGTGGGAAGATGAGCACCACCGCCCCCAGCAGCGCCGGCACCAGCGACCAGCGCGCCTGGATGAGCGGCACGTTGACGTTGCAGATGGCGAACATCAGCAGCACGGCGGTCAGGGCCGATAGCGCCGGCATCAGCGGCAGGTAAGGTTTGGGGTTCCAGAAACGATCGGCCAGCCAGCGAGCCCCTATGCCCAGCGCCAGGGGGATCAGCAACATGACGATCAGTTGCTGAAACAGGGCCCACGGGTTCACGCTCACGCTCGACCCGGCCAGCCACACCACCAAAAATGGAATGAGGAATGGTGCCAGCATCATTGTCAGCGCTTCTACGCTCATCACCAATGGCACATCTCCTTTGAGCAACGCCGTCCACACCGCTGCCATCCCCGCGCAGGGCACCACCCCTATCAGGATAATCCCGGTTGTCAACTGAGGATCGCTCACCAGCAAGCGAGCCAGCGCCCAGCACAAGAGCGGCATATAGACGAAACCCAGCAGCACGCCAGCAATAACTGCGATGGGTTGGCGCACGACCAGCGCGAACTCGCGCGGGGTAAGGGTGAAGCTGATGAACAGGATCATCAGGAAGGTGAGCGCCTGCGAATAGCGCTGCACTGCCTTGCCGGGGGCAGTCGTCCACAGCCCCAGTAACAGGCCCACGATCACCGTGACGATGATGATCGTCTGGTAGTTCTTGCGGATGAACTCGGCGAATTGCTTCATCGCTATATTCCTTTCCTTTTGGGACGCTGCTTTGAGACCCCGGGGCTATGTTGCCCCTTCCACGAATTCGATCCGGCAATCGCCGGGTAGAAAGATGCCGGCTGCCACCTCTATCGCCTTCAGTTCATTCCCTGTCTTTTCCAAAGAGCGCAGCCCAGCGGGGATCATTGATGCCATTCGGGGGTGCTTCGCCCTTCACCAGGGCCACCGCCGCGGGCAGCAACGGCCCCAGAATCTCCATGCTCTCCCGCACTGCCTGCGGATTGCCTGGCAGGTTGACGATCAGGGTCTTTCCCCGTATGCCAGTCACGGCCCGCGAGAGGGCGGCGAAGGGGGTAAAACGCCGTACTCCCTCCAGCCGCATCAGCTCGGCCAGGCCAGGCATCTCCCGCTCGATGACCGCCCGCGTCGCCTCAGGGGTTACGTCACGGGGGGCCGGGCCGGTGCCGCCAGTGGTCAGGATCAGGTCTACGCTCTGCCGGTCGGTCAGGTCCAGTAACGCCGCCCGAATCTGCGCCTCCTCGTCAGGAACGATAGCATAAGATACCACCTCGGCCCCCAAGTCCGTAGCCAGCCCTCTGAGCAATGGCCCGCTCAAGTCCTCTCGTTCGCCCCGGAAGCTGCGATCACTCACCGTCAGCACAGCCGCTCTGATCCCCATACTGCTTCCCCTTACTGCCTGGCGCAGAAGGCCAGCCCAATGGCCCCTGGCCCGGTGTGGGCTCCCATCACCGGGGTGAACTCGGTGATGTAGAACTCCTGACAGTCGAAGCGAGAGCGCACCCTGGCCTCCAGCCACTCTACCTCGTGGAGAGCATCGGCATGGAAGACCGAGACGCACATCGGTCGCTCACCCGCCCGCCCGGCCATCAGATCCAGCAACCGTTCCATCGCCTTGTGCCGACTACGGGCCACCCCGGCTACTTTTACCCGCCCCTCGGCCAGATAGAGAATGGGATGAATGCGCAACCGGGAGCCCAGCAATGCCGCCGCCTCGCCGATGCGCCCGCCCCGGTGCAGGTATTCCAGCGTCTCCAGCGTGATGAAGAGACCCACGCGAGGTATGGCAGCCTTGGCTGCTGCGGCCACCTCCTCCAGGCTGCCTCCTGCCGCCGCTGCACGGGCTGCTGCCAACACCACGAAACCCTCGGCGATGGCCCCCGTGCGGGAGTCAATGACCTCAACTGGAACCGGCGATGCTTGCTCTGCTGCCAAGCGCGCCGTCTGCAGAGTGGCGCTCAGTTCATCGGAAAGATGGATGGAGACAATGCCATCCACCTCCTGGCTTAGCCAGACGTACAGGGTGGCAAAGTCGCCCAGCGCCGGCTGCGAGGTGGTTGGCCAGGAGCTGCTCTCCCGCAGGCGGCGGTAAAACTCGGTTGGGGCGATGTCAATGCCATCGCGGTAGCTCTGGCCGTCCCACACCAACTCGAATGGAACCACATGAATGTTATATTTGCGCACCAATTCTGCCGGAACACAAGCGGCGCTATCGGTAACCACAGCGATTTGCGCCATAGCGGGCTTTCTTTTGCCTCCCGTTTGTCTGCCTCTCTTGTAATCAGATCGCTCCCTTCATCCACGAGGGGTCCCAGGGCTCATCGAGCAGGGTTACCCTGGCCTCCTTCACCCCAGGCACGGCGGCTGCTGCCCGGCGCACCTGCTCAGCGATAAAGCTGGCCAGCGGGCAGAAGGGAGCAGTCAGCACCATTTTGACTTCAACCGCATCCCCTTCGATGACGACCTCACGGATCATCCCCAGGTCCACCACGCTCATCCCGATCTCCGGGTCAGTGACTGGACGCAGCGCTTCGCGAATCTCCTGTTCAGTTGGCATGTTAATCCCCCTTGTTATTAGATGAAGCAGAAAGCAAGAACGGGCTTCTTAGCCCGCCACACCCCCGGTCGCAAATTGCAGATTGCAGGATATGCCGCCCCGGCCACAGTCCAGTGCCAGGCCGTCCACGCCTTCGGCAGTGTCCGGTGCGGTCAGATGGGGGCGCCTCTTCCACCGTCACCCGGGCTTTGGGCAGCACCTCGATGCCGCCGTGGGGGCCGTGATAGTGCGACTCGCGGTACTGCATGGTAGCATCCGGTCCGACGTGGATGCGAGCATCCATGATATGCTGAAGCCGGATCGCGTTGGGGAAGGTACAGTGGGCGATGAACTCCACCTGCGCGCCGGCGCCGATCTCGTAATCGGCCTCGATGCGCTGCACGCCCTCGGCCGGCAACATCCCGAAACAGAGGTGCACCGGCCGCTCGATCCTGACGCCCGGCTCTACGGCGATGCGCGCCCGCACGCCGTCCGGCAAGGCCTCGGCCTGGAAGTGCACCCCCGGCACTTCGTTGGCGGCCAGCACGCGGTTGGCGCTGACGACCAGGGTGGCCGCGTTGGGGGCCTTTAGCATAGCCGGGTCTCCGCCAGCCTGGCTATACGCCTCCAGCAGTGCTTCGTACTCCCTGGCCCAGCCCGGCTCAACCGCGACCAGGCCGTGTGGTTTGCTGCCTCGTTGCATGTTCAACCCCTGCTTTGACTTACGTCACTCAGCGCCGGCCAGCCATTTCGGCCGCCAGGCGGAGACGCTCCGCCTCGGACCACGGCTGTGTGCCCAGCACCTCAGCGTGCGGCCGGCAGTGCCGGCCGTAGAAGGAGCGCGTCTCGTCCGGGTTGCCCGAAAAGACGATGCTGCCATGGCACATCAGCAAGGCCGAGTCGGCCACGGTCAGCATCTCATCGCGATGGGTGATCAGCAGCACCGCGCTGCCCTGCCCGGCCATGCGCCGGATCAGCGCGGCGATATCGCCCAGGGTCAGGGTGTCCACACCTGAATCCGGTTCGTCGAGGATGGCCAGCTTTGGCCGCATGGCGAATACCGCGGCCAGCTCGATGCGCTTGCGCTCGCCGCCCGACAGGGCGTGATTGAGCGGTCGCTTCAGGTAGACGGCCGGCGGCAGGGCCACCGCCTCCAGTGCGGCGGCCAGGCGGGCCGGGTCGGCGTCGTTGGCGCCGAGGGCCAGGTATGCGCCGACCGGCAGGCCCTCGAAGCGTGCCGGTTCCTGCCAGCCCAATGTCAGGCCCAGGCGAGCCCGCTCGGTGATGCTCAGGCGCGTGATGTCCTGCCCCGCGAACCAGATGGTCCCTTCGTTGGGCGTGTAGCCGGCGCAGCCCATCACTGTGTAAGCCAGGCTGGACTTGCCGGAGCCGTTGAGGCCCAGCAGGCCATGCACCTCGCCGGGTTGTACGGCCAGGTTGACGCGGCGCAGCACTTCGTAGTCCTCGCGTCGCAAACTGAGATTTTCGATGCGCAACAAAGGTTTAGTCATTGACCCTGACATCAGCCACTTACCCGGCCCTTCCTGGCGCAGAAAGCGGCGTACTCCCGCAAAAGGGCCGCTTTGTATGCTTGTTCTGCGGAGCGAGGCACATAGTTGCGGGCTTCTTTGACCATGGCCAACAGTTCGTCCCCGAGGGAGTCATCGGGGTCCAACCCCAGGGCATAAAGTTGCTCGAAGGCTGCTTTGAGCCCGACAATCCCCACAGTCAAGCCATTGCCATAGATGTCCACCTGAGTGACCTGGCCATCGCCAGCGCAGCAACCGGCCGTCCGCCACATCATCGGTCCACGTCCTGGCATGATCTCACCTCCTGGTCAGCGGGGCGAACAGCAACTGCCCCCCGTCGGAGGGGTGAACGCCACTTCCCCCGACTTGGCGAAGAAGACCAGGCCACCGAAGACCTGGCCGGTGTTCTCGCTGCCACACTTGGGACACCTGGGGTTCAGTCCCTTGTCCTTATCGCTGAACGAAGCGCGGACATCGAAGCGTTCACCGCAATCACCGCATTTGAATTCATAGGTTGGCATCTGTCACCTCCTGCTGAAGAACCCGAATCAAAGCGGCTATGAACCAGAGCGAGCACCGCTCTTTTTCTCACAGTCAAAACAGATGTCCGTATCCCGATTGGTCCAGTACACCAGTCCGCATACAGGGCAAGTCACCTTTCTCAGACTGCTGTGCTTCTTGGGACGCGGCCGCAGCTCGGGTGGCAGGTCAGCGAAGAAATCCACCACTGTGCACGAACACTGTGACGTCTGGTTGTTTTTCATCGTTCACCGTTCTCCTTGCGCCGCCGTCTCCTGCGACGATCGCAGGGCGAAGACCAGACAGACGTCGTGTACCTCCTCGATGCCCTGCGCCTCGCACGTTTCGATGGCCTGCTCTGACCAGGAGCCGGGCGGCATCCACACCGTCCCTACTCCCAGTCGGGCACAGCTTTCGACGACCTTCTCCGTCACGGGCGGCGGCACCACGGTCACCACCACCTGGGGTTTCTCCGGCAGCTCGTCCAAGGAAGGATAACAGCGCTGCCCATCAACCTCATCATACTTGGGGTTGATGGGGTAGACCTGGTATCCCTTCCTCAGCAGAGCCTCGAAGACCTCATGACCGTACTTCTGCCTATCCTGCGACACGCCGACCACAGCAAAAGTGCGGTTGTTACTCAGGATGCTGGAGATAAGGCTCATCTCTGGCCTCCCGAACGGGCGGGCCATAGGCTATCTCCTTGCGGTAGATCAGCCGGCAGCCCAGTTGGCGCATGACATCGCGCAGCAGGTCATAGCACTCTTCCACATCCTTCTTGCCAGGGGCATCTATCTCCGGCACCAGCTTGAAGATGATGACCGAAGGGCACTGCTCTCTCCAGCCTCCCTTGAGGGTGGGACAGAAGATCTCGATGTCGGTGATATCGCAGTCTCTGCCCCTCAAGGCTTCATAGAACTGGCCCAGGAGATCCTGCTCCAGGACGTGCCCGCTGGCTTTAATCTTCAACTCGTGCATTTCTCTCCTTCTCCTGTTAGCTGCACCAGCCTAGCCGCGGTACTTTTGCATCAGCTCTCGCATCAGGGCCACCATTTCCTCCCTGGTAGGGAAGCTGATGGCCTCCATGGAGCACATCTGGGCGCAGGCACTGCAGCCCACCACGCAGTTATAGGGGTTCACCACCAGCGGGTGGTGATCGTTGTCATCCCACTCATATACCCCATTAGGGCAGAACTCAAGGCACTCCTGACAGCCTGCACAGCTATCGTAGTCTACCGTTGGATACCAGGGGATCTCCTCCCTGGGGATTCCATAGGGCATTTGATACCTCCTATCTGTTCTTGACAGCGCTTTTATTCACCCACCGCCCGGCTCAGGGCTGCGAAGTCCAGCCCTAATACCTGGCTGATCTCCATGTTCAGGTCGGTCAGGTAGGGCTGGACCTGCCGCTGTATCTCCGAGTAGGCCCTGATCGTCGGGTAATTGTAGATCCGGACCCGCAGCCGGCGCAGGGCCTCTATCTCCGCTGGGGCAATAGTCTGGCCGGCCCGCTGGCGGGCCAGCAGCTCCTGCTGCTTCTCATCCCACTCGGCCAGCAAGCGCTGGGCCTCAGCGTCGGCTTGCAGTTGTTCCTGAACTCTGCGCAGCTCCGCCAGAGGTGGCGTTTGAGCCAGCCGGGCGGCGAACTGCCGGGCCGCGGCCTCTAATTCTGGATCTAGCATGTCCTGTCTCCCATTACCCGCAACAGCCCGACCGCTGGGGCACGAAGTCGGTGCCGATGACCTCGCCGATGACCTGAGCCACCTGGCGGCAAAGGCTGGCTAACTCTTCCTGGCTATGGACGTAGTGTTGCACGCTGGGAATGTCCATCATTCGTTCATACAGAAGGTGCAGTTCATGCTGGTCGGCCTGGCTGATTGCACCCCACATCTGCATCATCTGCAGGTCTCGCTGCTTCTGCTGGAACTCACGGATGGCCTGCAGAGCGGTCGTGTCCTGCTGCAACTGACGCTGCGCCAGCTCGAAACCCTCATACTGCGGCGTGGCCGCCAGGATGCCGGCGAACTGCCGCGCCGCCTGCCTGGCCTCGGCCTGAGTTGCCTCTGTCATCCACTCTTCGTTTGGCAACATGATCCTCCCTCCTGGCCTTCGGTGACTTCAAGATAAATGCCCTGACCACCGTTTCATCAAGCCTTTTGGAAACCAGGGCATCTCCTCCCTGGGAAGCGGCCTCCCCAAAGGCATGCGCCCACCTCTGGCAGTTTGATTGGAGAGAGGGGGCGGGAGCAGGACCTCCCGCCCCCAGCCACCGCTCGCCGTTGAGCAATGGGATGCTATTTGGTCAGATTGGCCACCGCCTCGGCGACCTTGTTATAGGCCTCCTCGGTGGACATGTTCCGCAGGTCGAGAGGGATGATCTGCTTATCGAAGTCCCCTCCCATCTCGGCCAGCGTGTCCTTGAACATCTTGCGTTGCATGCGGGGATCGCAACCGCCCACGATATAGGTGTGAGGGTTCTTGAAGTAGTCCCGCCAGAAGCGGTCCCCATCGTCCACGCACAGTTGGGGATGGACGATGGCGTACTCCACACCCAACTCGTTGCGCACGCGGTTGATCAGTTGCCAGAGGTCCAAACCCTGAAACCCCGGGCACTCCCCGGTGCAGAAGCACATCACGAATCTCGGTTTGTCTGCCATTTTCTTTTTCTTTCCAGCTCCTTTTCAAAATGTTTTCTTGCTTAAAGGATCAGCCTCTCCGGTCGAAGACCTTCGGGCGTTTGCAGTTTGTATTCTCCGGTTCTCGAACCCCCATCACCTCCTTGCCATTTGGGTATTCAAATCCACTTGTGGAGGCGATCCCTTGTGGTCGCCCTGGGCGGGTGCAAGACCCGCCCTCTCCCCTGTCCGCCACTAGCAAAACGACGGGCACGTTGAGGAAGACGCTGTTTCCCTTACGCCGCAACCACAGCTCGGCTTTCACCGCTCCGGGTATCTCCGACCAATCGGCCCCCAGCTCTCTCAGTTCGCCAGCGTCCTCTTCCAGACCGATGACGCGCCAGTTGGTCTCCTTCACCTCTAGCCCGGCCTCGGCCCACGGTCGCAGGACCTGGGTCCGCTGCCGAAGATACTCATCGGTGAAGATGTAGCGGTTGAGGAAGGCCTGCACCGAGGGATTGGTGGCCAGGAAGTCAACGCCCACCACCCAGCCCCCGGCCCTGACCACCCGGCGCATCTCGGCCAGAAACGGCCCCTGCTCCGGGAACTCGTGCAGAAACCAGCGCGATGACACCAGGTCGAAGATCCCGTCCGGGAAGGGCAACCATCGGCCGTGGGCAACCACCGCGTGGCCTGGCCTGATGTGTCCCTTCTCGATTCCCCTCTTCAGCCCTGCCGGTTCGATGTCCAGGGCAATAACCGATCGGCCGACCCCGGCATATGGCTGGCTCGAACTTCCGTCCCGCGCCCCCACGTCCAGCACCCGCTGACAGGGCATCAGTCTTTCAGCCGTGTCGCCCATCCAGGCCTGAATGTCAGCGTCGGTTATCACCTGGCTTGGGAGCCTCCTCCCTCTGCGCCTCATCGTCTTGTCCTATCGGCCCTGGCTACTGTTCCTTTGGGGATCAGCGCGGTCAGGGCCCCGGCAATGAGAAAGGCCGGCACCAGGCATAAAAGCACGTGGGCGGCCAGGTAGTCCAGCAGGCTGATCCAGCCGGACTGCAAGAGCATCAGGAGTAGTGAACGACAGAACTCATGATGTAGTGTCAGCAACTCCTTTCGATAGTTTCACACCGGATTGTCGGTTGAAGACCGGCCGAAAACCAAAGTGACTACCCCTGTTCGGGTTGTGATTCCACCGAGGACTCGGCGACAAGGCTGCGCACCTTCCCGGCGCTGATGACCTCGGCCACGGCGATGGCTTCGCGGATTCCAGGTCGCTGGCTCCCAATCTGCGCGCACGGCCAGTATGGTTCTCAAATCAAGGCCCACACCCGCCGACCAGAGCCGCGGCCAGGGCGATCAATTGCTTCGTTTTGCCGTCCAGAGCCCCCTCGGCAAAGACTGCCCGGTAGAAGTCAACGAAATGCTGGTTGATCTCAGGACTGACCTCGAGCATGGCTCATCTCCCCTTTTCCCGAAAGTGAAATTATCGCCATGCCGCGGATGATGACATCCCCGGCAAACAGGCTCGTGCCCCACAAGTTCTGTGCCCTCAACTTCGACAGCGGGGACAGGAGCAATTGGGAAGCACAGCCGCAGGCGACACATGGTCAACATGCGCTGCCTCCTTCCCTCGCATCAGCCTCAGCAACATGGGCACTCGCTCGTCCATCAGGCAATAGAACACATTGAGCCCTTCGCGGCGGTCGCCCACCAGTCCGGCCTGGCGCAGCACAGCAAGCTGTTGAGAAAGGTAGGCCTGCCGGAAGCCCAGCAGCGCTTCCAGGTGGCAGACGCAGGCTTCCCCCTGCTCTAGTGTTTCCAGGATGCGCAGACGGGCCGGATGGGCCAGGGCTTTGAAGATTTGGGCCGTGTCGGCATGCTCTGTCATCAGATGAGTTCCCGCAGCATATTCAAAACTTTGAATATGCTTATAGCACAATCAGGCGGTGTTGTCAAATGGCGAAAGCCACTTGCGCGGCCTTCGTGCACGACCACGGTGCCGGATTTGACAGGCTGGCGGCTTTGTGTATACTATACTCCAGTATTGTATATGCTGACGACAGTTTGCCGATGACGACAGGTGGGCACTATGGCTCAAATCGCTTCTCCGGAAGTGAAAAGCGAATTGCAGCAACGGCTGCGCCGTATCGAAGGGCAGGCGCGGGGCGTGCAGCGGATGATTGACGAGGACCGAGATTGCAAATCCATCTTGCAGCAATTGGCGGCCATCCGCTCTGCCGCACACCAGGCCAGCCTGGTCCTGGTGCGCTCTTACGCCGCACAGTGCCTGAGCGAGCCGACGCGCGCTGAATCATCGCCCGACGAACTGCTCAACGAACTGGTCGGGGTCCTGGCCAGGATCGCCTGAACGGTGGGGACAGCTAACGTGCCTTGCAGCACAGGATGACATCTTGTGTGGCAAGGCTGTTTTCGTAGCGGAAGGGAAAGGCAGGGATGCAGGGAATGGAAAACGTGGGCCAAATCATCGTCTTCGTCGCCCTGGCCTTGTTGTGGGTGTTCGTGATGCGCAAGGGAGGCGGTGGTTGAGGAACAGACCGCCGCTGCTGACCTCGTGGAGATCGGCCTTAATTTAACATAATGGAAGGGAAACCATCATGGCGGCATCTGAAGTCAGAGTGAGATGGACGGAGAAGATGCAATTCGTGGGCACCGACAGCACCAAACATTCGGTGGTCATGTCGGCCCAGGACGCCGAGAACGGCACAGGCGTGAAGCCTTCGGATATGCTCCTGCTGGCCCTGGGCGGTTGCTCGGGGGTGGACGTTGTTGGTATCCTGGCCAGGCAGCGTCAGGAGCTGACCGGCCTGGAGATGCGCATCAGCGGTGAGCAGAGCGATGAGGGGTGGCCACGACCCTTCCGCAAGATCCACATCCAGTACATCCTCAAAGGCAAGGGGCTGACGGAGAAAACCGTGGAACGAGCCATCCAGCTTTCCCAGGAGAAGTACTGCTCGGTGGGCAGCACCATCGAAGGGGTGGCCGAGATCACCTATAGCTATGAGATACATAACGAGTGACGGAATAGATTTACATAACAGAACCAGGAGTGCAATGATGTACGATCAACCCATCCATGTCAATGATGCTAACTTCGAGAAGGCCGTATTGCAGTCGCCTCTGCCGGTGCTGGTGGACTTCTGGGCTCCCTGGTGCTCGCCGTGCCGCATGGTGGCCCCGGTGCTCGAACAGTTGGCCAGGGAGTACGCCGGCCGGCTGGTCGTGGCCAAGGTGAACGTGGACGACGATCGCCTGTACGCCAGCCAGTACGGTGTGCAGGGCATCCCCACCCTTCTCTTCGTCAAAGAGGGCAAGGTGGTGGAGAGCGTCGTGGGCTTCCGACCCGCCGCTTTCCTCAAGGAGCGTGTGGAGGCCC
This sequence comes from Anaerolineae bacterium, assembly GCA_029907105.1. Taxonomy (GTDB): domain Bacteria; phylum Chloroflexota; class Anaerolineae; order UBA3071; family UBA3071; genus JARYMM01. The sequence continues at coordinate 24,020 of JARYMM010000029.1, read as the reverse complement.
TGTTGTCGGCGGGCACAGCGCCGTAGCCGGTGGCCGGGCCGTTTCTGAAGAGGTACTATGTCCAGCTGGCTGCTTCGTCTGCTGAGAGAAAACCTGTTGCTCATCCTCATCGCCGTCGTTGTCGGCGGAGCGTATCTGTTTCTGCGCACGCCGGAGAGCGATGTGGTCTCCCTGGCCGCGCTGGATGAGCAGTTGGCTGCCGGCCGCCCTACGTTGCTGGAATTCTTCTCCAACGGTTGAAGTAGTTGCCTGGCGGCCAGGCCTGTCGTGGACAGGCTGGAGCGGGACCTGGGGGAACGGGCGCAGGTGCTGCGGCTGAGCATTTTCAGCCAGACGGGGCGAGCCGCCGCCGCCCGCTACGGCGTGCGGGCCGTGCCCACCTTCGTCATCTTCGACGGACGGGGACAGCCCGTGGCGCAGAGCGTTGGACTGCCCAACCGCCAGCAATTGCAGACGCTGCTGGAGACTCTGGCCGGGGAGGTGGGCCGGTGAGGACAACGGAGCCTATCACGCTGACGCCCATCGGCCACGTGGAGAGCCGCTTCACCGAGCCTGAGCCGTTGGAGGAGATGCGCCGGCATCCCTCGCGGCTGGTGCTGCGGCCAGACCTGGCCGGGGGATTGGACGGGCTGGCGGTTGGCGACTGGCTGGTCGTGCTGTTCTACTGTCACCGTGCCCGGGGGTATGAGCTGCGCCAGCACCCGCGGGGCGACGCCACTCAGCCGCTGCGCGGTGTCTTTGCCCTGCGCAGTCCGTATCGTCCGAACCCCATCGGCGTCACCGTGGCGCGCATCGAGGCGGTGGAAGGGAATGTGGTACAGGTCAGCGGCCTGGACGCCTTGGACGGCTCGCCGCTGTTGGACATCAAGCCCTACGTGTCTTTTTTCGACTCGGACTCGGAGGAATGTGACGCCAATGCCTCTCTATGAATATCGCTGTCAGAAATGTGACCATCTCTTCGAGCTGTTTGTGCGACTGGGCCGTGAGCCGGAGCTGAAGTGCCCGCGCTGCGGCAGCACGGAAGTGCGCAAGGCTTTTTCCCTGTTCGGCACCACTGCTGCCGGCAGCGCCTCCGGTTCGACGAGCAGTGGGGCGGCCTGTGCGCCGTCCGGTTGACGGCCGCGTTGGTAGGAGGCCGTGAGTCTCCGTTTTGAGCGAGAGTGGGGAAGAGAATGCAAGACCCCTGGCGGCTGTGTGCGGCCAGGGGTCTTTGGCGTTCTATATGCGGTTCCGGTTTTCAGGCTTCGGCCCCAAGGCGGGACACGTTTACAGCCTGCGGGCCTTTGGGTGTGTCTTCGATCGAGAAACGCACCCGCTCGCCCTCGTAGAGGTTGCGGTAGCCCTCTTCTTGAATGGCCGAGAAGTGGACAAAGACGTCTTCGGGCGTCTCGCCATCAGGCCCAGGGTCTGGCTGGATGAAGCCATAGCCCTTTACTCGACTGAACCATTTGACAGTGCCTGTCGTCAAATCGCTGCCGGCAGGAATGTCCTGATCCAAGGTGCTCTCTTCCATCAGTTCTTTCCCTCCTTATGGAAAACGGCGATACTTTGGACACCATGCTCGCTGTTGCCGAGGCAGGCCAGCGCAAAAAGAGACCGCCGGGCCCGACATCCTTGCTCCGGCGGTAAATCTGCACAAGCGATCACCTCGGACGAACTGCCGTGTCCTACATGTTACATTATAGCACGAATCCGGCGATATGTCAAATTTCTTCCCGGCCGTGGTGATGGGCTGCAGGAAGATCAGAAGCCGCCGGCAGCCTCCGTTATGCCCACGCTGTGTTCCAGCCTGGCCAGAATGTCCCTGGCTTCCTCCACCAGCGCCGGTGCGAGATCGAAAGCCGCCTGCCCGCGCAGGTCAGCTTCGATGGCCTCTGTGGATTGCGAAAGGAAGCCGAGCACCGGCAGGTCGGGGCTATGGGCTTCGATGAACTGCCGATCGCTTTCGTTGCGTACCTTGTTGCCCACCAGGTACAGGCGAGGCACATGGATCTCGCGCGCCAGGTCGCGGATGGTGCGGGCGGTGTCCAGGCTGCGCTTGCCCGGTTCCACGACGATGAGGAAAGCGTCCACGGCGCTGGCTGTGCCGCGGCCCAGGTGCTCCACTCCCGCTTCCATGTCCAGGATGACCACTTCACGGCGGCCGATCAGAAGGTGGGTGACCAGTGCGCGCAGCAGCGCGCTCTCCGGGCACATGCAGCCGCTGCCGCCGCCCTTGACCGTGCCCAGTTGCAACAACCGCACGCCGCGGTGCTCGGCGCTGAAACGTTCGGGGATGTCGTCCACGCGCGGATTGAGGCGAAACCAGCCGCCGATCTGTCCTGGCTGCGCTCCCGTGCGCTCATAGATCAGATCGTTCATCTCGGCAATGGGGGTGATGCTTTCGGCCAGTTCAGAGGGAAAGCCCAACGCCGTGGCCAGATTGCCGGCCGGGTCGGCATCAATGGCCAGCACCTGCCGGCCCTGCTGCGCATAGAGGTGGGCCAGGAGGCTGGACAGCGTGGTCTTCCCCACGCCTCCTTTGCCTGTGATGGCGATTTTCATCAAAACCTCCCTCTGTGGTGTGACGACTCGCGTCGCCGATGCCCCGTGCGGGCGCGAGGCAGGATGATTATACACCATCTGCACGCCAGCCGGAAATCCGCACATGGAGTCGTCTCCGTCTTGTAGTTTGGGGCATACTGTGCTATCATGGATTTGTGAGAAGGGGGTGCTCAGAGTGTGAAGGCGCTTTTGAGGGCAGCCGGACGACATAAGGAGGGGGACTACTCATGGGCGTCAGTTCTGTGCGACTCAAACGGTGTGATCTGGTCACTCTGAGCGGCCGCATGGATAGCAGTGCGGTGCCTCAGGTGGAAGAGGTGCTGAAGGACATCACCGATGCCGGCCGCTTTCATCTGGTGCTCGATATGGGCGGCGTGGATTTCGCCAGCAGCGACTTCTTGCGCATGCTCATCAGGTATCTCAAACTGTGCCGGCGTTGGAATCGCGGGGACCTGCGGCTGGCTGCCCTGTCCCCCCAAGTCGCCGACATGCTGAAGCTGACGGGGGCGATGCCTTTCTTCAAGACTTTCGACAATGCCGCCCTCGCCGTGGGCAGTTTCTGAGCAAGTTGCCAAAAGTTCCTCTCACTTTTGGCACCCTCGACGAGGGGAGGTGCGGAGGGGACCCCCTCCTCAGAAACCCTCTGCCTGCTCTGCGGCCCTGGCGGTGAAATCCTGCTCCGTTGGTGGCGGCTCTTTCACGGCGGCGGCTATGGCCGCCAGGGCGATGGGGATGCCCAGCAGGTTGGCCAGGATGGGGGCCTGGAAGCCGAAACGGTCGTACAGCAGGCCGCCGATGTAAGGCGCAGGGAAGGCAAACAGGCCCCGGAAGGCGGAGAGGCGTCCGATGGCCTCGCCCCGCTGTTGTGGCGGAACGCTGTTGGCCAGGAGAGCCTGTTGCGCTGGCACCCAGGTGGCGGCGAGCAGTCCGAAATAGCCGTGCAGGATGGCGAAGGCCAGGAAGCTCTTGCTGAAGAGCCAGCCGATTGTTAGCAGGATGCCCATCGCTTCCGAGAGAACCAGGAACGGCTTGCAGCCGTAGCGGTCCACCAGGCGGCCGATGGGCAACTGGCTGAGCGCCCAGACGCCCGACAGCAGGCCGGACATCACCCCCAATTGCAGTGTGGTGAAGCCGTAGCTCTGGCTCAGCATGCCGAAGAGGAGCGTGCTTCCCAGCCCCCACACGAAGGCGTCTGTGGCCAGCGCCCAATAGAGACCGCGCAGCTCTTTGGGCGGCATGACTATCCTGGCCAACACGCCGGGCAATTCGTGCCAGGGGGTTGTCCCCTCATTTTCCACCCTCAGGGTCTCCTGCAGAAAGCGCAGGATGATCAAAAGCTGCAACCCCTCCAGCGCCAGGCGCAGCAGGAAGACGGGCGCAACTCCCCAACGCCCGGCGATGAAGCCGCCCAGGGCGGGAGCGAAGACCCCCGGTATCATCCAGGCCGCTATCTGCACGCTGTAGGCCATGCCGCGGCGGCTGATGTGTACCGATTCGGCGATCAGCGAACTCTCGGCGGGACGGGCGATCAGGCCGGCGCCCAGGAGGATCACGCCGGGCACCAGCCAGTGCCAGTCGTGGAGGATGGCCGCCAGCAGGTAGAAACAGACGGCCAGGAGGCCAAAGGCGCTGCGCAGGGCGATGAAGAGCTTCCTTCCGCGACGGTCGGCGAGCCAGCCGCCGATGGGCTGGATCAGGGCGCTCACCAGGCCGCTGCCCCCGCCCAGACCTTCCAGCAGCCCCAGTGTGCTCATGGGCGCGCCCAGGCTGAGCACGAAGGGTTGCCACACGGCCTGCATCATGCTGGAGAAGAGGCCGGTCAGAAAGGCGCTGGAGGCGATGACGCTCAGGTTCTTATTCGTTTCCTGCTGCTCCATCGCTTCCTTTGAGTGCAGCCCTGGCCTCACGAACCTCAGCGTCATCCTCGGCTTTGTCCAACAGATGGCGCAGGGCAAAGCAACGCGCGCCGGGATTATCGGCGTCCTGCTCCAGCAGCCAGGGCAGCGGGTTGCCCTTCACCTGTTCCAGCCAGCTCATGAGAATCTCCTGACCATGCTCATTTGCCTGCCCCCGAAATCAGGCAACGCGTAACGAGGTCCTCGCTGCCTTGTTGCCTTGTTGCCTCGTTGCCTGCCCTCCCTCACCAGCGTTCGTAGCGCACCAACTCGGCCAGCGGTTTGCGCTTCTTCGGCCGCGGCTCGTCCGCCGGGTAGCCCAACGGTGTGAAGGCAATGGGCTCCACGCCCTCGGGCAGGCCGAGGACCTCGCGCGCCGCATGGGGATCGAAGGCGCCGATCCAGCAGGTGCCCAGCCCCAGCTCGGTCGCGGCCAGGATCAGATGGTCCATGACGATGGCGGCATCCACATCCACGTAGCTCTTGCCGTCGCTGCGCGTCCAGGCCTGGGCCGGGATGCCGCAGATGGCGATGACCAGCGGCGGTTGCACGAACCAGTCGCGGCTGTAGATGCGCTTCAGTTCCTCCTGGCGGCCGGCGGTGCGGATGACGATGAGCTGGAAGGGCTGGCGGTTGGCGGCGGTAGGGGCCAGGCGAGCCGCCTCCAGCACCTGTTGCAGTTTCTCGTCCTCCACGGCGTCGGGCCGGTAGGCGCGCACACTGTAGCGGGTGTTGATGAGTTTGGCGAAGTCCATGAGTCTCCTCCTGTGGTGATGAGTGAACGGTGTGGCCATTATGCCACAAAGCGGGGAAGGCTGTCAACTTGCTCCTGGTCGGAGGAGGAAAGTCAGGCTGACCAGGAGCAGCACGAGCAGGGCGGCCAGGCAGAGGCCGTCGGCGCGGCCCAGGTGCAGGTCGTGTAAGGAGGTACGTCGCACGCCGGCAGCGCCCAGCGCCCGTGCCTCCAGCGCCCGGCCCACGTTCTCGCTGCTGCGCAGGGCAGTGACCAGCAAGGCCACCAGCACGGGCAGCCGCCGGCGGGCGCGGGCGAAGAGCGGTCCTGCGTCCAGGTCCAACCCCCGCGCCCGCTGGGCGTCCACGATCTGCTGGTACATGCTGTGCAGCGTGGGCAGGTAGCGCAGGGCCAGGGAGAGGGTCAGCCCCCACTCGTAAGGCAGGCCCAGGCGCACGAACCCCTGCACGATGGCCCGTTGCTCCGTGGTCAGCAGCCAGACGAAGAAGACGAAAGCCAGGGCGTCCAGCCGGGCGGCGACGAGCAGGCCTTGCCGCAACGCCGGCAGCGTCACCCGCAGCCGCCAGAAAGCCAGCAGCACCGGCTGGCCCTGGGGCAGCAAGGGCAGCCAGAGCAGCACGACCAGCACGGTCAGCGGCAGCATCAGCCGCCAGATGGCCGCCAGACGCGACCCGGGGATGCGGGCGGAGATCAGCAGCAGGTGGCAACCGGCCAGCACTCCCAGGATGAAGGGCAGGTCGGGCAGGGCCAGCAGCAGAATCGTCATCTCGGCGACGAAAAGGAGCTTGACGCGGGGGTCGAGGCGGTGCAGCCAGGAAGCGCCGGGCATGTGGAGGTCGAAACTGAGCATCAGGTTGCGCCTCGCCAGGGGGAATGGGAGCGGGCCGCGGCCTGGCCGACGTAGGCGGCGACGAATTCCTCCACGGTGAGCAGGTCGGCAGGCAGGCCGCAGCGGGCCAGCCGCCGGGCCAGTCGGGTGATCTGCGGCGGCGTCAGGCCGGCCGCGTGCAACCGCTCGCTTTGGGCGAACGCCTGCCGCGGCGGGGCATCGAGCGCGATCCGCCCCTCGTGCAGGAGGATGACCCGCCGGGCCTGCCCGGCCACCAGGGCCATGTCGTGGGTGATCAAGATGATGGTGTGTCCCTCGGCATGCAGGCTGGCCACAGCCCCCATCACCTCGTGTACGCTGTCGCGGTCCAGCCCGCCGGTGGGCTCGTCGAGGATCAGCGCCTGCGGGCGCATGGCGTAGACGGCAGCCAGGGCCACCTTGCGCCGCAAGGCGAAGCTGAGCAGGGCGGGCGGCGCGTCGGCCACCTCCTGCAGGCCGAAGCGGGCCAGGGCTTCCTCGATGCGGGCGCGCACCTCGGCTTCGCCCAGCCCCAGGTTGCGCGGCCCGAAAGCGATTTCCTCCCGCGTGGTAGCGGCGAAAATCTGGTGGTCGGGGTTCTGGAAGACGTAGCCCACCGTGCTGGCCAGTTCGCAGGGGCGCAGGCTGGCAGTGTCCTGGCCCAGCACGCACACGCGGCCCCGCGTGGGCCGCAGCAACCCGTTGCATAGCTTGGCCAGGGTTGTCTTGCCGGCGCCGTTGCGACCGATGATGGCCACGTATTCGCCCCCGGCCAGGCGCAGGCTGACGTCTTGCAGCGTCCAGTCGGCACCCGGATAGGCAAACCAGACCCCCTCGGCCACGATGAGCGGTTGCTCAGCCATGAGCCTGCTCCCACGCACCACAGAGGTCACCAAGGGCGCAGAGGAGAACGGGCGGTGAAAACCATGTCCGCAGGAAACGCTTCAGTCCCGTGCCCCGGGGTTGTCTCATGGCCTGGCCTGGCTTTCCCCGAATTGCCGCCGCGCCTCCTCGGCGAACAGGGCAGCCATCTCCTGGTCCAGGAGGACGACGTTGACCTCCCGCAGGCTGGCCTGGGGGTGCTGGGCCAGGAATTGGCGCACGGCGGTGAGGATCACCTGGGCACAGAGTTCCCTGGGGAAGCCGAAGATGCCGGCGGAGATGGCGGGCAGGGATACGCTGCCGATGTGATGTTCGGCAGCCAGCCCCAGGGCGCTGTGCACGGCGCTGGCCAGTTTGGCCTCCTCGTCGCCTGTGCCCCACACCGGCCCTACGGCGTGGATCACATAGCGGGCGGGGAGCTGACCGCCGCTGGTGATGGCCGCGCTGCCTGTGGGCACGGGGCCGTGCTCTCGCACCCAGCGGCTGCTCTCCTCCTGGATCACACGGCCGCCACGGCGGACGATGGCCCCGGCCACGCCGCCGCCGTGCGCCAGGCGCTCGTTGGCGGCGTTGACGATGGCCTCCACAGGCTCCTGGGTCAGGTCGCCGCACACGACACGGACGATCTGCCCGGCTGCTGTCTGGTGGTCGAAGACGATCTGACGCATGATACCCTCCCTGGGAGCGGTAGATTGGCAGTTTGGTACATGGGTAGATTGGTGCTGCAGCGAAGATATGCTAGCATAGGGGGACGATATTGTCAAGGCCAGCTCTGCGAGGGGTGTATTTCACTTTAGTGGCGAGAGCGAGAGCCAGCCTGACCTGTGTCATTGCGAGGCCGCCATGGCGCGGCCCGCCATTCTAAAGGACAGAAACACCGCCCATCTTGTCATTGCGAGGCGGCGGTTTTCCGCCGAAGGGCCACGCCGAGGCTCGCCCGAGGCGCAATCCCCAAGTCGCTACGTGGAGATTGCTTCGCTGCCCCTTCGCTTTGCTCAGGGCTTCGGCTCGCAATGACAGGCAAGTTTCTGAGGAGGCGCGCCCCCATTCGCTGCGCTCAGGGCATGGTTTGTGCCGAAGCCTGCCCTGAGCTTTGCCGAAGGGCAATCTCCCACTGGCTGGCAGGAGATTGCTTCGCCTTCGGCTCGCAATGACATTTCCAAAAAACTGAAATGCACCCTCTGCGAGCTGGGATGACGCGACATTGCCAGAAGACGGGATCTGTGTTATAATAGCAAACGAGGTGAAACATGCGCGTCCTCCTGGCCAGTCCGGAACCCAAAGTCTGGTCATCCCGCAAACACATTCCTCTTGGTTTGGGCTACCTGGCCGCCTGCCTGCGCCAGGCCGGGCATGAGCCGGTCATCTTCGACGCAGCGGTGGAAGATGAGCCGGTGGAAGCGGTCATCGAGCGCGCCGCCGAAGCGCGCCGGCCCTTCGGGCTCATCGGCATCTCGGCCACCACGCCGCTCATCCCCGACGCCTGGGAGATGGCCGAAACGGCTAAGAAGCTGGGGCTGCCTACCATCCTGGGCGGGCCGCACCTGACCATCATGCCGCTGGAGTCCATGGAGAAGCCCTTTGTGGACTATGTCTTCAAGGGGGAAGGCGAGCACGGCCTGGTGGAGCTGGTGGAGGCGCTGGAAAAGGGCCGCCATCCAGGAGGCATTCCCGGCCTCTTCTTCCGTCACAATGGCCAGGTGGTGGCCTCCGATTGCTCGCCGCTGGTGGAGGACCTGGATAGCCTGCCCTTCCCGGCGCACGATCTGTTCAAGATTGACCGCTACACGAACCTGCAACCGCTGACCGACGGGTTGGACCCGCATGCCCGGGCCTTCACCATCGTCACCTCCCGCGGCTGCCCCTTCCAGTGCATCTTCTGCTCCAAGCCGGTGACCGGCCACACCTGGCGGGCTCGTTCGGTGGAGAACGTCGTCGCCGAGTGGCGCTGGCTGGTGCGCGACCTGCGAGCCACGGAAATCGGCCTCACCGACGACATCTGGAACCGCGACCTGGAACGGGCCAAGGCGCTGTGCCGGGCGCTGATAGACGAAGGACTGAACACCGTGCCCTGGATCACCGTGCACGGCATGAAGGTCAATTATGGCGACCCGGAGCTGTATCAGTTGATGAAAGCTGCCGGCTGCAAGCGGGTGGGCTTCGGCGTGGAGAGCGGTGATGAGTACATCCTGAAGCATGTGATCAAGAAGGGGCAGACGCTGGAGCAGGTGCGCGACGCTTTCCGCTGGGCCAAGGCCGCCGGGCTGGAGACGATGGGCTTCTTCATCTTCGGCATGCCCCACGAAACCGAAGAGACCATGGACAAGACCATCGAGCTGGCGCTGGAGCTGGACCCGGAGCTGGCCAACTTCATGCTGGCTGCGCCCTTCCCCGGCACGGAGATGTGGGACATCTTGCAGCGGGAGGGGCGCATCTTCAGCCAGGACTGGCGGGACTTCGCCATCCATGACGAGAGGGCCCGCTTCGAGATAGGCGAGATGACTGCCGAGTTGGCGGAGCGCAAGTGGCGGGAGGCCTATCGCCGTTTCTACATGCGCCCCGGGCGCTTGTTGAAGCGCTTGCTGCGCTGGGACACCTGGCAGCACGCCCCGACGCGGCTGCGGGATTTCTTCCGTTTCTTCGTCGGCCATCGGCGGGTGCGCGCGTGACAAGCCGCGTTTGACAATTGCAGGGAAACGTGGCATAATTAGGGTGCAGGTGCGCCGATGAGTGCCTGTACCTCGCCAATAGCATTCCTCAAAAACAGAAGCTGCGGCTGAAGGCCAGACTGGGAGGGTTAAGGACCAACGTAGGGTCTAGAGGCTGGTCACCTTGTGGCGTCGTTTCGCAATCCCAAACGCAAACCTGTTAGCAAGAACGAGGAGGTTCATCATCATGGGCAAACGAACGTTCTTATCTCTTGCGCTGGCGATGGTCCTGTTGATCTCGCTCAGCGGTTGTGCCGTCAGCCCGGCAGCGCCTATGGAAGCCGAAGCGGTTTCCCCGCAAGCTTTCACTCTCCGCCTGCCACGCCTGTACGTGGTCTATGATGACACCGGCGAGCCCAGTATCTTCGGCATCAAGGCGTCCACCCTCGAAACGCTGCTTGCGCCTTTCGCCGGCCCCAACAGCCTGTGGATGGTGAGGATTCATCCCTACTACATGGACTGGATCAAGGCCGCCAACGTGCAGCATATCGAGGTCGTTTGGGACAAGGGCGGGCTCTTCCTGTTCGTCAACGGCAAGGCCATGCCCTACCTGGCCTGGGACGATGCCAGTCTCGCTCAGGCGGGCCTGTTGACGGAGATGTTTGGCACGGCCTACTACGGCGAAGGCGCCCGGCTGATCCGGCGTCTGCTGCCCCTGCTGCAGCGCATCGGCCTGGACCTGATGATACAGATGCCCCTGGCCGATGGGGCCACTCCCATTCCTTACCGCTCGCCGAAGGCCAGCCTCATGGAAGTGGAGGGTGTAGCGGAGGCGATGGCTGAACCCTCGGCCACCGTCAACCTGGAGGTGATGTACGACGAGCGCGGCATCCCCTACCTGGCGGGCATCTCCGCTGAGGCTATCGAGATGCTCACCGGCCCCAACACGCTCTGGATGACCAAGCTGGCTCCGGCGGCGGTGGATTCTCTGCAAGCAGCCAACATCCAGCATATCGCCCTGACCACTCGCCTGACCACTCGCTCCAACAGCCTGCACATCCTCGTCAACGGCCAGACCCTGCCCTTCCTGGCCTGGGATGAGGAGCATCTGAACAATGCCCTGGACCTCTACGTGCAGGCCAATGCGCCCAGCGAGTACGTCAACGCGGTGCAGGAGATGCTGCGCCAGATCGGCCATGCCGACCTGCGGATGGTAATCCGCTTCCCCCTGGCTGCAGGTGCCGAACCCATCGCCGTGCCCTAGGCTCGTCAGCGGCGGCAACAGAGAGAGCCGGGAATGCCTGGAGGCGAAGCGCCCTGAGCTGGCGCAGTGAGGTCGCGCTGTCGGTCATTGCGGCGGTCACCGTCGTGAGCGGCATTCGGTGGCTCCGTACTGGCCGACTGGGGCCAGGTGCCGATTGGCTCTGAGGCGGCAGTTGCGGCTGCGGCACTGATGATTGTGGTGCCGGCATCAGAGTCAGGGACATCGCGGCGGCCGTGGAAGCGACGACTGTCGGCGCAACCTCAGCCTCCCTCGATTGTGGGCCATGAGGGGGTATCTTCGTCCTGCCTTTTGCTCCATTGCCAGGGCCGGGCGAAGGTGCCCCTTCATGGCTTAAAGGGGGCGGAAAGCGAGCCCATCTTATGGGTCTGAACAGCCGCGCTCTGATCGTGCGGGGTGAGAGCGCCGGCCGATTCACGGGCGGGTCAGGACAACCGTTGTGATCACCCTTGTTTCCAGGCTTCCCCTGTACTGGGCCTTCCGGCGTTTCGGATGGCCCAAACTTTATCCCTTCAGCCTGGTGCTCAGCGTCAGCTATCGCTGCAATTCCCGCTGCCGCACCTGCGGCGTGTGGCGCAGGTCCGCCGACGACATGACCCTTGACGAGTGGCAGCGGGTGTTCCGCCATCTGGGCCGCGCGCCGTTCTACCTGACCTTCACCGGCGGCGAGCCTTATCTGCGACCCGATTTTGCCGAGTTGGTCATCGCCGCCTACGAGGAATGCCGCCCGGCGGTGATCACCATCCCCACCAACGGCCTGCTGAGCGAGCGCATCGCTGCCGCCACTGCCCGCATCTGCGCGGCCTGCCCCGGGAGCGAGATCGGCCTCAACCTCTCCCTGGACGGATTGGGCGAGGAACACGACCGCATCCGCGGCGTGCCGGGGAACTGGGAGCGGGCGCTGGCGACATGGCAACTGCTCAAGGCGCTGCAGCCTGAGCATCCTAACCTCGTCCTCAGCGTGCACACCGTCATCTCCCGTTTCAACGTCGAGCGGTTTGGGGAGATCTACGCGGGTTTGCAAGCGCTGGAGCCGGATTCCTACATCACCGAGGTGGCCGAGGAGCGGGTGGAGCTGGACACTGTGGGCTGGGAGATCACGCCGCCGGCGGAAGCGTATGCGCCGGTGGCCGATTTCCTGAGTGCGGAAGCGCGCTGCCGCACCGCCCGCGGGCTGGCCCGTTTCACCCTGGCCTTTCGGGCGCAGTACTACCAGTTGGCCAGGCGGGTGTTGCGGGAGCAGCGGCAGGTGATCCCCTGCACCGCCGGCTGGGCCAGCGGCCACATCGCCCCCGACGGGGATGTCTGGACCTGCTGCGTGCGCGCCCAACTCGTGGGCAATCTGCGGCAGACGGGCTATGACCTGGCCCCCATCTGGTTTGGCGAGGAGATGGCGCGCCTGCGGCGCAGCATCGCCGCCGGCGAGTGCGCCTGCCCCATGGCCAATGCCAGCTACGCCAACATGCTGCTCCATCCGCCGACGCTGACACGGGTGGCATGGGAAGTGCTGCGATGAACAGGATTCCACAAGCTGACCCTCTCACCCTGCACTACGATACCCTCATCTTCGACGCCCATTGCGACACGCTGGGTGACGTCCTGGCCGGCACCCGTCATCTGGGCGAGCGCTCGGATCAGGGCCACAGCGACCTGCCACGCATGAGGGAGGCAGGCGTCAGCGGGCAGGTCTTCGCCTGCTTCGTGCCCCAGCCTCATCAGCAGCATGGGGCCACGCGGCACGCCCTGCAGCGGCTGGACACCTTCTACCAGGAGATGGAAGCCAATCCGGACGCCCTGCTGCTCGCCACCTCCGCCGCGGACATCGAAGAAGCGAAACGGGCGGGAAAGGTAGCCGGGGTGCTGGGGCTGGAAGGGGCCGAGGCGCTGGATGGCAGCCTCGAGGTGCTGCGTTGCTTCTACCGTCTGGGGGTGCGCGTCCTGGGTCTGGCCTGGGATTATCGCAATGCCGCCTGCGATGGGGTGAAGGTCGGCGGCCAGCCGGGCGGCCTGACCGCCTTCGGCGAGCAGGTGGTGAAGGAGTGCAATCGGCTGGGGATCGTGGTAGACGTCAGCCACCTGGCCGGGCCGGGGTTGGGCGATGTGCTGGCGCTCAGCGAGCAGCCGGTGATCGCCTCCCACAGCAACGCCCGGGCCCTGTGCGATCACATGCGCAACCTCAGCGATGCCCAACTGGAGGCCATCGCTGCCAACGGCGGGGTGGTCTGTGTTACCTTCGTTCCCTGGTTCATTCGTGATCCCTGGCCAGGAGCCTCATTGGACGATTTTCTGAAGCACATTGACCACCTGATAGCGGTGATGGGGATTGACCATGTGGGGCTGGGTTCCGATTTCGATGGCTACGAGCAGGGCAATCTGGCAGGCATGGAGGACGTCACGCGGCTGCCGGCGTTGACAGCCGGATTGCTTGCCCGCGGCTACGAGCCGATGGCAGTGAGGAAAATCCTCGGCGGCAACTTGCTGCGGGTCTTCCGCCAGGTGGTGGGGTGATGAGAAAGCGGAAGGACGGATGGCGGAGATGGAGGAAGCCGGGACTGGCGATCGCCCGGCTCTTGCTCTTTGTCCTTGCTCTGGGGCTGATGAAAGAGGGGGCGGAGGGACTGGCACCGTTTCTGCGCGGCCATCTGGAAGTCACCAACGTTGCCGACAGTATGGGGTTCGGCTGGCTGATGGCCTACCTGATCCTGAGCGGGTCACCGGTGGCGGCTGCGGCGGTGGCTCTGTTGAGCGCCAGGGCGCTGAGCGTTCTCCAGGCTTTCACTATGATCGCCGGTTCTCGCCTGGGGGCCTCCTCCATCGTCCTGCTGGTCGGTTTCATCTATCATGCCCTGCGCGGGCAGGAACGCTGGATTGCCTATACCCCTGGCGTGCTCTCCTTCATCATCACCGGCTCGCTTCAACTGGCCGTCGTGCCCCTGGGGTTGCTTCTGCTTGGCCAGGGCTGGACGCTTTCTCTTTCTCCGCCTGGCCTGGAGGGATTGTCTGTCGGTGTCAATCGGGGGCTGGACCCGCTCCTTAGACCCCTGGCGGCCCTTCTGCCTGACGGGGCGCTCTTCGTCCTTGGCGTGGGGCTGGCGATGCTCAGTTTCCGTCTCTTCGACCAGGTGACGCCCCAGATTCGCCTGGAGCGCACCGATTTTGACCAGGTCCCCCGCCTGGTCTACCGCCCCGAGGTCATGTTTTTGACGGGCCTGGCCATCACGCTGGTGACCATGTCCGTTTCCGTCTCGGTGAGCATCCTGGTGCCCCTCTCGGCCCGCGGCTACATGCGGCGGGAGAACATCATCCCTTACATTCTGGGGGCCAACATCTCCACGATGGTGGACGCTGGTCGCCGCGGCGCTGTTGGGAGACCCCCAGGCGGTGGCTGTGGTGTTGACCTATCTCATCTGCGCGACCCTGGTTTCCCTGCCTGTCGTGCTGCTGGCCTATCGGCCCTACGAGTGGGCTGTCTCGCGCCTTCTGGCCTGGGTCACCCGGCGGCGGAGGAACTTCGCCTTCTTCCTGGCTGTGATCGTTCTCGTGCCGGTGGTGTTGATCCTGCTGTAACTGGGAGACGGAAAGCGATGAGGATGCTGCTCTGCACCGATGGCTCTTCGCATGCCGCCCAGGCCCTGGAGCTGGGAGGGCACGTGGCGCGGAAGGCCGCCAGCGCGGTGGACATCCTGGCCGTGAGCACTGGCGAGCGGGAAAAAGAGGTGCGTCTTGGGGTGCAGACGCTTGCGGCCGACCTGGACGCGGCCGGCATAGCGGTGGCCATCCACTGGCGGAGCGGCCGGCTGGCCGAGGAGGTGGTTCGACAGGCTCGAACCGCTCCATACGACCTGGTGGTCATCGGCAGCCGGGGGCGACGGGGGGTGAGGCGGTTGCTGTTGGGCTCGGTCGCGCTCCAGGTCGTCGAGCGTGTCCCTGCCCCCGTCCTGGTAGTCAAAGGCCGCGCCGGTGACCTCCAGCGCTTCCTGGTCTGCACCTCGGCCGGGCCGCCGAGCGAGCGCACCATCCGCTTCGCCAGCCGCCTGGCGCGGGCCCTGGAAGCCTCGGTGACCCTGCTGCACGTGATGTCCCAGGTGCCGCTGACCGAAAGTGCCGTTCCCGAGGACCTGGAGGCCTCGGCCAGAGAGCTGATCGAGCGCCGCTCGCGGGAGGGGGTTCACCTGGGCCAGATGCTGGACCTGCTGGGCGAGGAGGGGCTGGCCGCCCGTGCCGTGGCCCGTCACGGGTTGGTGCTGGACGAGATCGTCGCCGAGATGCAGGAGGGGCGCTATGACCTGCTGGTGACCGGGGCGCACGTCACCCCCGGTTTGAACGCCCGCCTGGTGGACAACCTGACGGCAGACATCTTGTTGGCCGTCCAAAGCCCGGTGCTGGTGGTGCCATGATGGACATGTTGAAGAATCGGCAAGACCTGCTACAACCCACCATTGCCCGGCTGCAGGAGGCGCTGCGGGGGATGGATGGGCGGCTGCTGGCCGTGCGGGCCGGGGCTGAATGGCATGGGGATGAGCTCCGCCTCCCTCTGCTGGGGGAGGAATACGCCATTGCCTGGCCGCAGGTGAGCGTGCGCCGCGTGGAAGATGGCCGCCAGGCGCGCCCGGACGTGCAGGTGCTGCTCCTGACCTACCTGCGCAACGCCGACGGCACGCCGCCCACGGGCAGTTGGCTCTCCTTCCGCGAGCTGCCCGACGGCGGCTTTTATCATCGGGCCTTTCAGGGCTATGCCCCCGATCGCCTGGCCCAGCGCTTCGGGGATGACCTGGACGCTTTCCGCCGCGCCGCGCAGCGGCTTGGCGGGCGGCGCGAGCCTATGGGCGACGCCGCCTACGGCTTCCGGGCCTTGCCGCATGTCTGGCTGGCCGCCGTGCTGTGGGCGGGCGACGAGGAGGTGCCGGCCGCGGCGCGCATCCTCTTCGACGAATCGTGCAGCCGCTACCTGGCCACGGACCTGCTGGCCACGCTGGGTCGCTGGCTGGTGGGGCGATTGCTGAAGGCCGCAGAAAGCGAAAAACGGGCATGATGCAAAGGGGATGGAAACGAGGGAAAGGAGGGGGTATCCAACCTCCAACCTCCAACTTCCAACCTCCAGCTTCCAGAGGGCGCGATGAATACACCGAAGATCGAGAGCTATCGCTTCGGCTCCATCCGGGTGGATGGCCAGACGCACAGCAAAGATGTGATCATCCTGCCCGAGCGAGTGGTGGCCGGCTGGTGGCGGCAGGAGGGGCACACCCTCTGGCCCGATGACCTGAAGGCGGTCTTCGAGGCTGCGCCGGAGGTGTTGGTGGTGGGCAGCGGCAGCGTCGGGCGCATGGAGGTGCCGGCGTACACGCGCCAGCAGATCGAGGCCGCGGGCATCGAACTCATCGTCGAGCGCACTGCAGAAGCCTGCCAGACCTATAACCGGCTGCGGCAGACCCGCCGCGTGGCCGCCGCATTGCACCTGACCTGCTAAGCAGATCACCATAAGTTCTTTCGACTTTTCCCCGCCACAAAAGGGGCGCCCCTCCATTCCAAACGGCTAAAGCCGTCACTACGAGCAAAAACGCCAATGTCCGGTTGGTAAGTTGCTTAGAGCGTGGTCGTCGCTGGTGTGACATACTCAGCAGAAAGTCGCTCCGCCAGGATCGTCAGATCCGGGCGACAAGCGGGGATCTGACGATTGGGTCAAATGAGCCTCGCCTTCGCGTCGTTGCCTCATTTGCTCCAGAGGGATCGTCAGATCCCGCTATCGCCCCCGCCGGATCTGACGATCCGGCAAGAGCGAGAGGAGGCCGTTGCAGCGCCACCGGACAGCCAAGCCCAGCGCTTTGGCGGTGGACGCGACCGCCCGGAGCGGCGATTGGGGATGGGCGAACCGGGCTCGATTTGAAGTTTGGGTTTTGCCAAGGAGGTGGGTCATGGGTCGCAACCGTTCGTCCGTTTGGTTTTCGCTCATTGTCTTATTCCTGCTGGGCCTCGTCCTCGCTGCCTCACTGCCCGCCCCCAGCGCTGCCGCACCGCCACAGCCGCGAACCATCGTCGAGCCGCAACTCCTCAAGACGCTGGCGGCCAAAGGCCAGGCCACCTTTATCGTCCATCTGCGGGAAAAAGCCGACCTGGGCCCAGCCCTTCGGGTGCCGGAGAAGCTGGCCCGCCGCCAGGCGGTGGTGGACGCCTTGCAAGCCACCGCCGGGCGCAGCCAGCGGGAGCTACGCCTCCTGCTGGACGAATTGCAGGCCGCCGGCCACGTGCAGGCCGCGCAGCCCCTGTGGATCACCAATGCCATCGTCGTCACCGGCGACGTTGAGGCGCTGAAGGCGCTGGCCGCGCAGCCGGAGGTCGAGCGCATCCGCGCCGACCACGAACACTGGCTGCCCGAACCGCTCCCCACCTCGGCGGTGGTGCCTTCCGCCACCGTGGCCTGGAACCTGCGCCTCATCGGCGCCGACCGCGTCTGGAACGAATTGGGCATCACCGGCCGGGGCGTGGTGGTGGCCAACATGGATTCCGGCGTGGACTGGGAGCATCCCGCCTTGCGTCCGGCCTATCGCGGCGGTCCCCAGGGGGCGCACGACTACAACTGGTACGACGTCACGGGCACCTATCCTGCGGCCCCCGATGACGGCCTGGGCCACGGCACGCACACCATGGGCATCCTGGTCGGCCACAACCCACAGGCTGCTGTGCAGCACATCGGTGTCGCGCCGGGGGCGCGCTGGATGGCGGTCAAGGTCTTCGACGACCGCGGCCGCACCACCGACAGCATGCTGCACCAGGGGTTTCAGTGGATCCTGGCTCCCACCGATCGCCGCGGCGCAGCCCCCGACCCTTCCAAAGCCCCTGATGTCCTCAACAGCTCCTGGGGGGCCAGCAACATCGCCGATCCTACCTTCTGGGACGACGTGGCCGCCCTGCGGGCGGCTGGTATCTTGCCCGTCTTTTCCGGCGGCAACAAGGGCGAGTTGGGCGAAGGCGCAGTGGGCACGCCGGCCGGCTACCCCCATAGCTTCTGCGCAGGGGCCATAGATGCCAACGAACTGCTGGCCGAGTGGTCCAGTCGCGGTCCCTCCTATTGGGGCGAGATCAAGCCGGACATCGCCGCGCCGGGCGTGGCCGTGCTCTCCAGTCTCCCCAATGGCGAGTACGAGGCCTGGGATGGTACCTCCATGGCCGCGCCGCACGCCGCGGGCACGGCGGCCTTGCTCCTGGCGGCCAACCCCGCGCTGACTGTGGACGACCTGGAAACCTTCATGACGGGCACGGCCTACGATCTGGGCCAGCCGGGGCCGGACAATGGCTATGGCGCGGGTCGGCTCGATGCCTATGCTGCCGTCTCCTGGGCCCTGGGCGCCGGCCGGCTGGCCGGACAGGTGATCGTTGCTGACACGGGGCTGCCGCTGGCCAGTGCACAGGTGGAAGGCGTCAGCGGGAACCCCGGCCACGCCCCCTCGACAGGCTCGGGGCATAGCTTCCGCACGGCCAGCGATGCACGGGGGGCCTACGCCGTGGCCGTGCCCGCCGGGCGCTACCGGGTATCGGCGGTCGCCTTCGGCTACGCGCCGCAGACGCATGACGGCGTGGAGGTGGTCAAGGGCTATGGCGCGCTGCGCGATTTCCGGCTGCAGCCTTTGCCCACCGGCACCGTCAGCGGCCATGTCCTGGAGCTGGGCGATGGCCCGTTGGGTGCGGTGACGATACGGGCCGAAGGCACGCCGGCCGAGACGACTGCCGGTGATGACGGGTTCTACAGCCTGGCTCTGCCGTCGGGAAACTACACCCTGGTGGCCAGCAGCGCCGGACACCGCCTGGCGCGGGCCACGGTCAACGTGGTTGCTGACCAAGTGACGGCGCAGGACTTCTGGCTGGCCCCAGCACCCCGTCTGCTGCTGCTCGATGCCGACGGTTGGGTGGAGGATGACATCACCCTGTACTACCGCGACGCGCTCCGCCGGGCGGGCTATCTCCACGACACACGGCGCATCACCGACGTGGCCCTGGTGCCCACGGCGGCGGAGCTGGCCGCCTACGATGTGGTGATCTGGGTTCACCCCTGGAGTTCTCCGGGCTACATTGACGGGCTGCGCGAGGACACGGCGGCCGTGGATGCGCTGCGCGGCTATCTGCTGGGCGGCGGGCGGCTGCTTCTGATAGGACAGGACATCGGTTACTGGGACGGCGGCAAGGAGTACTACGCCAGCCTGCTGCACGCCGGTTATGTGCAGGACGATGCCTTCAGCCAGGGCGTGCATGGCCTGGCCGGCGATGTCCTGGCGGGGGTGGAGCTGGGCTTCGCCGCCGCCGACGCCTACAAGCTCCTGGACGCCCCCGACCTCGTGCGCGCCGCGGACGCCCGTGCGCTGCCCATCGCCATGTATGATCTGGCCGGCCGGGTGGCGGCGCTGCGCATCGAAGACCGTGGCTATCGGCTGCTCTACCTGGCCTTTGGCCTGGAAGGGAGCGGGCCGGGGGCCATGCGGGCACAGACGCTGGCCCAGGCCATCGCCTGGCTGGCCTCGCCGACGCTGGAAAAGCGCATGCAGCCGGCCACCGTGGCACCAGGGGGCGTGCTGAGCGTCACGCTGACGCTGCGCAACCCCTTGGGCGTCGCCTGCCAGGCAGCGCTGGTGGACCCGCTGCCCGCCGAGATGGCCTACGTGGAGGGCAGCGCCACCGGCGGCGCGACCTACGACCCGGCGACCAACGCCGTCCGCTGGCAGGGAGCGCTGCCGCCCGGCGGCGAGGTCATCCTCACCTTCGCCGCCACCGTCGCCGAAGGTCTGCCGGGCGGGACGGTCATCGAGAACCGCGCCCGGCTGGAGCTGCCCGATGTGCCGCCTATTGAAGCCTCCGCTGTTGCCGAGGTGGAGGCGCCGAACCTGGCCCGCAGCGAGAAGACGGTGGAGCCGGTCAACGTCGCCCCCGGCGGGCTGTTGACCTGCCGTGTGGCGCTGCGCAACAGCAGCACGGCGGCTGCGCCGGCCGTCAGCCTGCTCGATCCACTGCCGCCACAGGTGGAGTTTGTGGAGGGCAGCATCACCGGCGGCGCGTGGTACAACGGTGCCGAACGGCGCATCGAGTGGAGCGGCTCGCTTCCGGCGGCCGCGCCCGGCCAGCCGAACTACGCCTGGACCGATAGCGATATGCCGGGCGGCCCGACCTTTGCCTGGGCCGACATCAGCGCCAGCGGCACGGCGGTAGCGCTCGGCGATGACCAGTGGAGGGGCCCCTTCCCCGTCGGCTTCGCCTTCCCCTTCTACGGCCAGACCTTCACGGAGTTCTACCTCAGCAGCAACGGCTGGCTGAGCTTCAGTCTGCCCAGCAGTTCGGAGAGCAGTAACGACCCGCTGCCCAACACGGGCGCGCCGCGCAACCTGGTGGCCATCTTCTGGGATGACCTCAATCCCGGCAGCGGCGGCCAGGTGCGCTATCTGGCGGAGAGCGATCGCCTGGTGGTCAGCTTCCTGGGCGTGCCGCGCTATTCCTCCGGCGGGCCGTACACCTTCCAGGCCCTCCTCACGCCGGACGGGGTGATCACCTTGCAGTACCTGACCATGCTGGGCACGCGGCTGAACGAGGCCACGGTGGGCATCCAGAACGCCGATGCCAGCCAGGGGCTACAGATCGCCTACAACCAGAGCTACGTCCACGATGGGCTGGCCGTGCGCATCACGCCGCCGCAGGAAGCGCACCTGGGTGAGCACGTGGTCACCTTCCAGGTCCAGGTGGCCGGCGACGTGCCCGACAACACGCCCATCCGCAACGAGGCGGTCATCACCGCCGATGGGCTGCTGGTTACCCGCGCCGCCACGGCGATGGTGCGGGCCGCCAACCTCAGCGCTTCGCAGAAGCGGGTGAGCGCGGCCATCGCCCCGCCGGGCAGCGTGCTGACCTACACCCTTGTGCTCAGCAACACGGGCGCAGGTGCCGCTCAGGTCACGGTGAGCGACCCCTTGCCGGCCGGGGTGAGCTTCGTCGAGGGCAGCGCCACAGGCGGCGCGGTCTACGACGCCGAGCGTAACGAGGTCACCTGGCAGGGAACGCTGGACGCCGGCGCGGTCTGGCCGTTGGGCTTCAGCGTGCGCCTGCATCCGGAGCTGGCCGTTGGCAGCGTGATCACCAACACGGCCACCATCGCCGACGGCGTGCAGCCGCCGCTGATGCGCTCGGCGGTCATCACTGTGGTCATGCCGGATCTCTCGCCTTCCGGCAAGGCGGCTGACCGTCCCTGGGCCGTGGCCGGCGAGGTGCTCACCTACACGCTCACCCTGGTCAACCGTGGCCTGCTGACGGCCACCCAGGTCAGCCTGGTGGACCCGCTGCCGCCGGAGCTGATCTTGCTCCCCGAGACGCTCAGCGGCGGCGCAATTTACGATGCCGACAGCCGTCAGGTGCGCTGGTGGGGCGATCTTCCGGCCAGCGCCGGGAACTATACCTGGCTCGATAGCGACATGGCGGGCGGCCCCGTCTTCGATTGGCTGGACATCAGCGCCAGCGGCACGGCGGTGCCCCTGGGCGACGACCAATGGGCCGGGCCTTTCCCCCTGGGCTTTGCCTTCCCCTTCTACGAGGAAACCTTCACAGAGTTCTACCTCAGCAGCAATGGCTGGCTGAGCTTCAGCCGACCGGCCAGCTCTGATGTGAGCAACGCCCGGCTGCCCGATCCCAATGAGCCGAGGAACCTCATCGCCATCTTCTGGGACGACCTCAATCCCGGCAGCGGCGGCCAGGTGCGCTATCTGGCCGAAGGCGATCGTCTGGTGGTCAGCTTCCTGGGTGTGCCTCGCTACTCTTCCGGCGGGCCATATACCTTCCAGGCCATCCTCACGCCGGACGGGGTGATCACGCTGCAATATCTGACCATGCTGGGCACGCGCTTGAACGAGGCCACGGTGGGCATCCAGAACGCCGACGGCACGCGCGGGGTGACGGTGGCGCACAACGAACCCTATGTGCACGATGGGCTGGCCGTGCGCCTGATGCCGCCGGCTAAGCCGCATGAGATCGGCTTCCAGGCGCAACTGGCGCCAGACCTGGCGTCAGATACGACGGTCGTCAACCGCGCCTTCCTCAGCGACGCTTTGGGCCCGACGCTGGTGCTGTCGGCCACGGTGCGGGTCAACCAGGTGGATTTCAGCAGCTCAGCGGTGGCGCTGACCCCGGCCCTCGTGCGGCCCGGCGAGGCCTTGACCTGCACGGTGACGCTGCGCAACAGCGGCAACGTCACCGGCACGGTGGTCGCCGTCCTGCCTGTGCCGCCGCAGACGGCCTATCTGCCCGGCAGTGCGAGCGGCGGGGCCGTCTTTGAGGAAGGGCTGAACGAGGTACGCTGGCAGGGGGAGGTGGCGGCAGGCGGCGAAGCGTCCTTCGGCTTTGTCGTCGTGGTGGACCGCCCGCTGGCCGACGGCACGCTCATCACCGCCGCGGCCGTCATCAACGATGCCATTCATCCGCCGCTGGCCCGGCAGGCCACGGCCACGGTCAGCGCGCCCGACCTGAGCGGCTCCCGCAAGCAGGCCCACGCGCCCTGGGTGCGGGTGGGCGACGTGATCACCTACACGATAGAGGTGCGCAACGACGGCTCGGCGGCGGCACTGGTGACCTTCAGCGATCCCTTGCCGGAGAGTATGGCTTACGTGGAAGGCTCGGCCTGGGCGGGAAGCGGCAGCGCATTGAGTTATGATGAGGCCAGCCGCACGCTGCGCTGGCAGGGGGTAGTGCCGCCGCGGAGCATCGCCCTGCTGCGCTTCAGCGTTGTCCTACAGTGGTTTTCAGGACAGCCTGCTCTAGGTGTTATCGAGGTGCAGAACGTAGCTGAGCTTGATGACGGCATGGGAGGGATTGGATGGTTATGTGCCGGCACGGAGGTTCGCTTCTACCACCTATGGCTCTTCCCCGTCATGCGCGACCACGAGTGGTAAAGGATCAGAAACCCATTTTCTTGGAGAAGAATGTAGGGGCGGGTTTCTTCCCGTACATGGGGAGGCTGGCCGCCATCACGGGGCTACCATAGCCGGTGGGTTTGCGTTAACCACGAAAAACCCGCCCCTACTGCCCGTACATGGGGAGGCTGGCCGCCATCACGGGGCTACCATAGCCGGTGGGTTTGCGTTAACCACGAAAAACCCGCC
>JARYMM010000029.1:0-947 GCA_029907105.1 Anaerolineae bacterium | reverse complement strand
CCCTACTGCCCGTACATGGGGAGGCTGGCCGCCATCAGGACCTCCGGCAATGAACGATCGTCGGTAAGCGATGGACCCCATGGGAACGGAGCCCTCACTTGACGGCGCGGCCCAGGTAGCCGCGATAGACCTGGCCGGCCTCCTCCACGGTGATGAAGGCCTGGGGGTCGAGTCGCTCGCATAGGGCGACGACCGCCGGCACCTGCCGCCGCCGCACGATGCTGTAAATGATGCCCACGGGGCCGTCTTTGCCTTCGCCGATGACCTGCGTGGCTCCGAAGCTTTCCTGCCGCAGCGCCTGCGTGATCTCCAGCCAGCGGGTCTTGGAGATGATGCGCACCACGGAAAAGCCCAGGGCCAGCCGCTGCTCCAGGGTCATGCCCACGATGGTGCCGGTGGCGAAGCCGCCGCAGTAGCCCAGCACGTTCCAGAAATTGCCCACTTCCCGCACCACCTTGCTGATGGCCAGGAGGAAGATCATCACCTCGAAGAAGCCGATCAACGCGGCGAGGAACTTGCGGCCGCGCACGACCATCAGCATGCGCACCGTGCCCATAGAGACGTCAATCAGGCGCAGGCTGAAGATCAGCAGTCCACCCAGGAGTGGTTGCCAGGACACGAATTACATTCCTCCTGTTTGGGGCAGTACAAAGGGACTAGGGAGATGGGGAGACGGGGAGACAAGGTGACAGAAGAGGCCTCTTCTCCTTGTCTCCCCCTCACCCACTCTCCCCCTCTCCTTGTCATGGTTGCGGCGGCAGGTAGGCCAGCGGATCGCGGCGCACGCCGTTCTCACGGATCTCGAAGTGCACGTGCGGGCCGGTGGAGTTTCCCGTGCTGCCCATGCGCCCGATCTCCTGGCCCCGCTCCACCCATTGGCCAACGGCCACCGAGGCTCCCTTCAGGTGGGCGTAGTAAGTGCGCAACCCGTTGCCGTGGTCAATCAC
>JARYMM010000028.1 GCA_029907105.1 Anaerolineae bacterium | reverse complement strand
CGCCCTTCAGCCCTTCGATGCCGGCGAAGACCTCCTCCAGCAGCGTGATCACCTGCTCCCGTTCCAGCGAGACGTAGGCTGAGCCGAAGGAGGACATGTAGGGCTCGTCCACGAAGATGATCGTCTGGGGACAGAGCCTGCGCAGCTCCCGCTCCTGCCAGGCGGCTTTGAGCCGCAGATGGCGGGCCAGGGCGTCGGCCAGCACCTCGTCGTAGAGCACCGGACGGCGATTCTGGTCCACCACCGTCAGCCCCCAGCTCACCGGCCCCGTGACCTGGCCTTTAAGGGCAACAGGGGATGGGGAGTGAGCGACGAGGGATGAGGGGAGTTGGGCCAGGCCGGCGGCGTAGTCGGGACCGATGGCGGCGAAGTCCAGGTCGTTCTCCAGGTAGGCCAGGTAGAGCTGCTCCAGCGCCGGATCGAGATCCTGGCGGCGGTCCACGATGAGACGCTGGTTCTCCACGTCCAACACCACGCCGGGGAAACGCTCGCTGAACTGCACGTACATGTTCTCCGTAAACGAGCGCCTCGGCAATTGCGGCCAGGCGGGAAGCTGTGGGAAATGCTCCAGCACCACTTCGCAGGCCACCTGCGGCTCCCTGTGCGGCATGCTTCCCACCGCCGTAGCCAGCCATTGCAGGTTCGTTCCCCTCTTTTCCTTCCCTCCCTCGTTCCCCTCTTTTCCTTCCCTCATTTCCCTTCTTCCCCTTCAGCCCCCTCAGCTCCCTCGCCCCCTTCCAACTCCTCCAACCTTGCCTGCGCCAGTTGGCAATACTCTGCCGAGATCTCGTAGCCGATATAATGTCGGCCGGTGAGCCGCGCCGCCAGCGCCGTGCTGCCGCTGCCCATGAAGGGATCGAGCACCGTATCGCCGGGGCTGGTGTAGAGCAGGATGAGCCGCCGTGGCAGCTCCACCGGAAATGGTGCTGGATGATCCACCTTTGTTTCCGTAGGGAACTGCCAGATGGAGCGCGTCCAGTCCACGAAATCTTGATTGGAGATGCCGCTCAGGCGGCCGTGGCTGGAAGGCAGGTCGAAGCGCTCCTTGCTCCAGACGGTGACGTACTCGTGCACGTCGCGCAGCACAGGGTTGGAGGCACGGGCGAAGCTGCCCCAGGCGGTACTGACGCCTACGGAGGGGCCTTTGTCCCACACGATGTGCCCGCGATGCAGCCAGCGGCAACCTGGCATCGTGCGCAGCCGCTCATCAATCATGGAGACCAGCGACAGGTAGGGCTGGCGGTTGGTATTGGCCACGTTGATAGCCAGGCGTCCACCCGGCTCCAGCACGCGGTAGCACTCCCGCCACACCTCGTCGAGGAAGTCGAGATACTCATCCAGCGGCAGGCTGTCATTGTGGTCCACATATGCCTTCCCCACATTGTAGGGCGGCGAGGTGACCACCAGTTGCACGCTGTCGTCGTCCACCTCCACCATCCGCCGGGCATCGGCGCAGTAGATCACATCCAACCTCTTGTTTGTTACTTCTCGCATCCTGCCCCTTGCTTCTTGCCTTACACCTCTTTGATCCTCGCCTCAGCCCGCTCCTTGGCCTGCCGCAGGCTCTCTGCAAACGGCGGATAGCAGATGCCCTCTTCGGTGATGATGCCTGTCAGGTAGCGGTGCGGCGTCACGTCGAAGGCCGGGTTGTACACTGCCACGCCGTCGGGGGCCACCTGCACGCCGCCGAAACAGGCCACTTCCTCCCAGCCCCGTTCCTCGATGGGAATGGCATCGCCGTGGGGCAGGCTGAGATCAATGGTCGAGGTGGGCACCACGGAATAACAGGGGATACCGTTCTCCTTTGCGCAGACGGCCAGCTTGTAGGTGCCGATCTTGTTGGCCACGTCGCCGTTGGCGGCCACGCGGTCGGCGCCGAAAAGCACCACGTCCACCCGTCCCGTGCGCATGAGGTGGCCGGCGGCGTTGTCGGCGATGAGGGTCATGGGGATGGATTCGCGCATCAGCTCCCAGGCGGTGAGCCGCGCCCCTTGCAGGCGAGGCCGTGTCTCGTCCACCCAGACGTGCACTTTCTTCCCCTGTTCCACAGCGGCGCGCACCACGCCCAGCGCCGTGCCGTAGTCCACCGTGGCCAATGAGCCTGTGTTACAGTGGTGCAGGATGTTTGCCCCGTCGGGGATGATGGCTGCACCGTACGCCCCCATGCGGCGATTGATCGCCACGTCCTCCTCGGCGATGCGCTCCGCCTCGGCCAGCACCATGTCGGCGACCTCCCGCACCGTGCCATGAACGGTGCTGCGCACCCTGCGCAGCACCCGCTCCGTGGCCCAGGCCAGATTGACCGCCGTGGGCCGCGCCGCGTCGAGCACCGTCTTGGCCGCCTCCAGGTCGGCTATCAGGCCCTGTGGCGTCCTGGCCCGGCTCTGCCGGGCGGCCAGGGCCAGGCCAAAGGCACCCGCCGCGCCAATAGCCGGCGCGCCACGGATGACCATAGCCGTGATCGCCTCGGCCAGGGCACGGTAGTCATCGTACTCAGCGACCTCGAAGGTTAGCGGCAGCTTGCGCTGGTCAATCATCTTGACGCTATTGGAAGCGGCATCCCACCAGATAGTGCGCACAGGTGCCTCCTCAGAGACCCGATGGATCTTGCCCACAGGCAACAAAAAAGCTCCTCAAGAGGAGCAGATAGTAAAGAGACCTCCTCTCATCTTTCAGACGACGAACGGCCTGCGCCGCTATACCGCGTCTGCCGGAGTTGGCACCTTGATTAGTCATGTAGTCGCTTCGTCTTATAGTCGTGCAGGCAAAGGGGGCTGACTAACTGACCACTCGACCATCAGACTACCTGACTAAACCAGGTTGCCGGGGGTTCACAGGGCCGGTCCCTCCCCCCCTCTGGATAAGAGTGTCCAGTGGTATTTAATTGTGGGCGCAATGGTAACACAGAGGCTGGGTTTTGTCAAATCACGTTCGTGTTTGCGCAGAGCTTATCCGACTCACGGCCTGGCGAAGTAGGCCAGCGCCAGCCGCAGACGCTCCTCGACTTCTGTGACCTCCGGTGGCACGCTCTGCACAGCCCGCTGCGCCTCCACGATGCTATAGCCCAGGCTGGTCAGCGCCTCGATCACCTGCGTGTCTGCTTCGGTCAGCGCCGCCAGCCCCTCCGGCACCGCCTCCGCCGGCACCTTGTCCTTGAGGTGGAAGACGATCTTCTCCGCTGTCTTCTTGCCGACGCCCGGCACGCGGGCCAGCAACTCCGGCTGCCCCTGGCCGATGGCCCGGCGCAGCGCGTCGGGGGACATGGCCGAAAGCAAGGCCAAGGCCACCTTAGGCCCCACGCCCGACACCGAGAGGAACTGCTCGAACAGTGCCAGTTCCTCCTCGCTGCCCAGGCCGTAAAGGGCCAGCTCATTCTCACGCACATGAAGGTGAGTGAAGAGCGCCACCGGCTCGCCCACCTGGGTGGCGGCCAACACCGGCGCCGGCACCAACACCCGCAATCCCAGGCCGTTGACCTCCACGATGAGCGCATTTCTGTCTCGGGCGGCCACTCGCCCCTGCAACCTGGCGATCATCGCTCCTCACCCTCCCCGAGCGGCAAGCACATCGAACCACCGGGCGGAATGCAGATGGCACACGGCCACAGCCACAGCATCGGCGGCATCGTCCGGCTGTGGCACCGCATCCAGCCGCAGCACCACCCGCACCATCTCCTGCACCTGCGCTTTGTCCGCCTGGCCATAGCCGACCACAGCCTGCTTCACCTGCAATGGCGTGTACTCGGCCACGGGCAGGCCAGCATGGGCCGCGGCCAGCAAGGCCACCCCCCGCGCCTGCCCCACGGCCAGCGCCGTGCGCACGTTGCGGCTGAAGAAAAGCTGCTCCACGGCCACCGCCTGTGGCCGGTGCTCGGCGATCAGTTCCGACAGCCGCCGGTAGATGATCGCCAGCCGCTCGGCCAGAGGCAGGTCAGCAGAGGTGGTGATGACCCCGCAGGCGGCCAGTGTCAGCTCACCGTCATCCTCCCGCACCAGCCCGTAGCCGGTGATAGCCGTGCCAGGGTCTACCCCCAATACCAGCATGCCTACACTGCTTGATGTCCGTGCAAAGAAAGCACCCACGCCGACTCCTGGACAAGGAGAACCTCTCCCTGTCTCCCCGCTCCTCCTGTCCTTGTCTCCCCAGCTCCTTCTCTCAGCCCTGAGCCATGTTCTCGAACTCGGCGATGAGGTCATCGGTTATGTCGAGATTGGAATACACCTGAGCCACGTCATCCAGCTCTTCCAGGTTGTTGATCAGAGACATGGTCTGGAAGGCTTGCTTGGGTTCCAGGGAGATGGTATTGGAGGGGCTCCAATAGACCTGGGCCGTCTCT
This sequence comes from Anaerolineae bacterium, assembly GCA_029907105.1. Lineage (GTDB taxonomy): Bacteria > Chloroflexota > Anaerolineae > UBA3071 > UBA3071 > JARYMM01. The sequence goes on along the minus strand of JARYMM010000028.1, from coordinate 39,904 downwards.
GGCTCCACCCCCCGTTGCAATAGAGCGTCGCGCACGGTCTTGAAATCCTCGAGGGCTGTGTAAATCTCCACCAGGTCATCGCTGATCACCACATCCTCGGCCCCGGCCTCAACCGCCCACTCGAACAACTGGAGGGGATCGAAATCATTGGGAGTGATGGTGATATAGCCTTTGGGTTGGAATTGCCAGGCCACGCAACCCTGCTCGCCCAGGCTGCCCCCGCTGCGATTGAACAGCCGACGCACTTCGGACACCGTCCGGTTACGGTTATCGGTGACCACCTGCACCAGCAAGGCCACGCCGTGCGGGCCATAGCCTTCGTACATAACCTCCTCCAGGGCTTCGCCCTTCTCCAACCCTGCTCCGCGCCGGATGGCTCGCTCGATGTTTTCCTTGGGCATGTTCATGGCGCGCGCCTTGTCCACCGCCAGGCGAAGTTTGAAATTCGCCTCGGGGTCTGGCCCCTCCCGGGCGGCGATCTGGATCTCGCGGGTCAGCTTGGTGAAGAGCATGCCCCGCCGGGCATCGGCAGCCCCCTTCTTGCGCTTGATGGTAGACCATTTCGAGTGTCCGGACATCTGACTTCCCTCCGTCACAAAACTCCACGCCGCACAGGCGGCTGCACATGGTTGGGCATATTATAGCACAAAATGGCGATCCCTGCCCATTCTGCAAGATGCAGGATGCAGGATGCAAGATGCAAATCATCCCTTGCCTCTTGCCTCTTGCTTCTTGCCCCTTGCATGGTCAATGGCGGCAGACAGGAAAGCACAGAACAGCGGGTGTGGGCGATTGGGCCGGGACTGGAACTCGGGATGGAACTGCGTGCCCAACATCCAGGGGTGATCGGCCAGCTCGGCGATCTCCACCAGCCGGCCATCGGGCGAGAGGCCGGAGAAGACCATCCCGGCCTGCGCAAGCAGCCCGCGGTAGGCATTGTTGACCTCGAAGCGATGGCGATGGCGTCCCTCCACCTGCGTCGTGCCGTAGGCTGCTGCTGCCCGCGTGCCCGGCTCCAGCACACAGGGATAGACCCCCAGGCGCATGGTGCCGCCCATGTCGCTGATGTCCCGCTGATCGGGCAGCAGGTCAATCACGGGATAGGCGGTGGCGATGTCGAATTCGGTGGAGTTGGGCTCGTCGCTGCCCACGGCGTGGCGGGCCAGCTCGATGACCATCACCTGCAAGCCCAGACAGAGGCCCAGGTAGGGGACCTTGTGCTCACGGGCGTAGCGGGCAGCGACGATCTTGCCCTCGATGCCCCGATAGCCAAAGCCACCGGGCACCACAATGCCCGCTACCCGCTCCAGCCGTTCCAGATCCCGCCCCTTCTCCAAATCCTCGGAATTGATCCACTCGATCTCCACCTGGCGGCCCAGAGCGATGCCGGCATGGAGCAGCGCCTCGCGCACGCTGATGTAGGCATCCTGCAACTCCACGTACTTGCCCACCAGGGCAATGGGCAGGCTCTCCTTGGGCCGCTTGATCTCGGCGACCAGCGCCTGCCATTCGCTCAAGTCAGGCTTGCCGGCCTCCAGGCCCAGCCGCTCCACCAGCAGATCGCCCAGGCGGGCCTCTTCCAGCACCAGCGGCACCTCGTAAATGATGGGTGTGGTGACCAGGGGGATCACGGCCCGCTTCTCGACGTCGCAGAAGAGGGAAATCTTTTCCTTAAGCGATTCGTCCACGGGATAGTCGGCCCGGCAGATGATGATGTCGGGGTGAATGCCGATGCCGCGCAGCTCGCGCACGCTATGCTGAGTGGGTTTGGTCTTCAGTTCGCCCGTGGAGGAGATGTAGGGCAGCAGGGTCAGGTGGATGTAGACCGTGTTGGCCAGCCCGACGTCTTTGCGCATCTGACGGATGGCCTCCAGGAAGGGCAGGCCCTCGATGTCGCCCACCGTGCCCCCCACCTCGACGATGACCACCTCAGCGCCGGTCTGCCGCGCCACCTGGCCGATGCGCCGCTTGATCTCGTTGGTGATGTGGGGGATGACCTGGATGGTGCCGCCCAGGTAGTCGCCGCGCCGCTCCTTGGCGATGACCTCGGCGTAGATCTGGCCGGTGGTGACGTTGCTGGCCTGGGTCAGCGGCTCGTCAATGAAACGCTCGTAGTGGCCCAGGTCGAGGTCGGTCTCCGCTCCGTCGGCGGTGACGAATACCTCCCCGTGCTGGTAAGGGCTCATCGTCCCGGGGTCCACGTTGATGTAGGGGTCCAGCTTCTGGATGGTCACGGAGATGCCCCGGCTCTTGAGGATGCGCCCGATGGAAGCGGCGGTCACCCCCTTGCCCACGGAGCTGACCACACCGCCGGTGATGAAGATGTATTTGGTCATGCCTTACACCCTTAACCCCTCCCCTGCCGCAGCCGCTCCCAGCCGGCGCGCAATTCCTCCAGCTCCGTCCACTCGGTAGGCAGTTCGCCGTAGTGCACTCTGACGTAGGCCTCGGTCAGGCGGGCCAGGTCGGCTTCGTGTCCCGGAAAGGCCCGCATCAGGGTGGGCAGGAACTCGTTGGGCGTGCGCGCCGGCGGCCGGGGGAAGCCGCGCTGCCCGGCCAGGCGGATGACGTTGGCGTAGATATAGCGCACGGAGATGGCCGCATAGAGCCGCCGCCCCAGGCCGAACCGCCCCACCTGCCCCACCAGCTCCCTGAGCCGTTCCCACGCTCGTTGCAGCAACCCCGCCGGCTGCAGTTCTGTCCCTGCCTCGGCCCACAGAGCCTCGCGCTCGTCCTCGATCACCCGCCGCCGAAAGCGCCGCCGCCGCTCCAGCCAGATGAGGATGAGCAGCAAGGCCAGCACAACGACCAGGCCGGGACAGATATAGCGCAGCAGGAACACCAGCCAGGCCGGCGGGCCACCGTATGTTGCGCCCTCCTGCATCCGCTGCACAAGTCCATCCAGGGGTCTGAGGGCTGGCTGCTCCCCACTCTGAGAGCTCATCCATCGCTGCAGCAAACGGACGAACCACTCCAGGAGCGGGCCCAGGAGTTGCAGGAATTTCACCACCAGCCAGCCAAGCACCTGGCCTATCCAGACAAAGAGGGGGTCCATCCAGCCCAGCAGCCTGCGCCAGCCCTCCACGGAGTACACGCGGCTCAGGGCCCAGACCAGACCCAACACCCACAGGCCGACACCGCTCAGCACCAGCAGCCAGTGGGGGCCAAAAGGCCGCTCGATGCCGCCGGAAACGCGGCTCTTATCCTTCACCCGCGTCAGGGCCACGGCCAACAGACAGAAGAAGAAAAAGGGGGCGATGAAGACATTGATCTCCACCTGTGCCAGGTAGGACAGAAGCAACGTAGAGATGATGAGCAATAGCACATTGCGGCGGAACTCGTAAGCCACACTCTGGAAGGTGTGCTCCTGCTGGCTGAGGCTGATGGCCCGCCACCAGAGGAAGAGCATTGTGCCCAGCACGATCACCTCGTCCTGGACGCCCTGGATGATGTTGAGGAACGAACGGCCCATAGCTGCCAGCCATGACCAGTCGCGCCATCCCAGGCCCCCGTAGACGTAGAGCCGGATGACCAACAGCGAGCTGAAGAGGACCACCCCCATGACGATGAGTTCGTAGACGGGAAAATCCATCTGCCGCTCGGCCAGGAAGCGGGCCAGCCGCATCATGCCCCACACCAGCAGCCAGAGCAGCAGGGCCACCAGGTAAGGGGGATAGGCCCAGGCGCTGCGGGTGATGGCCAGGAACAGCGGCGTAAACCAGCAAATCTCCATGCCCGCCAGGGCGAGCAGGAGGGTCTCCAGTTGCCAGTTCAAAAGGATGGGGCTATTGCGCGAGCTATGGGCGATCATTGTAATGCGTGATCTGTGATGCGTGATCCGTGAGGGGGCCGAGGGTTCTCCCCGTAGCCAGGGGTTGCACGTGGGCACGCCAGAGTTCGACCGGCGTGGGCGGGCGGAAGGTCAGGGCAGGCAGCACCTCCAACTCCGCCGCCTCCGGCGGCAGGTGATAGACGGTGATGCCGGGCAGCCGCTGTTCGTCCGGCGGCTCCAGACCCAGGGAGATGAGCACCAGCCGTCGCCCCACCTCCCTCAAGCGCAGCAGCGTGGCCTCCAGCTCCTCGCTGACCACCGCCGTGACCACCACCAGCGTCGCCCCCCAGTCCAGGCGCGGGCTTTCGGCGGTCAGGAGTTCCTCGATGGAGGCTGTGGCGAAGGGGGTGACCGCGGCCAGCGCTTCCAGGATGTGCACGAGCTGCGCCGGGCTGCGGCCGGGCAGCACCTTGATCGGCTGGTCGGAACGGGGCAGCGCGCCGTTGGCGATCACCCCCACCGGCCAGCGCTGGCTGATACCGTAGCTGGCAATGGAAGCGGTCACGCTCACCGCCTTCTCCAGCAGTTCGGGGATCACGCCCATCCAGTGTTTGGCCAGCGTGGCCACATTGAGGAAGACAATGAGCTTGATGGAGGTGGCCGGCTCGTAGTCCCTGGCCTGCAGCCGCTGCTGGCGGGCCGTGGCCTTCCAGTGGATGCGGCGGAAGCCGTCCTGCGGCTGATAGTCGCGCACCCCCACCGTGCGGTGGGGGTCCTCGAAGATACGCTTATGGGCCTTGATCTCGCCAAAGGGGTTTTTGGCCGGCAGGCCCAGCTCGGCCAGGGGGACGACCCGGGGATAGACGATGAGCCACTCCTGCCTCTCCAGCCGGTCCTGGCAGCGGAAGAGGCCGAAGAGATCGCCCGATTCCAGGGTCACCGGGCCGAAGGGGTAGAAACCGCGCTGTGTGCAGTGCAGCTTGTAGCGGCGGCGCAGCCGTTCGTACCACTTCAGCGAGAAAAAGGTGCTCAGCCGGCCCAGGTTGCTGCCGGCCGAGACCACCACCTCGCCACCCTCCAGCGGCAACTCGGTGGGGAAGGTATCTTCCACCCGCAGCCAGCTCAGCGGCAGGAACTTGCGGTTGTCCACCTCCAGCGCCACCTCCACCGTCTCGCCGCAGAAAGCGCGGCGCTCGCTGAAGTGGCGGCGATAGCTCACCCCCCACAGGGCCAGCCGGTTCCAGAACCAGGAGACAAGGACGATGGTCAGCAGCGAGAGGGCGATGAGCAACAACCCCTGGCGGCGAAAGCCGACGCCGAAGAGGGTGAGGATGGCCGCCAGCAACAGCCAGGCCTCGCTGAACTGTTCCTGTTTTTGGGCATCAATGACGATGCGGCGGCTCCCGAAGAAAGAGGCTAGCCGCTGGCGGCTGCGCTCGGCCATGCGAGCGGCATCCGCCCCTTCCCTCGTGTCTGCCGGCCTGACCCGCTTCTCCACCATATCCCTCAGCCCCAATCTGATGCTCAGTCCACCACCGGCACGGGCACTTCGTTGACGATCTCGGCCACCACTTCCTCCGGCGTGCGGCCGCGCAGCCGCGTCTGCGGGTTGATGTGGATGCGGTGCGTCAACACCCACGGGGCGAGATGCTTGACGTCATCGGGGATGACGAAGTCGCGACCGCGCACGGCGGCCAACGCCTGTGAGGTCTTGTACAGGGCCAGCGTGCCACGCGGGCTGACCCCCAGGTCCACCGCCGGATGCTCCCGCGTGGCCCGCACCACCTTCACCAGGTACTGCCGCACCGACTCCTCGACGCGCACGCCCTTCACCGCCTGCTGCATCTCCAACAGCGCCTCACCGCTCACCACCGGCTGCAGCTTCTCCAACGGGTCCTCCCGCTCGAAGCGCAGCAGGATGGCATTCTCGTCTTCCTCACTGGGATAACCCAGCCGCACCTGCATCAAGAAGCGGTCAATCTGCGCTTCGGGCAGGGGGAAGGTGCCCTCCAGCTCGATGGGGTTCTGTGTGGCCAGGACCAGGAAGGGCCGCGGCAGCGCATAGGTTACGCCGTCCACGGTGACCTGCCGCTCCTGCATGGCCTCCAGCAGCGCCGACTGCGTGCGGGGCGTGGCGCGGTTGATCTCGTCGGCCAGCACGATCTGGGCCATCACCGGCCCGGCGCGGAACTCGAACTCCTGCGTCTTCTGGTTGAAGTAGGAGATGCCGGTGACGTCGGAAGGCAGCAGGTCGGGCGTGAACTGGAGGCGAGAGAAGGTGCAGCCCAGGCTGCGGGCGATGGTCTTGGCCAGCGTCGTCTTGCCGATGCCCGGCACGTCCTCGATGAGCACGTGCCCCTCGCAGAGCAGAGCCACCAGGGCCAGTTCCGCCACCTCCTCTTTGCCCACGATCACCCGTCCAATGTTGGCCAGCACGGCTGCGGCCATGTCTCTGATGCTCATCTCACTGCTCCTGTGACTTTCGGTCTCCAGCCGCAGTATACCACGAGAAGCGGCAAGTACACAAGTACACATCGCCTGTCTACTTGTTGAGAGCGTTTCACACTGGGGACAACCTGTTCCCCTTGATGTGTAACGGTCACATTTGTTTCCTTGTCTACTTGTTCCCTTTGATGTATAATGTCCGCCGAGGAAGGAAGGGAGTGCTACCTGTGCGGTTGCGATGGACGCAATAGTGGGACAACTGCGAGCAGTTGTCCCACTACTACCTACCAACCGCACAGGTGGAGGGAGTGTCATGGCCCACATCTACGTGGCATTGGATACCGAGACCACAGGGACCGACAGCGAACGGGACGCCATCATCGAGATCGGCGCCGTGCGCTTCGGCAGCGACGGCCAGGTGCTGGCGGAGTGGTCCAGCCTGGTCAACCCCGGCCGCGCCGTGCCCTTCAGCATCACCCAACTGACGGGCATCACCTCGCCGATGGTGGCCGGCGCGCCGTCCCTCCCCGAGGTAGCCAGCGCGCTGCGCCGCTTCATTGGCGATACCAGCACCATCATCATCGGCCACAACGTGGATTTCGACCTGGGCTTCCTGCGCCAGAAAGGCTTGCCCTTCGCCCATCCCACCCTGGATACCTTCGAACTGGCCTCCATCCTGTTGCCGGCGCAAAGCCGCTACAGCCTCGATCAGTTAATGGCCCATTTCGCCATCCCCTTCCCGCAACAGCACCGCGCCCTGGACGACGCCCAGGCCACGCGAGAGCTCTTCCTGGCCCTCATACGCCACGCCGAGACAGCGGTGCCCTTGCCGGTCATTCAAGAGATCAGCCGCCTGGCCGCCCACAGCGACTGGCCGCTGCGTGCCTTCTTCCAGGAGATCGAGCAGCGCCGCAGCCGCCGCGTCTTCGTCGCCCCACGCCCCGCTGCCGGCCCTGCCGCCGAACTCGAGACCGGCCCCGCCGGCCCGTTGTTTGAAGAGGAAGAGGAGGAGGCGGCGGAGCCTCTGCATCCGGCGCTCAGCCCTCGCCCACTCGATGAGGAAGCGCTGGCGCGTATGCTGGAGCCTGAGGGGCTCTTCGCCCGCTATTTCCCGCACTTCGAGCATCGCCCGCCGCAGGTGGACATGCTGCGCGCCGTGACCCGGGCCTTCAACAGAGGCGAGCAACTGCTGGTGGAAGCGGGCACCGGCGTAGGCAAGTCTATCGCCTACCTGTTGCCGGCCGTCCACTACGCCGTGCAGAACTGCACCCGCGTGGTCATTTCCACCAACACCATCAACCTCCAGGATCAGCTCTACAACAAGGACATTCCCGACCTGCAGCGGGTGCTGGCGCTGCAGGAGGGGAACACACCCTTACACAAGCTGCGCGTGGCCCTGTTGAAAGGCCGCACCAACTACATCTGCATGCGGCGGCTGGCGGCCATGCGCTCCCGCCGCGACCTGTCGCCAGACGAACTGCGCGTGCTGGCCCGCGTCCTCGTCTGGCTGCAATTCACCCGCAGCGGCGATCAGACAGAGCTGTTCCTGCCCACGGCCCGCGACCAGGCCATCTGGCTGCAGGTCGCCGCCAGCAATGAGAGCTGCTTTCCCGATCAGTGCTGGTACGCCCACCGCGGCCGCTGCTATTTCTACCAGGCGCGTCGCCGCGCCGAAAACGCCCATCTGATCATCGTCAACCACGCCCTGTTGCTTTCCGACGTGGCTGTGGAAAACCGCGTGCTGCCGGAGTACAAACACCTTATCGTGGACGAGGCCCATCAACTGGAGGCAGCCACCACTCACCAGCTCAGCTTCGCCAGCGACGAGTGGCACCTGACCCGCCTGCTGGACGACCTGCACGCCCAGGCCGACCTGCGCTCCAGCGGCCTCTTGCCCGAGCTGCTGACCCGCTGCCAGCGGGCGTTGCCGCCGGCACTTCACGCCCAACTGGCCGTCTACGTCACACCCCTGCAGGCCCTGGTCGCCCGCGCCCGGGAGCGGGCGGTGGCCTTCTTCGACGCCCTGCACCAGTTCGTGGAAGAGCAGGAGATCAACCACAGCGGCAGCACCTACAGCCAGCGGGTGCGCGTCACGGCGGGGCTGCGTATTCAGCCCGCCTGGAGCAGCGTGGAGGTGGCCTGGGACAACGCTGCCGACACCCTGCGCCGCCTGGCCGACGGCTTGCAAAACCTCATCGGCGGCCTCAACGAGCTGCTGGACTACGACATCCCCGACCACGAAGAGATGGTGCAGAACCTGGCCGACGTGACCCTGCAGGTGCGGGAGCAGGTGGCCCAAATTGGCGCTCTGGTCAGCCAGCCCTCGGCAGCCTCCATCTACTGGCTGGAGGTCGCCCCGCCCGAACGCGGGCGGCATCTCTCCCTGCACGCCGCCCCCTTGCACGTCGGCCCCCTGGTGGAGAAGTACCTGCTCAGGCCCAAGGAGACGGTCATCCTCACCTCGGCCACGCTGCGCACGGCGGGCGAGTTCGACTTCATCCAGGAGCGGCTGCATGCCTGGGAAGCGGACACGCTGGCCGTCGGCTCTCCCTTCGACTATGCGAAGGCAACTTTGCTCTATCTGCCCACGGACATCCCGGAGCCAAACACGCCGGGCTACCAGCGGGCTGTGGAGCAGGCGCTGGCCGAGTTGATTATCGCCACCGGCGGGCGCACGCTGGCCCTCTTCACCTCCTACAACCAGTTGCACCGCACGGCACAGGCCATCGCCCCGCGCCTGGCCGACGAGGGCATCACCGTGCTGGAGCAGGGCAGCGGCGGCTCCCGCGCACAGTTGCTGGAGAGCTTCCGCACGCTGGATAAGACGGCGTTACTGGGCACGCGCAGCTTCTGGGAGGGGATTGACGTGATGGGGCCGGCGCTGAGCTGTCTGGTCATCGTCCGGTTGCCCTTCTCCGTGCCCACCGACCCCATCTTCGCCGCCCGCAGCGAGAGCTTCGACGAGCCCTTCTACCAGTACTCGGTGCCGGAAACCATCCTGCGCTTCCGGCAGGGGTTCGGCCGGCTGATCCGCTCCAAGAGCGACCGCGGCGTGGTGGTGGTGCTCGATCGCCGCTTGCAGAGCAAGGCCTACGGCCAGATGTTCCTCGATTCGCTGCCCGAGTGCACCGTGCGGCGCGGCCCTATCGCCAGCCTGCCGCAGGCGGCGGCGCGGTGGATTGACGGTTAGCCCCAGCAGGTCACAAGAGCTCATGGCGGGCTGCCAGGTCGGCCGTTTTCCCGCCGGGCTTGACCGTCCGGCGGGAGCAACCCTGGATGGGCCGAGTCTCAGCAGGCCGCAATCTCCCGCTCCAAAGGCCTATCCGAAAAACCTGCTCAAGGCAGACCTTAATCCGCCGCTTGAATGCCGCTGCGGGGGGCCGCTGTCGCGCTGGACCAAGGTCCAGCGCGAGCAGACGAACTCGGACCCCGCTTGCGCACACCGCTGCGCAAGCCCACGGCGTCTCAGGGATTTGACAGTTGGCCTGCTGTTGGTGTACACTTGATGATGACAGCTTCATCCTTTCCGCTGGCCTTGACCGTCCGGCGAGAGCAACCCTGTATCCATTGGAAACTATCAGACCAAGCGACCATCCGACCATCAAGGAGTAAACAACGAACATGATCGGCGTACAAGACTTGCGCAAAGGCGTCACGTTTGAATTGGACGGGGAACTCTACCGCGTCCTGGAATTTGCCCATCACAAACCGGGCCGTGGCCCGGCCATCATCCGCACCAAACTGCGCAACCTGCGCACCGGGGCGACCATCGAGCAGACCTTCGGCTCCGGGCAAAGGGTGCAGGACATCCGCCTCGACCATTCCACGGTGCAATACCTGTATAACGACGGCGACCTGTACTACTTCATGAACACGGAGACCTTCGAGCAGCCGGCCCTCACAGCCGAGATACTGGGCGATGCCGTCAATTATCTGACGGAGGGGCTCGTCCTGGAGCTGGAGACCTACGAAGGCGAGCCGATCAACATCGAGCTGCCCACGACGGTGGACCTGGAAGTGGTGCAGACAGAGCCTGGCTTTGCCGGTGACACGGCCACCGGCGCGCTGAAGGAAGCCACACTCTCCACCGGTCTGGTGGTGAAAGTGCCCCTCTTCATCGAGGAAGGGGATGTCGTGCGCGTGGACACCCGCAACGGCTCCTACGTCACGCGGGTGTAGCAGGCCAGCGGGATCCAAAGCTGCCAGGCCCGATAACGCCGCCCGTTCCGGCTGGCTCAGCTTCCGCCGGGCAGCCACTCTGCCGGAGGCTCGCAATGCGAAAGAGGCTCATCATCCTGGCCGTTGTAATCACCATGGCCCTGATCGTCACCCTGGTCATCTTGCGGGACCCAGAGCAGGCGACGCTTTCGCCGGCCGTGCGCGAGCAGGCCCCCGGCGACTTTGTCCTGCTGCCCCAGGGATATGTGCACTACGAGCTGGCCGGCCCTGAGACCGGCCAGCCCGTCGTCCTGGTGCATGGCTTCTCCGCCCCTTCCTATACCTGGGATCTCACCTTCCAGGCCCTGGCCGCGGCCGGCTACCGCGTGCTCCGCTACGACCTGTTCGGGCGCGGCTATTCCGACCGGCCCGAGACGACCTATGATCGGGGGCTGTTCGTCCAACAGTTGCACGATCTCCTGGCCGCGCTGGCGATCCGGCTACCTGTGGACCTGATCGGCCATTCCATGGGCGGGGCAATCGCCGCCGATTTCGCCGCAGAACACCCCGAGATGGTGCGCAAGGTGGTGCTCATCTCGCCGGCCCTGACACCGTACACCTCTCCGGTCAACGTCTTTCTCTCCAAAATCCTCAAGACACCCGTGCTGGGCGAGCTCTTCATGAGAACAGTGTTTGTGCCCTCCCTGCCCAAAGCGCAGTTGCGTGATCTGTACCGGCCGGAGCGATTCCCCGACTGGGTGGAGCGCTACCGTCTGCAGATGCAGTACAAAGGTTTTCGCCGTGCCCTGCTTTCGACCGCCCGGCACTACATCCACGAGGACAAGCGCTACGTCTACCAGCGCCTGGCCGGTGAGGGCAAGCCTGTGCTCCTGATCTGGGGGATGGAGGATCAGACGAATCCGCTGGCGCACAGCCAGGTGTTGCGGGACCTGCTGGCCCCTCAGTTCCTGCTGGTGGAAGAGGCCGGGCACCTGCCTCACGTGGAGCGGCCGGATGTCGTCAACCCCAGGCTCGTGGACTTCCTCCGGCAGGGATAAGCTGGCCCGCGCAGAGGCCAAAAGCCGCCTGCCCGGCGTGGGCTCCTCAGTTGAGAAGAACTCTCATGATCCCAGCGCAACTTTTCCTCATCTTCGTCGTCGCCATCCCTTTGCTGCTTGTCTCCCTCAACCGCCTGCGGGCGGACCTGGCCGCCCTCTCCATAGCCATGATCCTGGGGCTGGGACAGTTCCTGGGCCTGGGGCTCTTGGGCCCCGGGCACACCCCTCAGGCGGCTTTCAAAGCCTTTTCCGGCCTGAGCGAGCCGGTGGTCCTGACCCTGCTCAGCCTGTTCATCATCACCGAAGCGCTCCATAGATCCGGCGCCACGCGCTGGATCGCCTATCGCCTGATACATCTGGCAGCCAGCTCGGAGCGACGCCTGATCGCGCTGTATGCCACCGGCGCCGCCTTCCTCTCCTTGTTCATGAACAACCTGGCCGCAGGGGCACTGCTCTTGCCCAGTGCTATGGAGGCCTGCCGGCGCACCGGCATCAAGCCCAGCAAGCTGCTCATTCCGGTGGCCTACGGCAGCCTGCTGGGCGGCTGCGCGACCTACTTCACCACGGCCAACATCATCGTCAGCAACCTCTTGGCCGCGGCCCACCCGCCGCAGGCCATGCTGCGGATACTGGACTTCACGCCCACCGGAGGCCTCGTCGCCCTGGCCGGCATCGTCTTCCTGGGACTTTTCGGCCCTCGCCTGCTGCCCGAGCGGCTGCCCCCGCCTGAGCTGATGGCCGCCCGCGCCACGGCCAGCGACCTGGAAGAATACTACCAGCTCGGCGAGAGGCTATGGGAAGCCGTGGTGCTGCCCGGCTCGCCTCTGGCCAACAAGCCCCTGGCCGAGAGCCGCCTTGGCGAACGATTGGGGGTAGCCGTGGCCGGCCTGTGGCATGGCCGGCAGGCCATCTTCTCACCGCCTCCCCAGCAGGTGATTCAGGCGGGCGATATCCTGCTCGTCGTCGGCCGCCAGGAACGCGTCGAGCAGTTGGCCCAAATGGGCCTGAGGATCGGGCGGGAGAACACCGGCAACCACATCAGCACGCGCGGCGTCTTCCTCATCGAGGCGCTGGTCGCGCCGCACTCGCCCGCCCTGGGCCACACGCTGCGCGAGCTGGAGTTCCGCACCCGCTATGGCTTTACCGTGGTGGCCCTCTATCGCAGCGGGCGCAGCTATCGCACCGACGTCGGCGACCTCAAGCTGATGCTGGGCGATTCCCTGCTGATGGTCGGCTCGCGCGACAAACTGAAGCGACTGCGCAGCAGCCCGGATTTCATCGTGCTGGAGCCAGACCCCAGTGACCAACCCGTGCAGCGGCTGCCGGCCGGTCTGAGCGTAAGCGTGATCGCCGCGGCGATCGCCCTCTCCCTTTGGGGCCTGCCCGTGCATCTGGCCATGATGGCCGGAGCGCTGCTGCTTTTGATCAGTGGGATGCTGAGCATCGAAGAAGCCTACCGCGCCATCAACTGGCAGGCCATCTTCCTTATCGCCGGCATGTACGCGGTGAGCCTGTCCATGGTGCAGACCGGGTTGGCACAAAGGATCGGCCAGGCCATAGTCGCCGTCACCACCCCGCTGGGGCCATTGGCATTGGCCGCCGGGGCATACCTGCTGACGGCCATGTTGACACAGGTGATGGGGGGACAGGTCACCGCGCTGGTCACCGGGCCGATCATGATCAGCGCGGCCATCCATCTTGGGGCCAACCCCCAGGCCATAGCGGTGGCCACGGCGATCGGCTGCTCAGCCTCTTTCTTCACCCCCCTCGCCCATCCGGTCAATGTCTTGATGATTGCGCCTGCCAACTACGAGTTCGGGGATTTCTTGCGCATCGGCTGGCGTCTGACCATCGTGTGCTTTCTCATGCTGCTCGTCGGCCTGGCCCTTTTCTGGAGGCTGTAGGACAACTGCGAGCAGTTGTCTTACTTGAAACGAGGTGTAGGATAATGAAATACCTGAGAAGAACCCTGCCATATCGGTTATTGTGGCAAACAGTTGTATGGCTCCTCGTGGCCATGCTCGCCTCAACAGCGGCGGAAGCGGGAACCATCGGCAGCGAGCCTGCAATCGTCATAGATGCCCCCAACGGCGGCGAGTCCTGGTCCCAACGCAATTTCTACTCCATCCGCTGGGTGAGCAGCTCCGATGTGACCGACGTCCAGATCGTTCTGTACAAAGAGGGAAACCCCGTCCACACCATCGCGGCCAGCACCCCCAGCGACGGGAGCTTCGCCTGGTTTGTGCCGTCAGGGTTGGAACCCGGCGGGGGCTACCGCGTATGGGTCAGCTCCCTGGCCGATCCGGCCATTTACGATGAGAGCGATGGGGACTTCAGCATCGCCCCAGCGTCACAGCCGGCGCTGGCCGGGGCCTTGATCCTGGACGGCATAGACGACTACGCCGAGGCTGCCGACCATGAGGAGTTGGACCTGGCAGGCGGCAGTTTTACCGTCGAAGCCTGGGTAAACTTCCGTGACCTGCTGTGGGAAGAGGTGTTCATCAAACCGGGGGCTTATGCTCTGCACATCGAGAGAACGTACAGCTATCCCTCCTGGCGTAGCTGCATGGGCATTGATTACCCTTGCGGCGTGATCTGCTGCACCTCCAGCAGCTATCTCTCCCTGGGCTGGCACCATGTCGCCCTGGTCTACGACGCTACAGCGGGCAAGGCACTGGCCTACTATGACGGAACGCAGCGTTGTTCGGCCACCTGTTCGGCCAACAATTCCGATCAGCCGCTGAAAGTCGGCAAAGGCTTCACCGGCAATGCGCTGGAGGGCGCGATTGACGAACTGCGCCTTTCCAGCACGGCCCGCTACACGGCCAACTTCGTCCGGCCGGTGGAACCGTTCGCCTGCGATGGCTCCACACGTGCCCTGTGGCACTTCGATGAGTTGGACGGAGCGACGGTTTTTCACGACCTGTGTGGAACAACCGACAATGTGCTCCTGGGCAAGAACGGAGCTCACAGCGAAGGAATCCCGGCCCGTCGCGTCTATCTGCCCATGATGCTCAGGCTACACTGATACGGCAACCGCCCAAACTTGCATCCTTTCGCCTTTAGGGGTATAATGTCCCTCGGTTGGGGAAGCTATCCCCGCCCGGCGGGCCACCCTAGCTCAATCGGCAGAGCAAGCGCTTCGTAAGCGCTCGGTTATCGGTTCAAGTCCGATGGGTGGCTCCAGCGTTCACAAAGCCCCGACCTGCATATGGTTGGGGCTTTTCGCGAGGGGGACGTGTGATGTGTAAAACGTAATACGCAAAATTAATGCATCTTACGTTTTACGTTTCACGTTTCACGTGCTAGAAGGAAGGCCCATGGTGGCAGAACAGGCTGTGGAGAGCAGGCCCCGCCGCGACATCCTCGACAGGCTCTGGCACCTGGCCAGCGGGCCGACTGCCCGGCTCGTGCTGCTGGCCGGGCTGGCCTTGAGCTTGCTTGGGGGTTCGCTGTGGCCGCAACTCCCCCCCGCCGAAGCTGCCGACCCGACCCTGGCCAGCCGCTGGCTGAACACCACCGCCGCCCGCTACGGCGTCTGGGGCACAGCGCTGCGCACGGTGGGCCTCTTCGATATCGCCCATGCCCTGTGGTTCCGGCTGCTGCTGGCCCTGTTGGCCTTTCACCTGCTGCTGCGCGCCGCCGAGGCCGCCCAGGCCGTAGCCATGGCCCTGAGCGGCCGCCGTCCGCCCCTCCCCTCGACCGCCCTGCCCCAGGAAGTCACCGCTTCCCTGCCGCCGCCTTTGGCAGAGGCGGCCCAGACGATGCGCGCCCGGCTTGCCGCCAGCGGTCTGTGTATGATTCGGGATGAGGAAACGGCCACCGGCGTCCGCCTCTACGCCGAGCGCGGTCGCCCTGGCCTGTTCGCCCCCCTGCTGGCCAACGTTGGTGCGCTGCTCCTCTTGCTGGGCCTGTTTGTCAACGACGCCTGGGGCTGGCAGAGGGCCAACCTGCTGCTGGCTCCGGGGCAGGAGACGGCCCTGGGCCACGATACCGGCCTCAGCCTGCGCCTGGAGACGACGGCCGGCGACGACGGGCAGCTTCTCTTCCGCCACGAGCGGGGCGAAAGCGTGGCCCGGCCGCTGGCCTTCGCCCGGCCGGCGCGCTACGGCGGCCTCAGCGTGTACCAGACGGGCGATGGGCCGGCGCTCGTGGTGCGCGGCCAGGATGAGGCCGGCCATCCGCTGGCCCTGCAGCCGCTGAGCAGCGCGCAGACGGAGGCCGACATGGTCAGCCTGGTCTTCGAGCAGCCGCAGGCCGAGCGCCATCTCACGGCGCCCGAGGCCAACCTGGCCCTGCGTGTCGTCGCCCAGCCCACGCGCACCCCGGCCGACCCGCCATCCTGGCTGGTGGAAGCGTACCGGGGCGGCAGCGTGCAGCCCATCCTGGAGACCGCCATCGGCGCAGAGAGCACCTTGACCGTGGGCGATGTCCGTTTCGAGCTGAGGCCGGCGCGCTACCGCCTGCTGCAGGTCGTGCACGCCCCAGGTCTGGCTCTGCTGCTGGCCGGCGGGCTGCTGCTCCTCCTCAGCACCGTCCTGCCGCTCTTCTGGCCGGCGGAACAGGTGTGGACAGAGCTGGTGCCGGAACGGCGGGCGATCAGCGTGCGCCTGGCGGGTCAGTCTCAAGGGCTAAGCGTGACCATGGCAGAGAGACTGGCGCTTCTGGCGCAAGCTATCGGGGGCACAGAGGAAACGGCCACTCTTGTCCCTCATCTGTGATAAGGTAATACACCATGCGTGTTGATTTATGTCTCAATCCCAAACCGTTCGCCAGGAAAGAAGTACTGGCTCAGTTGGCAGCATTGCAGACCCTTATGCATCGGCATAAGGTGCAGCTGGCCTACCTCTTCGGCTCGGTTCTGGACGACGCGGCCGGTCCCCTCAGCGACCTGGACATCGCCATTCTGCCCGATCCGGAAACCTATCATTGGTTGAACACCTACAGCGACATCTACGACGATCTATGTGCCCTCTTCGGCGCTGACAACATTGACGTCGCCATGCTTCACGAGGCACCGCTATCACTCCAGTTCAGCGTACTGCAAACGGGCTGGCTGATCTATGCCGATAACGATGACGCGGCCACACACTGGACAGAACGGGTGTTAGCTCTCTACAACGATACCGCAGCCTGGCGCGCTGAAAACTGGCATTACGCCTGCCGGATCGCCCGGCAGGGCATTGCAAAGGAGTTCTTCATGATCAAGAAAGAGCGAGTGGAACGATTTATCTTCATCATCCGCGACGCCGTGCAGGAGCTGGAACAGCCGGCGCATTCGACGCCGGATTTCGACACTTACTACGCCGATAAGACCACGCGTGCACTTTCCGAACACTATCTGCGGCGAGCCATCGAAGCAACCATTGACCTGGGCCGGCACGTGATCGTGGCCACCGGCCTGGGTGTGCCGCAGGAATACAAAGAGGTGGCCAAAACCTTGCGTGATAAGGGCGTTGTGCCGTACTCATTGGGAGATGAACTGATAGCCTTAGCCAGCATGCGCAATGTGCTGGTTCACCTGTACTGGGATATTGACTACTGGCGGATCTACGAGGTCATCGCCAACAAGCTGCCCGTGTTCGAAGAGACCATCCGTCACATTCTTGCTTACATCACCGCTCAAGAGGCAGTGGCAGGCGAGGGAGAAGCAGATGTCAGGGAAGAATAAACCCATCACCATCGGTGTGGCCGGGGGCACCGGTTCGGGCAAGACCACCGTGGCCGAGGCCATCATCCAGCGGGTCGGCTTCCAGCACATCGCCTTCCTGCAGCACGATGCCTACTACCTCGACCAGAGCCACCTGCCGCCGGAGGAGCGAGCCAGGGTCAACTACGACCACCCGGACACCCTGGACAACGAGCTGCTGATCAAGCACATCAAAGCGCTGCAAGCCTGGCAGGCGGTCGAGGTGCCCATCTACGATTTCACCACCCACACCCGCACGGCCCGCACGCGCCGCGTGGAGCCGCAGCCGGTGATCCTGGTGGAGGGCATCCTCATCTTCGCCATCCGCGACCTGCGCCAATTGATGGACGTCAAAATCTACGTGGATACCGACGCCGACATCCGCTTCATCCGCCGCCTGCAACGGGACATCGCCGAACGGGGGCGCACGATGGAACTGGTGGTCAGGCAATACCTGAGCACGGTGCGGCCCATGCACCTGGAGTTCGTGGAGCCCAGCAAGCGCTACGCCGACGTCATCATCCCCGAGGGCGGTTTCAACGAGGTGGCCATGGATATGGTCGTGGCCCGCATCCAGGCCCTGCTGGCCGGCCTGGCCACGACATGAGGATGGGCATGCGCATAGGCTATGTTCTGGACCTTTTTCCCTCGGTATATCAGACGTTCGTCCTCGATGAGATCCTGCACCTGGAAGAGGCCGGCTTGGAGATCGAGATTTTCTCCCTGCAGACGCCCCCGGCAGGGCAGCCGCAGCACGGCAGGATCGAGCATCTGCGGGCGGCTGTGCACACCCTGCCTTCACCCATCGCCGCTCCCGGGGAGACCATTCGGGCCAACGTGGCCCTGTTGGCCCGCTCTCCGCGCCGCTACCTGGGGGCTCTGACCCTCACCCTGCGCCATCCGAGCCGCATCCTCCTGCTGAGCTTCCTGCGCGGCGTCGCCCTCGGCCGCCGCCTTTTGCACCGCCGTGTGCAGCACCTGCACGCCCACTTCGCCCTGGGGGCCAACGTGGTGGCCATGTTCGCTGCCCGCTTCGCCGGCCTGCCTTTCAGTTTCACCACCCACGCCCTGGACCTCTTCGCCCGGCCGGTGTGCTTATGCCCAAGCCTGCGCGCGGCGCGTTTCGCCGTGACCATCTCCCAGTACAACCGCAATTTCATCGCCCAGACCTGCGGCGCCGAGCTGAGCGAAAAGGTGCACGTCATCCACGCCGGCATTGACCCGGCGGCCTTCGCTGTCCCCCGGCGACCGGCAGGTGGCCGGCCGCGTCTTCTCTCCGTGGGCAGGCTGGTGGAAAAGAAGGGGCACCGTTATCTCGTTGAGGCCCTGGCCCAACTGCGCCGCGCCGGGCAGGACTTCGAGTGCATCATCGTTGGCGAGGGGCCGGAGCGGGACAGGCTCACCCGGCTGATCGAGCAACACGGCCTGGCCGGCCAGGTGCATCTGCCCGGCGTCATGCCCCAGGAGGACGTGCGCCAGCTTTACGCGGCGAGTGACCTCTTCGTCCTGCCCTGCATCGTGGCCGACGACGGCGACCGCGATGGCATCCCCGTCTCGTTGATGGAAGCGATGGCCAGCGGCCTGTCTGTGGTCTCCACCGCTATCTCCGGCATTCCCGAGCTCATCACCTGCGGGCGGGAAGGGCTGCTCGTGGAAGCGGGAGACAGCGCCAGCCTGGCCGCCGCCCTGAGCCGCCTCCTGGGCGACGCGGCGGCCAGGGAAGAGATGGGACAGGCAGGGCGAGAGAAGATCGCGCAGGAATTCGACGTGCGGCGCAGCGCTGCCGCGCTGGCGGCGCTGTTCCGGGCAGCCGGCGGGTCAGGAGACCCGCAGGGAACTGAAGTGGTGGCGCGGTGAGCGAGGAGATGAGAGCGCACACCCCTGAGGCCGGCAGGCTCTCGTCGCTGGCCCGCAGCACTGCCCGGGGGGCCATCTGGACCGGCATCGCCAGCCTCAGCACCAGCCTGCTGCGGCTGGCCATCCTGGCCATCCTGGCCCGCCTGCTGGCGCCGGCCGACTTCGGCCTGCTCACCGCGGCCACGTTCTTCATTGACCTGAGCAACATCATCCACGAGCTGGGCTTCAGCGCCGCCGTGATCCAGAAGCAGGCCACAGACGACCAGCTCCTGTCCACGGCCTTTTGGAGCAGCCTGGGCATGGGGGTCGGGCTGTGGCTTGTGCTCACGGCTGCCTCTCCGCTGGTGGCCTGGTTCTATCGCAACCCAACCGTGCAGCCCGTGCTCATGGTGCTGGCCACCACCTTCGTCATCATGCCCCTGGGACTATTGCAGAAGGTCCTGCTGCAAAAAGAGTTGGACTTTCGCCGCCTGGCGTTGGCCGAAGTGGGCGCTGTGCTGGCCATGGGCGCGCTCTCCATCGGACTGGCCTGGCAGGGCCTGGGCGTGTGGAGCCTGGTCTGGGGCAGCATCGCCCAGAGAGTCGCCGAAGTCGTGCTGCTATGGCTGCTGCACCCCTGGCGGCCTTCCCGCGCCTGGAGCGGCGCAGCCTTCGGGGAGCTTTTCGGCTTCGGCGCCAACGTCGTCGGCGAACGCATCGCCAACTACCTCAACAACAACCTGGACTACCTGCTCGTGGGCCGTTTGCTGGGCGAGGCCGCCCTGGGCTACTATTCCTTTGCCTTCCAACTGGTGATGCTGCCTTTGACACGCGTGTCCATCCTGATCTCTCGGGTGACTTTTCCTGCCTTCAGCCTGGTGCAGGATGAGGAGGAGCGGCTGCAGCGCGGCTATCTGACCACGGTGCGCTATATCGCCCTGCTCACCTTCCCCCTCATCGTCGGCCTTTTCTGGACGGCACCGGAGCTGCTGCGGCTTATCGGCGGCGGCCCCAAGTGGGATCCGGCGCTCCTGCCCCTGCGCATCATGTGTCCGGCGGGCATGATCAAAGCCGTGGTCAGCACCGTGGGCTCCATCCTCAAGGCCAGGGGCCGCCCGGACATCGGCTTCCGCTGGAACGCGGCGACGCTGGTCGTCACCGCCGGAGCCTTGCTCATCGGGGCGCGCTTCGGCATCGTGGGCGTGGCCTGGGCGGTGACCCTGCTCTCCCTGCTCCTGGCCCCCATCATCCAGGCCATCGCCAACCGCCTGATCGGGCTGTCGTGGCCGCGCTACGGGCGGGCCTTGCGCCCGGCGCTGCTGGGCAGCGCGGCCATCTGCGCCAGCGTGGGGTTGCTGCGCCTGCTCAACACCTGGGCCCTCGGCTGGTCCCCTCTGCCTTTGCTCGTCGTGAGCATCCTCTGTGGCGGCGGCGCCTACCTGGTGGCGATGCAATTCAGCGGGGCCCTGAGCGAGGCGCGCATTTTGACCCGTCACCTGTTCCATGTTCGGCGTTCGGCGTTCGACGTTGCTGCTGAACGCCGAACAGCGAGCCCCGAGCAGGAAACTGCGCCGCCAGGCTTGTGATTTTCACAGAGAGGCCATGACCGATACGAGAGCCTTCTACGAAGAGTACTGGACACGCCGCCGGCAGAACGGCTACCTGTACCGCGAGCAGGTGCCTGCCCGCCTCTACGCCGTGCTCGATTTCATCGCCGCCGAAGGCCCCGGGCCGCTGCGCCTGCTGGACCTGGGCTGTGGCGAGGGCACGCTGGGACGCTTGCTGGGGGAGAAATTCGGCCGCCGTGTGTACCGCGTGGGCCTGGACCTTTCGCCGACGGCGCTGGAGATGGCTGCCGCTCACTACGACGCCGTGCATCAGGCCAACCTGGAACTCGATCCCTGGCCGGACCTCCTGGCCGCCGAACGCTTCGACATCATCGTCTGCGTGGAGGTGTTGGAGCATCTCTTCCGGCCGGAGAACGTCCTGTATGGCTGCAAGGGCCTGCTGGCTCCCGAGGGCGCGCTCATCGTCTCCTTTCCCAACTTCGCCTTCTACAAAAACCGTTACGACGTGCTGCGCGGCCATTTCCCCCGCAGCCAGCACGTCTACCACAGCGTCGAGCACATCCACTACTTCACCATGCACTCCTTCCGGCAATTGCTGGATTCGTGCGGTCTGGAGGCCACCGACATCGGCGGCAGCTATGCCTTGCCCTGGCTGGCCAACCGCCTGCCGGAGCGCATCAAGCGGGCCGCTTTTCGCGCCTTTCCCAATCTCTTCGGCAACCAGATCGTCATCAAGACACGGGTGGCCACGTGAGCGTCCCGGTGAGCATTTTCCATCGCAACTGGCTGGAACGACGGGAGCATCTACGTCTCATCGCCGCCGCGGCGAAGGCTCATGCCACGGGCCTGACCCTCGACGTCGGCTGCGGCAACAGGCCGTACGAAGCGCTCCTGGCCCCCCATGTGAAGGGCATCATCGGCCTCGACCTTCCTCCCGACCAGGACATCGAACGGCGGCCAGGGACGGCAGCGCAACGGAGCCAGGCCGTGGACGTGTACGGCGACGCCATGCAGCTCCCCTTTGCCGACGAGAGCTTCGACACCGTGGTTTCCTTCCAGGTGCTGGAGCACGTGCCGGAGCCGCAGAGGATGATGGGGGAGATCTCCCGCGTGCTGCGAGCCGGCGGGCATCTCATCCTGTCCACGCCGCAGATGTGGCACGTGCACGAAGCACCTCACGACTACTACCGTTTCACCCGCTTCGGCCTGGCCTACCTCTGCCGGGCCGGAGGGCTAGAAATCATCGCGGTGCAGGCCATCGCCGGCTTCTGGGCGCGGGCAGGGCTGAAGCTCACCTACGGCCTCGACCGGATAGGCCGCGGATTGGGGCGTATCAGCCGCCTGCTGAGCGCGGTCACCCTGCCGTTCATCGCTGCCGTGAACCTGGCCTTCAAGCTGCTGGACATGTTGTTGGCCAACGAAGACGACTGCGTCATCAACTTCCTGGTGGCGCGCAAACCTCAGCCATGAACGAGTACCCGTCTTGCTATCCGCCAGCCATCACCGACCACTGGCAGGCCATCGCCGGCGTCCTGGCCGGTGAACCCGAGGTGACCTCCGTGCTCCTCCTCGGCTCCGCCGCCCGTGGTGAGCTGGCCTATGTCGAACTCGACGGGCGGCTGGAAATGTTCAGCGACTACGAACTGCTGGTGGTGAGCGAACGGAGCCTGTCGGCCCCCGGGCGACAACGTATCGCTGCCCGACTGGCCGCGCTAGAACGAGAGTTCGCCCAGCGCAACCCGCTGTTCCACATTGACGTCCTTTTCCGCCAGCGGCGGCGGCTGTCCACGCTGCCCCCCATCATCTTCACCTACGAGCTGAAGGCCAACGCCCGGGTGCTGTACGGCCAGGACGTGCGCCCGCTGCTGCCCGAGGTCACCCCGGCCAACCTCGATTTGCGTAACACCAACGAGATTCTGATCAAACGGCTGTGGGCCATCCTGTTGTACACGCCCCGGCGGCTGTTGTATGGCCCTCTCAGCCCGCTGGCGGAGATGGTCTGGGGCTACGTGCTCTGCCGCAACGCGTTGGACCTGACCACGGTGCTGCTGCCGCACTGCGGCATGCTGCTGCCCAGCTACGGCCAGCGCGTGCAATACCTGGTCGCACACTACGGCGAACTGCCTCTGATGCCACACTTCGCAGAGGAGTTCCCGGCTTTCCTGCGCACCTGCCTGCAGGAGCGCCAAAGCCTGCACTTCTCCCAACCGCTGCCCATTCGCTATGCGAAGATGGTTCATTATCTGGAAGCAGCTTGCCACTTCTTGCTGGCCCGCGTTGCCGACCCCGGTGCCCCGTTGCCCCAGCAACTCATCGCCCATTCCCATCGCCTGTTCAACGAACGCCCCATCTCCCGCGGCGAATGGGCCAACCTGCTCCGCCTTACAATTGACTATGCGAAGAAAAGGGGGCCGCTGGCTGCCGCCCGCTGGCTGCGCATCCCCAGGAAAGGCATCGCCACCGCCGGCCTGCTGGCCGCCCACCGGGCGCTCATCGCCCATCAGTCTGGGCAGGAGGCCGAGGCCGCCGCTCAGATGGCAGAATCGGCACGCCTGCTGGCGCACATCGCTGTGGCCCCCCTCCCCCTGTTGCAAGGCGACTTCGCCGACCGCTGGCTGGCCCTGCGCCGCGCCTGGGGCGATTTCTGGCGGGAGTTCGTGCGCCTGGGCGATCCCCGCTACCGCCAGCGCTTCGAGCGGGTCATGGGGTGGGAAGATGACCGAGACACGGCACAATCTACCTGTCCGGGGACAGGAGCGGCCTCATGACCGGCGTGCTTTTTGTGGATCATGCCGAAGCCCTGGGCGGCGCCGAGCACAGCCTGCTCTTGCTGCTCAAGCATCTCGACCGCAGGCGCTTCCGGCCGCTCCTGGCCTGCAACCGCGGCCCGCTGCTCCAGGCGGCTGCGGCCCTGGACGTGCCCGTGACCCCCGTGGAAATGCCCAGAATACGAGGCGAGCTCCTGGGCCCGCTGTGGCTGCTGCGCGGCAGCCTGGCCCTGGCCGGGCTCATCCGCCGCCAAGGGGCGGACATCGTGCACAGCAACGTGATGCGGGCCAGCTTCTACGCCGCCCTGTCCGCCCACCTCACCGGCCGGCCGCTGATCTGGCACGTGCGGGACATCCATCCACCATCGGAACGCTGGTACACCCGGCTGATGTGCCGTCTGGCCACACGGGTCATCGCCATCTCGCAGGCCGTGGCTGCCGTGCTCCCCTGCCCGGACAAAGTCACGGTCATCTATAATGGCCTCGACCTGGAAGAGTATCCGCCCGACCTGGATGGGGCTGCGGCGCGAGCGGAGCTGGGCCTGCCCTTTGAGGCGCCCGTGGCCGGCATCGTCGGGCGGCTGCAGGCCTGGAAGGGACAGGAGCACTTCCTGCGGGCGGCAGCGCGGGTGGTCCGGCACCTGCCCGAAGCCCGTTTCCTGGTCGTCGGCGGGGCCATCTTCGGCGGCGGCGATGCTTATGTGGCGCGGCTGCGTCGCCTGGCCGCCGACCTGGGCGGGCGGGTCATCTTCACCGGCCATCGGCAGGACCTGCCGCGGCTGCTGGCGGCGCTGGACGTGCTGGTGCACTGTTCCGCGGCCGAGCCTTTCGGCCGCGTGCTCATCGAGGGCATGGCCGCCCGCCGTCCTGTGCTGGCTTTCGCCGACGGCGCGGTGCCGGAGATCGTACGGCACGGGGAGACGGGGATACTTGTGCCGCCGGGCGACGAGCTGGCGCTGGCCGCGGCCATGGCGGAGTTGCTGGGCGACGCGGAACGCCGTCAGCGGATGGGGGCGGCCGGCCGCCGCCGCGTCGAACAGCACTTCACCGCCGCCCAGACCGCCCGCGCCATCGAAGCGATGTACTGCCTTGTGGCAAAGGATACCATGCTACCTCACTGATCAGAAACTTGCCTGTCATTGCGAGCCGAAGCCCTGAGCAAAGCGAAGGGGCAGCGAAGCAATCTCCGACTCGGGACTTGGGGATTGCTTCGTCGGCAAAGACCGCCTCCTCAGAAACTTGCCTGTCATTGCGAGCCGAAGCCCTGAGCAAAGCGAAGGGGCGGCGAAGCAATCTCCGACTCGGGACTTGGGGATTGCTTCGTCGGCAAAAACCGCCTCCTCGCAATGACACCAGGAAGTTTCTGTCCTTTAGAATGGCGGGCCGCGCCATGGCCAACTCGCAATGACACAGGCCAGGCTGGCTCTCGCTCTCGCCACTAAAGTGAAATACACCCGAGCAAGAAAGCTGCTTGACAGGATCAGTTTCCCGTTGTACAATTTGGTTGAAGCAAATGCACAGCTTCTGGAGTGGGTGAGTGAGGAGGTTCACATGAAGCAAAGAGAGACCGTATCCCCATCTGCTATCCCCTTGGCTTTGGCACAGTTGATCGAGCGCCTGACCCCTGAGGAGAAACAGGAGTTTGCGTTGGCTCTCAATTGGCAAGAACTGCGAAAGCTGCGAATGGAGGCAATCAGCCAGAGGGAGGGAAGACGCGTCGGTGACCCCCGAATCTACGTGGGGACCACCGCCAGCGGCCTGAGTCTGGAGCTGCCGCTCCGATGCGTTGCGCCGTTCATTAGCTTATTATCTCACACCCTGTCCGCCAAGCAGGCAGATATCCTCATCCAGGACAGCCAGGGCTCTGAGGAGCATCATTGCGCCGCAGATGAACTGGAGGACTGGCTGGCCAATCATCCAGACGCGTGGCAGGAGAAGGCTATGATGATCGAACTGGGGCCTCATACCCTCATCTCCGGAGGTGGCGGGTGTCTGTCCCTGGCTCTGGAAGATGTGCCCCCGACCATGGTCAAGGAGATCGCCCAGGGTGCTCTGAAGCTTTGTGGTTACAGCCACGAGTTCCAAAAGGAACGCTTCTCTGCCCTCGTCTGGGAAGATAAGCTTGAGGTAAGAGAGTGAAGAAGAACGTTAAAGCCACTGTCAGCTTCTTCTGGTTGTTGATCGAACATAGCCAGAAGGAATACGAACCTTCGCCAGAGCACATCCTGAAGAGGAAGCTGCTGCCTCTCTGTCGCAACTTCTCGGAGATTGCCAAAGAAGGAACGAAGAACGACGCCTGGGATGTCATCGAGGGGTTCTCCCAGCAATGTGGAAGATCGCTGAGGTAGAATCATTGCGCGTTGGCGTTGACGGACGCTACATCCAGGACCACTTCCCCGGCATCGGGCGCTACACCTACAGCCTGATCAACGCCCTGGCCTCTCTGGCCACTGACGACACCCTCGTCGTCCTGTATAACCCCGCCCTGCCCAACAGCCGCTATGACCTCACCGCCCTCACCCGATACCCTAACGTTGAACTTGTTCGTCTGGACGTGCCCACCTTCTCCCTGGCCGAACAACTCCGTCTGCCATCTGTGATCTCCCGTCTCTCCTGTGATGTCTTCCATTCGCCATATTATGTCAAACCATATCGCCTGCCGGTGCTTTCCATCCTCACCCTCTACGATGTCATCCCCACCCGCTATCCGGCCTATTACCCCAGGCGTACTCGCCTGCTCATCCGCTGGCTCCATCGGCTGGCCCTGCGCACGGCCGCCCACTGCATCGCCATCTCCGAGACGACCAGGGCCGACTTCGTACGCTACTACGGCCTGGCCCCGCAGCGCATCACGGCCATCCCCCTGGCCGCTGACGAGCACTTCCGCCCGGCGGAGCCGGCAGCCATCGCCGCCGTACGCGGGCGTTACAGCCTGCCGCCGCACTACGTCCTGTACCTGGGCAGCAACAAGCCGCACAAGAACCTGCCGCGTCTCATTGACGCCTTCTCGCGCATCACGCATCATGCCTCACAGATCACGCACCACGCATCACGTTTCACGCTGGTCATCGCCGGCGCCTGGGACCCTCGCTATCCCGAGCCACGACAGCGAGCGGAGGTTTCTGGGCTGGAAAGTGTCGTCCGTTTCCTGGGGCCGGTGCCGGAAGGCGACCTGCCCGCCCTGTACAGCGGTGCCATTGCTTTTGTCTTCCCCTCGCTGTACGAGGGCTTCGGGTTGCCGGTGCTGGAAGCGATGAGTTGCGGCGTGCCGGTGGCCTGCTCCAATACCTCCAGCCTGCCGGAGATCGTTGGCCAGGCCGCGCTGACCTTCGATCCGGCGGATGTGGAGGATATGGCCGCCGCGCTGAGCCGGCTACTGAGCGACGCCGGACTGCGGGCCGAGTTGCGGCAGCGGGGCCTGGAGTGGGCACAGCGCTTCTCCTGGGCCGAAACCGCCCGCCGCACCCTGGAAGTCTACCATGGCCTCTGCGTTTTGGCAGGGCGCAAGGTGTAGGGTATAATGGCGCAGCCGGAGGGCAAGGACAGCCCCCAAGGAAAGCGAGAGACAGAGGTGTAATAAGTGCCACTTTGCCCATCGTGTCCGAGAGGAGGGAATCGAACGGACCCAAACGCCTTTGCCGTCCTGAGCTCCGATATCGAGACACAGATGGCTCTCATCGAGACCATCTTTTTTCTGGGTCAGCTTCGGCCTTCTCCCCCCAGTTGACGGGCTATCCTATCATTGGCTCACGCTGGGCCTTTAGCGCCCTCCAAAGCGCCGGACAGCCCACGGTCTGCTAACCTGGCCGTGGGCTTTGACATGAGCAACACTCGAGTCCCAGGTCTTGCATCCTGCATCTTGCATCTTGCATCCTGCATCTTGCTTCTTGCATCATGAACATCCTTCATCTTTACAAGGACTACCCCCCTGTTCTGGGGGGCATCGAGAACCACATCAAGGGGTTGGCCGAAGCGCAGGCTCAGCGCGGTCACCAGGTGACGGTGCTGGTCACCGGCCTCGACCATCACACGAGGGGAAGCGTGGAAAACGGCGTGCGCGTCATCCGGGCGGCGCGGCTGGCGCAGGTGGCCTCCACCCCGCTCAGCCTGAGCCTGCCCCGCCTTTTGCGGCGCCAGCGGCCCGACATCACCCACCTGCACTTTCCCTATCCCTTGGGCGAGGTGAGCCAATGGCTGCTGGGCCGGGCGCGGCGCACCGTGCTCAGCTACCACAGTGACGTCGTGCGCCAGGCGTTCATCCTGCGCCTCTATGCCCCGCTGCTGCGCTGTGTCCTGCGCCGCGTGGACCGCATCATCGCCGCCACGCCCCAATACCGGGACAGTTCTCGCTTTCTACAGCCCTATCGGGACAAATGCGTGCTCATCCCGTATGGCATTGACCTGCACCGTTTCCAGGAGGCCGACGCCGCCCTGGTGGCCGCCATCCGCCAGCGTCACGGCTCCGCCGCCTCGGGCGAACCCGGCCCGCTGCTCCTGTTCGTGGGCCGCCTGCGCTATTACAAGGGGCTGTCATACCTCATCCAGGCCATGGCTCACGTCCCGGCCACGCTGCTGGTGGTGGGCTCAGGGCCCATGGAGCGAGAATGGCGCCAGTTGGCGGCGGCGACAGGCGTGGCCGACCGGGTGCACTTCCTTGGCGACGTGGAGGATGCCGCCCTGCCCGCCTATTACCATGCCGCCGACCTCTTTGTGCTGCCGGCCAGCCAGCGCAGCGAGGCTTTCGGCATCGTCCTGGTCGAAGCGATGGCCTCCGGCACGCCATTGATCTCCACCGAACTGGGCACCGGCACGTCCTACGTCAACCGGCACGGGGAGACAGGGCTGGTGGTGCCGCCGCGCGACCCGCAGGCGCTGGCTGCGGCGATCAACGAACTGCTGGCCGACGACGAGCGGCGTCAGGCCATGGGCCATGCCGCCCGCGCCCGCGCCGAGGCGGAATTCAGCCTGCCGGCGATGGTGGAGCGCGTGCTGGAAGTATACGAGGGCGTGCTGCAAACCAGGGATCAGTGACCAGCGATCAGGAAGTTCCCGATCACTAATCACCGACACCTGATCACTGATACCTGAGAAGACCTATGAACATGACCCATCAACAAGAGATCGAACAGCACTACCGTCACAATTTCGTTGTCAATGTGCTGGATTTCGCTTTCTACTCCCTGGGGCTGAGCTTCGCCTCCTTCATGACCATCCTGCCGCTCTACCTCAGCCGCCTGACCGCGTCCACTGTGCTCATCGGCCTGCTGACAGCGCTGGCCAATACGGGCTGGACCCTGCCGCAGCTCTTCACAGCCCAACTCGTGGGCAGGTTGCCCAGAAAACGACCGTACATCCTGGCCGCCAGCATGGGCGAGCGGCTGCCTTTCCTGTTTCTGGCCCTGGCCATCCTGGCCTGGCCGCAGGCTTCGAAGGCTGTCTCCCTGACGGTTTTCTTCGTCCTCGTCGCTATCTACAGCTTCAGCGGCGGGTTGACAGGCGTGGCCTGGCAGGATTACATCGCCAAGCTCATCCCGTTGCGGCGTCGAGGCTTCTTCTTCGGCACGGCCAACTCGCTGAGCGGCATCCTGGGAACGGTGGGCGCTTACGGCTCCAGCCTGCTTCTGGAACGTTATCCCTTCCCCCACAACTTCGCCGCCTGCTTTCTCGCCGCCTTTGCCGCCGTGAGCCTCTCCTGGTTCTTCCTGTACCTGGGCCGGGAACCGGCCGTCCCCAGCAGTGCACCGGCCATCTCCCAGAGGGAGTATTGGCGGCGGTTACCTGTCATCCTGCGCCAGGAGCAAAACTTCGTCCACTATCTGCTGAGCCGGTCGGTGATCATCCTGGGCGGCATGGCCGGCGGCTTCATCACGGTCTACGCTGCCCGTCACTTCCAGGTGCCCGACCGCACGGCGGGTTGGTTCACTGCTGCCCTGCTGGCCGGCCAGGCGGTCAGCAACCCCCTGCTGGGACGACTGGCCGACCAGAAAGGCCACAAGCTGGTGATGGAACTGGCCACGGTGCTCACCGTGCTGGCCATGGCTCTGAGCCTGGCGGCCAATGCTGTGGCCTGGTTTTTCCCTGTTTTCGCCCTGCTCGGCTGTGCCAGCTCAGGCTGGCTTTCCAGCATGAGCATCACCTTCGAGTTCTGCTCGCCCGAAGACCGCCCCACCTACATCGGGCTGACCAACACGCTGCTCTGGCCGGCGGTCACCCTGGCCCCGGTGCTGGGCGGCTGGATTGCCGGCGGCCTGGGCTACCGGCCGCTCTTCGCCATCGCCCTGGTGGTGAGCGTGGCTGGCTGGGCGCTCCTGCACTGGATGGTGCAAGACCCGCG
Organism: Anaerolineae bacterium; assembly: GCA_029907105.1. Taxonomy (GTDB): domain Bacteria; phylum Chloroflexota; class Anaerolineae; order UBA3071; family UBA3071; genus JARYMM01. Next base: position 10,276 of record JARYMM010000028.1, on the reverse strand, counting down.
TCAGGGGGCCACCGAGGCCTGAGCCCCGTCGGTAAAGGCGTTGCACTCACACATGCCATGCACTTGGGCGGGTTTGCCCGATTTGATTTTTCTCCCCAGGTGAGGTAAGATTAGGCGAATTAGCTGGGGACGCAATCATTGTGTCAGCAGGCAAGACGATTGGGCGTCGTACTGAAGAACAGAAACAGCCTATCAAGGCTCGAAATCCGTGAGAGAGCACTATGCAAACGAAACTGAGCCGGTGGTGTGAAGCGATTATCGAGGCCGGCTGGCTGGCAGCACTGATCATCGTGCCCCTCTTCTTCAACGTTTACTCCGCTCGCGTCTTCGAGCCGGACAAACTCAGCCTGCTGCGCTCCATCGCCCTGGTCATGGCCGCCGCCTGGCTGGTTAAACTGGTCGAAACGACGCTGGCCAGGGCCGACACGCGAACAGGGGGAGCGGAGCCTGTCGCCCGCCCCGGCCTGTGGACAACCATCCGCCAGACGCCCCTGGTGCTGCCCACCCTCCTGCTCGTGCTGGCCTATCTGATTTCCACGGCCTTCTCGCTCTCCCCACGCATCAGTTGGTGGGGTTCCTACCAGCGCCTGCAGGGGACGTACACCACGTTCTCCTACATCGTCATATTCTTTCTGGTCTTGGGCCACCTGCGACGCCGCCAGCAACTGGAGCGGCTGATCTACGCCATCATCCTCACCAGCCTGCCTATCTCCATTTACGGCATCGTGCAGCACTACAACCTGGATCCGCTGCCCTGGGCCGGCGACGTGACGACGCGCGTGGCCTCCAACATGGGCAATTCCATCTTCGTCGCCGCCTATCTGATCCTGGCCTTCTTCCTGACCGTGGACCGGCTGCTGCGCGCCTTCCAGAGGCTGCTGACGGAGGAACGCAGCAGCCTGGCCGATGCCATCGAGGCCGGCGGCATTCTGTTCGTCATCGCCGTACAACTCATTTGCATCTTCTTCACCCAGAGCCGCGGGCCCTGGCTGGGGCTGCTGGGCGGGCTATACGTCTTCGTCCTCCTGGTGCTCATTACGCTCAGCCAGCGGGCCAAAGGACTACGCCGGCTCTGGATAAGCTGGATCGGACTGGCCGTTATCGGCTTCGTGTTCCTGGCCGCCATCAACCTGCCGGGCAGCCCGCTGCACGGCTTCCGGGAACTGCCCTATGTGGGGCGGCTGGCCCGCGTCTTCGAGCTCGAACGCGGCACCGGCCGCGTGCGCACGCTGATCTGGGAAGGCGTCGTGGAGATGATCGTGCCCCACGAGCCGATCACCTATCCCGGCCAGGGGCCCGACCCCTTCAATGCCCTGCGGCCGCTGGTGGGCCACGGACCGGAGGCCATGTGGATGGCCTACAACCGCTTCTATCGCCCCGACCTGGCCCACTACGAGGCACGCAACGCCTCGCCCGACCGCTCGCACAACGAAACTTTCGATGCTCTGGTGACCACCGGGTACCTTGGCTTTGCCGCCTACATCGCCCTGTTCACCAACCTCTTCTATTTCAGCCTGCGCTGGCTGGGGGCCATCAAAAATCGCCGCCACCTGTGGGCTTTCCTGGGGCTCTGGTTTGGCCTGGGGTTACTCTCCGTCCTCGGCTTCCGCCTGGCCGACGGCACCTGGCGGCTTTCCGGCGTGGCCCTGCCGGCGGGCATGATCCTGGGCTTCGTCGTCTACGTCACCCTCGCCGCCTTCGCCGGGCGCGGCGTGGGCGAAGGCAGCCTCAGCCGCCAGTTACTGATCATCACCCTGTTGGCCACCCTGGTCGCCCACTTCGTCGAAATCCACTTCGGCATCGCCATCGCCGCCACGCGCACTTACTTCTGGACGCTGGCTGCCGTGCTGGTGACTGTGGGGATGGGCTGGCTGCCGCTGGAAGACGTTGAGGCCACGGCCACGGAAGAGGCAGAGGTCTCCGCAGCGCCACGCCGCAGCAGACGACGGCGCACACGCAAGCCCCGACGGGCGGAGATGGCCCAAACCCGCTCCGCCCAGGCTCAGGCCATGTTGGACGTCCTCGTCTACAGCCTGCTGACGGCGGTCGTCTTCTTCACCCTGGTCTACGATTACGTCACCAACCAGGCACCGCAGGCCGTGCGGCCTTTTGCCATCTTCTGGAATTCGCTCACCACCCGTGTGGTGGGGAAGGAGCGAGTGGCCAGCCCGGCCCTCCTGGCATTGATCCTCCTGGTCTGGCTGGTGGGCCTGCTGCTGGCCATGGCCGCCGTGGCCAGAGCACGGGCCACGGAACGTGAGGCAGCCGCGGCTACCTGGCTGCTTCCTGCCGCCGCCCTCTACTCGGCCATGTCGTTGGGCACTTTCCTGGTCTACGGGCTGATACACGCTAACCGGCTGCTGCCCACACGGGCAGTGGCAGACTACCTGGCCAACAACATCACTGCCTACTACATAGGAGCTTTCGTCCTCTTGCTGCTGCTGGGCTCGGCCATCTGGTGGAAAGGCCCACTGCCGCAGCGTCACTGGAGCAGCCTGGGCTGGGCCTCCGGCCTGGTCGGTGCAGTGGCCGCCGTTGCCGTCGCCATCTTCATCGCCCTGGTGAACGTCAGCCTGGTCAAGGCCGACATCTATTACAAGCAAGGCCAGAGTTACGAAAGCGCCAGGCTGTGGGACAGCAGTATTACTCTGTACAGCCAAGCGCTGGCAGCGGATAGCGACGAGGATTTCTACTACCTCTTCCGCGGCCGCGCCGCATTGGAGAAGGCCAAGGAGAACACCGACCCTGCCGGACGTCAGGCCTTGCTGGAAGCCAGTTTGGCCGACCTCACCCGCGCCCGTGAGCTGAACCCGTTGAACACGGATCACACAGCCAATCTGGGGCGACTGTACCGCGCCTGGGGCGAGCTGACCAGCGATCCCCAGGAACGGCGGGCCCGGTGGCAGCAATCGCTGGACTTCTACGAGCAGGCCATCACCCTCAGCCCCAACTCGGCGCATCTCTACAACGAGTACGGCCTGGTCTATCAGGCCTTGGGCGACTACGAGAAGGCGGAGGAATTGTACCAGAAGTCGCTCAGCCTGGATCAGGAATTCGAGCAGACCTATCTGGTCATAGCCGAGCTGTATCGTGTCCAGCGACGTTGGGACGAAGCCGCCGAAGCTTATCGCAAGGCGGTGCAATTGGCGCCGCGCTCGGTGCAGGCTTACAGCGGCCTGGGCTATGTCTATGCCCAGCTCGGCAAACTGGACGAGGCCATCGCCGCCAACGAGATAGTTCTGGAGTTAGCGCCGACGGACCTGGCCAGCACGCGCAACCTGGCCCTGCTCTACCAGCAGGCGGGACAGTTGGAGAAGGCTCTGGAGTACGCCCGCGCGGCGCGTGATCTCTCGCCGGAGAACGAAAAGCCAGAGATGGATGCGCTCATCCGGCAGATCGAAGGACAGATACAGCGCAGGTAATCGCAAGAAGGTACGGGGCTGAACCCCATGCTCAAAAGGGCAAAGCCTCTTCGGGGCTGGCTTCTGAGCCCACATATGGAAGAACAAACCAGGCCCCTGGAAGAGAGAGATTTCATAGAATTTCTATTGGAGAAACGAGCCCGTAAGCCTACAGGGAGGCCTAAACTTGACTGGCGGGGGGCTTTGAGCGACTTGCGTGACCAATATTCATCGGTGAAATTGCAGCACAAAGCACTCGAATGGTGGGATTGATGTATCTCCTGGATACCAACATCATCTATGTAGCTGCCGAAAAGTACAAGCTGACCCTGGTGAGCTTCGATAGTGACTTCGATCGAACCGAACGCGGCAGGCGAACGCCCGCCGAAATTTGGGGCAGCATGACATGACTACTTATGTGCTCATCTTTGCCGCCGCGCTTGGGCTGGCCGCCGGGGCCACGCCGCTGGCACGACGCCTGGCCCGGCGGGCCGGCGTCCTCGACGAACCCAGCGATCGCAAGATCCACGCCATCCCCATGCCTCGCCTGGGCGGCCTGGCCATTTTCGCCGCCTTCATCCTGGCCCTGATCTTCTTCGGCGACCGCTTCTACGTCAACCAGGTGGTGGGCATCTTCCTGGGGGCGACGCTGGTCTCCTTCCTTGGCCTGTGGGACGACCGGCGCTCGCTGCCGGCCTGGGTGAAGCTCCTGGGCCAGATCGCCGCCGCGCTGATCCTGCTCCTTTCCGGCGTGCAGATCGCCGTGCTGCGCCATCCCGTGCTGAACGGCGCAGCGACTGTGCTCTGGGTGGTGTTCATCACCAACGCCTTCAACCTGCTGGACAACATGGACGGCCTGGCCGGCGGCGTGGCGGCCATCGCTGCCGCCTTCTTCCTGCTGCTGGCAGCCATGAGCGGACAATACCTGGTGGGCGCGCTGGCCGCCGCGCTGCTGGGCGCCTGCATCGGCTTCCTGGTTTACAACCTTAACCCGGCCACCATCTTCATGGGCGACAGCGGCGCTTTGTTCATCGGCTTCATGCTTGCTGCCGTGGGCATCAAGCTCCGCTTCCCCGATAATGTGCCATTCGTCACATGGATGATCCCCGTCCTCGTCCTGGGACTGCCCATCTTCGACACGACCCTGGTCATCGTCTCCCGCCTGCGGAGAGGCAAGAACCCCCTCACCTCGCCGGGCAAGGATCACACCTCCCACCGCCTGGCTCGGCTGACCGGCTCCAACCGCGAGGCGGTGCTCATCTGCTACCTCATCGCCGGGGCCTCGGGCCTGGTGTCCGTCTTCATCACCCAGGCCACGGTGCTCGAGGGGTACGTCGCCGGCGGGCTGGTGCTGCTGGCCGGGCTCGTCGGCCTATGGAAGATGGAGCAGATGTCATTCGAGGGTTCTGGCTGAGGCAACAAGGCAACGAGGCAACGAGGACATCAGGGGCAGCCTGAAACCCTCGAACCCGAAAACCTCGGAGTGGATGAATCATGAACCTGGAAGAGAAGATCGCCTTGCGGGGAGCAGAAATCGGCGTGATCGGCCTGGGCTACGTGGGACTGCCGCTGGCCGTGGCCTTCGCCGAGGTTGGCTTCCCCGTGACCGGGCTGGACATCTCCGCCGAACGGGTAGCCGCCATCGGCCGCGGCCAGAGCTACATCAAAGACGTGGCAGACGATGCGATGGCTGCACAGATACAGGCCGGCCGGCTGCGGGCCACGACGGATTACGACCTGCTCAAGGAAATGGACGTCATTTTCATCTGCGTGCCCACGCCCTTCCGCTCCACCAAGGACCCTGATCTCTCCTTCGTCATCGCCGCCGCGCAGGGCATCGCCGCCCGCTTGCGACCGGAGCAGTTGGTCATCCTGCAAAGCACCACCTACCCGGGCACGACGGAAGAGGTCGTGTTGCCCATCCTGGAACGAAGCGGCCTGCGGGCAGGCCGCGACTTCCATCTGGCCTTTTCTCCGGAGCGCATTGATCCCGGCAACCGGGTGTGGACGGTGCGCAACACGCCCAAGGTGGTCGGAGGGCTGACGCCCCGCTGTGCAGCGCTGGCCTCGGCATTGCTGAGCCAGTTGACCCCTGAAGTCCATGTTGTCAGCACCCCGCGGGCGGCGGAGATGACCAAATTGCTGGAAAACACCTTCCGCAGCGTCAACATCGCCCTGGTCAACGAGCTGGCGCTCTTGTGCGAGCGCATGGACATTGACATCTGGGAGGTGATCGGGGCAGCATCCAGCAAGCCCTTCGGCTTCATGCCCTTCCGGCCAGGGCCAGGCGTGGGAGGACATTGTATACCCGTAGACCCTCATTACCTTTCCTGGAAGGCCCGCGAATATGACTTCCACACCAAATTCATCGAGCTGGCCGCCGAGGTCAACGAGGAGATGCCTTTCCACGTGGTGCAGCTCGTCACCCAGGGGCTGAACCGACAGGGCAAGGCCCTGCGCGGGGCCCAGGTGCTGGTGTTGGGCGTGGCCTTCAAACCGGACATCGAGGATGCCCGCAACTCACCCGCCGAACGCATCATCGAGTTGCTGCGGCGAGGCGGCGCCCAGGTCCGCTACCACGACCCCTACGTGCCTCGCTTCCACGTGGGGCAGAACCCGCTGCACCGCCCACCGCTGGAGCTGGTTTCCATCCCCCTGACGGCAGAGGCCATCGCCGCCAGCGACGCGGTGGTCATCGCCACCGGCCATAAAGTCATTGACTACGACTGGGTCGTGCAACATGCCGCCTTGGTGATTGACCCTGTCAACGTCACCGGCAGAGTGGACGACGAAAAGGTGATCCGCCTCGGCGCACCACTGTAACCACTCGGCCGGCGGAACAGCAGAAGAAGCGGAACGCCAAGTGTTTACCGCCGAGAACGCTGAGAGCGCTGAGATGAAGGAAGGGGGAGAATCTGCCAGATCCTCTGCGTTCTTCGTGAGCTCTGCGGTAAACAGATACGTCCGTATGACACAGACATGAGGAGAGCCATGGGCAAGAAAAAACGAGAACGCATGAAAGCAAAAGAACGGCGACACGCGGCAGCGCCGCCGCCAACGTCATCGCGTGCCGGCAAGGACACCCCTGCAGTGGCAAGGAAAGCGGCCCCACGACCGACAGGCAAGGGCAAGAAGCGCCAACCCCGACGCTGGCTTGGCCTGAACGGACGGCAATGGTTGTGGGTTGGCGTGGCCGTCATCGTCCTGGCCGCAGCCGCTGTCCTGGCCGTGTGGTGGTTCAGGCAACAGCCGACGGCAGCGCCCGCCCCTGCGGCGACGGAAAGCGCAGAACGTCCCCTGGCCGCCCTGCCGCCGGCCGAGCGGGTGAACTATTACAAGTCCCCGCCGGAGATGCAGATTGACCCCAGCAAACAGTACCTGGCCACCATCCACACCGAAAAGGGTGACATCGTCGTCGAGCTCTACGCCGATAAGGCACCGAAGACGGTGAACAACTTCGTCTTCCTGGCCAACCAGGGCTACTACGACGACACCACTTTCCACCGTGTGATCCCCGGCTTCATGGCCCAGGCTGGCGACCCCTCTGGCACGGGCACAGGGGGCCCCGGCTATCGCTTCGAGGACGAGTTCCATCCCGATTTGCGTCACGACGGACCAGGCGTACTCTCCATGGCCAATGCCGGCGCCAACACCAACGGCAGCCAGTTCTTCATCACCTACGCCGCCCAGCCGCACCTGGACGACGTTCACACCGTCTTCGGCAAAGTCATCGAGGGTCTGGACGTGTTGGAGCAGATCACGCCGCGTGATCCGGCTACAGCCACCGCGCCGGGCGACCGGATCACGAGCATTACCATCGAGGAGCGATAGAGCAAAAAGCAAAGCTCAAACGGGTTTATGAGCCCACTTTGGGCAGGAACCCTGGCATGCGCATTGGACGTGAAGTCGCCAGATCGCTCTCGCTCGCGGCGTTCGGCTTGCTACTGCTGGTGAGGCCTCAGGGGACGACAGGATCAGCGATGTCCGGCCCATCGCTGATCCCGACAGTCCCAAGGCAAAGCTATTGCCGCGAGGAGGTCGCTCTGTCTCCTTGGGCTGTCATAGAGGCAGACATCGCAGCTCAAGACAGCCAGGACTGGTCAACGTTCCTTTGCCTGCGCACGGCCCAGGCAGGGCCGCCGGAAAGCAGAAGCAGCTACACCTTTCTGTGGGCGGGAAAGGGCCCATCGCATCTCCCCCTGCTGGAGATTGTGAGCGCACGCCTGGCGGCGGCCAGACCTCTCCCCCTCCCCGTGGCGGCAGGCCTTACCAGGATGGACAGGTATCTTGCCCTTTACGGTCAGGTCCGGGCCTATGTTGTGGCCATTGACTACCACCTGCGCCAGCAAAGCCGGCATTTCCACGAGGGAGTTAACTTCCGCCTCTATGTCCTGGCACCCGAAGAAGGCCACTGGGTCATCGTCGAGGCCTCGGAGATCCCGCCCCATCGGGCAGCCGAGGCGGGATATGGCCTGGGCACAGCCGAGGAGGAGAAAACGCAGCGCTCTCAGGCCGAAGCAGCAGAGCATCAGCCTCCCGCCACCATCATTGTGGCGCGCACCGACCCGGTAACGCGTGAGGTCGTGGAGATCCTGCCGCCGGTGGAGTTCACCTCCTACGTCAGGAACGTGCTGCCCAACGAGTGGATCGCCTACTGGGCCTACTATGGCGCATGGCAGGCGCTATACGCCGGGGCTCTGGCCTGCAAGATGTATGGCTGGTACAGAGTGACCTATGCAAAGTACCCCGGGCAGGGATACGACGTCAGGGATGACGGCTGGGATCAGGTGTACAGGCCCGCCAGCGAGCACCCGTGGACCAATCAGGCTGTGGAGTACGTGCAGGGCCTGGGTATCGAGAGAGCGGATGGGCGTTTGTTCGAGACTCAACACTGGGCAGGAACGTATGGCCCAGAGGGAGAGGCCAGCGGCAAGATGTCCCAATGGGGCACGAAGTACTGGGCAGATCAGGGCGAAACGTACGAGTTCATGGTCCACTACTACTACGACGCTTCTCCCAACACCGGGGGACAGCCGGCGGCTTTCTTTGCCTACACGCCCCTGCCCACGCCGACTGCCACGCCAACCCCGACGGTCACGCCCACACCGACAGCGACGGCGACACCCACAGCCACGGTGACGGTCACCGTAACCCTGACGGCGACGCCGACCGCCATGCCAACCCCGACGGTCACGCCTACACCGACAGCGACGGAGACCGCCACGCCCACTGACACGCCGACGCCAACCGACACAGCCACAGCGACGGCGACGTTCACGCCGACCGGCACACCCAGCGTCACACCCACGATAACAGCTACGCCCACACAGGGCCTCCGCCTGTACCTGCCGCTGGTTGGGCGTGTAGGATAAGTTACCGAACACAACGAGCATTACGAGATTGAGGAAGGTCACATGTTGCCTAAGACAGCTGATGTAGTCATTATCGGTGGCGGGGTGAACGGGCTGAGCACAGCCTACCACCTGGCGAAGCGGGGTTGTACCGACGTCGTCGTGCTGGAAAAAGAAGAAGGGCTGGCCACCCAGACCACCGGCCTCAGTGTGGGCGGCATCCGCCAGCAATTCTCCACCGCCGTCAACATCCGCATGGCCAGGCACTCTGTGCAGGTGTTCGAGCATTTCCAGGAAATCACCGGAGCCGATCCGGGCTTCCATCAGGTGGGTTACCTCTTCCTGCTCACCACGCCGGAGGATGTGGCCCTCTTTCACCGCAGCGTGGCCTTGCAGCGCGAGCTGGGAGTGAACACCGAGTGGCTGACGCCGGAGGAGCTCACGGCTCGCTGGCCGCACCTGGCGGTGGACGACGTGCTTGCCGCCACCTTCAACGCCCGCGACGGCTACGCCGACCCCTATGCCGTGGCCAATGGTTTCGCCGCCGCCGCCCGGCGGCTGGGGGTGCGCATCTTCCTGCAGACGGAAGCGACGGACATCATCGTCGAAGGCGGCGCTGTCCGGGGCGTGGTCACCGGCCAGGGCAAGATCAGCACGCCGGCTGTGGTCAATACCGCTGGCCCCTGGGCCCGCGCTGTCGGCCAGATGGTGGGGGTGGACCTGCCGGTCTACCCCTATCGTCGTCAGGTCTTCGTCACCGCGCCTTTTCCCAAACTGCCGCGCACGACGCCGATGACCATTGACTTCGCCTACAACTGGTACTTCCGGCCCGAAGGCGAGGGGTTGCTGACGGGCATGAGCGACCTGGCCGAGCCTTCGAGCTTCAACATGACCGTGGACTGGAACTTCATGGTCAAGGTCATCGAACACGGTATCCGGCGGGTGCCGCTGTTCGAGGAAGCGGAGGTGGTGCGCGGCTGGGCCGGGCTCTATGAGGTGACGCCGGACGATCAGCCGGTGATAGGCGCGATACCTGGAGTGGAGGGTTTCTACTGCGCCGTGGGCTTCAGCGGCCATGGCTTCATGCTCAGCCCGGCCACGGGGCTGACGCTGGCCGAATGCATCCTCGACGGCGGCCCGCAGACTTTCGACATCGCCGAATTCGCCCTGGAGCGCTTTGCCGGCCAGGTGGGCGTCGGCGAGGAGCATGTGATTTGAGTTTGACATGTTCTCTGATTTGTGCTATCATTTCTCCACTATGAAGACCATCAGCGTCCACGGGCCCAGCTACTCGTATTCGGGGGGCGGTTACGCCCCTTGCTGACTTTGTGCGCCCGCGGACATGCCAGTTCACACCAATCCCTGACCTGCTTTGAAGCGTGGCGCGACGTGCCACGCTTTTCTGTTATGCGAACCGCCCTGTCCGATGTCTCAGGACGACGGGGGGGTATTTCACTTTAGTGGCGAGAGCGAGAGCCAGCCTGGCCTGTGTCATTGCGAGTTGGCCATGGCGCGGCCCGCCAT
>JARYMM010000027.1:38673-45457 GCA_029907105.1 Anaerolineae bacterium | reverse complement strand
CCGGAGCGCAAGAGCCGGCTGATCTCCGATCAGGAGAAGCAGATCATCGCCTATCACGAGGCCGGGCACGCCCTGGTACAGGCGAAATTGCCCCACTGCGACCCTGTACAGAAGGTCTCTATCGTCTCCCGAGGGCTGGCTTTGGGTTACACCATGGCTTTGCCCGAGGAGGACCGCAACCTCTACAGCCAGGCCAAGTTCGAAGATGACCTGGCCGCCACACTGGCCGGACGGGCGGCAGAAGAACTCGTCTTCGCCGACGTGACCACCGGCGCGGCCAATGATCTGGAGCAGGCGACGAAGCTGGCGCGGCGCATGGTCACCGAGTTTGGCATGAGCGAGAAGCTGGGGCCGATGGTGTTCGGGCAGAAGGAGGAGCTGGTCTTCCTGGGGCGGGAGATCGGCGAACAGCGCAACTACAGCGAAGAAGTGGCTCGCCAGATTGACCGCGAGGTGAGCGATATCATCGAGAGAGCCTACGCCCGGGCCAAGGAGATCCTCACCACGCACAGCGAACTGCACCACCGCATCGCGCGGCGGTTGATCGAGACGGAGACCATTGAAGGGGAGGAACTTGCAGCGCTTCTGGCCGGCCAGCCTGCTGAAACCACAAAAGCTTCCCCGACCCCGGCGCGGGCGCCATCGCCCGAGCGAGAGGAGCGCCTGGAAACCAGGCAGCCGGTCGAGCCCCAGAAAAGCGGACGGCCCCGACCGGTGCCCGCGCCCATTTAGCCTATCCGAACTCACAAGGGTCAAGAATGAACAAACTGATCAACGAGAACCACATGCTGAACATCGGTGTGATCGGCGTCGGCTCCATGGGACGTAACCATGCCCGCGTCCTGGCTGAACTGCCATACGTGAACCTGGCTGCCGTAGCCGACATTGACACGACGGCCCTGTACAAGGTGGCCCGTACCTACCGCGCACGCCCTTACACCGACTACAGGGACATGCTGGACGAGGAGCCGTTGGATGTCGTCTCCCTGGTGGTGCCCACGGCCCTTCATTATCCGATAGCCAAGGAGATCATCGAGCGAGGCATCCATGTCTTCGTGGAGAAGCCATTCACCCTGCGAGTGGAGGAAGGCAAAGAACTGATCGCTGCCGCCGCGCAAAAGAACGTCAAATTAGGCGTGGGACATATCGAGCGTTTCAACCCTGCCGTCGTGGAACTGAAACGGCGTCTGGAACACGCCCAACTGGGACGGGTGTATCAGATCCACGCCCGCCGCGTGGGCCCCTTCCCGCCACGGGTAGATGACGTCGGCGTGATCCTGGACCTGGCAACCCACGAGTTGGACATCATGGAGTACATTACCGGTTCCTCCGTCTCCAGCCTCTATGCGGAGACGGAACGGAAGATCCATGCCTCCCACGAAGACCTGCTCCTGGGTGTGCTGAAATTCGAGAACGGCACGGTGGGCGTTCTGGACATCAACTGGCTTACGCCGACGAAGATCCGGGAGCTGGCCCTGCTCGGCGAGCGAGGCATGTTCCTGGTCAATTACCTCACTCAGGATTTCTATTTCTACGAGAATGCCTTTACCAACGGCCAATGGGAAGGGCTGACGGCGATCATGGGCGTGAGCGAAGGGCGACGGATCAAGTACGAGATCAAGCGGCGCGAACCGCTGCGCGTGGAACTGGAGGATTTCGTCAACTGCGTATTGCACGGCGGACGACCGGCGGTCACCGGCGAGGAAGCCCTCAGAGCTGTGTTCCTGGCCGAGAAGATGATCCAATCCGGGGAGACGGGCCAGGTCATTCATCTGCTGAATGGCGAGCGAAGGCCCTGAGGTAATCGCCCTTTCGCGTGCATTTCAGTTTTTTGGAAATGTCATTGCGAGCCGAAGGCGAAGCAATCTCCTGCCAGTTAGTGGGCCTTTCTTGAATAAAACTGCAATCAGTGGTATACTTGATCAATCGCAGTTATGCGCGGCGGATGGCCAAACCTGTCCTGGATAGTACGCTGAACAAAGTGAAGGGTCCGCTGCCGCTTTGAAGGATCACTCATCCATAGGGAGGAGGTAGAGCTGTGCGTGTCTCCTGTTTGCAAGAGAATCTGGCCAGGGGCCTGGCCATCGTTGGCCGTGCTGTCTCCCACCGCAGCACCCTGCCCGTCCTGGGCAACATCATGCTCAGCACCGACCGCGGGCGGTTGCGGCTTTCGGCCACCAACCTGGAGATCGGTATTCACTGCTGGGTAGGCGCAAAAGTGGAAGATGAAGGAGCGACCACCGTGCCGGCCCGCCTGTTGACCGATTTCGTCAACACCCTGCCCCCTGAACCGATCGAGCTCAGCCTGGTGGTACGCACGCAAAGCGTCAATCTTAAATGCGCCCGTTACGAGGCCAACATCAAAGGGATTGATGCCAGCGAGTTCCCCCTGATTCCCACGGCCGAAGCTGATGGCATGGTGGAACTGGAGCTCGCCGGCCTGCGCCGCATGATAGATCAGGTGGCTTTCGCCGCCGCCACCGACGAGAGCCGGCCCACCCTGACCGGGGTGTATGCCAGCTTCCGGGATAGCCTCTTCACTCTGGCGGCCACTGACGGCTATCGCCTGTCCGTGCGCGAAACCCAGCTCGCCCAGCCGGTCAAGGAACCGGTCTCGGTCATTGTTCCCGCCCGCAGCATGATGGAACTGGCCCGCATCATCGGGCAGCTCCCGCCGCCGGAGGAAGAAGAGCCGGCCACCGTGCAGGTCACGGTCACCCCGGCAGGCAATCAGATCCTCTTCCACATGCCCCACGTGGACCTGCTTTCTCAACTGATCGAAGGCACCTTCCCTGATTACCAGGTCATCATTCCCAAGTCCTATGCCACGCGCACGGTGCTGGACACGGCGGCGTTTCTCAAGGCGACACGCGTGGCCTCCCTCTTCGCCCGCGATGGCTCGAACATCGTCAACCTGCAGATCACGCCCGGTGGCGCCATCGGCCATCCCGCTCCCGGCACCGTCACGTTGACGGCCACCTCGGCCGACCTGGGAGATAACGTCAGCGAGATGGACGCCCTGGTGGAAGGAGCAGACATAGGGATTGCCTTCAGCGCCAGGTACCTCCTGGATGTCCTCTCGGTGATTGACACAGAACAGGTCGTCCTGGAGACCTCCAGCCCCACCAGCCCAGGGGTGATCCGTCCGGTGGGAGCCGGCCGTGAGCTCTTCACGCACGTGGTCATGCCCATGCGGCCCCATTAGGGACCGTGAGCGCAGGATAACGTCGCCGAGGGCGTTGTGGTGCGGTCGAGATGGCGCGCCGCAGCGCCCTTGCCTTTCCCTTCCGCGCAGAGTTAAAGGCCATCATGAGACCACCCCTGGAAATACATCTGGGCGACATCGTCCGCCTGCGTAAGGCCCATCCCTGTGGCAGCTACGAGTGGGAGGTCGTGCGGGTAGGGGCGGACATCCGCCTCCGCTGTTGCCGCTGTGGACGCCGCGTTCTTCTGCCCCGACAGGATCTGCAGCGGCACGTCAAAGAAGTATTGCCCGGTTCTCCCACTCCCTGAAGGTAAGAGATTATGTCCGTTCCGTCCAGGCGGGGCTTCGGCCCCGTGCTCGCCAACGGCCACTTTCGCTCCCTGTGGATCGCCCAGGCCCTGGCACAAACCGCACAGCATGCCATCCACTTCGTGCAGATGGTCCTGGTGGAAGAACTGACCGGGTCCAGCACGCACATCGGCCTGGTTATCCTGGCCTTTACCCTGCCCGGCGTGCTCTTCAGCCCCGTGGCCGGCGTGCTGGTGGACCGCTGGCCCAAGAAGTACGTCCTGGTAGCCTCCAATGGGCTGCGCGTGCTCCTGGTCAGCGGCTATCTGCTGATACTGGCTTTCCTCCGTGGCTGGGGACTGCTGATAGGCATCTACCTGATTACGTTCACCTCCTCAACCATCGGCCAGTTCTTTGCCCCCACGGAAGCCGCCACCATCCCCCTGCTGGTGGGCGATAGCCATCTGCTGGCCGCCAACTCGCTCTTCACCCTCACCCTGGCCATTTCACAGGTGGTGGGCATTATCATTCTGGGGCCGCTGGCCACCAAGCTGGCGGGCACACGTGGCGCCTTCGCTGCCATCGCCCTGATGTACGCAGGAGCCGCAACCTCGGTGAGCAGGCTGCCGCGGCTGACCATGCAGGCCACACGGCCGATCTCCCCCCTCTCCGGCTGGCAGCGGATGAAAGCAGACCTGCGCGAGGGTTGGGCCTCTGTCATGCACAATCGTCGGGTGCTCCTGGCCATGTCCCATCTGACCCTCATCGCCACGGTGATTATGATTATGGCCATGCTCGCTCCTGGTTTTGCCGCCCGCGTGCTGGGCAAAGCGCCAGAGGACGCCGTGTTTGTGTTCGCCCCCGCCGGGGTAGGCATGCTGCTGGCGACCACCCTGTTGGGCCGCTTCGGCTACCGCGTGCGCAAGGAATGGCTCAGGAATGTCGGCCTGACCGTACTGGGGCTGGGCTTCATCGGGCTGGGACTGATGACACAGGGATACCGCATCTTGCCACAGCCGCTGCTGCACCTGTACCCACACGCCGCCTTCAGCCTGACCAGCGGGGTGATGTTCATCAGCCTGCTGATGGGACTGACTATGTCCAGCATAAGCATCCTGAGCCAGACCACATTGCAGGAAGCCTCGCCCCCTGCCGTGCGCGGCCGCGTCTTCGCCCTGCAGTTCATGCTCAATAACCTCATCGGCATCCCGCCCATGCTGACCATCGGCGGCCTGGCCGACTGGGTGGGCATCCCTCAGGTCATGCTGGGCATGGGCGTGGCCGTGTTAGCGGCGGCGGCCGTCAGCGTCTACTTCACGCTGAGCCCGGCCCGGCGCCGTTCCCTTCGCCAGATCCCTCGTCGGGCCGCCCTGGCCGGGAAACAGGCGGCGGAGCGGCTTGTCAGCCTCGGAAAGAGCCGTTCCCTCCGCCAGATCCCTCGCCGGGTCGCCCTGGCCGGGAAACAGGCCGGCAACTGGCTGGCCGACGTCGGCAGGCTGGCCGGGCAGACCGCCAGAATGTGGTACCGGGCCTGGCTGGCCTTTATACGTAAAACGCAAGGCGTAAGACGTAAGTAAGTTGAAAGTTGCGCTGGTACACGACTGGCTGAATCAAATGGGCGGGGCGGAGAACGTGCTGGAGACGCTGGTGGCGATGTTCCCCCAGGCGGCGGTGTACACCAGCATGTACGGGCCGGACTTGATGCCCGCTGCCTACCGCTCGTGGGACATCCGCACTTCGTTCATGCAGCGGCTTCCGGGCGTGACCCGCTATCATCAGGCGTACATGCCGCTGTACCCGCTGGCCTTTCGCTCTTTCCGCCTGCGGGACTACGACCTGGTGCTGAGCAACAAGAGCGCCTTCTGTCACGGCGTACAGACCGGGCCGAACACAACGCACATTTGCTATTGCCTGACGCCGACCCGCTTCCTGTGGATGTACGACAGCTACCGGCAACGGGAAAGCATCGGCGGACTGACTGACACCGCCCTGCGCCCGCTGCTGCCCTTGCTGCGACGCTGGGACTACGCTGCGGCGCAGCGGGTGGACCATTTCATCGCCATTTCCAGCGCCGTGCAGGAGCGTATCCGCAACTTCTACCATCGGGAGAGCGTGATCATCCATCCGCCGGTGGATACGGCGCGTTACACGCCGTCGGGCGAGCCGCCGCAGGATTACTTTCTGGTCGTCGGCCGGCTGATCCCCTACAAGCGGATAGACCTGGCTGTGCGGGCCTTCACGCAACTGGGGCTGCCGCTGGTGGTGGTGGGCGACGGACGAGACCGGGCCAAGCTGGAAGCCATGGCCGGTCGCAACGTCACCTTTCGCGGCTGGTTGCCTTACAGCGAGGAGTTGCTGACGCTCTATCGCCGCTGCCGGGCTTTCATCTTCCCCGGTCTGGAGGATTTCGGCATCGCTCCGGTGGAGGCGCAGGCGACGGGGCGTCCGGTCATCGCCTACGCCGCCGGCGGCGCGCTGGACACTGTGCAGGAGGGTGTCACGGGGACGTTTTTCTACGAACAGACGCCGGAGGCGCTGGCTGCTGCGGTGCGGGCCTTCGATCCAGCAGCCTACGATCCGGCTGCCTGCCGCGCCAGCGCCGAGCGCTTCAGCGTGGAGGTATTCAAGCATAAACTGCTGGCCTTCATCGCCGAAAACCTCTGAGACTCAGCCATGCCTTACCAGGTGGATCAGAGCAACAAGATCGAAAGTGCCGGTGATACCATTCTGGCGCTGAGTAACGACAAGGAGTACACGATTGGTATACCGGCCAGAGAGAAGCAATCAGCTATTGCCCATCTGCGCTGGCATCCCAGCGGGCGACGGCGTAAGCGAGTCTATCTGTGTCTCTTCGCTGTAGCACTCTACTACCTAGTCAGAGAGTTGCCTCCTGACGAGTTAGTCATCATAGACACAGAGTACACTGGCCATGAGGCGACCGTGAAGAACATGCTATTGGGGTTACTGTGGCGAGATAACCCCAACTTCGACGCCGATAACATCACCTTCGGGTATATTGGCAAGAAATCGCCTGCACATGAGAAGGCTTTGGCTGTCTGCCAGGGGAAAGCCAGGGCCAATAGAACACTAACGGCCCGTGACCTGCTATTGCCGATCACGGGCCAGTGAGGCGGCGGGGAAGCCCTTTTGTGCCGGCGGTGGGCCTTGCTGCCAGGGAGAGAGCGTCCGGTCAAGGATAGCTGCGCCACTGGCCACCCGCCAAATATAATATATCACATATAGCCTCGTTTGTCAAATCTGAAACACATTGGGGCGTGCGCAGCGGAAGCC
>JARYMM010000027.1:16823-38573 GCA_029907105.1 Anaerolineae bacterium | reverse complement strand
ACCCGCCAAATATAATATATCACATATAGCCTCGTTTGTCAAATCTGAAACACATTGGGGCGTGCGCAGCGGAAGCCCGGGGAGTACGAGGGGTATCCCCTCGCTCATCCCCTGCCCCCTACATGTTGGGGTTTGCGCCCAATCGCTGCGCAAGCCCACATTGGCAATGATACCAGGATAAGACCACGGGGAAGCAGCCTTCGACACACCGCTTGTTGCTGCCGTCTGGCTTACCGATTACGCAACACGAATCCGAGGTTGACCATGGAACTACGCGAATACTATCATATCATCCGCCGCCGCTGGTGGTTGCCGGTGGCCCTGGTCGCCATCGTCGCCCTGGCCTGGCTGCTCACGCAGAGGCCATGGCAGCCGCGGCCGCCCATCTACACCACCTCGCTCAGCTTCAGCGTGGGCATCCGCCCCGAACGGGCGGGCGACGGCGAGGAGAACTACTACGTTGCCCTGACGTCGGAGTACCTCATTGACGACCTGGCCGAGGTGGTGCGCGGCAGCGAGTTCGCCGCCGCCGTCAGCGAACGGCTGGCCGCCCGGGGCATCGCCGTGCCCGCCGGCCCCATCCAGGGCAGCACGCAGACGGGCGAACTGCACCGCATCTTGCAGGTTGCCATCACCTGGGGCGATCCCGACGAGCTGGCCGCTATTGCCGATGCCGTGATCGCTACCTTGCAAGAGGAAAGCGCCCGCTTCATGCCCCGCCTCTTCGCCCAGAATGCCGCCGCTTATCTCGTTCACCGTGGCGGCATCGGGGAAGTGGGCCCTGGGCTGCGGGAACGGCTCGACCTGCCGCTGCGGCTGGTGCTGGCATTGCTGGCCGGGGCCGCTCTCTGCTTCCTCTGGCACTACCTGGACCCCAACGTGCGCGACCGGGCAGAGCTGGAAGCGATGGGCCTGGACGTGCTGGGGGAGATACCCCCGATCCAAAGGACAAAAAAGGTAAATCCAAAGTCCAAAATCCCCAAAAGGCTTTGAGCTTTGAGCTTTGGATTTTGCGCTTCACGTTTGTGGGTGTACAATAGCAGAGGTTAATGGGAGGGAAGACACCTATGGAACTGCGAGACTACTTTCACATCCTGCGCCGGCGGGGCTGGATCATCCTTCTGGTAGCCGTGCTGACGGCGGCGGCAGCCCTGGGCATCAGCAAGCTGCAAACGCCCATCTACAAAGCAACCGTCAAATTGAGCGTCGTGCCCGCCCGCCCCGACTGGGGTGGCAGCCAGTCCACGAAGGAACTGCTGAACAACTTCGTGATCAACATCAAAACACACCGCATGGCCAACCGGGTCATTGACCACGCACAACTGGACATGAGTTCCTATGACTTGCTGGAAAAACTGGAAGTCAGCGCCGAACTCTCCAATTTCACCATTGACATCGTGGCCAAAGACCCCGACCCCAGCGTGGCCATGCAAATCGCTCAGACCACAGCCGAGCTCTTCGCCGACGAGCGCGAGGCCTGGAACCAGCGGCAGGACAAACAAGATCGCATTGACGTTAACATCGTGGATGATGCACGGGATGCTCCGCTGTTCAGGCCCAAGCTGTTAATGAACGGCATCGCCGGGGCCATCCTGGGCGCGCTGATTGGCCTGCTCATCGTCTACCTGCTGGAATGGCTGGAAGCCGACATCCTGCGCACACCACAGGTGGTGGAACGAACCATCGGCGTGCCGGTGCTGGGCACCATCCCGACGTCTCAGGAGTGAACGAATGACCGCCAATTTAATCACCATCACAGACCCTCGCTCCACCGTCGCCGAAGCCTACCGACGGCTGCGTACCAACCTGGAATTCACCAGTCTGGACGCACCCCTGCGTACCCTGCTGGTCACTTCCGCCGGGCCGGATGAAGGCAAATCCACCACCCTGGCTAATCTGGCCGTATCCATAGCCCAGGCGGGTCGGCGCGTGATCCTGGTGGACAGCGACCTGCGCCACCCGCACCTGCACGACATCTTCGGCCTGGATAACCAGAAAGGGCTGACGACCGCCCTGAGCCAACCCGGCAGCGACCTCCCCTTGCAGGAGAGCGGCGTGAAGGGCCTGCGCGTGCTGACCGCCGGGCCTCTGCCCGACGTTCCCGCCGACCTGATCGCTTCGCCGGCTATGGAAACGCTGATCGCCGCATTGAGTGAACAGGCGGACATCGTTCTCTTCAATGCCCCGCCGGTGGTCACCGTGACCGACGCCGCGGTGCTGGCCTCCAAGGTGGACGGCGTGTTGTTGCTGGTCAACGCCGGACGCACCCGGCGGGAGTACGCCCAGCGAGCCAAGGCCATGCTGGAAAGGGTTCATGCCCGTTTGCTGGGCGCAGTGCTGACCAACGCCCCGCACGATGCCGCCCTGGCGCAGGGATGAGGGTTTCAAGTTCCAGGTTCGAACGTTTCAGGTTCGGAGCAGTGCTGATCCACAGGAACTCTCGCCCTTGCCAACCTTTTGACACGGGAGGCTTGCCATTATGAAAGGCCTGATACTGAGCGGGGGAAAGGGCACGCGCCTGTACCCGATTACGTACACCAGCGCCAAGCAGTTGGTGCCCGTGGCCAACAAGCCGGTGCTCTTCCGCGTCATCGAGGCTATCCGCGATGCGGGCATCACCGACATCGGCATCGTTGTCGGCGACACAGCGGAAGAGATCAAGCGGGCCGTGGGGCAGGGGGAGCGCTGGGGCGTCAAGGTCACCTACATTCGCCAGGAGGCCCCCCTGGGGCTGGCCCACGCCGTGAAGATCAGCCAGGATTACCTGGGCGACGAACGCTTCGTGATGTTCCTGGGCGACAATGTCATCCAGGGCGGCATCAGCGAATTGATCCGCCAGTTCGCCGAAAGCGACTGGAACTCGCAGATCGTGCTGAAGCAGGTACAGCATCCACAACAGTACGGTATCGCCCAATTAGACGACCAGGGCCGCATCGTGCGGCTGATCGAGAAGCCCAAGGAGCCGCCCAGCGACCTGGCCCTGGTGGGCATCTACATGTTCGACCACCACGTGTTCGAAGCCGTCAACGCCATTGAACCCTCCTGGCGGGGCGAACTGGAGATCACCGATGCCATCCAATGGCTGGTGGAGCATGGCTACGCCGTCTATCCCTACATCCATCGCGGCTGGTGGATAGACACCGGCAAGATGGAAGACCTGCTGGAAGCCAACAGCCTGGTGCTGGACGAGTTGGAACACGTCATCGCCGGCTACGTGGATAAGGATTCCCAGATCAACGGGAAAGTCACCATCGAAAAAGGCGCAGAAATCATCAACAGCCGCATCCGCGGCCCGGTGATTATCGGCGAGGACAGCCGCATCGTCAAATCGTACGTGGGCCCCTTCACTTCCATCTATCATCACGTGCTCATTGAAGAGAGCGAGATCGAGCACAGCATCGTCATGGAAAACAGTCAGATCCTCGGCATCCCTCACCGCATCGAAGACAGCCTCATTGGTCGCAATGTGGTCATCCAGCGTTCCCCCATCAAGCCCAGGGCCTACAAGCTCACCCTGGGTGACAACAGCCGTGTGGGCATCCTGTGACATCAGCGGGGGCCGCCTTCGTCCCAGGCACAGGCCGAGGGCTTCCCGCCTGGGCGGGGCGCTGGCGAAGGGCCACTGCCTCATCTGGTAAAGCCGATGAGCGATCCTGCCGCCGCCAGGATTCCCCTGGCCGAACGAATGCCTTCTCTCCTCGACGGGCGCAGATTGGGCCTGGCCACTGCCGCCCTGGCCGTGCTCGCCCTCCTGCTCTGGCTGGCTGCGCTGCAGCTTCCCGACGGGCAACTGCACGTCGCCTTCCTCGACATCGGACAGGGAGATGCCATCTTCATCACCGCTCCCGACGGGCGGCAGGTCCTGGTAGATGGTGGCCCCAGCCCCACGCAGCTTGCGGAGGCTCTGGGGCAGCAGATGCCCTTCTGGGATCATTCCATTGACCTGGTCGTTCTCACCCACCCCGACGATGACCACATGATGGGCCTGATCCCCTTGTTCGACCGTTACCGTGTGGCGCAAGCCCTGACCGGCCGGGAGACCCTGAGTGCTGAGGAAGCGCTCTTCTGGCGCCAGGCGGTGGAGGCGGCCGGCGTGCCCCTCGCAGTGGCCGAGCAGGGCATGCAGATCGCCCTGGGCGGCGAGGCGTGGCTGGAGGTGCTGCATCCTGGAGCTGCCCTTCTTTGCGCTGCTGCGGCTGCTGATAACAATTGCTCCGTCGTGCTACGCCTGGTGCACGGAGAGACCGCCTTCCTGCTCACCGGCGATCTGGAAGCGGCGGGAGAGCAGGCGCTCCTGGCCTCAGGACAACCCCTGGCGGCACAGGTGCTCAAAGTGTCGCACCACGGCAGCGGCGGAGGGACGACCAGCGAGTTTTTGCAGGCGGTCGCCCCGCACATAGCCGTCATCCAGGTAGGAAGCAACAACCGCTTCGGCCATCCGGCCTCCGAGACCCTGGAGCGGCTGGCAGCGGCGGGCGTCCAGGTGCTGCGCACCGACCAGCAGGGCACCATCGAAATCATCAGCAACGGCCGGCAACTGCGCGTGCGGACGGCGAAACATCCGCCGCAGGGCTGACCGTGAGGAGAAGACCATGCACATCCTTGTCGTTCATCCGGACCCGCGCTTCTATCGCGAGCTGCTGTCCTTACTCTCCCAATACAAGGCCAGCGGCGCTTTTGCCCGCACCTTGATGGCAGCCTGCGATCAGATCGAAGCGCATCGCCCCCAGATGATCATCCTCTTCAGTCCCTGCCTGCAGGAAGAGGGAGCGGATGAGCTTCTGGCCTTGCTGAAAGCCGACAGGCGAGAGCTGGTGCTTTTTCTCACCTCGGCGGCCGTGGAATGCATCAGGGAGGGGCCGGAACGGGATCGCCTGGCAGCCATTTTGGCCTCTGTGAGCGAAGGGCCGCCCGGACGACGGCTGCGCTACCGACAGGTGGGCAACCTGCGCATTGACCTGGCCCGGCAGCGGGTGATGCTCGAAGACCAGTGGGTGCACCTGCCCCGCATTCAGTTCCACATCCTGCGCTACCTGATGGAGCACAGCGGCGAATTGGTCTCATATACCGAACTGCTGAAAGCCGTGTGGGGTTACGAAGGAGACGCCAATGAGGCACGTGAGCTGCTGAAAGTGCACCTGCGCCAGATCAGGCGCAAGCTGGGGGCGGAGTTTCTCCCCTATCTGCAGATCGTGCGCGGCGAAGGTTATGTGCTCGTTGACCCCCAGGAAGAAGATTGAAGCCCTCTGAAGTCACCCGGACATGGTTTCGCGACCAAGACTTCACCATAAATTCACCGAAGTCGCCCCCATCCTGCACCTGACGTCGTGGTCACTCCCTGCTATACTTCGCCTCAGAGAAAGTGAAAGCCGCCTGATTGTTGTTGCATGAGGAGACTGGTGCCTATGGCCTCGCGAGCAGTTCCCGTTGAAGGGGAATGGGAATGCCTGGAATGTGCTTACACCATGCCTGGCCTGGCCTATCAGGTTCCCAGAAAGTGCCCCATGTGCGGGGCCGGAAGTGACAAGTTGGCCTTCTTCGACTACGTCGAAGATCATTTTTTGCCGAAAGGAGGATTGTCCATGGACGAGAGATTGATGGCTCCCGTGGAAGGGGAGTGGGAATGTGAGAACTGCGGGTACATCGAGGTCGGTGTGGCTACTGAACCGCCGAAGGGAAACTGCCCCGAATGTGGCAAGCCCGCCAGGAGCACATTCGTCTTCTACGCCTACGACGACACAGACGACGAAGACTGGGACGAAGAGTGGGACGAGGACTGGGACGAAGATTGGGACGAAGACGAAGACGAGGTGTGATGGCGCGGTGAACTTCTTCCGCTCGTTGATAGAACGTGTAGCCCAAAATCACGCCGTGGAGCACGCCACCATACACCTGCTCGCGCAGCACTACCCGTCATTGCGTCTGGCAGGCCGCACCACAGCCAGCGGGTTCCTGCTCTACGGTCAGGTGGCCACCGAGGTCATCGTCGAAACGGTGATGGAAGCGCTGGAGCGCTTGCGCAACGGGGAGCACGAACTGGCCGTCCATCCTAACTGCGGGACCAACGTCGTTGTAGGCGGAGTGCTGGCCGGCCTGGCCGCCTGGCTGGCCACCGGCGGGCGACGCCGGTCTTTCTGGGAGCAGATGCCACTGGCGCTCCTGGCCGCCACGGCTGCCTTGCTGATCGCCCAGCCGCTGGGCCTGCTGGTGCAGGAACGGGTTACCACCTCGCCTGCGGTGGGCGACCTGTGTCTGCGACAGGTGGTGTCGGGACAATGGGGCAGGGCAATGGCCCACCGCGTGGAACTGGGACGGCGCTGAGCCGCTCATGATTCCCTATCACGCAAACGGGGAGCCCAAAAGGCTCCCCGTTTTGTCGTTCCCCCCGGCAAACACAGGCGCTATGGCGTGGGCAAGACCCTTTTCATGACGCTGTAGTTCTCCAACGCCTTGCCCGCGCCAATGGCCACGCAGGACATGGGATTCTCTGCCACGTAACAAGGCACGCCGGTCTCCTGGGTTAACAGACGGTCCAGGTTGTGCAGCAACCCGCCACCACCAGTGAGCATCATGCCCCGGTCAATGATGTCCGCCGCCAGCTCCGGCGGGGTCTTTTCCAGCACCCCCTTGACGGTGCTCACGATGGCCGCCAGCGGTTCGGCGATGGCTTCGGTCACCTCATTGGAGGTGATGGCGATGGTCTTGGGCAACCCGCTGACCTGATCCCGGCCGCGCACCTCCAGAGAGGCCTCCTCCTCCACCGGCAAGGCACTGCCGATTTGGATTTTGATCGCTTCGGCCGTGGATTCGCCCACCAGCAGGTTATACTTGCGGCGGATGTAGTTGATGATCGCTTCGTCGGTGCGGTTGCCGCCCACACGCACAGAGCTGTAGGCCACGATGTCATACATGGAGACCACGGCCGCCTCGGTGGTGCCGCCGCCGACGTCCACGACCATGTTGCCTGTGGGGGTGCCAATGGGCAACCCTGCACCATAGGCGGCGGCCAGCGGTTCGGGGATCAGATACGCTTCCTTGGCTCCGGCCTGCACCGCCGCGTCGTGCACCGCTCGACTCTCCACGCTGGTCACCCCCACGGGGATGCTGACCATCACCAGCGGTTTAAAGACCGGGCTTTGACCGACGGCTTTCTGGATAAAATAGCGCAACATGGCCTCGGTCACCACGTAGTCGGCGATGACGCCATCGCGCATCGGCCGCGCCACCTCGATGCTTTCGGCGGTACGGCCCAACATATCCCGCGCTTCCTGACCGATGGCCACGATTTTGTTGTCGCGGGTGGAAATGGCCACCACGGATGGTTCGCGCAGGATCACGCCGCGCCCCTTAACGTAGACCCGCACGTGCACCGTGCCCAGGTCAATCCCGATCAGTTTCTCAAACACTGTGTCCCCCTGTACGCAGACGTGATGCGTAAAACGTAAGGCGTAAGCGTGATTCCGCTTTACCTTTTGCTTTATCTTGCTTTATCTGCCCTCGGATGCGGGCATCGGCGGCCGTTGGCGAGGCCAGCGGCGACGCCGTTCGGCGACCCTGAGGCGCAGTGTGGCGCGGCGCAGGGCAGCCCTGGCCCGCTCGAACTCCTCCTCGCTGACCGGCTGCTTGAGCAGGGCTTCGGCCCTGGCCTTGGCCGCCTCGGCCCGGGCGATGTCAATCTCCTCGGCCCGCTCCGCCGTGTCTGCCAGCACGGTCACCCTGTTCCCCCGCACCTCCATGAAGCCCCCGTGGATGGCGATGAGTTCATCCTCGTGGCCCTCCTTGCGGATGATCAACTCCCCCTCCGTCAGGGAGGTGATCAGAGGGGCGTGCCTGGGCAGAATGCCCAACTGACCCCAGACACCGGGGGCCAGCACTTCGTTGACGTCGCCGGCGTAGATGATGCGCTCGGCCGTGACAACTTCACAGTAGATGGTGTCCATTACCGACCAAGTTTCCTGGCCTGCTCTACGGCCTCGTCAATGGTGCCCACCATGAAAAAGGCCTGCTCCGGCAGCGCGTCGTGCTTGCCCTCTAAGATCTCCCGGAAGCCACGCACTGTCTCCTCGATGGGCACGTAGCGGCCCGGCCGGCCGGTGAACGCTTCGGCCACGAACATGGGCTGGGAGAGGAAGCGCTGGATCTTGCGGGCGCGGAAGACGGTGAGCCTGTCGTCTTCGCTCAGTTCCTCGACGCCCAGGATAGCGATCACATCCCGGAGGTCTTTGTAGCGCTGCAGCACCTGCTGCACGCCGCGGGCCACCCGATAATGCTCCTCCCCCACGATGCGGGGATCCAGAATGCGCGAGGCGGAGGCCAGCGGGTCTACCGCCGGGTAAATCCCCATCTCCGCGATCCACCGTTCCAGGGAGATGGTGGCATCCAGGTGGGCGAAGGTGGTCACCGGGGCCGGGTCGGTGTAATCGTCGGCCGGCACATAGACTGCCTGCATGGAGGTGATGGAGCCCTTGCGGGTGCTGACGATGCGCTCCTGCAGCTCGCCCATATCGGTGCCCAGGGTGGGCTGGTAGCCGACGGCGCTGGGCATGCGTCCCATCAGTGCCGAAACCTCCATGCCGGCCATGACGAAGCGGTAGATGTTGTCAATGAAGAGCAGCACGTCGAGCCCCTGGTCACGGAAGTACTCGGCCAGGGTCAGCCCGGTGAGCCCCACGCGGAAACGCACCCCCGGCGGCTCGTTCATCTGGCCGAAGACCATGGCCACCTTGTCAATCACGCCCGAGCTTTTCATCTCGTTCCACAAGTCGTTGCCCTCGCGTGAGCGCTCGCCCACACCGGCGAAGACCGAATAGCCCTTGTGTACCGTAGCAAAGGTGCGGATCAGCTCCATAATAATGATCGTCTTGCCCACCCCGGCACCGCCGAAGACGCCGGTCTTGCCGCCGCGGGTGAAGGGGGCGATCAGGTCAATCACTTTGATGCCGGTCTCCAGGAACTCGGGCGCCGTGACCTGTCCTTCGAAAGGCGGCGCCGGGCGATGGATGGGGTAGTAGGCTTCCGCCTGAACCTCACCGGCCATGTCAATGGGCTGCCCCAGAACGTTGAAAATGCGGCCCAAAGTGCCCGGCCCCACCGGCACAAGGATGGGCGCACCGGTATCCACCGCCGGTATGCCCCGTCGCAAGCCGTCGGTGGTATCCATGGCCAGACAACGCACCCAGTTGTTGCCCAGGTGCTGTTGCACTTCCACCACCAACTTGTTTCCATCGCCGGTGGGAATCTCCAGGGCGTTGTAGATGTCGGGCAACGCCCCTTCGGGAAAGGCCACATCCACCACCGGGCCCATAATCTGAACGACCCGCCCGCGTGTACCTTTGGCCATCATATCCTCCTCACTCAATTCAAGCCACCATCAACTTCAACTCGGTGACCTTCTTGTCAATGAACACTTCTTCCTTTTCAGGATCCAGCCTGATCTTCCAGCGCTGCAACATGTCTGCCCCAATGATCATCTCCTCACCGATTTGATCCACTACTAACAACGGGAAGAAGACCGTCACCCCTTTGATCGTGATATGCACCCCAACAAAATCCTGGGCCTCGATCGTGTTCTTTCCATCTCCCAGGACAAACTTCCAGGGGGCCGGCCACCTGCTGAATGTCGCCACGCTCTCAGCGATGTCCCGCCGCAGGAACGAGGCGGAAGCCTCCGTATCGAAAAGGGCTTGAACCTGAACTCTATCCCGATCGCCGATCACCTCCACCGGCTTAATAATCAGTCCCATTTCCACACCTCCCGCCCACCGTCTGATGGATAAGGAAAGCAGACAAGTAGACAAGTACACAAGGATTAGCACGTTTGTCTGACCCCATCTCCTCTTTCTACCTGTATCCTTGTGCACTTCTCTCCTGCGCCTGTCTCTCCCGCGCCTGTCTCAACGCTTCGGCACCGCCGGCGATGTCCAGCATCTCGCTGGTGATGTCCTGCTGGCGCGCCCGGTTATAGGTCAACGTCAGCTCATCTATCAATTCCAGGGCATTGTTGGTTGCGTTCTGCATGGATACCATACGCGCCGAGTGCTCGCTGGCCACCGATTCCAGTACCGCCTGGTAGAGGCGCAACTCGATGAAACGGGGCACCACCGTGTCCAGTATGGTGTGCGGGTCCGGCTCGTAGATGTATTCGGCCACCGCCTCGGGCTCATATCCGGGAATGTACTCGTACATGGCCTCTTCTTCCACTGCCCCGATCAGAACGGGCAACAGCCGCCGCACCACCGGCTTCTGGACGAGGGTGTTGATGAAATCGGTATAGGCCAGCCGAACCAGATCGAAGGTGCCCTGGCGAAAGCCGTCCACCACCAGCCGGGCCAGGGGGATCACGTCCGTGACGCTGGGCTGGTCGGGCAGGCCGGGGAATTCGGCCACGATATCCCGGCCCAGGCGAAGCATGGCCTCGCGCCCCTTCCGCCCCACGGTGATGAGCTTGACCGGCACTTTGGACTCGGCCATACTCTCAATGGCGGCCTGGATGACGTTATGGTTGTAGCCGCCGCACAGGCCGCGGTCGCCGGTGATGAGGATCATGCCGATGGTGCGTATCTGGGCCGGACGGCGAAGCAGGGGATGCAGTTCCTCTGTCTCTTCCCGCTGGCTGGCCAGATTGGTGAGGACGTGCCAGGCCCTTTCCGAATAGGGCCGCGTGGCTAACGCCCGCTCCTGGGCGCGCCGCATCTTGGAAGCGGCGACCATCTGCATGGCCTTGGTCACCTGGGAGATGTTCTTGACGCTGCGGATGCGTCTGCGCAGTTCACGCGTGCTGGCCATCGCTTCGCCCCTACCCTGCCTGCCGTCGCCAAACCTCTTTGAACTCGGCCAGGGCCGCTTCCAAAGCCGCCGTGGTCTCCGCGCTGAGCTCCTTCTCCCTGACGATAGCCTGGCCGATGGCCGGGTGATTCGTGCTCATGAAGCTGTGAAAAGCCTGCTCCCAGCGCCTGATGTCCTCCAACTTCTCCACGTCATCCAGGTGTCCATTGGTCACGGCATAGAGAATCATCACCTGCTGTTCGAGGGGCATCGGCTCGTACTGCGGCTGCTTGAGGATCTCGCGAATGCGCAGGCCACGGTCCAACTGCCGGCGGGTGGCCTGGTCCAGTTCAGCGCCAAATTGAGCGAAGGCCGACACTTCGCCAAACTGGGCCATCTCCAGCTTGAGCCTGCCGGCCACTTGGCGCATGGCTTTGACCTGGGCCTTGCCGCCCACACGGGAGACGGAGATGCCCACGTTCAGCGCCGGGCGGATGCCGGCGTAGAAAAGGTCACTTTCCAGGTAAATCTGGCCATCGGTGATGGAGATGACGTTAGTGGGGATGTAGGCCGACACGTCGCCGGCCTGGGTCTCTACGATGGGCAGGGCGGTCAGCGAGCCGCCGCCGTAGTCGGGGTGCATCTTGGCCGCCCGCTCCAGCAGGCGGGAGTGCAGGTAAAAGATGTCGCCGGGAAAGGCCTCGCGGCCGGGCGGCCGGCGCAGCAAGAGCGATACCTGACGATAGGACCAGGCATGTTTCAACAGGTCATCGTAGACGATGAGGGCATCCTTCCCCTGCTCCATGAACTCCTCGCCCATAGCACAGCCGGCGTAGGGGGCGATGTACTGCAAGGCCGCAGGGTCCGATGCCGAAGCCACCACCACGATGGTATGCTCCATCGCACCGTACTTCTCCAACGTGGCCACGACCTGCGCCACCTGCGCCAGCTTCTGCCCGATGGCCACGTAGATGCAGATCATATCCTGACCCTTCTGGTTGATGATCGTGTCAATGGCCAGAGCGGTCTTGCCCGTCTGACGGTCGCCGATGATCAGCTCTCGCTGGCCACGCCCGATGGGGATCATGGAGTCAATGGCCTTGATGCCCGTCTGGACAGGGGTGTCCACCTCCTTACGGAGGACCACGTTCGGAGCGATGCGCTCGATGGGACGGTAGCTGGTGCAGTGGATAGGCCCTTTGCCGTCTATGGGCTGGCCCAGGGCATTGACCACCCGACCGATGAGCGCTTCTCCCACCGGCACGGAGATGATGCGGCCGGTGGTGCGGGCGATGTCCCCCTCTTCGATCTCGGTGTACTCGCCCATGATGATGACGCCCACATTGTCATGTTCCAGGTTAAAGGCGATACCCATGACGCTGTGCGGGCGGCCAGGCTTGGGGGGAAACTCGATCAACTCGCTGGCCATCGCCCCTCCCAATCCGGAGATGCGGGCAATCCCATCGCCCACCTCCACGACCGTGCCCACCTCGACGACTTCTATGGGCGCTTCGAAGGCGGCGATTTCCTGCTGAAGGCGGGCGGTAATCTCATCAAGTCGAAGAACCATGTATCCCCTCCCAGAAAACGAAACGTGATGCGTGATGCGTGAGATGTTTCACGGATCACGCATCACTCCTCTGTAGGTCTCTTAATGCTCCCGTGGCTGTAGCCTGGATACAGCAAGCCAGGGTAACTGCCTACCCTGTCCCTGCGAGCGAAGCGAAGCAGTCCCCACCCCTGCCCTCCCCGTCGGCGGGGAGGGTGAGGGTGGGGATTCGGGGCTCGCAATGACGCCAACCCACCGCTATATCTCACGTTGCAAGGCCAAAGGCAGGCAGTTACAAGCCAGGAGATTATAACAGAGGTCGGATTTCCACGCAAACCCGAAGGCCGATATGCAAACCGGAAATCGCTGGCCGATGCCCTTTTTGCAGGTTCGGCTAATGCTGTGTTATGATCTCCTTCGGTTCCCTGCCCTACATGTTGTGGCTTGCGCCCAATCGCTGCGCAAGCCCAAGGTGGAGAGTATGCATGCTGACCTGATCCTGACCCATGGCCGCGTCTACACCATGGATGCGACACGGCCGCAGGCGGAGGCCGTGGCTGTGACCGGCAACCATATCCTGGACGTGGGCAGCGCGGCTGACATCGCCTCCCTGCGCGGGCCGCAGACGCAGGTCATTGACCTGGACGGCCGCCCGCTGCTGCCTGCCTTCGCCGACAGCCACGTGCATTTCGTCCAGTACGCCCTGGCCCGCCAGCGCCTGGACCTGAGTCACACGCGCGCCGCCGAGGAAGTGGCCGCCCTCGTCGCCCAACGCGCCGCCAGCACGCCGCCGGGCGACTGGCTGCACGGCTCCGGCTGGGACCGCCATATCTGGCGTGACCCGACCTTGCCCGGCAAGGCGCTGTTAGATGCCGTGGCCCCGGGGCATCCCGTGGCCCTGGACAGCAAGGACCTGCACAGCCTGTGGGTGAACTCGCTGGCGCTGGCGCGGGCGGGGATCACGGCGGCCACGCCCGATCCGCCCGGCGGCGTCATCGTGCGCGACCCGCACACCGGCGAGCCCACCGGCATCCTGCTGGAAACCGCCTGCGAGCTGGTCACTGCCGTCTATCCCCCGCCCTCGCCGGAAACGTGCGCCCGGGCAATACGGGCGGCCATTCCCCTGGCCTGGGCTGCTGGCATCACCTCCATCCACCAGATGGGCGATGCGCCGGATGGCCGCGCTTTCCGCGCCTTCCAGTTCCTGAACCAGAGCGGCGAGCTGGGATTACGTGTGCTCATCTACCTGCCGCAGGAGCACCTGGAGGCAGCCAGGGCCGTGGGGCTGCGCAGCGGCTTCGGCGACCGGCGGCTGCGCCTCGGCGGCATCAAGCTCTTTGCCGATGGCTCCCTGGGCTCGCACACCGCCTGGATGCTGGAACCTTTCCAGGGCGAACCATCCAACTGCGGCGTGGGCCGGCTGGAGCCGGATGAACTGCGGGCACTGGTGCGCCAGGCTGGCTGCGCCGGCCTCGGCGTGGCCGTGCACGCCATCGGCGACCGCGCCAATCGCGAGGCCAGCGAGGCCATCGCCGCTGCCCGCCAGGCGGAGCTCGTTTCGGCTTCCGCGCCTGAGCTGCGCCACCGCATCGAGCATGTGCAGCTCCTGCACCCCGACGACATCCCCCGCCTGGCGCAGTGCCGTATCATCGCCTCCATGCAGCCCACCCATTGCACTGCCGACATGGAGATGGCCGATCGCCACTGGGGCGAGCCGCGCTGCGCTGGCGCTTACGCCTGGCGCAGCCTGCTCGACACCGGTGCAGTCCTGGCCTTCGGCTCCGACGCGCCGGTGGAAGCCCTGGACGTGCTGGCCGGCATCCACGCCGCCGTGACCCGCCGCCGCCCCGACGGGTCGCCGGGACCTGAAGGCTGGCATCCAGAGCAACGCCTGAGCGTAGCCGAGGCGGTGCACGCTTACACGCTGGGCGCGGCCTATGCGGCGGGCGAAGAACGCTGGCGCGGCAGCATCAGCGCAGGCAAGCTGGCCGACCTGGTTGTCCTCTCCGACGATATCTTCACCTGTGACCCCATGGACATCCTCGCCGCGCGCGTGGACATCACGCTCTTCGACGGGCAAGTGGTCCATTGGAGACAAGGAGAGGGGGTGAGGGGGTGACAAGGAGAGGGGGCAAAGCCTCCTCGTCCCCTTGTCACCGTGTCTCCTTGTCCCAGATATCAGTCCACGATCTCGATCTGCTCTGGCCCGCGGATGATGATTTCCGGCGCGCCCTGGTACTCCTGCACGGTGCCCGTGGCCCGCACGCGGCGCTGCAGGAACATCTCCTCTGGCGGGGCCGGAAACCTGGCCGCGTCGTCGGGAAAGATGACCAGCGTCAGCGTGTGC
Organism: Anaerolineae bacterium; assembly: GCA_029907105.1. Taxonomy (GTDB): domain Bacteria; phylum Chloroflexota; class Anaerolineae; order UBA3071; family UBA3071; genus JARYMM01. The sequence continues at coordinate 23,913 of JARYMM010000027.1, read as the reverse complement.
CGGTAGTCGGGGTCGAAGTTGAGGAAGATGACTTTGCCCGTATTCTTGGTGCGCACGATGAGCCCCTCGACGGTGACCTGCTGGCCATAGTACTGCGCCGCCTGCCGCCAGTCCACAATTGCCGCCACGGCCGGGGCAGGCGTGGCCGTCAGCGGCAGTTCCGCTTCTCCGAGGATCTCGATCTGCTCCGGCCGGCGCACGATGATCTCCGGCGCGCCCCGGTACTCCTGCACGGTGCCCACAACCCGCACAGGGCGGTGCAGGAACATCTCCCCCGGCGGGACCGGGAACTTAGCCGCATCCTCGGGGAAGATGACCAGCGTCAGCGTGTGCTGGTAGTCGGGGTCGAAATTAAGAAAGGTCACGTCCCCGGTGCGCGACTTGCCGACGCGAACGATCACCCCTTCGACCGCGACCTGTTGGCCGTAGTACCGCGCCGCGTCCCGCCAGTCCACCTCGACGAACGGTGCCGGGAGCGTCGGTTCTGCCTCTTGTGTAGTGAGCGCGGCAGGCACAACAGTCACGAGGGAAGGGGTGGGGGACAATGTGGGCATGATACGTGGGGTTGGCGTCGAGGTAAGGGTTAAGGGGGAAGGGATAAGGGATGGCGTGGACACAGAGCGAGGTGTTGGCCCGGCCGTTGTGGTGGCCGGTGGAAAGGTGGCGGTCGTGGCAGGCACAGTCATGGGCGGCGCGGCGATGGGGACAGGCGTGGCCGTGGGTTCGCTCCGGCAGCCGGCCGCCAGGAGCAAACAGGGCAGAATCAGGCTGAGCCAGAGGCCGCAACGTGCTGTCGTCCATCGAAACGAAGCGTTCATGTCGTGACCTTCTCCTCAATTTGACCAATGAGGCAAAAGCGGGTATGATTAGGCCCGTGCATGGGGGTGGTTGAGTCCCGGTGGGCTCCGCGGTCTTCAAAACCGTTGGGGGGTGCTGCGAAGGCAGCCCTGGTGGGTTCGACTCCCATCCATCCCCGCTATCGAGGAGATGGGGTGACAGGGAGACGGGGAGCGAGCGGAACCTGCTCCTGGTTGCCGTGTCCCCCGGTCACCGTGTCTCAGATGTCGCTTTCAGGAGCCCGTTCGTGAACTGGAAATTACTGCTCAGCACCTTCAGCCTGCTCTTCCTGGCCGAATTGGGCGACAAAACGCAGTTGGCCGTGTTCTGCCTGACCTGTGAACACCGCCAGCCGCTGCCGATTTTCATCGGGGCGACAGCGGCCCTGGCCCTGGTGACACTCATCGGTGTGCTCTTCGGACAGGGGCTGACCCGCATCGTGCCCGCCGAACTGCTGCGCAAAGCGGCCGCCGTCGCCTTCGTGCTGGTCGGCATACTGGTCTGGTTCGACGTGCTGTAGTCTCACCCGGGCCTATTTTACCACACTTCGAGTCACCCCACAACCAGCACCTGGCCGCCGCGCGTCGGCCCCAGACGCCAGTCAGGCCAGGTGACAGTCACCTGACTGAGCCGAGGGAGACAAGCCTTGATGACCGATGCTGAGATGAAACGCCTGCTGGAAGATACGCGCACCATCGCCGTGGTCGGCCTTTCCGACAAACCGGAGCGGCCCAGCTACGGTGTGGCCCGCTACCTCATCGCCCAGGGCTACAGAGTGATCCCCGTCAACCCGGCCGTGGACGAGGTGCTGGGCCTCAAGAGCTACCCCGACCTGCGCTCCATCCCCGAGCCTGTGGACGTGGTGGACATCTTCCGCCGTTCCGAGCATGTGCCGCCCCTGGTGGCCCAGGCCATCGAGATCGGAGCCAAAGCCGTATGGATGCAATTGGGCGTCATGCATGCCGAGGCGGCAGCGCAGGCCGAGGCCGCCGGGCTGGCCGTGGTCATGAACCGCTGCATGGCCATCGAACATCAGCGGCTGGGCATTGCCCCCATAGCCGCAGAGACTTCAAACTGAGGTGACAGTCACTACACCTGGAGGAGAGAACATGTCCAACATCCTGGCAGACATCGCCACAAATCTTTATAACGGCCAGGACAAGGCCGTGGCGGCGCTGGTTCAGCAGGCCCTGGACCAGGGCATGACCGCCGCCGAGGTGCTCAACGGCGGCCTCATGGCCGGCATGGACGCCGTGGGCCGCGATTTCAAGGCCGGCGAACTGTTCGTGCCCGAAGTGCTCATCGCCGCCCGCGCCATGCATGCCGGCATGGACGTGCTGCGCCCGCTGCTGGTGGCCAGCGACGTGCCCGCGGTGGGCAAGTATCTCATCGGCACCGTGCAGGGCGACCTGCACGACATCGGCAAGAACCTGGTCAGGATGATGCTGGAGGGTGCCGGCTTCGAGACCATTGACCTGGGAACGGATGTCAAACCGGAAGCCTTCGTGGCCGCCGTGCGGCAGCACCGCCCGCACATCGTGGGCATGTCGGCACTGCTGACGACGACCATGCCGGGCATGCAGGCGACCATCGAGGCCCTGCAAGAGGCAGGGCTGCGCGACAGCGTCAAGATCATGGTCGGCGGCGCGCCGGTGACGGCAGCCTTCGCCGAAAAGATCGGCGCCGACGGCTATGCGCCCGACGCGGCCAGCGCCGTAGATGTGGCGCGCAGCCTGTTAGGAGCGTAACGTGCCGGAGTGCCTGATCCGTGAGGCGTGAGACCGATCACGCATCACATTACCGCACGCAGGAAGAGATTATGGCCGAGGAGAAAAGCGCACCCAACGCCCGGCAGGAAGTGCAGCTCTGCCCTATAGGCCTCTTCGTTCACTTCTGAACAGGGGTGCCGTGGCCGCCAACCCCAACAGGGCCACCAGCGTCCAGCAGATGAACACGGCATCCCAACCCCAATCGTCCACCAGCGCGCCGGCCAGCAATCCGCCGAGGCCTGAACCGACGTAGGCGGTGAAGTCGAGGAAACCGGCCGCCGAGGAGACGCCCCCCTCGTCGCTCAGGCTGAGCGGCAACACGGTGACCAGGATGGAGCCGGCCCCGTGGTTCATGGCCCCGGTGAGCCCCAGCAGGGTCACGGCCAGTGCCAGGCCGCCGCGCGGGGCCAGGAAACGAAGCGCCAACACGCTCACTGCCAGTCCACCCATCAACAGCGCGGTCATCGGTGCCACGCGGGAGCGAAAGAAACGATCGCTGGCCCAGCCGGCGCCGAGCACCCCGGCCAGGCCACACAGCGGCAGCACCACGGCGCTCGCCGCCGCGCCGCCAATGTCCATCCCCCACACCTCCACCAGATAGGTGGGCACCCAGAGATTAGCGCTGCCCAGCATAAAGCCCAGGGCCACATTGGCCAGCGCCGCCCAACGCAGGCGAGGATGGGCGAACGTGCGCTGCAATAACCCCTGCCAGCCGCCCTGCGCCGCCGGGGGGCCGTCGCCGGTCACCTCCGGCGGGGTCAGCCCCACCTCCTGCGGCGCGTCGCGCACACGCGTCGTCCAGTGTACAGCGGAGAGCGCCACCAGCGCCGCCGGAACCCAGAAGGCCGCCCGCCAGCCCCAGCGGGCGACAAGCCAGCCGGAGAGAAGCCAGGAGCCCACGTGCCCCAGCAGGTAGCTTGGCCCCAGGAGCGCCGAGAGCCGTCCCCGCCGCGCCGCGCCGAACCAGCGGGACACCGTACGCACGATGGGCCCCCAGCCGGTAGACTGGAAGTAGCCGTTGGCCGCCCAGAGGGCAATCATCAGGGGCAGGCTGGCGGCGAAGCCGAAAGCCACATTCAGCGCCACCGAGGCTAACAAACCGGCGGCCACGAAACGGCGCGCTGACCAGCGGTCGCCCAGTTGGCCGTTGATGAACTGACCGCCGGCGTAGACCCAGAATAGCGCGCCGCCGATGAGCCCCACTTCCGTCTTGGACCAGCCGAACTCCCTCTGAATGGCCGGCAGGGCCACCGAGAGATTGACGCGGCAAAAATAAAAGCTGGCGTAGGTCAGCCAGCAGGTAATGAACATGCGGCGCTGCCAGGCCCGCAGTTCCGCCGTAGTGTCCACGCTATATATCAACTCCTGCTCCGAAAATGTAGGACAAATCTGTAGATTTGTCCTACCTCATCTCGCCGCGAGCCACTTCTCGACCTGCGCCCGCGTGGGGATGCCGGCCGTGCCCGATTGTTCCACGGAAAATGAGGCCACCACGTTGGCAAAGCGGGCAGCCCGCAGCGGGTCGCCGGTCTCCTCCAGACGGATGAGGAAAGCGGCGGTGAAAACATCACCGGCGCCGGTGGGGTCCACTTCGTGGGTGGGACGGGGAGGCACCTCGTAGCGTTCGCCCTTAAGAAACACCGTCGCCCCCTGCCAGCCTGTGGTGAGGACGACGATGGGGCACAGACGCACGTACTCGCCCAGGGGGGTCAGATCGCCGCCCAGGTCCTCCTCACTCAGCACCAGCACATCGGCGGCCGGCAGCACGTGCCCGGCACAGTCCCAGGGACAAGAGCTCACCCGCCCGGCGGCATCCCACTGCCGCATCCACCCCTGCGGCGTCACCCCGATCAGCCCGTCAAAGCAGGATACCATGTCCGGCCCGATCTCCTGCACCAGCGGCCCCAGCAGCACAATGGGGATGCGCCGCCAATCCGGCGGCACATCGCTGCTGCGCAGCGGACCGGCCACGGCATGGACGATCTGATGGCGGCCCGTGGGGCCATAGACGTTCTCAAAAGTCGTGGTCACAGGGGAGGGGAGGCAGAGGATTTCGACGCCGGGCAGCGCTTCCGCCAGCGGCAGGTCGGCCGCGGCGCGGGTGAGGACGGCAGGCCGCCGGCCCAGGCGGGCGGCAGTGATGGCAGCAAAGGTCACCGTGCCGCCGATACGGTAGCCATCGGGGCACAGGTCCCTGGTCACGTGACCGATAACCAGGAAATCGGGGGAACGGAACGAAGGTTTCTCTGTCTCTGGTACGGGATCGTTTTCAGAGCAATTGGGCATCACCGTCCTCTGTATTCTCGGCGGATGAGGTCTTCGACCTCGCTTATCTGGCGGCGGAAAGGCCCTTCGGCCTCCATCTTCAGGCTGGCCACGGCCGCCGCCCAGACCGTGGCCTCGGCCGGCGAGGCGCTCAGCCGCCTGGCCATGTAAGCGGCGATGGTGGTATCGCCACGGCCGCTGCGGCCGACCAGCGTTCGCGGCCGGAAGGGGGCGGCGTGGAACTGGCCTGCGGCGTAGACCAGCAGTCCATCGCGGTGGGTCAGCACCACCTCGCCGGGGCCCCAGGCGGCGATGAGCTGCGCTGCCCGCCGCAGGTCGCTCTCGCCGGTGAGCAGCTCCGCCTCCACCGCGTCGGCCTTCAGCACCTGCAGCAGGGCCAGCACCTGCGCCTTTTCCGGCCACGGTTCGGCCACCAGCACGCCATCGCGCACCACACGCAGAAAGCTTTGCACGTCGGCAGCCAGCCGCGGCGTCTTGCCCGCCAGAGCCTTGACCACCTCCAGGCTGACCTCGCCGCGCAGCGAGGCGCCGATGAGAACGGCCCGCGCCTGCAGCTCCTCGACTTCGTCAGGCGTGAAAGGCCCGGCGCTGCTGGTGACGTGGATGACCCGCTCGTCCACATTGGCGGTGGGATATTCCAGCCGCAGGCAGGTGGATTGCGGCGTGAAACGCACGAACACGTCCACTCCTAGCCATCGCAGTTCATCCGCGACATGCCCATCGGCCTCCGCCAGACGGGTGACGACTGCGGTCTTGAGCCCCATGCGAACGGCGACGTGGGCACCGTAATTGCAAGCCCCGCCATCCACGACCCGCGTGCCTTGGGCAGAGACGATGGTGTCCTTAGTGTAATGGCCTATGAAAGCAATATCGTACATTTTTGCTCGGCCTGGATCGTCAGATCCAGGCCCAAGGCGGGGATCTGGCGATCCCCCTGGAGCGATTTTGGTATGCACGCTAGCCATAATGATGTAGGTTCGTAGCAGGGACTTCAGTCGCCTTGCGTCCTCCCAAACGGCTAAAGCCGTCACTACTCCACGATCACCCGGCAGTGGGCCACGGGGAGATGGACCTTGACCCGTTCCCCCTCCTCGAAACGCACCTTGCCGTCGGTTTGCACGCGCAGTTCCAGCCCCTCGCCCACCAGCACGCGGTAGTCGTTGCGGTCGCCCAGGTATGTCTTCTTGTGCACCACGCCGGGGAAGGCGTTGGCATTGTCCTCGGCGGAAGCGGGCAGCAGTTCTATGTCGTTGGGACGGATGAAGAGCAAGATGGAGCGGCCTGGCGACATGTCCTGGCGGACTGGGACATACAGTTCCAGCCCCTCCACGCGGATGACCGCCGTCCCCTGCGGCGCATGCACGGCAACGACCGTGCCCTCGAGGAAATCGGACAGCCCGATGAAGTCGGCCACGAAGCGGGACTGGGGGCTATCGTAGATCTCATCGGGCGTGCCCACCTGTTCGATGCGTCCGGCGTTCATCACCGCCACGCGGTCGGAGAGGGCCAGAGCCTCCGCCTGGTCGTGGGTGACGTACACTGCCGTGATGCCCAGGCGGTCAATGAGGTCGCGGATCTCGAAGCGCATCTCCTCGCGCAGCTTGGCATCCAGGTTGGAGAGCGGCTCGTCCAGCAGCAGCACCTTGGGGCGGTAGACCAGGGCACGGGCCAGCCCCACCCGCTGCTGCTGACCGCCGGAAATCTGGCGGGGGTAATGGTCGGCGTACTCCTCCATGCGGATGAGGCGCAGTGCCTCCATGACCCGCTTCTGCCGTTCGGCCTTGGGCAGGCCGCGGATCATCAGCGGGAAGCCCACGTTGTCGGCCACGGTCATGTGCGGGAAGAGGGCGAAGTTCTGGAAGACCATGCCCAGCTCCCGCTTATGCGTGGGCACGTCGGTCACGTCCTTGCCGTCAATGAACACCCGGCCTTCGTCGGGGATATTGTGGCCGGTGATGCAGCGCAGCGCCGTCGTCTTGCCGCAGCCGGAAGGCCCCAGCAGGGTCATCAGCTCCCCGCGGCGGATACCCAGGTTGATGTGATCATTGGCCACGATGCGGCCATAGCGTTTGGTGACGTTGCGCAACTCAATCATGTAGTCGGGCATATCTCGTGTTCCTCCCCTGTCACTGCGAGCGAAGCGAAGCAGTCTCCTGGAATCAAAACAGGAGATTGCTTCGCCCCTGCGGGGCTCGCAA
>JARYMM010000027.1:0-16723 GCA_029907105.1 Anaerolineae bacterium | reverse complement strand
CCCTGTCACTGCGAGCGAAGCGAAGCAGTCTCCTGGAATCAAAACAGGAGATTGCTTCGCCCCTGCGGGGCTCGCAATGACGCCAGCCCACCGCTATATCTCACGTCGCAAGGCCGAAGGCAGGCAGTTATGTCCAGACGCTGTCACGCCGCAGCTAACGCGAGCCGCAAGCAAGCCTGCACCCTCTGCCAATCCCGATCAGACAGATGGCCTACTGCGTTCAGGCTGGTGGCCGAAAGGGTGGCAAGGAAAGCGCGGAACGCAGAAGGGCTGTGCAGGCCGGCAGCCTGCCAGTCCTGCAGCACATAGTCTGTAGGCCCGGTTGCAGCAGCAAGCTGGCTGGTCAGCAAGCCAAGGATGACATCTGGGCGCGTTCTGTGGTAAGTGTCGGTGGACACCACCACAGCGGGACGACGTTTGATGCCGGTCACGCCAGGGAAATCCACGGTCACCACGTCGCCTGGCTTAAACATGCTCTTCCTCCCCGGCCCAGACAGTGCGTTCGGCGTATGTCAGCGAAGCCCGCATCAGATCCTCCAGGTCTTCCTCGCTCCAGGCATCGCTCACGTCCATGGTGGTGCGCTGACCGTAGCGCTCCTGCAAGAAGGTGACAAAGTCATACACCTCGGCCACCTTCTCCGGCGGCAGAGTAAATAGTACTTCAAGGATCTCTTTGGTTTGTGTGCGTGTCACCATCAGCATTTCTCCCACTATCTTTGCACTCTCGCAACCACCTGCCCTGTCACTGCGAGCGAAGCGAAGCAGTCTCCTGGAATCAAAACAGGAGATTGCTTCGCCCCTGCGGGGCTCGCAATGACGCCAGCCCACCGCTATATCTCACGTCGCAAGGCCGAAGGCAGGCAGTTACGTCCAGACGCTTCGCCCCTGCGGGGCTCGCAATGACGCCAGCCCACCGCTATATCTCACGTCGCAAGGCCGGAGGCAGGCAGTTACGCACTCTCGCTGTTATCGCCAAGTCTACCGGTATACCTCTACCTGCTCCTCCCTCGCCAGCTCGCTTTTCCTCACAGTAACGCTCCCACAGGTTGCACAGAGCTATATACCCCTCCCTGATTGCCCTGGCATGAGGTCATGTGCAGTGTAGCACAGACCACACCAGGCGACAAATAGGACAGGTCTCAGACCTGCCCCTACTCACACCCCCTTGAATCCGCCCACCAGTTTCTCCGGGGCCACCTGCCGCTGGATCAAGAACAGCACCAGCAGCGAGGGGATGACCAGAAGGATGCTCATGGCGCTGGTCACTTCCCAGTAGCCTTCGCCCATGGCGATGTAGGTGCGCACGGGCAGGGTCACCGTGTCCTTGCCGTAGGTCATCAGCGTCAAGGTGAACTCGTTGTACGAGGTGGTGAAGGTAAAGATCATGGAGGAGAGGATGCCCGGCAGGATGAGGGGCACGACCACGTGAAGGAAGGTGCGCAGCGGGCTGGCCCCACAAACGGAGGCCGCCTCCAGCACCCGCTCGTCCAGCCCCTCAAAGGTGGCCGAGAGCACCAGGATGGCATAGGGCGCACAGACGGCCACGTGAGCCAGAGCCACGCCAAAATGGGTGTTGATCAGGTGCAGGCGGTAGAAAATCTGGGCCACGCCCAGGGCATAGGCGATGGGCGGGATCATGCGCGGCAGCAGGATCATGGCCATCAGCAGTTCCTTGCCCGGGATGCGATAGCGACCAAAGGCCCAGCCGGTGGGGATGCCGATGAGCGTGGCCATGCCCACGGCCAGCCCGGCGATGATCAGCGTGTTCTTGGTGATCTCGGGGATGTTGGTCACCTCGATGGCCCACTTATACCAGTCCAGGGTCAGCTCGGGCGGCAGCCACAGGCGGCCAAACCAGCCCCGGCCGATGGACTTGAGGGCGATCATCAGGAAGGGCAGGTAGATCAGCAAGGCAAAGCAGAGCAGAAAGGTGTAGATGAGCAACCTGCGCCCGCGCCACAGAGCCTTGAGGTACTGGCGGATCAGAGTCATGCCACTGGCCTCCTGAGCACGCGCATGTACACTGTGAGAAAGCCCACCTGCAGCGCGGCCATGATCATGGCCCTGGCACAGGCCGCCGACCAGCGCGCCGGCGTGAAGTCAATCTGGCGGTAAATCTCCACGGCCAGGGGACGGTAGTTCCCGCCGGCCACCAGGGGAATGCTGAAAGCGCCGAAGGCAGCCATGAAGGTCAATACCGAGCCGGCCAGGATGCCGGGCATGATCAGGGGGATGACCACGTGGCGCAGCACCTGCCAGCGGTTGGCGCCGGACACGCTGGCCGCCTCTTCGATGGCCGGATCCAGGCTCTCCAGCGTGGAGAGCGTCGTCACCGAGGTGAAGGGGAAATAGAGCCAGGTGTAGAACAGGATGAGGCCGGGAACGGTGTAGTTGATGCGCACCGGCTCGTTGATGAAGGGCACGACCTGCATCAGGAACAGGTTCACCCAGCCGCGGGAGCCGAACAGCAGCAAGAGCCCCAGGGCGCCGATGAGACCCGGCACCACGCGGGGGATGAGCATGGTCAGCCGAAAGAAGCGATGGCCGCGCAGCTTCTGCCGCAGCACCAGGCAGAGGGGAAGGCTGAGCAGCATGGAACAGAGCGTGGAGGCGATGGAGAGCACAAAAGTGAGGATGATGACCTCCCGCGCCCTCGGCTCGCGCAGGAAGGTGATGTAGTGCTGCAATGTCCAACCCACCTGCTGCCCCTCTGGGCGCAGGCTGCGCACGATGGTCACCAGCATGGGATAGAAGAACAGGCCGAAGAAGCTGGCCAGTCCGGGCGATAACATCAGCAGCGTGATCAGGGTGGAGCGAATCGGCGAACCCCGTCTCATGATCAGCCTGCCTTCCCTTCACTTCGTTCCGGACAAGCAGAAGGGGAGGCCCACCGTGGGCCGCAACGCCGCGCGGGGGCCTCCCTTGTGCTCATACCAGGACCAACCTGCGCCGGCCAGGGTTACTTCGGCACCAGCGCCTCGGGCCCAACCTCCTTGATATAATCGGCCACCTCCTTGTTGGCGATCACCAGGCGGGCCGGTTCCATCTTCTCCCACGGCGGGATGGTGTCCCACACCACGCCGGGGATCTTGTCCCAGATGTCCGTGCCGGTGTACTGCCACATGGTGGTGATCAGCCGGATCTGCTGGTCGTCGGAGAGCAGGAAGTTGATCACCTTGTAGACCACCGGCTTGTACTCTTCGGGGATGCCCGCCGGCACGACCAGGTAGCCATCGGAGCCGGCAGCCATGCCCTCCTCCAGGAAGCTGGATTTGATGATGGGGGGCATGGTGCCCTGATGGCGCGACCACAGCGAGTAGTCCAGGGCGTAGAAGCTGATCCAGGTGTCGCCGGCGTTGAAGTCCTCGAACATGTTGGGCGGCTCAGCCGGTATGGGCAGCTTGGCATAGGAGTAGAAATCCACCAGCTTGGCCCAGGCATCCTGCCACTCCGGGGTCGCCTGCAGCTCGGCCAGAGGGATGGCCTTGCCCTCCTCGTCGGTCATCTTGACGAAGGCATTCAGGAAGCTGTAGGGGATGCGGTAGGAGGCGCCGGACTTGGCATCGGGGCGCACCAGGCCGATGTGCCCCTTCCACTCCTCCCGCCGCTCATAGAACTCCTTCCAGGAAGTGGGCGGGTCCTTGATATATTCGGAGTTGTAGATCAGGGCATACTGGCTCCTCCAGTACAGCGCGCCCTTGCCGCCGATGGGGACGCCCAACACCGACTCCAGGTAGGACTTGGGGCATTTCTCGATGTTGGGGATGACGTCCGCCTTGTCCGGATACAGGGTCTCCAACTCCAGGCCCGCAGCCAGGGCATTGGGGATGGTTTCCGGCTTGGTGAACAAGAGGTGGGCGTCACCCTGGCCTGGCTGCCAGGCCTTCATGCGCTCCAGCAGTTCCGCCTCCTTGGAGACCACATAGTTGACCTTGACCCCCAACTGCTCCTGGATGGCCGGGACGACCTGGTTCTGCCAGTACCACTGGAAGTTGGCCCCGGAGTTGGTGTCCACCAGGGTGATCTCGGTGGGCAACGGCACCGGCGTGGCCACCACCACCTTCTCCACCGGCACCTCGACCGTCTCCTTGACGATCTTCTCGATGGGCACTTCCTTGACCACCTCGACGGTCTCGATGACCTTCTTCTCGACCACCACCTCCTTGGGCACCTCGATGACCTGCGGCGTAACTGCCGGGCAGGCGGTCAGAATCAGGGCCGAGACGGCGAGCACAGCGACAACAGGCATCCAGCGTTTCATGGTTCCTCCCTCCTTGACAATCATTTTGCTGATGGCTGAGTAGTACTCCTGACGAAACCATAGATGTGTCAATATGCGCTGACCACCCCCTTCCTTACACTTCGTTCAGGACGAGTCTCAGTGGATGGAAATTTGCTCTGAGGGGATTGTCAGATCCCCGGTTTTCGCCAGGATCTGACGATCCTGACGGAGCGATTTTCCATCTACTGAGTCTGTCACACTTAAACAGCGATCAATGTGATCCGATCCGGCGCGATGGTCAGAAAGACCTCCTGATCGGGCTTCAATATCGCCCCCGTCCCGGCGTGCGCCCGCAGAATCCACTCCCCCACCTGGATGCGATAATCCACGACGTCGCCCAGGTAAGCCCCCCGCAGCACCCTTCCGCTGAGGAAGTTCGTTTCGGCCGGCCGGACCGCGGGCTCCTCAGGATACAGCTCGATGTGCTCCGGCCTGATGGCCACGGTGACCTCCTGACCCGTCTGCAGCACGTCAGAGCGAGCGCACAGCTCCAGCCCATCCCTGGTTCTGACGACGACATACCCCTTGGCCGCGTCCTGACGCACGATGGTGCCTTCGACGAAACTGGTCAGGCCGATGAAGCCGGCCACAAAGCGGTTGCCCGGGCGGTTGTAAATCTCCGCAGGCGAGCCCACCTGGACGAGCCTCCCTTCGTGCAGGATGGCGATGCGGTCGGAAAGGACCAACGCCTCGGCCTGATCGTGGGTGACGTAAACGCTGGTGATGCCCAGGTTCTTCTGCAATTCGCGGATCTCAAAGCGCATTTCCTCCCGCAGTTGCGCGTCCAGGTTGCTGAGGGGCTCGTCGAGAAGCAGCAACTTGGGTTCGATGACCAGGGCTCTGGCCAGGGCTACCCGCTGCTGCTGCCCGCCGGAGAGCTGGCGGGGATAGCGCTCCTCGAACCCGGAAAGCCTGACCATGGCCAGCGCCTCGCTGACCCGCCGCTGGATCTCCGCCCTGGCCACCCTGCGCAGTTGCAGCCCAAAGGCCAGGTTGTCGTAGACCGTCATGTGCGGCCAGAGGGCGTAGTTCTGAAACACCAGACCCACCCCCCGCCTCTCCGGGGGCAGGTCCGTCACCCGCTCATCGCCCAGGTAGATTTCCCCCTCATCCGGCGTGAGCAGGCCGGCAATGCAGCGCAACGTCGTCGTCTTGCCACACCCGCTGGGCCCCAGGAGGGTCATGATCTCGCCGTCGCGGATCTCCAGGTCGAGACTGTCAACGGCGACTGTTTTGCCAAACCGCTTCGACAGATTCTCCAAACGCAAGCCGGGCATCCGCACCTCCTCCCCTCACACCCCCATCCCGCCGATGTACTCTGCCTTGAGAAAGCGCTCGATGATGACCATGAACAAAATGCTGGGCACGAGGAGCACGATGGCGATGACCGAGGCAAATTGCAGATTATAGCCGCTGGAGGAATACAGCAACATGGGCAGCGTGGTCACGAAAGGCAGGCCGATAAAGAAAGTTCCGGTGAACTCATCCAGCGAGGTCAGGAAGACGAAGACGGCGCTGGCCAGCAGCCCCGGCGCGGCCAGCGGCAAAGTGACGCGCAGAAAGGTGCGCATGGCGGAGGCCCCGACACTGCGCGCCGCCTCCTCCAGCTCCGGCGGAATGGACTTGAAGGCGGCACTGGAGATCCAGACGGCGAAGACCAGGCTGACCATCAGGTGCACCAACATCACGCCGGGCACAGTCCCCGCCAATCCCCACTTATTGAAGGTCAGGAGCAGGTTCACGAACACCGGCTGTTGCGGGAAGGCCTGGGGCATCAGGAACAACAGCAGCACCGCGCCCTTGAGGGGGATGTTGTATTTCGCCAGCACGTATCCCACCGGGGTGGCGATGACCATCACCACAGCCACGACGATGAGGGCAATGATCAGGCTGGTATTAAACGAATCCGTGATGCTCACCGCGCCAATAGCCAGGCTCTTGCGCAAGCCCAGGGCTTGCAGCCAGTAATCCAACCCCACTTCCTGGGGCAGGACATGGGGCCAATACCAGCGCAGGGCGACAGACCACAGAACCAACCCGCTGATGGGACCGAAGATGAAGAAACACAGCAAGATGAGCATAAGGGCTTCGCCGCTCTTGACGAGCAGCCTGCTTCTGAACATGGTCATCCTTCCTGGTACTCGTAAATCCCTTTCCTCACCGTATAGCGCAGGTAGTAAATGGCCAGGGCGAGAACCATGAGGTAAGAAAGGGTGCCCAGGGCGTTGGCCACCCCATAGTCACCAAAGTAGGTCACCCGATGGGCAATGTCCACGGTCACCGTCGTGGGCACCTGGCCTCCGATCAGCATGTAGGGAAGGGTAAAGGTCCCCACAGTGGAGGTGAAAGCCAGGATCAAAGCCACCGAGATGCTGGCCCGGCTCATGGGGATCAGAATCCTGACGATGACCTGGGGTAACCTGGCCCCCACGCTGCGTGCAGCCTCGATGAAGGTGTCATCTACCATCTCAAACCCGCTCAAGACGATCAGGGCCATGAACGGTGCCTGCTTCCATACGAACCCGAAGGTCAGCCCCTTCCAGTTGAGCAACTCCAGAGGAGCGTCAATGTTGACCAACCCGATCTGGGCCAGGAAGATGTTGAGCAGGCCGTGAGGGGCCAGGAAGGTGCGCATCATCTGAGCCACCACCACGAAGGGGATGAAGATGGGAAAGCGGTAGATGGCTCCGATGAATCGGGCAAACCACCCTGTGCTCAGCCGCAGGTAGGCGGCCAGGGCGATGCTCACCAGCGCGGCAAGGGCCGTGCTGAGCACGGAAATCTCCAGGGAAAAGAAGACATCGCGCCAATAGAGCTCCCGTACCTTGGCATAGTTGGCCACGCTCAAGGCCCCTTTGCTGCCCAGAAAACTTCTGTAGATGGACGACACAAAGGGATAGGCATACAAAGCCAACATAAGCCCCACGGCCGGGAGGAGCAGGAGGAAGGGGAGGAATCCCCCTCCCCTTCCTCGGCGCGCCTTCGCTGTCACCTCAGCCACCGATGGCCCACCTCTCGTAGGCCTCCAGCATGGCATCGTTGTACTGGACGATGGGGAACGACAGGCCATACTTGGACAGGATCTCGGGGGAGATGTCCTTGTACAACCGCTCGAAGGCCTCCGGCGGCGTGATGTCCTGGACGAACTTGCCGTCAATGCCGGGATACCAGTTGTAGCGCTCGATGATGATCTTGCCCTGCACCTCGGGGCTGGTGACGTATTCCACCCACTTCTTGGCCCATTCGGGGTTGCGGGCGTTCTTGGGGATGACGAAGTACATGGGCTGGCCAGGCATGCCGGGCTCAAGCATGACCAGGCGGATCTTGGGATCCATCTTCCCTTCCAGCATGAAGGTGTAGAACATGTCTACCCAGACCGGCCCCATCCAGAGTTCGCCGCGGTTGAGCGCGTCCAGGGTGCCCACGTTGCCGGCGGTGATGGTGACATACTGGTTGAAGTCCTTCAATTCCTTGAGGCCCTCTTCCCAGGTGGCCACCTCGGCCTCCTCGAAAGGTCCGGTGATGGCGTACTTCTCGTATTTGCCGGTCTTCCAGTAGATCCAGCCGATGGAGAAACCTACGCCAGACATGCCGCCCTTGATGCCGTTATAGCCGAACTTGCCGGGGTTGGCCTTCACCCATTCCACCAGCTCAGCGTAGCTGCGGGGCGGATCGGGAACGAAATCGGGGTTATAGGCGATGGCGATCTGGCTGTGGAACATGGGCATGGCATAGCCCTCGATGTTCGTGCCCAGGGCATTGCGGGCGTCGGCCGCCGTCATGTACTGCCAGGTCTCCAGCTCATCGGCGTACTTGAGCAGCAGGTCTTCGGCCATGGCCCAGGCCATGAACTTCTGGTGCACCATGGCCACATCCACATCTCCCGGATCCTTGCCTGCCTGCTTGTCGGCCAGGAGCTTCTCAAAAATCAGCCGCGAGCCCGCATCCCCGGGGCCGGTGTGCACCACGGAGACCGTCACCTCGGGATACATCTCGTGGAAGGCGGGGGCCAGGACGTTTTGCCCCAGGGCCAGCATGTTCACGTCGCCGGCGGTGATGTAGACCATGTGCACGGGGGCAGGCTTCTCCACCACCACCTGTTTCTCCACGACCACGGTCTGCACGACCGGCTTCTCCACCACCACTTCTTTCTCAACAATCTGCGGGGTGGGAGCCGGACAGGCCGTGAGGAGCAGGGTAGCGACCACAAGGAACGCAAAGAGTGACATCCAACGTTTCATGGCTTTCCTCCTCCGAACCATTTCAGAAAGGCTTGGCGACGTCAGGCTCCATTGCCTGACTACTCCCCAGAACGCGATGTCTGCACATCACCTCCCTTCCGCCATAGCGATGAGCATTCCAGGCGATCTGTATGCACAAGTGTCCGGTCACCCTAAAAGCTACCACACTTTGGGGCCTTTGTCAAGAGGCGACATCCACCTCGCTGAGCCGGACCGGGCGATTCTCGGCATACGATTTCCCGGCGGCGTAGCCCATGACCACGGGAATGCGGCCATCCATGCCCGTGACGGGGGGTTCCTTGTCCTGCTGGAGGCACTCGACGAAGGCCCGCATCTCGGCAATGTAGGCATCGGTATAGCGCTCGACGAAGAAGAACAGGGGCAGGGGGCCGTGCACGCCTGTGGCGTCGCTGACCAGCGCCGAGTCGGGTGTGTTGTTGGAGACCGCCACCATGCCTGCGGAGCCGAAGACCTCCACCCGCTGATCGTAGCCGTACACCGCCCGGCGGCTGTTGTCAATGGTGCCCAGGGCCCCGCCGGCGTAGCGCAGCGTGATCACGGCCGTGTCAATGTCGCCCGCTTTGCCGATCTCAGGATCCACCATCACCCCGCCTGTGGCGTACACCTCTGTCACCTCGTCGCCGATCAGGTAGCGGGCCATGTCGAAGTCGTGGATGGTCATGTCCAGGAAGATGCCACCGGAAACCTTGACGTAGGCGATAGGGGGCGGTGCCGGATCACGGCTGGTGATGCGCACGATGTGCGGTGTGCCGATGCGCCCCTCGGCCACCAGGTCGCGCACCCGCTTGAAGTTGGGGTCGAAGCGGCGGTTGAAGCCCACCTGCAGCTTGACGCCGGCGCGGGCCACGGCCTGCAGGGCGCGGTCAATCCTGCCCAGGTCGAAATCAATGGGCTTCTCGCAGAAGATGTGCTTGCCAGCGGCAGCCGCTTCCTCGATGAACCGGGCATGCGTGTCCGTGCTGCTGCAAATCACTACAGCCTCGATGTCGGGATCGTCGAGGATGCGACGAGGGTCACTGAAAGCGGCAGGGATCTGACACTCGGCGGCGCACTGTTGGGCCGCCTCGGCAAAGACGTCCGCCACAGCCAGCAACCTGACGCCGGGAATGCGGTAGGCCAGATGCCGGGCATGCAGCCTGCCGATGCGGCCGGCACCGATGAGGCCAACGTTCACGTGTGACATGTTCGCTCCTTTCTTGCCAGGTCTAACGTTCGCGTTCGCCGGTGATCAGGTCGGCGATGTCCTCCTCCGTCACCTCGCCTTTCTCATAGGTGCCGACCAGCTTGCCGTGCCGGAGGATGGCGAAGCGGTCGGCGACCTGATACACATGGTGGACGTTGTGGGTGATGAAGATGACGCCCAGCCCACGTTCCTTGGCCGCCTGCGTGTAGGCCAGCACCTTGCGCGTCTCGGCCACCGATAATGCCGACGTCGGCTCGTCCAGGATCAGGAGTTTGGCGCCGAAGTGTTTGGCCCGGCCAATAGCGATGGATTGCCGTTCCCCGCCGGAGAGGCTGCCCACTTTCTCCGACGGTGAACGGATCACGATGCCGATGTCCCGCAGCGCTTCGCAGGTTTGCCTGTTCATCTCCCGAATATCCAGCCAGTGCAAAGGGCCAAGCCTGCGCACCAGCTCGCGTCCCAGGTAGAAGTTGCGCACGATGCTCATCTGGTTCACCAGGGCCAGGTCCTGATAACAGCACTCGATGCCCAGGGCTCGCGCCTCTCGCGGGGAGGAAATCCGTACGGGTTGGCCTTCGAAAATGATCTGTCCCTCCTCCGGGGTGTGGACACCGGTCAGACACTTGATCAACGTGGATTTGCCGGCACCGTTGTCACCCAACAAGCCGACCACCTCGTGTGAGTACACGTCGAAGTCCACACCATCCAGGGCGGTGATGGTGCCGAAGCGCTTGACGATTCCCTCCATGCGCACGATAGGCGTGCTGTGCCTGTGATCGCTCATGCCTCTTCTCCTTCGGATAACGCCAGCAGCGGGTAGTAGTAGGACAACTGCTCGCAGTTGTCCTACTATTGCTCGCCTTCGGCGGCCGTTCCCTCTGTGCTCCGCGGCGAAAACAGAGCTGGTAGCCAGCAGTGCCCGTCGCAACCGCACAGGTAGCAAAGCTTGCTCAGCAGGAGAAATTGCCAACCCTGTCCTGGGCTCCTTTTCCACGTGCAGGGGGTGGAGCTACTCATAAAGACCGCCTGCGGATCCAGTGGTTGAAAATGGCCGCACCCACGATGGTCACCCCGACGATGGCCTCGAAGTTGTCCGCCGGAATCAGGTTGGCCAGGACAACGCCGGTGCGCAAGGTGCTGATGATCAGGCCACCGAGCAGCGCTCCCACAATGCTGCCCGACCCCCCGGTCAACAACGTGCCGCCGACCACGGCGGCGGCAATGGCCTTGAGCTCTTCTCCGGCGCCGGTGGCAATACGCACCGTTTTGAATTGACTGAACAGCAATACCCCGGCAAAACCGGACAGTACCCCGGAAAGGATGAAACAGATCAGCTTCACCCGCTTCACATTCACTCCCTGCGCCGCCGCGGCCCCCACGTTGCCGCCGGTGGAAAAGACGTGATTGCCAAAGCGGGTGCGCACCAGAAGGTATTGAAACAGCAAGACCAGACCTATCCACCACAGCGCAGCGGTGCGGAAATTGGCTCCCTCCACGGCATCGGCGATCGTGGCCAGTCGCCCGTTAAAGATGCTGTAGATGGGAACCTCCTCGATGGTCTGAAACATCTGTCCCCCGGAGAACAGCCAGACCACCCCCCGGTAGATGAACATCGTGCTCAGAGTGGTGATGAAGGAAGGGATATGGGTGCGGTTGACAATGATGCCGTTGATGGCTCCCATCACGCCCGGGACGAGCAAGGCCAGAAACAGGGCCCACAGAGGGTTGCCGCCTTCCACCGTGTTGAGGCCATAGAGGAACCCCCCGAACGCCATCATCGGCCCCACGGAAAGATCGAACTCGCCGGCAATCATCAGCAGGGTGACGCCGATGGTGATCGTCCCGGTCAGAGTGGCCGCATTGATAATGCCCGATAACGAGCGCAGGGTGAAAAAATTGGGGATAAACAAGGAAAAAAGAACAACGACCACGACCAGGGTGATCAGCGGCCCTGTGATGGGAGAGTCGATGAGCAGACGACGCGTGGGTCTCAGCCGCTCCGCAACCACACTCACGCTATCATGCCTCCTTTGGCCAGAGGGCCTGTTCGTCGCGTGGTCGGGTGGTCTGTTCGTCGCGTGGTCGCCTGGTCAGATAGGCACGTACATGACCGGCGAAACCACGCGACGAGCAGACTATGCGATTAACTGACCACGTTACCGATACACACCGGCCAGCGCTTCCACGATGCCCACGTTGCTGGCATCCACAAAGCCGGGGCCGGTCGGCGTCACCGGCAGCGCCGGGCTGATGCCGTAGCGGACCTTGAGCATCAGGGCCTGTACGGCACCATACCCCTGCAGGAAGGGCTGCTGGTCAATGCCGAAGAGGGTCGTGCCGTCCTTGATGCGGGCGATGATCTCCGGGCTGAGGTCGAAGGTGCCATGCACCACATCACCCGGACCCAGGCCCGCCGCCTCCATGAAGGCATAGAAGGGGTTGGCCCCGTTCGGCCCCAGGGTCAGGAAGATGTCGGTGTCCGGGTTGGCCGTGTAGTAGTCGTCAATGATCGTCTGCGACTCCGCCGGATCGTTGGTGATGGCCAGCACCTCGGCCGGGATGCCCTTCTCGGTCATGGCATCTATGAAGCCCTTGCAGCGCTTGTCCAGGCCGGCGTGCCCCACCTGGTGGTTGATGCACACGCCCTTGGTGCCCCCCTCAGCCGCCAGCTTCAGGCCGCCCAGGTAGCCGCCCTGGTACTCGTCCTGGCCCAGGTAGGTCATGTAGGCGATGCCATCCTCGATGGGGCCGGCGCCGGCATTGTAGGCCACCACGGGGATGCCGGCATCCAGCGCCCGCTGGATGGGCTCGCGGAACAGGTCGGGGTCGGTCACGGTCAGGGCGATGCCGTCCGGCTGCGCCGCCACAGCCTGGTCAATCAACTGCGCCACCCTCTCCAGGTCGAACTCGTCAGGGCCGAGGATGGTGACGTTGACATTCATGTCGTCCGCCGCCTGGCGGATGCCAGCCTCCACCGTGCACCAGAAGGAGTCCCAGGCACACAGCGCGTGCTGAATGAGGATGAGGTCCAGCACCGCCTCGGGGCCGGGTTTCGTCACGACGACCTCCACCGGCACCTCTTTTTCGACGATCTTCTCGACCTCCACGGTCTCCTTGACCACCTTCTCGACCGGCACCTCCTTCACGACCTCGACGGTCTCGACGACTTTCTTCTCCACCACCACAGGCTTCTCTACCTCGATGACCTGTGGCGTGGGCGCCGGGCAGGCGGTCAGGATCAGCACCGAGATGACCAACAGCGTCGTGATCGGTATCCAGCGTTTCATGGTCTTTCCTCCTTGAAGAATGGACTTGAAAACGGACTCGCAAGGTCAGGCCACACGGCCTGACGAGGAGAGCTGTAACTGCTCAGCCAGGCCAATAGAACGCCGATTCACGCAGAAGCACGCTGATTGAGGCTGATTTTTCTCCGATTTATCCGCTCATCTGCGTGGCATCTGCGAAATCAGCGTGCTATTTCTCCAGGCCTGAGCAGCCACGGAGAGCTTATCTTTCTGCTGATCACCTCCCTTCTCTACAATCACGTCGGCCGGCTCAGAAATGTGTTGAGGATGACCGACAACATCAGAATCAGGCCGGCCACAGCCCGGAAGACCTGAACAGAAATCCCCATCAGCACCAGCCCCTGTTCCAGCATCTGCAACAACAGAATGCCCACACAAGCGCCAAAGATGGTGCCCACCCCGCCGGTCAGTTGCACGCCGCCGATCACGGAGGCGGCCACGGCGATCAGCTCCCAGCCTCCCCCGCGCAGCGGGTCCACGCTGGTGCGCTGGGCAAACTGCATCACGCTGGCAATGCCGGTGAGCAGCCCGGTCAACGTGAAGGCTATCAACTTGACCCGCTTCACCGGCACGCCCTGCGCCAGCGCCGCGCCCGGGTTGCCCCCGGTGGCAAAGACCCAGTTGCCAAACTGCGTCTGCATCAGGATGTAGGACATGATCCCGGCGATGAGGATAAACCAGAGGATGGACACACGGAAGTTGGCCACCGGCTGAAAGAGCCTGTTCAGCGGCTCTATAGGGCCGTTCAGGATGCTGAAGAGCACCGGCTTGGTCTTGATGTACTTGGCAAAATCGCCGCCGCCAATGGCGCGAGCGATGCCCCGATATGCCAGCATGGTCCCCAGGGTGGTGATAAAAGAAGGGATGCCTGTCCTGATCACCACCAGGCCATTCACTGCGCCCAGCAACGCACTGACCAGCACGGCGATCACCATGGCCGGAAACGGCGGCAGGCCCGCGTTCATGGTCAAGGCAAACACAAAGCTGGCCACGGCAAAGGTGGACCCCACGGAGAGGTCAAACTCGCCGGCAATCATCAGCATGGCCACGCCGACGACGATGATCCCCAGGATGCTGGTAAAAGACAGGATATTGGAGATGGCCACTGAGGTCAGGAAATTGTCGGCGGCAAAGGAGAAGAAGAGAAAGACCGCCAGGAAACTGACCAGGGCCACAGCCTGGGGGAACTCGGCCAGCCGGTGCCGAATCCGCGTCAATGCGTCAATCCGGGACTGCAAGGGCATCCCTCTCCTAGGGCTTGACCATGATCTTGCCATCGGTACGATCGCCGGACTTGATAATCGCCTCCACCACCCCGTCCAGGTTGTAGCGGGAGGTGATGATGGGGGTCATGTCCAGCAGGCCGGAGGCCATCAGGCGGATGACGCTGGGGAAGATGGCATGACCGCTGTGGCCTTGCGAGCCGAAGACCTGACTGCGCCGCACCTGTAGCATCTCCAGGTACATGTTAACCCGCTGGGCCGCCCGCCCGACCACGGCGATTTTGGCATTGATGGCCAGCGATTGCTCCATCTCAGGGATGGTCAGAGGGGGCACGCCGGCCGCCTCCACGTGCAGGTCAGCCCCCTGCCCCTCGGTGAGCTCCATCACCACTTCGTGTGGCGTGACCTCTTTAGGATTGAAGGCGTAATCGGCACCCATCTTTCTGGCCAGTTCCAAACGCGGCGCGGAGACCTCGAAGGCGATGATCTTCGCCGCGCCGGCCGCCTTGCACTCGGCGATGGCCGCCAGGCCGATAGGGCCCACCCCGTAGACTGCCACGT
The DNA here is from genome assembly GCA_029907105.1 of Anaerolineae bacterium. Taxonomy (GTDB): domain Bacteria; phylum Chloroflexota; class Anaerolineae; order UBA3071; family UBA3071; genus JARYMM01. The sequence goes on along the minus strand of JARYMM010000027.1, from coordinate 1,907 downwards.
ACGCACCGGGGCGGAAGCCCCCCGCCCGCACGAAGATGGTATTATAGGCCACCGACGAGGGCTCACATAGTGCGCCGGCTTCATAGACCTTCTCTTCGTCGCCATAGCGGTCCAGGAGGGCGTTCAGCTTCCAGCAGTACTTGGCGCCGACGGCGATGTACTCGGCGAAGGCCCCAGGAATGGTGAAGCCGATCTCCTCCAGGTTGGCGCAGTGGTTGGGGAAACCGTTGCGGCAGGGGGTACAATAGCCGCACCAAATCATCTCCTCGGCGGTGACCATATCGCCCACCTTCAGGTCTTGCACCGCCGATCCCACCTCCACAACCTGGCCGGAGAACTCATGGCCGGTGGTGGTGGGGAACCTGGTCAGGCCGGGGTACAGGATGTAGCCATCCTCATCGGTCTCGTAGAAGTGGATATCCGACCCGCAGACGCCGCAGGCCTTGACCTTGATCAATACCTGGTCGGGCTTGATGGTCGGGGTTTCCACCTCCTTGACCTCCAGGGTGGGGTAACGCCAGACCTGATAGCCGCTGATGGCCTTGCCTGTCTCCCGTTCCCAGTCCGACAGCGGATAATCCGGTCTGGGGTCCCATTGCGCGTTGAGTACTAATGCTTTCACGTTTGCTTGCCTCCTTGATGAGTTTCTGAGTTATGCGTGAGATCTCGGCTGATTCGCCGGCTCCCCTGACCTGGCAACGACAGCCGGTCAGGAGACCGGCCAGGAACTCTCTGACTGCTGTAACTTCCGCGGCGGAGCGCAGGACTCCCGCACCACCAATTCGCCCGGAAGGAGCACGTTTTCCACCGCTTCGACGCCATCCAGCAAGGCCAGGGCCATCTCCGTGGCCTGGAAGCCCATCTCGTACTTGCGTTGTTTGATAGTGGTCAAAGGCGGCACGACATAGGAGGTATAGGCGATGTCGTCGTAACCGATGATCGAGATGTCATCGGGCACCCGTAGCCCGGCCTGCCGAACTGCCCGCATGGCGCCAATGGCCGTCAGGTCGTTGTAACAGAAGACGGCCGTGGGCGGGGCGGCGCAGCGCAGCAACCGGGCCATCGCTTCCTGCCCCCCTTCGCAGCGGCCATCTCCCTGGACGATATGTGAGGTCTCGAAGTCCAGTCCCTGTGCCTGCAGCGCCTGACGGGCCCCCTCCAGCCGCAGCCTGCTTTGGGCCGCCCACTCCGGGCCGGTGATATAGGCCAGGCCGATGTGGCCGAGTTCCAGCAGATAGCGGCCTGCCAGTTGCCCGCCTTGCAGGTTGTCGGTGCCCACAGAGTGCACATAGCGCCCTTCTTGCTGGTTGTTGATGAGCACGATGGGCACGGAGAGCTTCTCCAGCAGGGGCAAATAGAGACTGCCCACGCGCGAGGCGGTGACGATAATGGCGTCCACCCGCTTCTCGCGCAGGATCTCCACGGCGGCGATTTCGCGCTCGGGGTCGGATTGCGATTGGCAGAGGATGATGCTGTACCCTTCGTCGAGGGCGCGCTCTTCGACGCCGCGCACCACCTCGGCGACGAAAGGGTCAGCGATGGTGGTCACCACCACCCCCAGCGTCTGCGTGCGCCTGGTCACCAGGCCGCGGGCGATGGCGCTGGGCGAGTAGCCCATCTCCTGGGCGACGCGCCGGACGCGGGCTTTGGTTTCCTCGCTGATGAGGGAGCTATCGCGCAAGGCACGGGAAACAGTGGAGTGGGAGACTTCGGCGACTCTGGCGATGTCTTTGATGGAGACACCCATGGCTCATCCCCAACGGCGCGACGAAGAGAGATGCACACGTGTGCACAGCGATAATAACACACCTCCCCTATTTTGTCAAACCTGCCATCGCCCTCACATTGACAAGAAGGGCAAGGCGTGGTATGATATGCACACGTGTGCACCCATCTTCAAGCTGCGA
>JARYMM010000026.1 GCA_029907105.1 Anaerolineae bacterium | reverse complement strand
CTCCCCGATGTCGGGGAAGGCTGGGGTGGGGCTCCCCTCCCCGATGTCGGGGAAGGCTGGGGTGGGGCTCCCCTCCCCGTTGACGGGGAGGGCCAGGGAGGGGCTTGAAGCCCACGAACGGTTCTGGTCATTGAAGCGCCAGAAGCGCCAGGAGATTGATGCCAGCATCCAGCGCAATGCCCCCCAGGAAACCCTCTACGACCGGCCACAAGTGGAGCGCGGCGTGGTACGCGTGTCAGGGCCGTTCACCGTGGAGGCCATCCCCGTGCCCTCTGTCGAAGACCCCACCCAGGCCCCCATCCCGCAGTTTGAAGTACAAGAAGCCCGGGCCCGTATATCTGACCGGGGCGGCAACTACCTCAGCGACATGCTAAGCTTGCTCCGGCAGCAAGGCGGCGTGCTGTTCCCCGGCGGCCGCAAGATGGAACTGCAGAACCTGCGGCCGCTCAACGTGGGCTTCTTACACGTCGAGGGGGAGACACCCCCACCCCAGCCCTCCCCCGCTGGCGGGGGAGGGAGTGGGAGGGGGTTGCGTGTGGCGGTGAGCTTTGGTCCACAGCATGGGCCGGTGACGGGCTTCCAGGTTCAGGAGGCCATCCCCACGGCTCGCATGAATGCCTACGACGTGCTCATCTTTGCCGGCTTCAGCTTCGATCCTGAAGCCCAGGCGCTGATCCAGAAGGCACCGGTGGCCGGGCTTCAGGTACATTTCGCCAACATCGCCCCCGACGTGTTGGTCGGCGACCTCTTGAAGACCACTCGCGCCAGCCAAATCTTCACCGTTTTTGGCCAGCCGGACGTGAGCGTGCAAAAGCAAAAAGATGGCACCTACAAAGTGGAACTGCGCGGCGTGGACATTTACGATCCGCTGACAGGCGAGACGCAGCACACCCGGGGCAGCGACGTGGCGGCGTGGTTCCTGGACACCGACTACGACGGCATGACCTTCCACATCTGTCAGGCCTTCTTCCCCGGCGATGCTGACGCCTGGGATAAGCTCCAGCGCGCGCTCAAGGCGCAGATTGATCCCGAAGCCTTTGAGCAGATGCGCGGCACCACCTCGTTCTCTTTCAAGGCGGGCGAGCACCAGCGGATCGCGGTAAAGGTGATTGATTTTCGGGGGAATGAGGTGGTGAGGGTGAGGCTATTGGGTGAAGCAATATGAGGGTGATACGAGCTGGCACTTCCAGGAAAACGAGTCAGGTACTTGAACTGTTCATACGTGCTTCGGTACTTTTTCGGGAGCGTTTTCAGAAACCTCTCTGGGGCAGACACCCAAAGTATCTAGAGGATCCGCTGGATGCCATGCTTATATTCCTTAACTCGCTAATCAGGGTATCTGGTACTTTGCCACACAGATTGCAGGATCTAGCGTCAGGCTTCGAAAATCTATCGAAGATATAGACTATGCATGGGAGATCCTCCAAGATCACATAGCGAGCCTAGAGGCCGCAGTGGCAGCTACAGGAGGATAGTATGTCTCTGGCTGTTGACAACCCGATTGTGAATAGCCCCTTCGAAGAACCGACCCGCTATTGGGACTACAGAGAGGGGCAGCCAGTGCTGGCCGATGGACGTCGCCCGGCGGGCTACTACCTCAGGCCGCGCACACGGGGACCACAACTCTCCATGTTCGAAGAGGAGTTTGTCCCACTGGACATGGTCAACGCCATCCGCGAACGGGTGAAGACCTGGCGGCACAGGGGCTACCCTGGGGTCACGCCGATCACCAGACAACTGCTCAACCATTGGAACGACCCGGATCGCGAACGCAAGCTGTTCTTCTGCCAACGCGAAGCCGCCGAGACACTCATCTGGCTGGTGGAAGCATCACCCGCCGAGAAACAAGGCATCGTTATCCCCAAAGATACCCCCTCCCCGATGTCGGGGCAGGCTGGGGTAGGGGCCCTCACCCGTTACGCCTGTAAGATGGCCACTGCAAGCGGCAAGACGGTCGTGATGGGGATGGTCATCGCCTGGCAGGTACTCAATAAACTCGCCAACCCGCAGGATCGCCGTTTCTCGGATGCTGTTTTGCTGGTCTGCCCAAACCTGACCATCCGCGAGCGGCTTCAGGTACTCCTGCCCTGGAACAAGAATAACTACTACGATCACTTCGACCTGGTGCCCCGCTCGCTGTTCGAACGGCTCCATCAGGGCAAGTACCTCATCACCAACTGGCATCTCTTCCAGCCAAAAGACGACAGCCGCTCCCGGAGCGTGATTCAGCGTGGCCTTGAGAGCGATACCGCCTTCTGCCGTCGGGTGCTGCAAGACTTGGGCAATAAGCAAAACATCCTGGTCATCAACGACGAGGCGCACCACGCCTACCGCCCAGCCCAGGTGCTCTCTCCTGAGGAACTCAGACAGTTGCCCAAGGAGGAACGAGAAAGTCTGGAGGAAGAACTCAGGCAGGCCACGGTTTGGGTAAGCGGGTTAGACAAAATCAATGCCGTGCGCGGCATCAACTTCTCCGCCGACTTCTCCGCCACCCCGTTCTACATCAAGGGCAGCGGCTACGACGAGGGCTCTCCTTTCCCGTGGATTGTCTCCGACTTCGGCCTGGTGGATGCCATCGAGTGTGGTATTGTGAAGATCCCTCGCGTGCCAGTGGACGACAACACCGGCGCGCTTATCCCCAAGTACTTCCGCCTGTGGGAATGGATCAACCGACAGTTGTCCGCATCCGAACGACAGACTGCTCGCCGCCGCGCCAAACCCGAATCAGTGCTTCGAGAAGCCGAGGGCGCCCTGGCCACGCTGGCATCGGAGTGGAAAAAGACCTTTGAAGCGTTCCAGCAGGCAGGCTCACCTGTGCCGCCCGCTCTCATCGTCGTTTGCGACAACACCAGCTTGTCCAAGCTCGTGCATGAGCACATCGCCAGAGGTGGTGTGCAATCCGAACTGGAAAACCGAGAGGGCCGGGAGGTGACCTTGCGCATTGATACGAAGCTACTGGTTGAGGCCGAAAGCGCACCCCCTCCCGTTCCCTCCCCCTTCGAAGGGGGAGGGGCAGGGTGGGGGTCGTTCGCCGAACGACTGCGCAAGATGGTGGATACCGTGGGCAAGACCGAATGGGAGGGGGAAGGCGACCCGCCTGGCAAAGACATTCGATGTGTGATTTCGGTGGGGATGCTTAACGAGGGCTGGGACGCGCACAATGTGACGCAGATTTTGGGTTTGCGAGCGTTCACCTCCCAACTGCTCTGCGAACAGGTGGTCGGGCGTGGACTGCGGCGCACTAACTACGACGACTTCAGCGAGCCCGAATACGTGGATGTCTACGGCGTGCCCTTTGAGGTCATCCCGGTCAAGAAAAAGCCGGTCAGCCGCACCGAAGTGCAAAAGGTCTCCACCCTTGTACGGGCATTACCCGAACGGAAGCACCTGGAAATCACCTTCCCGCGCGTGGAGGGCTACGTCTTTGACGTGCGCCAGCGAATTCGAGTGAATCTGAAGGGTGTGCCCTACCTGAGAGTTGACCCCACCAGTGAACCGACCGAAGTCATCGCCAAGCCCGCCGCTGGCTACCGTATTGGACGCCCCGATCGCCTTGGCCCGGGACCAGAGGTACTGCACGATCGGAACCCGTTTCACAAGGAGAAGCGGCTGCAAGCAACCGTCTACGAGATCGCTGCCGAACTCACGCGCCGGCTCAAGGATAGGCGGGAAGACTGGAACGCCCGTCATCTTCTCTTTCCACAGGTGCTCAACGTAGTCTGGGAGTATCTGGAGGAACGCGTGATCCTCACCGAAGAGACACCGCTTGAAGAAATCGCTTTGCTCAAATACAAGCAGACAATCATCGAGCGCCTGACGCAAGCCATCGAGCCGGATACCGAAGCGGGCGAACCGCCGATACTGCCCGTGATCGAACGCTTTCGTCCCGTTGGCTCCACATCTGAGGTGCTCTTCCGCACCGTCCGTCCCACCGTAGGCACCACGAAAAGCCACATCAGCCACGTCGTGCTGGATGCGCCCAAGTGGGAACACAGTGTAGCCTATCAACTGGAGAAGATGCCCGAGGTCGTTTCCTATGCCCGCAACGATCATCTCGACTTCACCATCCCGTACGAATGGCAGGGGGTCCGGCATGAATATCGCCCCGATTACCTGATTCGCTGGCGCCCCTTGCCTTCTCCCTCCCCGTTGACGGGGAGGGCTGGGGTGGGGTCCTCCCCGTTGACGGGGAGGGCTGGGGTGGGGTCCTCCCCGTTGACGGGGAGGGCTGGGGTGGGGTCCTCCCTGACGTCGGGGAAGGCTGGCGTGAGAGAAACCACCATCGTGCTTGAGGTGAAAGGGTTTGAGACAGAGCAGGATCGACAGAAAGAGGCGGCAGCAAAGCGGTGGGTGCGGGCGGTCAATCATCACGGTGAGTTTGGCCAATGGGTGTTCAGTGTGTGCAGAGATCCACGGAAATTGACGGAGACCCTGAGAGAGGCGGCGGTTGGATAAGTAAGCCGCTTCGAGGAGATTGTCTGTCTCCCAACGCGAAGGGCAACACATAAACATCGAGGAAGAAACCACCAAGCCGGGCCGGTTGGCAGAAGCTCTGATGGCCTCGCCAACGCCGAAGGCCGGGCGGGCCGGTACCCGGCTGAATTTGCCGAGGACGTGAATAGGGAAGCGAGATGACCCGAGACAAACTCCTGCATCTGACAGCCCAAAAGGAAGGGCAACAAATCAGCTCCAAGGAAACATACTGTGAACCTATCCACTGAAGACACCCAACTGTTCTACAAGCTCCGCTGGGCCTTGCTGGCTTACGCTAACCGGCACCTCAAGGTCATCCCTCAGGCCACCACTGCCGAGAAAGTGGGCAAGCAACCTGTCGCGCTGCTCGCCAGGTTGCGCGATGCGCTTCACGCTAAACCCGAGCTGCTGGAAGGTTTCGTGGCCGAGAACCCGGAGCGGCTTTCGCCCCAGGAACTGGCCATCGTCGCCAGTTGGCGCCACTGCGTCAGCGGCGATTTCTACATCATGCGCCACCTGAAGCCATACACCGTCTTCATGAGCGGCAAAGGGCCAGCTCACCTCTACGGCGTTCTGGGGCTGTACGATCCGCTGGAGGCGGTGACGGGGGGTGCCCCGTTGCCCATCCTGGTGCAGGCAACTCTGTTGCCCTTTCGTGACCACATCATCTATGATGGGATCCTGAGCTTCTATCGCATCACCTTCGGCAGGGGCATCCGCACCAGCCTGAACCAGAAGTACAACCGTCTGAAGGAGAGCGAGGGGATCATCGAGCAACTGGCCGGCCCGACAGGGGAGGCTCAGATACGCACCAGCCTGGACCGCAAGGCCCCGCGCAAGCCGGCCCCAGACTGGCGACCAGTCATAGACGAAATCATCACCCAGACGGAGAAGATGCGCCAGACCGACACCAAACTGCAAGGCGCGGCGTTCGGCCTGCTGCGTGCCGCCGCCAGCCTGGCCCAGGCCACGCTCCAGGAAAAGGACGCGGAGGCAGAAACGGCCCGCCGCCTGCGCTCGGTGCGGACGGCGTTGACCAGGCTGGAGAAACTGCTGTACGCAGAAGAGTACATGTAAACAGAGGCCAAAAACCGCCCGGCTAGCCAGGTTATGCAGCCTCGGCAGGCCACCACAGCAGCTTGACGAACAAGGAGAAACCGATGAACACCCTGAAGAATTGGACGCCATGGACACCGCCTTATGACCCTCGCCGGCTAGATGGCGCGGATGTAGCCGAAGACGAACACGGCCGGCTGATCGAGACCGCCAACTGCAGCCGACGATGCCCTGGCTGCGGCCTCTGCTGCGCCGGCTACCGCGATAGGATCACCGCCGACTATGCCGGCGTGGAGGAGTTTGAGGGCAACCTCAAGCTGGGACGCGGCGGCCTGGTGCGGCTGGAAGGTGACCTGTGGTATCGCTCCTCGGCCTGCGGCGACTCGTGCCCCGGCTACGGGCGCTGCTGCCCGCCGTTTGACCTGCGCCAGCACCCGCAGACCGTCGCCGACGCGCGCCGGATCCTGCTGGAGAGCGAGACCGCCTGGCGGTGGGAAATGCAGGAGGCGCTGCTGATCCTGGCCCACGAGGGCACCGCCGAGGCAGTGGAGGTGTTGGAGGCGTTCATGCCCCGCGCTCACACCCGGCTGGAGGGCTTTGCCCGCTGCGCCCTGGACGAAGGCCGCTACTTTGCCTCCGTCCCCCGCAACGAGGAGGAGGCCCGCGCTATGATGAAACGCGAGGTGCGGCAGGCGTGGGAGGATCGGGCTATCGAGGCCCAGAGCCAGATTTGGGATACCCTCGAACCCAAGCTCGAGCGCCTGCGCTACGAGCGGGAGATCGCCCGCCGGCTGCTGGCCAAAGCCCCGGACGAGGCGGCGCGGCAGACCTGGCAGACCCAGGTGGACGTGCTGGAAATGATGATCGGGATGACCGAGAATGACCTGGCCGAGCAGCAGGAGGAGATAGCCCTGTGCGAGGCCATGATCGCTGAGATCGAGGCCGACCTGGCCGCCGATCAGACTGAACCAAACAAAGGTCAGGTGACAGTCACCTGCGAGGTTACTGTCACCTGAATGCGTTGCAATAAGTTGCCATTTGTGGCATAATATGGCTATGCAATTTGCCGCTTTGCTGGAGGCGGGAGTGAAACAAGAGATGAAAACGAACGAGCAACGCCCTCTGAAAGTGCTCATCCTGGCCGCAGGCCGTGAACAGGCCGCCGACCTGGCCTCTTTCCCCCTGCTCCAGCCCCTGGGCGAACGCCGGGTCATTGACTACGTGGTGCAAAGAGCCCTGCGCTTCGTCTCGCCCGAAGACCTCTACATCGTCGTCGGCCACCAGCGGGAGGAAGTGCAGGCGCACCTGGGGCCAGGCTACCATTACGTGGTGCAGGAAGAGCGCCGGGGCACCGGCCATGCCGTCCTGCAAACCTATCCCCTCCTGCGCGACTACGACGGCGACCTGCTCATCCTCTACGGCGACACGCCGCTCTTCCGCACGGCCTCCATCCGCGGCCTCATCAACCGCCATCGCCTCAAGGACGCCGGCCTGACCCTGCTCACCGCCGTCGTACAGCGCCCCCTGCCCTACGGACGCATCATCCGCGACGGCGCCGGCCGCATCATGGACATCATCGAGGAGGCGGAAGCCTCGCGCGAGGTGCGCCAGATCCAGGAGGTGAACGTGGGCGCTTACGTCGTGCGCGCCGATGCCCTGTTCCCCGCCCTGCAGCGCCTGCCCCCCTCGGACATTGACGGCGAGATCCGCCTCACCGACTGCGCTCACCGCCTGATCCGCTCCGGCCTGCGCGTGGAAAGCTACCGCATCTACGACGAGGACGAGGTCCTGGGCATCAACACCCTCGAGGATTTACAGCAGGCGGAGTTCATCCTGCAGAAACGCCTCTACCGGCCGCGCCGCATCGAGGAGGAGAGCATCGTGCGCTTCGGCACCGGCGGCTGGCGGGCCATCATCGGCGAGGGGTTCACCCTGCACAACGTGCGCCGGCTGGCCCAGGCGCTGGCCAACCAGATCATCCGCCAGGGCCGCGAAGGGCAGGGCGTGCTCATCGGCTTCGACCGCCGCTTCCTCTCCGACCGCGCCGCCGAGGCCGCCGCCGAGGTCTTCGCCGGCAACAACATCCCTGTCATCCTGCTCGCCGAAGACGCCCCCACGCCGCTGGTCACCTATGCCACCTGCCAGCAGGGGTCGGCCTTTGGGCTTGTTTTCACCGCCAGCCACAACCCGCCCGACTGGAACGGCCTCAAGGTCTTCCACACCGACGGCTCGCTGCTGCTGGACGAGGAGACAGGGCTCATCGAAGCGGAAACGAACCGCCTCACCCCAGATGAAGTGGTCAAAATGGACCTGGCCCTGGCCCTGGAGACGGGCGTCGTGCGCCGCGCCGACTTCACCAACGAGTACGTGGACGCCGTAGAGGCGCTGATTGACCTGGAGGCCATCCGCAACGCCGGCCTGAAGGTGCTCCTCGACCCCATGCATGGGGTGGGGCAGGTCACGCTGGAGATCATCCTCACCGAGGCGCGCTGTCGGCTGAGCACCATCCACGAACGGCGCGATCCGCTCTTCGGCGGGCGCTCGCCAGCGCCCAATGCCGAGGCCTTGCGCCTGCTGATGAACACCGTTCAGGATGGCGGCTACGACCTGGGGCTGGCCACCGACGGCGATGCCGACCGCGTGGCCATCGTGGACGAGCGCGGCGAGTACATCTCCATCAACGACATCCTGCTCCTGCTCTACTACTACCTGCACGAGGTGCGCGGCGAGCGGGGCGGCGTGGTGCGCAATCTCGCCACGACGCATCTTCTGGACCGGCTGGCGGCCCGGGTGGGCGAGAAGTGCTACGAGGTGCCCGTCGGCTTCAAGCACATCGCCGCGGCGATGAAACGGCACAACGCCCTGCTGGGCGGCGAATCGAGCGGCGGCCTGACCATCCGCGGGCATATCCTGGGCAAAGACGGCATCTTCGCCGCCGCCCTGGTGGTGGAGATGCTGGCCCGTACGGGCAAGCGTCTTTCAGCACTACTGGAAGACGTCTACGCTCTCACCGGCCGGCTGTACGTGGTGGAGGATAACGTGCCGGCCACGTCGGAGATGAAGGTCATCATCCCCCGGCGGCTGCGCGAGGAGCGCATCGAGCGCATCGGCCCCTATCCGGTGCTCAGCGTGTCGCATCTCGACGGCACGAAATTCCTGCTGGAAAACGACAACTGGCTGCTGGTGCGCTTTTCGGGCACCGAGCCGGTGCTGCGCCTCTTCGCCGAGGCCGACACGCCGCAGAAGGCGCAGGAGCTGATCCAGGGCATGAAGGGTCTCATCGGTCTGGGGTAGAGGCACCCCTGTGGGCTGGCGCGACAAATCGAATCGGTGAGGGCAACCCGCCTTGAGACCGGGCAGAAGCCTAATCGAATTAGGCGACTCCGGCGCAAAGACGGCCAATACGATTGGCCTGCTACCCCATGATAATAAACCGCTGCGCAAGCCCACCCTGCGGTCGTGCCTTGCTGTTGAGGGCCAGGTGGTGTATAATTGCATTGGAAGGCGAGACTAAGCCGGATGTCGTGGAATAGTGTAAGGGGCTCTCTGCGTGTCTCCAAGGAGGAGCATTATGCCTTTGACGCTAACAGATCGTATCGAAATTAATCCCGCTGTCATGCTGGGCAAGCCGGTGATTCGCGGGACACGCATTCCGGTAGAACTCATCATCCGCAAACTCAGTGAGGGAGCTACAGAGGCTGACCTGCTGGATGCATACCCGCGCTTGACCTTGGAAGATATCCAGGCCGCGCTGGCTTATGCCGCCGAGTCGCTGGCCCACGAAGTCATCCTGCTACAAACAGCCTGATGAGTGCTCACGCCTTGCGCTTTCTGGCCGATGAAAGCTGTGACTTTGCTGTTGTGCGCGCTCTGCGCGCAGAAGGCCACGATGTCTTTGCTGTGTGTGAGGCAATGCGCCGTTCTGACGACGGCGAATTGATCGAACAGGCTTATCGCGAGCAGCGCATCCTGCTGACAGAAGAGAAGACGGGCTGGTGACTGAGCGACTGAGGGTCATCATCAACGGACGGGTCTACACGCCCGAGGGGGTCATCGAGCAGGGCGTGGTGACCGTGGTCGGCGATAAGATCGCCGCCGCAGGTGAGACGACGCCCTTGCTGCCGGACCTCACCGCCGCCAAAGTGATAGACGCCGCCGGGCTCCACGTGCTCCCCGGCCTGATTGACCTGCACATCCACGGGCTCGGCGGCTTCGACGCCATGCAAGGCCAGGTCGCCGAGATGGCCGCCGAACTCCCCCGCCACGGCGTGACCGCCTTTCTGCCCACGACCATCGCCGCACCCCTGGCAGAGCTTGCGGAATTGCTGGAAGGGATGGCCGCCACCATCGCCGCCCGGCCGCCGGGAGCGCGCATCCTGGGCATGCACCTGGAAGGGCCGTTTCTCTCGCCCCGACAGACGGGCATGATGGATGCCCGTTTCCTGCGCCCCTTCCGCTGGGAGGAATTCGAGCCGCTGCAGGCGGCCAGCCGGGGATGGCTGAAGATGATGACCCTGGCCCCCGAAGAGGGAGAAGCCCTGAGCGCCATACCCCGCCTGCTGGAACAGGGCGTGCTCCCCTCCATCGGCCACTCCGACGCCACCTTCGAGCAGGTAAGGGCAGCGGTGCAGCAGGGGTTGGCCCACGCCACCCACATCTACAACGCCATGCACGGCTTTCACCATCGAGAGCCGGGCGTGGTGGGTGCCGTGTGGTACAGCGACGAGGTCATCGCCCAGGTCATCGCCGACGGCGTGCACGTCCATCCGGCGGCTTTGGCACTGCTCTTGCGTCTCAAAACGCCCGAGCGGGTGGCCCTGATCAGCGACGCCGCTCCTATCGCCGGGTTGCCGCCGGGCGAATATACCTGGGGCGGGAAACAGGTCATCCTGGAAGGGCAGACCTGCCGCAGCCTCGATGGCCGCCTGGCCGGCAGCGTGGCCCTGATGGATGCCGGCCTGCGCACCCTGGTGCAGACCGTAGGGCTGCCTCTGGAGAGAGCCCTGGTGATGGCGACCGCCGTGCCCGCCGGCGTGCTCTCGCTCAACAAGGGTGCGCTGGCCCCCGGCCGCGACGCCGACATCGTGTTGCTGGACGACGCCCTGCAGCCGCAGTGGACCATGATCGAAGGACAGGTCGTCTACGATGCGCTCCCCGGGCGTTGAGAAAACCCAGGAGCGCATCGGCTGGGGCGATGGCACCTTCTCCGACTACACGGCAGTGCGCTTTTCCCCGGCCGGCTTTCGCTTCCTGGACATTGACCAGCAGGAACCCCAGGTCAAGCTGAAAGATGCGGGCTACCTGCGCTGGGTGAAGGCCCTCGGCCGCGGCGCAACCGCCCCGCGCATCGTCGCTTTCCTGCGTCTGGAGCGGGACCGGGCGGTGGGTGAGCTCTTCCCCGGCCTGCAAAGCCACACGGAGGCAGGGGAAGAGCTGCTCAGCGCCAACTCGCTGATCACGCACACCCTGCGCACGCTGCTGGCCTGTGGCTGGCTGCGCTGCGATGGGGGACGCTGGCAGCCGATCGTGCCAGCCAGGGAAAGCGCCTGGCGGCAGCGCGGCCAGGCTGTGCTCTCCCTGCTGGAGGGCGAAAAGCGCCTGCACCTGGAGCTGGGGCCGGGTGTCCGGCCGCCGGACAGGGTGACCTTTGATGGTTTCGACGCCCTGAAGGACCTGATCCCCGTGGGGCGGCTGGGCTTCCCTCGCGAGCTGGTGTGGCGGGAGCGGCCGCGTCTTCTGTTCAACACCGCCTTCTTCCTGCTCGAGCATCACGATTTCTTCAGCTTCCACTCTGCCCTGGGCGAGCCCTACGGCCTCTTCGTGGAGGAGGGGATCATCCGCCGCCCACCGCTGTACCGCAGGGCGGCCCTCTGCCAAAGAGGCGACGGCTCCTGGCAGGCCGCCCTGTTCTCCATGGCCGACCTGGAGATCACCCTGCCCGACGGCACACGCCTGATCTGCGCAGAGGAGCAGGGGAGCGGAGAAGCAAGGGAACGGCGGTTCTCCCTGAACGCCCCGGCCGAAGTCACCCTCTATACCCGTGCCTACGGGCTGGCCAGCCAGGGCAGAGTGCCCGGTTGCACCCCCGCCGAGCCGGGGCGGGTGGAGCTGACCGTCATTGAGCGGCGGGTGGTGGGCTGGAAAGCAGACGGCGGGTTGGACATCCCGCAAAACGGCTTCGTGCTCTCCTTTGCCCCAGGCGTACTGAAAGCCGAAAGCCTGGCTGCGTTGCGTGCCCGCCCGCGGGTCAGCTACCGCTTCCTGCGCCCGGAGCATCAGGGCATCGTGCAGGCCCTGCAGGCCGGGCCGCTCCTCTTGCAGGGTGGGCGATCGGCCCTCACGCCGACGCGCCTGGCCGAGGAGGAGTTCTGGGTGGATCGGCCAGGCGATGATGGCTCTGTGCACATCGGCATCGTGCCCACGGAGTTCCCCGATGACGTGGACAGGACCCGCGCCGCCCGCATCGGATTGGGCGTGGACGGGGAAGGGCAGTTGGCGGTAGTTGCTGTGGCCGGGGCCGAGAAGGGGGCCAGACTCGCCGGCGTGGACAGCCAGGGGGCCACGCTGGCCGAACTGACAGCGCTGCTGGCCGAAGCGGGCGCGCTGGAGGCGATCAACCTGGATGGCGGCGGCTCCACACAGCTTTTCTTCCTGGGCGGGCTGACCATCGCCGCCGGCGGACGGCTGGGCCTGCCCGGCGTGCACTACGAGCGCATGGTGCCCTCCGTAGGCCTGCTGCCTTGATCTGACGCCACCCCCTCATGCAGCCAGTTGCTGCACGATTCCGCTCCCAACGCCACGCGCCCCTGCGTGAGGATTGACAGGGAGTGGAAAGTCTGCTATACTTTTATTTTGGGACATGTTAACCGTTTTATACGGAGGAGCAAGGGGGCAGGTGAAAATGGGAAGAGTCTATGGGACTATTATCTGCAACAATACATCTCTGCATACGCTATTCGATACGGGAGCGGTGCACAATTATATAACCCGAGGCAGGGCAAAGGGATTATCCATCAACCGGCTGCCCAAGCCGTTTACCGTCGGAATCGGCGGCGAGAGAAGGGAAATCCAGGAAGCATGTTTCATCTATGGGGAGCTGCAAGGTAAAAGGCTGTTTTGCTGGGCCCTGGTGATAGAAGAGTTGGGGCTGGATGAACAGGATAAAGAGATAGATATGCTTTTCGGGGCAATCGAGATGCAGCGCTGGAATATCAGGATTGATCCCCTGGAAGAGAGATTGGACTTATCCGGTTTTCGCGAAGAGTTTATCGAATACTGAACGCTTATCTGAAACCCACGGCTTGTGGCCGGAATGACCAGGGACCGATCCAACAGATCCCAAAGGCTTGCGGCGTGGGGCCAATCCTTTGGGATTTTGTCATTGCAAGATGTCTGAGCTGATACCCCCTTTGCGCACCATCTACGGCGAGGAAGCAACGTCCCAGGCGCAGCGCTACGCCGAGGCCCTGAGCGCTTTCGCGTCCACCTACGGCGCGGGCGAAGTGCTCATCTTCCGCGCCCCCGGCCGGGTGAACCTGATCGGCGAGCACACCGACTACAACCACGGCTACGTCCTCCCTGTGGCCCTGGACAGGGACACCCTCCTCCTGGCCCGCCCCCGCTCGGATGCGACGGTGCGCCTGAGCAACATGGAAGCGGAGTTTTCGCCGCGCGCCTTCACCATCGGCCCGGACATTCCCCCGGATCCCCCAGGCGACTGGGGGAACTACGCCCGGGGTGCGGCCCAGGCGCTGGCCCGGCAGTTGAGAAGGGCGGACCGCCGTCCGCCCCTACGTGGTCTGGATGGATTGGTCGTCGGCGGGCCACCGCACGGTGTGCCGCGCGGCGCGGGGCTCAGTTCCTCGTCCGTGCTCACCGTGGTCGTGGCCCTGGCCCTGGCCCATGTGAACGGCTGGCAACCCGACGGGGTGACGCTGGCCCGCTTCTGCTCCGAGGCGGAGTGGTACGTGGGCACACGCGGCGGGATCATGGACCAGTTCATCGCCCTCCTCGCCCGGCGGGGCCACGCCCTGTTCCTGGATTGCCGCCCCGACACCGCCGGGCGCTACCGCATGGAGCACGTCCCTCTGCCCCAGGGCTATCACCTGCTCATCGCCGACAGCGGCGTGCGTCACGGCAACGTGCGCGGGCATTACAACCGCCGCGTGGCCGCCTGCCGGGCCGGGGTAGCGTTGCTGCGGGCCCGCTTCCCTGCCATCACCCACCTGCGCGACGTGCAGGAGGTGCCCTGGGCCGAACTGGAGCCTTTCCTGCCGGAGGAGGTCACCGTCGGCGAGCTCGCGGAGCGCGGGATCGAGCTAGAGGACGTGCCGGGCCTCACCCCTGATACGCGCCTCCGGGTGCGGGCCCGCTGCCGCCACGTGTGGACGGAGAACCGGCGGGTGCAGGCCGCCGTGGCCGCTTTGCGCGCTGGCCAGGTAGCCACGCTGGGCCGCCTGCTGAACGAAGCCCACGCCAGCGCCCGTGACGACTACGAGATCAGTTGTCCCGAGCTGGAGGTGCTGGTGCAGGCAGCGCAGGAAGCAGACGGCGTGGCCGGAGCGCGGCTGACCGGTGCCGGCTGGGGTGGCTGCATCGTGGCCCTGGTGCGCGACGACGCCGTCCCCGCCTTCGAGGCCCACGTCGCCCGCCGCTATCAGGCCGAGACGGGGCGAACGCCGGCCATCTTCGCCTGCCGCTCCGGCCCCGGCGCCGGGCTGGTGATAGCGGTGACCTTGAGCGAGGAGGATTGAGCGATAGTGCTCGCCGAGCGAGTGCGTCCAGGGCTGGAGGTGCTTCTGGCCCGGCGGCTGGACCTGTTGCGCGGCCAGAGGGTGGGGCTGATCACCAATCCCACGGGGGTCACGCCCGAGCTGGAGGGCGCGGCGGAGGCGCTGCTGCGCCGCGGGGTGAAGGTGACGGCGCTTTTCGCTCCTGAGCATGGCCTGCAGGCCAGCGCACCCGATGGCGCGGCGGTGGCTTCTGGACGCGACCGCCGCACCGGGTTGCCCGTCTACAGCCTCTACGGAGAGACCCTGCAGCCCACAGCGCAGATGCTGCGGGAGGTGGATGTCCTGCTCTTTGACATACAGGACGTAGGGGTGCGCTTTTACACCTACGTCTGGACGATGAGCTACGCCATGGAGGCGGCGGCTGCGACGGGGATGCCCTTCATCGTCCTCGACCACCCCAACCCCCTCGGCGGGCAGATCGTGGAGGGACCGTCGCTGGAGCCAGCCTGCGCTTCCTTCGTCGGCCGCGCCGCCATCCCCCTGCGCCACGGCCTGACCGTGGGCGAGCTGGCCCGTCTCTTCAACGAGCATCCTGGCATTGCAGGGGCGCGGGCATCGGATAGCTTCCTGCGCACTCCTATCGGGGCCGAGCTCACCGTCATCCCCATGGAGGGGTGGCGGCGGGAGATGTGGTACGACGCCACGGGCCTGCCCTGGGTGCCGCCCTCGCCGGCCATGCCCACGCCGGAGACGGCCACGCTCTATCCCGGCACCTGTCTCCTCGAGGGCACGAACCTGTCGGAGGGGCGGGGCACAGCGCTGCCCTTCCAGCAGATCGGCGCCCCCTGGGTGGATGGCTATGCCCTGGCCGACGCCCTGAACGCGCTGAACCTGCCTGGCGTGCGCTTCCGTCCCGTGCGTTTCCAGCCGACGGCCAGTAAATGGGCCGGGCAGGAGTGCGAGGGAGTGCACCTGCACGTGACCGACCGCCAGGCCCTGCGCCCGGTGACGGCGGGATTGCAGCTCATCGCCGCCGTGCGTGCCCTGCATCCCGACCGCTTCGCCTGGCGAGAGCCCGAAGCGGAGGAAGGCCGCTGGCACTTCGACCTGCTCATGGGAACCGACAAAGTGCGGCGACAACTGGAAACGGGGGTGCCGGTGGAGGCCATCGTCGCTGGCTGGGAGGCAGAGCGCGCCGATTTCGAGACGCAGCGGGAGAGGGTTTCCCTCTACCGGTGAGCGCCGGCCAGGGAGAGACGCTATGGCTCCTTACATTGTCCATCTGGTGGTGGCGGAGTGGAACGTTCGCTGGAGATGATCGGGCGTTTTGAGACTGCCATAGAGGAGAACCGATGTCTTCCAACCTGGAACGAGAGATCCTGGAACAACCGGCGGTGTGGCGGCGACTGCTGGAGGTCGAACGACCGGTCATCGAGCGGGTGGCGGCAACGATCCGCTCCCGCGCCCCCCGCTACGTGATGATCGCCGCTCGTGGCAGCTCCGACAACGCCGCCCGCTACGGCCAATACCTGTTCGGCGCGGCCAACAGGCTGCCTGTAGCCCTGGCCACTCCCTCGTTGTTCACCCTGTACAACGCGCCGCCCCGTCTGGAGGAGGCCCTGGTGCTGGGGATATCGCAATCGGGCCGCTCGCCTGACATCGTGACCGTGCTGGTCGAGGCACAGCGTCAGGGGGCACTGACCGTGGCCCTGACCAATGACCCCGACTCTCCCCTGGCCGCTGCCGCCGAGCAGGTCATCCACCTCCGTGCCGGCCGGGAGCAGAGCATCGCCGCCACCAAGACCTACACCGCCTCCCTCTTCGCCCTGGCCCTGCTGAGCACAGCGCTGGCAGAGGATGAGGCACGGCGGCAGGCCCTGGAAGCGCTGCCCGATGTGGCGGCCGAGGCTCTGGCAGCCGCTCCAGCCGTGGCTAGAGCTGCCGAACGCTACCGTTTCATGGAGGCCTGTGTGGTGGTCGGCCGCGGCTACAACTACGCCACGGCCTTCGAGATCGCCCTCAAGCTCAAAGAGCTGGCCTACGTCCTGGCCGAGCCGTACTCCTCGGCCGATTTCCGCCACGGCCCGGTGGCCCTGGTGGAGCAGGGCTTCCCCGTCTTCGCCGTTGTGCCGGAGGGCCAGGCTGCGGCGGAACTATCGGCCTTTCTACGGCAACTGCGGGAGCGAGAGGCGGAGTTGGTGGTCATCTCCGATCGGGACGATGTCCTGGCCCTGGCCCAGACCTCGCTGCCCCTGCCGTCCGGCGTGCCGGAGTGGCTGTCGCCCCTGGTGGCCGTGGTGCCGGGACAGCTCTTCGCCCTGGCCCTGACCCTGGCCAAGGGGTTCGACCCCGACCATCCCCGCGGCCTGCGCAAGGTGACCCTGACCCATTGAGCCGCTTCATCTCTACCAATGTACCAACCTACCAATCTACCGACCCCTGTGGGAGAGGCATGGTGGCAGAGAGGTGGCGCGCTGTGGAAATGGTGACGCACCAGGCGCTGGGGCGCGTCTTCCCCGCCGCCGTGCTGGTGGTGCGCCAGGGCGGCCGCATCGTCTTCCACCGCGCCTACGGCTTCCTCGACCCGGAGGCCCGCCAGCAGCCGACCCAAGCGGACTCCCTCTTCGACCTGGCCTCGCTGACCAAGCTGTTCACGGCCACCGCCTTCATGACCCTGGTGGAGGCAGGGCTGGTGGCGCTGGACCAGCCGGTGCGCACCGTGCTTCCCGAATTCGACGGCCACCGCCCCATCCGCCCCTACGCCGACCCCCTGCACCCCGGCCAGGAGATCGCCGTCGTCCCGCCCACCGATGAGACCGTGGACGCCGGCCGGGTCACTTTCCGCCACCTGCTGGCCCACACCTCCGGCCTGCCGGCCTGGAGCCCGCTCTACCGGCTGGAGAGCGGCCAGGCGGCTTTGCAGGCAGCGCTGAGTTCTCCTTTCAGCTATCCCACTGGCAGCCGGGTGGTCTACAGCGACCTGGGCTTCATCCTGCTGGGCGAGGCCATCGCCCGCCTGAGCGGCCAGCCCCTCGACGTCACGCTGCGTGGGTTAGTCCTTGATCCCCTGGGGCTCTCTGCTACCTGCTCCCTTGCTCCGCCCTCCCGCATCGCCCCCACCGAACTCTGCCCCTGGCGCGGGCGAAGGCTGCGGGGCGAGGTGCACGACGAGAACGCGGCCCGCTTGGGCGGGATAGCCGGGCATGCCGGGCTGTTCGGCAGCGCGGCTGACGTGGCGGCGTTGGGGCAGGTGTATCTGGATGGCGGCGCGCCACTCCTGCGGGCAGAGACGGTGGCCGAGATGACCCGCCTTCAGGCGCAGGATGGGCTCACGCGGCGCGGCCTGGGCTGGGCGCTGTGGTCGCCCGATCCCGAAGCCAGCGGGCATCCCTTCAGCCAGCGGGCTTACGGCCACACCGGCTTCACCGGCACCTCTCTGTGGGTAGACCCCGCCCGTGAGCTGGTGGTGGCCTTGCTGACCAACCGCGTCTACTATGGCCGGGACCCGGAGGGGATACGGGATTTCCGGCTCAGGCTACACAAAGCGGTCGTTGGGGCTTTGATGCGTGATGCGTGATCCGTGAGACCTGAAGAGAGAGGTGTGCGATGAATTATGCTGAGTGGGCAGAGTCAGTGCCGCAAGAGATCAAGAATGATGCATTGTGGACGGTGGAGGCTTATCGCCTGGCGCTATTCGCCGCGGATATAGGCTGGCGAGATGTGACAAAACTAATGCGAGATAGACGCACGCTTGGTTTGTCCGATCAACTCTATCGGGCGCTGGGTTCCATCAGCGCCAATGTCGCCGAGGGATATTCACGCGGCACAGGCAGAGATCGGGCGCGTTTCGTAACTGCCTACCTTTGGCCTTGCAACGTGAGATATAGCGGTGGGCTGGCGTCATTGCGAGCCCTGAAGGGGCGAAGCAATCTCCTCCTAGATTCCAGGAGACTGCTTCGCTTCGCTCGCAGTGACAGGGTAGGTAGTTACAGCGTTTCTATGAATACGCCCTCGGTTCGGCCAGGGAGAGCCGCGATTGGTACTACAAAGGCCGCCATGTGCTGGGGGAAGCCGTCACTCAGCATCGTCTGCACCTGCTTACCCAGATTGTCCGCTTGCTCCTGACCATGATCCCGCAGCAGCGTGGACTCATCCTCCGTGAACAGAGCGTCCTCTACGAGGCTGGCGCGCAGATCGCTGAGTCAGACCTGACTATGAATCGAGGAGAATTGGAAAACCTGCTCCAAAACGTCCCCTTCCCCTGATCACAGATCACGGATCACGCATCACGCATCACGCCCCCCTGCTTAAGCCGATAGGGGTCTGGAGAACCGGATTGTTATGAAAGTTGTGGGCCTCATGTCCGGCACCTCGGCCGACGGGGTGGATGCGGCCATCGTCGAAATCACGGGTGCGCCGCCGGATCTGACGGTGGAGTTGCTCCATTTCACGTGTGTACCCTTCGAGCCGGAGGTGCGCCAGCAAATCTTCGAGCTTTTCGATCCAGCCACGGGCACGGTGGACCGCATCTGCCACATGAACTTCGCCCTGGGAGAGCTGTTCGCCGCTGCAGCGCTCCAGGCCATCGCCGCGGCGGGGCTTGAGCCGGCCGACATCTCCCTCATCGGCTCCCACGGCCAGACCATCTACCACGCCGTGGACGTCTCTTCGCCGGTCAAATCCACCCTCCAGATCGGCGAACCGGCGGTCATCGCCCGGCGCACGGGCATCACCACCGTGGCCGACTTCCGCGTGGCCGACGTGGCCGCCAGCGGGCAGGGCGCGCCCCTGGTGAGTTACGTGGATTGGCTTTTGTTCCGCCATCCGCAGCGGGTGCGGGCGGTGCAGAACATCGGCGGCATCGCCAACGTGACCTACCTCTCCCCTACCCCCCTGCCCCCCTTTCCCTCTCCGCTGCGGAGAGGGAAAGGGGGGTTGGGGGCATGGGGAGTGGTCGCTTTCGACACCGGGCCGGGGAACATGCTGATTGATTACGCCGCTGGCCGGGCCACCGATGGGGCGTGGCGCTGCGACCGGGACGGGGCGCTGGCAGCGCGGGGCCAGGTGGACGAACGCCTGCTGGCCGAGCTGATGGCCCATCCCTACCTGCAACTTCCCCCGCCCAAGACGACGGGCCGCGAGCAGTTCGGCGTCCAGTTCGGGGCGGAGGTGTGGGAGCGGGCGCAGGCGCTGGGCCTGCGGGACGAGGACATCGTGGCCACGCTGACCGCCTTCACCGCCGTATCCATCGCCGATGCCTATCGCCGCTTCCTGCCTCGGATGCCTGACGAGGTGATCCTGGGCGGCGGCGGGGCGCGTAACCCCACGCTGCGAGCGATGCTGGAGGAACGGCTGGCCCCGGCCCGGCTGCTCACCCATGAGGACCTGGGCTTCTCCAGCCAGGCCAAGGAGGCCATGGCCTTCGCCGTTCTGGCTTACGAGGCCATCCACGGCCGGCCGGGCAATCTGCCCCCCTGCACAGGCGCGGCGAGGCGGGTTGTGCTGGGCAAGATCGTGCCGGGGGAAAATTATGTCGAATTGATGAGAGCGTGCTCATGGACGTGATGCGTGATACGTGATGCGTGGTGCGTCTTCGCTGAATGAGGAGGGATCCGATGCGTGTTCTCGGCGTGGACGGTGGGGCGACGAAGACGACGGCGGTGGTGCTGGATGAAGAGGCCGGCGAGCGAGGGCGCGGCCAGGGTGGCCCGTCCAATATCCACGTCGTGGGCCGGCAGGCAGCGCAAGCGGCGCTGGCCGAGGCCATCCACGGCGCGCTGCATGCCGCCGGGCTGACGATGGCCGAGATCGCCGCGGCAGGGCTGGGCATGGCCGGTGTGGATCGCCCGGCTGACCGGGCGGCGATCGAGCAGATGATGCAGGAGATCGGCCCCTTCCCCCGCCTGGTCATTGCGCACGATGCCGAGGCCGCGCTGGTGGGAGGGGTGGGGCGGCGGCACGGCGTGGTGGTCATCGCCGGGACGGGCTCCATGGCCTACGGGGTAAACGCCGGAGGGCAGGCGCGGCGGGCCGGCGGCTGGGGTTACCTGCTGGGCGATGAGGGGAGCGGCTACTGGATCGGGCAGGAGGCGCTGCACGCAGTCATCCGCGCCCACGATGGCCAGGGGCCGGCCACCCGGCTGGGGGAGCGGCTGCTTGCGCACCTGGGGCTGGCTTCGCCGGAGGGGCTGATCTCGCTGTTGTACGACGGCGGCCTGAGCACGTCCGACCTGGCGTCGCTGGCTCCCCTGGTGGCTCAAGTGGCCTTGGAGGGGGACGCCGTCGCCCGGTCCATCCTGCGGGAAGCGGGAAGGGAGCTGGCCAAGGCGGCAGCCGCTGTGATCCGCAGGCTGGGCATGGAGGAGGAGGGCTTCGAGGCCGTGCTGGCCGGCGGAGTGCTCCAGTCCAGCGAGATCGTGCGCCAGACGCTGGAGCAGTTGCTGCGCGCCGTAGCTCCCCATGCCCGGCCTATCGCCCCGCGAAGGGATGCGGCCGTGGGCGCGGCACTGCTGGCCCTCACCCCCTCCCCCCTGCGCCCCCCTCCCCCTCTCCACCCCCTCCCCAGCCCTCCCCCGAAACGGGGGAGGGAGTCACGAGAGGGGGAGGGGGGATGGGGGGTGGGGGCGAGGGCGCTCACCGAAGCGCGCAACCCGGCGACGATGGACATTGACAGCCTCCCCACCGCCGAAGTGGTAGCCCTCATCAACGCCGAGGATGCCAGCGTGGCCCAGGCGGTACAGCAGGAGCTGCCGGCCATCGCCCGGGCCGTGGAGTTGATCGTCGAGTGGCTGCAGCGGGGCGGGCGATTGCTCTACTTCGGCGCCGGGACCAGCGGGCGATTGGGGGGGCTGGACGCTGCCGAGATGGTGCCCACCTTTGGCACGGAGCCGGGGATGGTGCAGGCCTTCATCGCCGGGGGGACGGAAGCGATCACGCGGGCCATCGAAGGGGCGGAGGACGACCGCCAGGCGGGGGCGGAGGCCGTGCGTCAGGCCGGGGTGGGGGAAGCGGACGTGGTGGTGGGTATCACGGCCAGCGGGCGCACGCCCTGGGTGCTGGGCGCCCTGGCCGAGGCCAGGCAGCGCGGCGCCCTGACCATCGGGCTGACCTGCACCCGCCCCTCGCCGCTGGAAGGGCTGGCCGAGGTGACCATCGCTCCCCTGGTGGGGCCGGAGGTCATCGCCGGCTCCACGCGCCTCAAGGCGGGCACAGCACAGAAGATGGTGCTCAACATGCTCAGCACGGCGACCATGATCCGGCTGGGCAAGGTGTACGGCAACCTGATGGTGGACGTGCAGCCGACCAGCGACAAGCTGCGGGAGCGGGCGCGGCGCATCCTGCAGGAGGCGGCGGGCGTGGGGCCGGAGGAGGCAGAGCAGGCCCTCGAAGCCGCCGGCTACCAGGTCAAGGTGGCGCTGGTGATGCTGCTCGCCGGTGTGGGAGCGGAGGAAGCGCGGCGGCGGCTGAGGCAGGCGACCGGCGACGTGCGCCACGCCCTGGCCGGAAGGAAGTGAGACCCGCAGTCGGGCACGGCCAGAGGGTTTCTGCAGAAGGAGTTGAGGAGATGCTTGATCTTGTCGGTCAAAAACTTGGCAAATACGAAGTCACTGCCCTCTTGGGCACGAGCAGTATGGCCGAGGTGTACAAAGCCAAACATCCGACTTTGGGGCGTGAGGTGGCCATCAAGGCGTTTCACCCCTCCCTGGCCGAGGACGAAACGTTCGTCGAGCGCTTCCGCCAGGAGGTTCGCCTGGCCGCCACCCTGCGCCACCCCCACATTCTGCAGATCTACGACTTTGACGTGACCACCGCGGGCAATCGGGCCGTGCTCTACGTGGTCACGGAGCTTGCAGAAGGCTCCACCCTGAAACAGCGGCTGGAGGAACTGCGGGCCAGCGGCCAGACCATGCCTTTGCCAGCAGTGCTCGGCCTGCTCCGGGCCCTCGGCAGCGCCCTGGATTATGCCCATGGCCAGGGGATAGTCCATGGGGGCATCAAACCCACCAACATCCTGTTCACCGCCCAGGGCGAGCCTGTGCTGAGCGATTTGGGCATGGCCAGAATCATGGGCACGACCCTCCGCGCCCTGAGCCGTGATGCCACCGACACACCGGCATACATGGCTCCTGAACAGGGAAGGGGCGACCCTGTGGACGGGCGGGCCGATATCTACTCGCTGGGGGTCATCCTCTACCAACTGTGCACCAACCGCCTTCCCTTCACGGCGGATACGCCAGCCGCTATGATCATGCGCCACCTCACCGAGTCGCCGCCCCCGCCCTCGCAGATCAACCCCGGCCTGCCCCTTGCTGTGGAACGGGTCATTCTCAAGGCGCTCAGCAAGTCGCCAGCCGACCGCTATCAGACGGCCGGAGAGATGGTCGCTGCCCTGGAAGAAGCCCTGGCCGGCATTGCACCCCCTGCACCGCAAGTTGAGGAAATAACCCCTGCGCCTGTTGCCGCTCCGCCTCCGGAGCCCAAGGCCCGGCCGGCGGTCCCCGTTGCCCCGCCTTCCCTGATTGAAGAAGGCGCTCCGCTTACCGCGAAGCCAGTGGAGAAGGAGCCAAAGAGGGAGGGCGTTCGCAATCTCCTCATACAGATCCTGGCGGTTTTCACCACTGTCCTGGCCTTGCTGGAGAAGTTCACCAAGGCGGTGGACATCATGCGCAACCCCCTCATCGGGTTGATCGTTGTAGGCGTCGGGCTGGCCGCCATGGTGATCAGCGCGGGTTACGTCCTGGCCCGCCCTCAGCTCTATAAACGCTGGCAACGCCGTCTGGCTGCAGCCGGGCTGATCCTGACCGTGCTGGCGGCGGCAGGCTGGGGCGGCTGGACCCTCTACGACATGAAACGCCCGCCCAAGGGGCTCATCGTCCTCATCGCCGACTTCGAGCATGATCCCGAGACCCGGGTGGTGAACTACGCCCGCTGCATCGAGACCGGCCTCAACGAGGCCCTGAGCCAGCTCAAGGTGGAAGGGGTCTACGTAGAGCGGGCCTACGAGGTCTACACCGAGCGGAATGCCCGCGCCCGGGCCGCCGCGCACAGGGCCGCCGTGGTTATCTACGGCTGGTACGATGACGCCGGTGTCAACCCGCGCTTCGAACTGGTCAGAGCGCCCCAGCAGTACCTGCCCTTCCTCAAGCAAACCGCCGTGAGCCTGGCCGACCTGGAGCAGTTGGAGATCCGGGTGGACAGGGAACTCAAGGAGATGAACTACATCGCCGCGGCGGCCATTGGCCTGGCCTACTATGCCGACGGCCAGAACGATCAGGCCCTGACTTTCTTCGAGCTGGCCTTGCAATCCGCCCCCGCGGAGGCGCGGTTGATGGGCAAGGAGGCGGTTTATTTCTACAAAGGCTCCAGCCACTTCTACCTGCACCAGTTCCCCCAGGCCCTGGCCGCCTTGCAGGAGGCCGTTCGCCTCAACCCGGACCTCTACGCCGCTCGCCACAATCTGGCCATCGCCTACAGCGCCAACTGCGATTATGCCGCCGCCCTGCAGGAAACCGAGAAAGCCCTGCGCCTGAAGCCGGATAGCGGCGACACCTGCTATTTTCGCGGTGTGCTGTTGACGGCAGAGAACCGCTGGGATGAGGCGGCCACAGCCCTCGCCAGAGCCGCCGAGCTCTCGCCCGACGACCCCGCCATCCACAGCGCCCTGGGCCAGGCCTACGAGAAGCTAGGCCGCGCCGACGAGGCTGCCGCCGAGTACCAGAAGGCCACGAGTCTGGCCGAAGGAGCGCTGAAGGAAAAGGCCGACGATCCCCAGGCCATGGCCGCGCACGCTGACACCCTATGGAGCCAGGGCAAGCTGGAAGAGGCGGTTGCCCAGTATCAGCAGGCCATAGAGGTCGGGGCGCACGGCCGTGCGCCCCTACGTCCTGACCGCCTGGCCTGGTTCTACCGCTCCCTGGGCCGGGCCTATCTGGACCTGGAGCGCTGGACAGAGGCCGTGGACGCCTACAATCAAGCGATCGCGCTCTCCCCTGGCCTCTTCACCGATCAGGTCTCTCTGGGCCTGGCCTATCGGCACCTGGGGCAGCCGGATCAGGCCGTTGCTGCCTACCAGCAGGCCCTGGCCCTTCTCCCCTGCGACGCCAACACCCATGACCTGCTGGGCGACCTCTACCGGGAGCTGGGCCGGACCGAGGAGGCACTACAGGAGTACCGCGCCGCCGTGCAGTATGATCCTGACGACTTCACCGCCTGGCACGCCATCGGCCAGCTCCTGGAGGAGCGAGGGGAGGCCGAGGAAGCGAGAACGTCCTATGAGAAAGCCATAACCGCCGCCCAGAGCTACCTGGAGCACAACCGACGCGACGCGGCCGTGACCTCCATGTTGGGGCTGATGTACCTGTTGCTGGGCGATACGCGGCAGGCCATCCCCGCGCTCCAGCAGGCCGTGGCCTTGCAGCCCGATGCCGACAACCACACCGCCCTGGGCAACGCCTACTACGAGGCCGGGGAGTACGAAAAGGCCCTGGCCGAATACCAGGCCGCCCTAGCCGCCGACCCCGGCCACGTGGCCAGCCTGGCCCGCCTGGGCGACACCTACAACAAACTGGGCCGCACGGACGAGGCCATCGCCGCCTACCGCCGGGCGCTGACCCTGGAAGATGACGCCGACGTCCGTTGCTTCCTGGCCATGCTCCTGGAACGCCAGGGGCAGATGGATGAAGCCATCGCTGAGTATCATGCCTCGCTGCGCCTGGAGGACAACGTTCTCGCCCGCCTGGCCCTGGCCAGCCTCTACAAGCGCACCGACAACCCTGATCAGGCCATCGCCGAGTATCAGGCCGCGCTCAGGCTCAGCGACGATGCCGAGACGCACGTCGCCCTGGCCAGGCTCTACGAGACCCAGGGCCGCCTGGAGGAGGCCGTGGGCGAGTATCGGGCGGCCATTGTCCGCTTCGAGCCGGAAGGTCCTTATCGAGATACTAACCGGGCAGCGCTGGCCAGTGTCCTGCTCCGGCTCTGTCGCCTGGATGAGGCGCTGGCGGCGCTGCAGCCGTCCCTGGAAGGAGAGATCAAGCCATCGGTCGAGGTCCTGGCTGCACTGGCCGCCATCTACGAGGCCCAGGGCAAGACAGCAGAGGCCAGCGAGGCCTACACAGCCCTGCTGCAGGATGCCCCCGATCTGCCCATCGTCCACTATCTGGCGGCCTGGTTCGCCTACCGCCAGGATCGCCTGGACGAGGCGGTGAGGGAGATGGAGCAGGCGACGAAGCTGGCCCCGGCTTTCTCATTGGCCTGGAGCGGCCTGGGCTATTTCTACGACCTGCAGGGGGACCTGTCGGCGGCCAAGGGGGCACATGAGAAGGCCCTGGAGATCCTGCCCTCCAACGTCAACGCCCTGCTCGGACTGGGCGCTCTTGCTCTGCAACAGGGAAACCCCAGCGAAGCCCTGACCCGTTTCCAGGAGGCCCTACAGCAGCAACCGGAGTACGTGAAGGCCATGCCGGATGAGACGGAGAGCACGCTGGTGGAAGCCCATCTGGACCTGGCCTTGGCCTACGAGCGGTTGGGCCGTAGCGAGGAAGCTACACAGGAGCTGGCGACGATGCGCCAACTGGCCGAGGCGGCCGCTGCTGCCTTGCCCTCACACCCCCAGGCCCGTTTTCAACTGGCCGTTGCCTGCTGGCTGGCCGGTGACATGGACAAGGCCGAAGCGGCCTACGCCGTGGCGGCACAGTGCAACGCCTCCCTGACCGGGGAACGATGGCGGGTGGAGGAGAGGATACAGAAGCTGCGAGGGAAATGAGCCGATCCCCCTCCCCTAACCCCTCCCGCCAGGGGAGGGGAACTTTGGGTAACCCGCAGAAGACTCCTCCGAAAATAAACCCTGTTCGCGGCGGATCGCCAGACCTGTCCTGAACCAACGCTGCGAGCGCAGCGTGGCAAGCTCCGTGAAGGATCCGTCGCCGGGCCGCTGGATCCTTCACTTCATTCAGGACAAGTCTGACGATCCAGCGGGAACAAATTTTCCAGTAGCAAATTTTCATCCTACGGGGTGCGCCCCGCGCGTGAGGGTCTCCCTCGCCCTTGATGGGGGAGGTCAGGTGGGGGTGAAATTGCCCCCTTGTAACACTGCCCGGGCCTGCTCAATCTGCTGGCGGACAGCGGTCGTGGCCGTGCCGCCGTAGGAGTCCCGCATCTCCACCGAGCGGCGATGGTCGAACACGGCGTAGAGGTCTTCATCGAAGGCTTCGGAGCTTGTACTGAGCGTAGCCGAAGTAATGGCCTGGAACTCGGCCAACGGCAGCTCGCGCAGCGGCAGGCCCAGCTCCTCGGCCCGGCGCACGGCGCGCCCCACCAGCTCGTGGCTACGGCGGAAAGGCACGCCACGGCGCACCAGGTAGTCGGCCAGGTCGGTGGCCAGCATCCCATCGTCGAGGGCCGCAGCCATGGCCTCGGCGTTGACCTTCAGGGTGCGCACCACGCCCGCCGCCACGGGCAGGGCCAGCTTCAGCGTGTCCAGGGCGTCGAAGAGCGGCTCCTTGTCCTCCTGCAGGTCCTTGTTGTAGGTCGAGGGCAACCCCTTGAGCACCGTCAGCAAGGCCACCAGATGGCCCACCATGCGCCCCGCTTTGCCGCGCAGGAGTTCCAGCGCATCAGGGTTCTTCTTCTGGGGCATCAGGCTGGAGCCGGTGGCGTAGGCCTCGTCCAGCGCCACGAAGCCGAACTCCGCCGAGGACCAGAGGATCAGCTCCTCGGCCAGCCGGCTGAGGTGCACCTGCACCAGCGCGGCCCAAAACAGGAACTCGGCCACGAAGTCACGGTCCGATACGGCATCCATGCTGTTCTCGCTGACCGCCCGAAAGCCCAGCTCGGCAGCCAGGAAGTGGCGGTCAATGCCCAGGCCTGCACTTGAGCGCAGCGAAGTGGCATGGCCGGCCAGCGCTCCCGCGCCCAGCGGCAGCACGGCGACCCGCTTCTCCAGCTCATCCAGCCGCTCCCGATCTCGCTGCAGCATCCAGAAGTAGCTCAGCAGCCAGTGGCTGAACAGCACCGGCTGCGCCCGCTGCAGGTGCGTGTAGCCGGGCATGATGACGTCCAGATGTTGCTCTGCCTTGACGACGATGGCCTCTTGCAACCCGCTAAGCTGCTGGCGCAGGCCGGGGATTTCCTTCAGCAGGTAGAGGCGCAGGTCGGTGGCCACCTGGTCGTTGCGGCTGCGCCCGGTGTGCAGCTTGCCCGCCACCTGGCCCACCAGCTCCCCCAGCCGCCGCTCGACGGCGGTGTGGATGTCCTCGTCCGAGGGCTTGAACTCGAACTGGCCGGCCTCGAACTCCCGCGCCACGGCCTGCAGCCCCTGGATGAGCCGCTCCCGCTCATCGGCGCTGAGCAGCCCGGCGCGCTCCAGCGCTTTGGCGTAGGCGATGCTGCCCTCGATATCCACAGACCACAGCCGCCAATCGAAGCCAATGGACCTGTTGAAACGCTCCATCAGTTCATCAGGCGTCCCTTCGAACCGTCCGCCCCATAGCTTCATGCCAACTCCTCTTCCACCATCTCCTCTGACCAGCGTGGTTGCACACCAACCTCCAGCCTCCCGGTTATAAGCTTCTGTCGCAGACCGCCGTTGACATTCTTCGCCTGTAGCAAAGCATGAATGGCCGGAGCAACCATGACTATGATAACATCGAAGAGTCGCTATCGCAAGCCGTCCTTTGCCTCAGTACCTCGGTGCCTCAGTGCCTCACCCTCTACCTCCGCAACTCGCAAGCCGGGACCCGATCCCCCTAATCCCGCTTGAACTTGCTGTAGTTGGGCGCGCGGTAGCCGGAGATGCCGAAGCCCTCGATGTCCAGCAGGGCCTTGACCTTCAGCGGCAGGCCGAAGAGGTTGATGAAGCCCTCGGCATCGGCCTGGTCGTAGACGTCCTCCTCGCCGAAGGTGGCGTAATCCTCCCGGTAGAGGCTGTAGGGCGACTTGCGGCCGACGACGGTGCAACTGCCCTTGTACAGCTTGACCCGCACCGTGCCGGTCACCGTCTGCTGCGTCTGGCGCACGAAGGCGTCCAGGGCCTCCCGCAGCGGGGTGAACCACTGGCCGTAGTAAACCAGCTCCGCATAGCGCTGGGCGACGACGTCCTTATAGTGCAATGTCTCCCGGTCCAGGCAGATGCTCTCCAGGGCGCGGTGGGCCGTGTAAAGGATGGTGCCGCCGGGGGTCTCATAGACGCCGCGCGACTTCACCCCCACCAGACGGTTTTCCACCAGGTCCGCCCGCCCCACGCCGTGCGCCCCGCCAAGCTCGTTCAGCCGGGTCAGCAGCTCCACGGGGCCGCAGGCCACCCCGTCAATGCGCTTGGGGATGCCTTCCTTGAAATCAATCTCCAGGGTCAGCGGCTCATCCGGCGCCGCCTCGGGGGCCACCGTGAGCTGGAACATTTCCTCCTCCGGCTCTCGCCAGGGGTCCTCCAGGATGCCGCCCTCGTGGCTCAGGTGCCAGATGTTGCCGTCGCGGCTGTAGATGGAGCGTTCGGTGGCCGCCACGGGGATGCTGTGGGCGGCGGCATAGGCCAGCGCATCCTCCCGCGAGCGGATCTCCCACTCCCGCCAGGGGGCGATGACCTTCAGGTGCGGGTTGAGCGCCTTGTAGGTCAGCTCGAAACGCACCTGGTCGTTGCCCTTGCCGGTGCAACCGTGGGCCACGGCGTCGGCCCCCTCCAGCTCGGCAATCTCCACCTGTCGTCTGGCGATGAGCGGGCGGGCGAAAGAGGTGCCCAGCAGATAGTGCCGCTCGTAGATGGCCCCGGCCATCATGGTGGGGAAGGCGTACTCCATGAGGAACTCCTCCCGCAGGTCCTCCACGTAGGCCTTGCTGGCTCCCGTGGCCAGGGCCTTCTTCTTCACTTCCTCCATGTCATCCCCCTGGCCCAGGTCGGCAGTGAAAGTGACCACCTCACAGCCGTAGCGTTCCTTCAGCCAGGCCAGAATGACCGAGGTGTCCAAACCACCTGAGTAAGCCAGAACAACCTTTTTCATCGCTTATTTCCTCCGTTTTCGTTACTGCGTGATGCGTGATGCGTGATCCGCGATGCGTGATCCGTGATGCGTGATCCGTGATGCGTGATCCGTGAATTCACGTATCACGGATCACTCGTCACGTTTCACGGATCACTTCTTCCATCACCTCTATCGCCTTGTAAAACTCCTCCACGTGGACATGCTCATTCGGCGTGTGATCGAGGGCGGAGTTGCCCGGCCCGTAGGCCACGATGGGGCAACCCCACACCGGGCCAACGGTGTTCATGTCCGAAGTGCCCAGCTTCACCTTGAAGGTGGGATGGCCGCCCCGAGCGCGGATGGCCCGCAGGAATGCTCGCACCAGGGGGTTATTCTTGTCCGCCTTGAAGGGCGCATCCTCGCCGCTGAAGCCGACGGCGGCGCCGTTGGCCCACGCCCGCATGTTCTCCTTCAGCAAAGGCACATCCAGCCCGAAGGGGATGCGCAAAGTCATGTTCATGGCCACTTCCTCCTCGAAGCCGCCGTTGTAGGTGGTGATCTTGTGCAGCGTGGGGTCCAGGGTATGGAAGCGAAACCGTTCGCCGCGGTTGAAGCGACGGGCATAGGCCCCCAGCTTGTTCCAGAACTCGATGGCCCTCTCCGAAGCCGAAGGCCCCTGAGCGGTGCTGTGCCGCGTGGAGGCGGCCAGGCGATAGGTCACCAGCAAGCGGCCCTTGTAGCCCAGGGTCACATGCTGCCAGCCGCTGGGCTCGCCGATGACGGCCATCTGAGGAGAAAGGCTGCTCAGCAAATAGCGAGCGCCTTTGGAAGTCGACTCCTCTTCCACAGCGCCCACCACCACAACGCGCTTGCCCGGCAGAGGGCCGACCCGCGCCGCGGCCAGAATGAAGGTGGCCAATGGCCCCTTGGCGTCCACCGCCCCACGCCCGTAGAGCCTGCCATCCTTCAGACGGATGGGGATGAACCCTTCGACGGTATCCATGTGCCCCAGCAGCACGATTTCCCTCTCCCCATCCCCCAGCACGCCGATGGCGTTGCCCACCGCATCCTGGTAAGTGCGGAAGCCCAAGACCCTCATCTGCGTTACCAGGTAGGCCGCAATCTCCTCTTCTTGACCCGAAGGGCTGTAGATTTCGAGCATCTCGCGGAGCAATACCAATTCGTCCATAGTTCGTTCCTTCCAAAGGCACATTGACGTGGGGCGTGAAACGTCAAACGCAAAACGTGAAACGTCAAACGTAAAACGTCAAACGTAATTACGTTTTACGCATTACGTTTCACGCATCACGCATCACGTTGACAGCACCTCCTGCACCGCCCTGACTACGGTCTCCAGCTCCTCCCGGCTGATGACCAGCGGCGGCAGGAAACGCATCACGATGGGCCCCGCCGCAAGGGCCAGCACGCCTCGTTCCATCAGCGCTTCCAGGTAGGGCTGGACTTTCCGCTTCAGCTCGATGCCCACCATCAGCCCCAGCCCGCGCACCTCGCGGATGAGGGGCGAGGCCACCTGGCGCAGCCTGGAGAGGAAGAAGGCCCCCAACTCCGCCGCCCGCTGCGGCAGGGCTTCTTCTTCGATGACGCGCATGGCGGCCAACGCCGCGGCGCAGGCCAGCGGATTGCCGCCGAAGGTGGAGCCGTGCCCCTTACCGGGCAGCCTGCCCACCCGCGGCCCTATCAGCACCGCCCCCATAGGTATCCCGCCGGCGATGGCCTTGGCCAGGCAGAGCAGGTCCGGCTCCAGGCCGTGATGCTGGCAGGCGAACAGGCGGCCCGTGCGCCCGAACCCCGTCTGCACCTCGTCCACGATGAACAGCGCCCCCCGCTCGTGGCACAACGTCTGCGCCCGCCGCAGGGTGTCGCCATCGCCGACGATGACCCCTCCCTCCCCCTGCACCACCTCCAGGATGACCGCCGCCGTGTCCTCGCCGATGGCCTCGTCGAGGGCGCCGGCATCGTTGTAGGGCACGTGCACGAAGCCCGGCAGCAGCGGCTCGAAGGGCTGACGGTACTCGGAGCGCCAGGTGGCCGACAACGCCCCCAGGGTGCGGCCATGGAAGCCGTTTTTCGCTGCCACGATGCCCGGACGGCCTGTGGCCAGCCGGGCGAACTTGATCGCCGCTTCCACCGCCTCGGCACCGGAGTTGCAGAGGAACACCCGCTCCAGCCCCGGCGGCGCCATACGCACCAGCTCGGCCTGCAACTCCGCCCTCCGGTCGTTGTAGAAGCTCTCCGGGCAGGTGATCAGCCGCTCCGCCTGCTCCTGGATGGCCGCCACCACTTGGGGATGGCAGTGGCCGACGTTGGCCACGCCATGCCCGCCCACGCAGTCAATGTAGGCCCGCCCCTGGGCATCCCACACCCGGGCCCCCTCCCCGCGCACGACGACCAGAGGCCGCTTGACATACACCCCGCTGGTATACCTTGCCTCCAGCTCACCCCATTCCCCGACTCGCCGGCTCGCCGGCTCGCCGACTCGCTGACCCGCTGACTCGCTCATTCGATCACCGTTCCTCTGCCCGCCAGCGCCTGGCTGACCGGCGCTTCGATCCGCCCGTCGCCGAGGATCACCCGGCCCACACCACCGGCCAGCGCCTCTTGGGCCCCCAGCAACTTCTTCTTCATCCGCCCCTGGGCATAAGTGAAATAGCTCTCCACCTCTCCGCGCCCGAGGCTGGGGATGATCGAGCCTTCGTCGGGGAAATCCCTCAGCAGTCCCGGCACGTTGGAGAGCAGGACCAGGGCCTCCGCCTGCAGCGCCACGGCCACGGCCGCTGCCGCCCGGTCGCCGTCCACGTTGACCATCTCCCCGGCCTCGCTGATGGCCAGCGGGGCGACGACCGGCGTGTAGCCGTGGTCGAGGAGCAGCCTCAATAGGGGTACGTTGACCCGTTCGATGACGCCGCTCCACTCGTCGCGCAGCACCTTGTTCTTGCCGTCTTCCACGACCTTCAGCACCGACTTCCGCCGGCCCTCCAGCAGCCGTCCGTCAGGCCCGGAAAGCCCTACGGCGTTCACCCCCAGCCCCTGCAGCCGTTCCACCAGCCGCTTGTTCACCCGGCCGGCCACGACCATGGCGAAAATCTCCAGCGTCTCCCGGTCAGTATAGCGGCTGACGTGGCCCGAAGCCGAGATGACGAAACGCGGCGGATGGCCCAGCTTCTCGGAGATGACGTTGGTCTCGTGCGAGCCGCCGTGGACGAGCACCATCTGCTCGCCATTTCCGATCAGGTTGGCGACATCGGCGCAGAGCGACTCGATGCCCAACCCTTCCACGCCCCCGATCTTGACGACAATCATGCTCTTTACCTCCGCCCTTACCCCCATCTCCCCAATCCCCCTTCCCCTTCTCCCAAACTTGGGAGAGGGGGAAGGGGGGCAAGGGGGGCAGGGAGTGAGGGCCTAAACCGGATGCAATCCCGGAAACTCCAGCCCCATCGTCTCCGGGAAGCCGCACATCACGTTCATGGCCTGCACCGCCGTGCCCGCCGCCCCCTTCATCAGATTGTCCAGGGCGGAGATGACCACCAGCCGGTCACTCCCCTCTTCCCTCTCGAAGCCGATGTCACAGGTGTTGGAGCCGGCCAGGATCTTGGGCTCCGGATAGCGATAGAAGCCCTTGCGGTATTTGACGATGCGGATGAAGGGCTCGTTGCCGTAGGCCTGGCGGTAGAGCTGCCAGACCTCCTTCTCGCTGAGGTCCTCGCTGAGGAAGCAGTGCGCCGTGGCCAGTGCCCCGCGCACCAGCTCCACCGAGGTGACCGAGAGGTGGATGTCGGGCCGCCGCCCATCGAAGGTGAGCTCTTGCAGCAGCTCGGCCAGGTGGCGGTGGCCAGTGGGGGCATAGGAGCGGACGACGTGGCTGCGCTCGGGGTGATGTGAAGCGGGCGTGGGTTCGGCGCCGCCCTCCGACGAGCCGACCTTGACCTCCACCACCGTCTTGCCGACCACGCCGGCGCGATAGAGCGGCCACAGGGCCAGGTTGATGACCGTGGCATTGCAGCCCACGCCGCTGGCGTAGCGGGCTTCCCGCAGCGCCTCTCGATGGAATTCCGGCAGGCCGTAGACGAAACGGGGCAGCCACTGGGGAGCCGGATGTTCCCAGCCGTACCAGCGCGGGTAGTCGGCCGGGTCATGGAGGCGAAAGTCGGCGCTCAGGTCCACGATACGCCCGGCCAGGGCGGCGAACTCCTCGATGCGTGGGGCCACCTGCCCGTGGGGGAGGGCGGTGAAGAGCACGTCACATGGCTCCAGCGCCTGTAGCGGCACCAGGCAGAGGTTCGTCCGCCCCCTGAGGTTGGGATGCAGGAAATGCACCGGCTCGCCGGCGTGGCGCTCCGATGTGGCCTGCTTCACCTCCACCTGAGGATGATCCAGCAACAGGCGCAGCAGCTCCCCTCCCACGTATCCGGAGGCACCGGCGATAGACATCTTTAGCATAGGCTCCCTCCCAAGTCAGTCAAGTGGTCAGATGGTCGGATGGTCTGGTGGCCTCGATTCACTCTTGACCACCAGACCAAGGACCACCTGACCACCCGACCAACCCCAGCACGTAATCCGCCATCCTGCCGGCGATGTCCACGTCCACCGCCTGCATGGCGCCGTGGAATTCGGGCGTGTGATTCACCTCGTTGACCAGCAGGCGACCAGCGGCAGTTTCCATGAGGTCCACGGCCAGGATGCCGCCACCCACGGCCTGGGCCGCCGCCAGCGAGAGCTCCTCGATCTCCGGCGTGAGGGGGCAGGGCAGCGGCTCCCCGCCGCGGGCGGTGTTGGTGATCCAATGCGCGGAGCGGCGGTACATGGCGTAGACGACTTCGTCGCCGACCACCAGGGTGCGGATGTCCCGGCCCGGCTTGTCCACATATTCCTGGATGTAGAACACGCTGTGCAGCGGCCCGCCCAGGGTGGCCTTGTGCCCGAGCACCGCCTCGGCCGTGTCGCGGTCGTTGACCTTGCTCAGCAGCCGCCCCCAGGAGCCTGTGGCTGGCTTCAGCACCACCGGGTAGCCCATCTCCTCGATGGCTTCCAGGGCTGCCTCCACACTGAGGGCCACGGCGGTGCGCAGCGTGGGCACGTTGTGTTGCGACAGGGCCAGGGTGGTCAGCACTTTATCGCCACAGACGCGCACCACCTGGGGACTGTTCACCGTCCTCAGCCCCCAGCCCTCGAAGATGCTGAGGGCATAGAGCGCCCGCGTGTGGCTGATGGCGCGGCACCAGACCAGGTCATACGCCTGGGTCAGGCCGTTGGCCTTCAATTGCAGGGCCAGATGCTGCTCGTCCAGCCGCTCGAACTCGACCCCTCGCCCTTCCAGGGCCTGGAAGATGAGTTTCTCTTCCAGGCGGATGCGCGAACAGAGAATACCTAACCTCACCTTCCCGGTTCCATAGCCGCCACCTCCAAGGCGTAATCCACGATACAAGCGGCGATGTCCACCCCCGTGGGTGCGATGCTGTTGCGGAACTCCGGCGTGTGATTGACCTCGGACACCAGCAGCCGCCCATCGGGGGCTTCCAGGATGTCCACGGCCACGGCACCACCGCCCACCGCCTCCGCCGCGGCGCGGGAAATCGCCTCGATCTCCGGCGTGATGGGGCAGGCCGTGGCTTCCCCTCCCCGCGCCGTGTTAGTGATCCAGTGCGCGGCGTGGCGGTAAATGGCGGCGACGACCTTGCCACCGACGACGAAGCTGCGGATATCCCGTCCGGGTTTGTCAACGTACTCCTGGATGTAGAAGATGGAATGCAGGTAACCGCCGAGGGTGTGCTTGTGTTCCAGGATGGTCTCCGCCGCGTCGCGGTCATTGATCTTGGCCAGAAGGCGTCCCCACGAGCCGTTCAGGGGCTTCAGCACCACCGGATAGCCCATCTCCTCGATGGCTTCCAGGGCCGCCTGCGGGGCGAAAGCCACCCGGGTACGCGGCGTGGGGACGCCCCGCTTGGACAAGGCCAGGCTGGTCAACAGTTTGTCGCCAGCGGTGGCGATCACCTCGTAGGCATTGACCGTGCGTTGGCCGTTATCGCCCAGCAACTTGCTGGCATACAGGGCACGCGAATGGCTCAGGCAGCGAATGAGCACCACATCATAGCCGTCGAGGCCCTGTGAAAGGCCCAGGGTGATGGCTTCGTCGTCAATCCTCTCGCCGTCCACTCCCCGGTCGCGCAGGGCCTGGAAGATCAACTTCTCCTCGACGCGCAGGCGGGAACAAAGCACACCGACTCTCATGTCACTCCCCCCAGTCCTCTTCCTCCTCTGGAGCCAGGTCCAGGACGATGGGATCCACGCCCATCACCTCCAGTTCGGCACCGCAGTCGGGACAGACCACGATTTCCCCCACCTCCGTGTTGGGGGCCAGCTCCAATTCTGCAGCGCATTCGGGACATTCGGCCATCTCAATACCTCCTTGATGAATTTGGATAGCAAAAAGGCCGACCCTCCAAATGTATCTGGAGAGTCGGCCTGCAATTGCAGTTAGCTAAGACAGTCGTTATGCGAACTTTAACTCCATAGCCACACCATTCGGCAGGGCGAAACTCCCCAGAGTGAACACCTGGAACGCTTGGACCTGATTAGCCTGGAGCTTCGCTTGCCGAACGATGTCATGAAAAGCGCACCCCGTTTCCGAATTGCGGCTCTTATACCACACTTCGCTATATTTGTCAAATCTGGCCAGGCCAGGTTTCAGGTCAGGTGACAGTCACCTGAAGCCGCCGCCCACAGCGCGACCTTCACCGCCCGGCGACGTCTCCATTTTTAGCACCCTTCAATCTAATTTCCGGTATCCAACATCCAAAACGCCCATGCTACAAAGGACACACTCCCGCAAGCCCTGCCTGCGCCTGGCTGCTGCCCTGACCGCCCTGCTGCTGGCAGCCAGCCCGCTCACCCGCGCCGCACCGCCCTCACCCAACCTCCAGGCCCCCCACGTGGCCGGCGAACTGCTGCTCCAGTGGCGGGGGACAGCCAGAGCCGCTCCCAAAGAACTGGAAACCCTGCTGGCCTCGCTATCGGCCACCGTCGTCCAGACTTTCCCTGCCCTGCGCATCGCACGGCTGCGCCTGCCCGAGACGCGGCTGGCCGCAACATTGGCCCGCCTGCAGGCCGACCCGCGCCTGGCCTGGGCCGAGCCCAACTACCTGCTCCAACTCGACTTCACCCCCAACGACCCTTACTACGCCTCCTATCAGCACAACACCCTGGCCAACATGGAGATGGAGGCCGCCTGGGACCTCTCCCGCGGCGACCCGGCGGTGATCGTGGCCATCATTGACACAGGCATGGACTTCGCCCACAGCGACCTGGCCGGCAGCGTGTGGATCAACGACGACGAAGTGCCCGCCAACGGCCTCGACGACGACGCCAACGGCTACGTGGACGATGTGCAGGGCTGGGACTTCTTCGGCGAGGACAACCTGCCGCAGGACGTGCACGGCCACGGCACGCACGTGACCGGCATCGCCGCCGCCCGCACGAACAACGGCCTGGGCATCGCCGGCATGGCCGGCGAAGCGACCATCATGCCCCTGAGCATCTTCTCTCCCCAGGGCTTCGGCACCTCTGCCGACCTCATCGAAGCCATCCTCTACGCCACCGACAACGGCGCCCAGGTGATCAACATGAGCCTGGGAGCGACCAGCTACTCCCGCGGCGAAGAGGCCGCCGTGAACTACGCCTGGGAGCACGGCGTGTTGCTCGTCGCTGCCGCCGGCAACAACAACAACGATGCCGTCCACTATCCGGCGGCGCACGACCACGTCCTGGCCGTCTCCTCGGTCACCGCCGGCGACCTCCGCTCCGGCTTCTCCAGCTACGGCGATTTCGTGGACCTGGCCGCGCCCGGCTCTTCAGTTATGTCAACTTATAAGGACAACGGCTACCGCCTGATGAGCGGCACCAGCATGGCTGCACCGCACGTGGCCGGGCTGGCCGCCCTGATCCGCTCCCGCAACCCCACGCTGAGCAACGCCGAGGTGCGCCAGATCCTGGAAAGCACCGCCGACGACCTGGGAGCAGCCGGCTGGGACCCCTACTATGGCCACGGACGCATCAACGGCCGCCGCGCTCTGGAGGCCACGCCCCTGCCCACGCCACCCGTTCCCACGCCCCCACCGCTCCCACCGCCACAGCCTCTCTGGCCGCCCGATTGCCAGGAGATGGTGGTCAACGGCGATTTCGAGGCGGCTGACCTGATCCCCTGGCAGGTGGCCGGCCAGGCGGCCCTGGACGAGAGCGTGGCCTATTCCGGCGCTCGTTCGCTGCGCCTGGCCGGCCTCCCGGCCAGCACCGCCGAGGCCTGGCAACTGCTCAGCCTGCCGCCCGACACCACGGCGGCGACCCTCTTCTTCGCCGTCGGCATCCTCAGCAGCGATGAGGACTTCGGCAGCGATCCCCACGATCCCTTCGACGACCACCTGAAGGTCTATTTCCGCAATGTCAACGGCAAGCCGCTGATCGAGCTGCTGCGGGCGGGGAATACCAGCGACGGCGCGCCAGAGCTGCCCTGGGACGAGGTTCTCTACCGGCTGACGGCAGAGGATCTGACCACGCTGCGCCACGCCGGGCCGGTGCAGCTTTACTTCTACGCCGACAACAACGATGACGACGCGACGACCCTATTCCACGTGGACGACGTGCGCTTGTGCCTGGGGCGAGAGGGCATGAGGCCACGGATATTTGCGCCCCTGGTGGTGAACTGAGGGGAGGTTATCCGGCGTGGGCGGCAGCCCACAGGGCGAAGAAGTCCCAGGTCGCCTTGGCCATGTCGGCCATGAGGGGATGGCTGTAGCGGAACTCCACCCAGCCGGGTTGATAGACGGAGATGCTGAGGACATAGGGGCCTCCCGGCCCCCAGATGATGCCGGCGTCGCTCTGGTTCTCGTTGGAAAAACCATGCTTGTGCGCCAGCCGCGTTCCCTCCGGCAGGCCAGCCTTGATATAAGTGGTGATGGGGTTCAGCTCCAGCAAGGCGATGATCTCCCCGCATTCCTCGGGCGTCAGCTCGCCCGGGTAAGCCGCCAGCAGCGCCCCTCCCCCCTCGGCGCACTTGACCAACATCTCCAGCAGCAGCCCCATCTCTTTGGGCGTCGTTTGCATGTAGGGGTCGGGATGGGCATTGAAGTCGCTGCGGCTGTTGGCGGCGGTGACCACACGCGGGGCAGGAGCCTCAGAACCGTAAGATCCGGCCATGAAACTGTTGACCAACCCCAGCCGTCGCAGGAGCCGGGTGACCTGCTGCGCCCCCTGCTGGGCGCTGCCCTCGCCGACCTGGCTGAGCAACCAGTTGGCGTAGGCATTGCTGGCCTCCGGCAGGGTCATCGTGCTCGTCAATGCCCGCCTGACCTCCGCCTCCGGCGCGCCGTACACCCTCCGGTACACCTCGATGAAGAGAGGAATCTTCATCAGGCTCATCCCGGAATAGGCCACGTCGGCGCGGATGTTCACTTCCTGCCCGCTGGCCAGATGGCGCACGAAGACGCTGGACAGGATGGGCGTCTGCTCCAGGCGCTTCTCCAGCACCTCTTTCAGCAAGGCGATGTCCGGCGGGGGCGGCGACGTTTCTTCCAGCACCAGCCAGGCCTGCCGTCCATCCGGATGGGGCGAAGCCAGCGCCTCTACCACACGCGGGGTCGAAGCCTGGAGGTTGAGACGCAGGCCCGGTTCGCCGGGGCGAAAGACCACCGTCTCCGTGAAAGGCACGCCCTCCCGGATGGGCGCTACCACGGCCGAGGTCGGCGGGCGGTCGTAGCGCACGGCCAGGTCGCTCAGCCATTCCCTGAGCATGGTCTCATCCACCTGGTAGCGCAGGGGGATGTCCACAGGCTGGGGGACCTGGTGCAGGACCTCGTCTACGAAGCCCCGCCAGAAGCCGATGCCCTCCCGCTGCGCCTCCGCTTCCGCCAGCATGGCTGCGGTATCCACGCGGAAGCCCACCTCCTCCGGGCGCAGCAGCCGCCGCTCTTCGCCATAGTAGACCCACACCGGCTCGGCGTAGGGGATGGTGATGGCCTGGGCGATCTCATCCAGCGTGCTGCCCGCCGGCGGTTGCCCGGCCAGCGTGACCCAGGCGGGCACCGGCCCCTGGCTGTGGGCGTAATTCCAGGCGCGTGGCCCCAATGCCATAACAGCAAAGGCCAGAAGAAGAAGT
This sequence comes from Anaerolineae bacterium, assembly GCA_029907105.1. Taxonomy (GTDB): domain Bacteria; phylum Chloroflexota; class Anaerolineae; order UBA3071; family UBA3071; genus JARYMM01. The sequence continues at coordinate 6,230 of JARYMM010000026.1, read as the reverse complement.
ATCAGGCGGCCGTAGTTACGCATCTGCTCTTGCAGTCAAGGTACTGGGCCTACATCATCCGTGCGCTTGACGCTCCACGTCGGCTCGTTCCAGCCACTCCAGGTCGGCGAGGCTGACCAGCGCTGCCTTGGGCTTGCTTCTCGAAAGCAAGACGATGCGCTGACTGCCATAGGCGGCCCGGCTAACCACCTCACCCAGGGACTTCTTCGCCTCGGTTAAACTCACCATTTGTACGCTCATGCGCACATCCTCACTTTCGGTCTTCGCTCCTTTGTCCGTTTAGACCCTTTTACCACAGAAACGCTGCCGCAGCAAAACGGCGATGATGGCTACTCCCACTCGATCGTCGCCGGCGGCTTGGAGGAGATGTCGTAGACCACACGGTTCACCCCCGCCACCTCGTTGACGATGCGGTTGGAAACCCGCGCCAGCAGCTCGTAAGGCAGCCGCGCCCAGTCGGCGGTCATGAAATCCTCGCTGGTCACTGCCCGCAAGGCCACCACGTGGGCGTAGGTCCGCCCGTCGCCCATCACCCCCACGCTGCGCACCGGCAAGAGCACGGCGAAAGCCTGCGCCGTCTGGCCATACAGCCCGGCCGCCCGCAGTTCCTCCAGGAAGATGGCATCGGCAGCGCGCAGCGTCTCCAGCCGCTCCCAGGTCACCTCGCCGATAATGCGCACAGCCAGCCCCGGCCCCGGAAAGGGGTGCCGCCAGACAATTTCCTCCGGCAACCCCAATGCCTCGCCCACCGCCCGCACCTCATCCTTGAACAACATGCGCAGAGGCTCCAACAACTCAAAGCGCATCTGCTGCGGCAGGCCGCCCACGTTGTGGTGCGTCTTGATGGTGCGCGCCGCGCCATGCTCGTCGCGGCGGGCGCTCTCGATGACGTCGGGGTAGAGCGTGCCCTGGGCCAGGAAGCGGAACCTCACCCCTTTCCCCCTGCGCCCCCTTCCCCCTCTCCCAATGGGAGAGGGGGAAGGGGGATGGGGGGATGGGGGTGAGGTGGCCAGCCGCGCCGCTTCCCGCTCGAAGACGCGCACGAAGCGCTCGCCGATGCGCCGCCGTTTCTCCTCCGGGTCGGTCACCCCGGCCAGAGCATCCAGGAACTCCTCGGCAGCGTTGACCGTCACCAGCCGCATCCCCTGCGCCTGCTGAAAGGTTTGCACTACCTGCTCCGGCTCGCCGCGGCGCAGCAGGCCCGTGTCCACGAAGACACAGGTCAGGCGATCGCCCACGGCGCGGTGCACCAGCGTGGCCGTCACCGCCGAATCCACCCCGCCGGAGAGGGCGCAGAGCACACGCCCATCGCCGACCCGGTCCCGGATGGCAGCGACGCTCTCTTCGATGAAGGAGCCGGGGGTCCAATCGCCGCGGCAGCCGCAGACGTCGTACAGGAAGCGGCGGATGATCTCCCGGCCGCCAGGTGTGTGCGCTACTTCGGGATGGAACTGCAATCCATAACGTCCACGGGCCACATCGCCCATGGCCGCCACAGGGGAGTTGGGGCTGGTGGCCAGCACCTGCCAGCCCGGCGGCAGCCTGTCCACCCGGTCGCCGTGGCTCATCCATACCGAGAACGAGGAGGGGAGCGAAGAGAAAAGAGGGGAACTCACGCCGGTGACGGTGACCTCGGCCGGGCCGTACTCTCGTTCGGCGGCCGGGGCGACATGGCCGCCCAGGTTGTGAGCCAGGAGCTGCATGCCGTAGCAGATGCCCAGCACCGGCACATGGCCCTCCAGCACGTAGTCGGGCAAAGCTGGCGCGCCCGGCTCGTAGACGCTGGCCGGGCCGCCGGAGAGGATGAAGCCGCGCGGGGTCAGCGCCCGCACCCGCTCAGCCGGCGCGTCCCAGGGGATCAATTCGCAGTAGACCCGCACCTCCCGCACCCGCCGGGCGATGAGCTGGCTGTACTGCGAGCCGAAATCGAGAACGACGACCGTCTCTCGTCGCGATTCTTGCTTCACCTTGGCTACTTTTTATGGGTTTCAGGTTTCAGGTTTCACGTTCCATCGTTGAACGCCGAACCCCGAACGCTGAACGTCGCTCACTCCAAGACGATTTTCCCGCCGTCCATGCTGGTGATCACCGCCAGCGCCTCGATGGGCACATCCAGGTGCGCCAGCTCCTCCCGCCCATGCTCGAAGGCCTTCTCGATCACCGCCCCGATGCCGACGATGGTCGCTCCCGCCAGTTGGGCCAGCTTGACCAGGGCATTGATCGTCTGGCCGCTGGCCAGGAAGTCGTCAATGATCAGCACCCGGTCGCCGGGGCCGAGGAACTCCGGCGAGACCATCAGCTTCACCTCCTGGCCCTTGGTATGAGAGGGCGCGGTGACCACGATGGCATTGGGATGCATGGTCACCGGCTTGGTCTTGCGGGCGTAGACCACGGGCACTTGCAGGGCCAGCGCCGTGGTCAGCGCCGGAGCGATGCCCGAAATCTCGGCGGTGAGCACTTTGGTGACTTCGCGACTGTAAAAGCGCGCCGCCATGGCCTGTCCCACCGCCAGCATGAGCATGGGGTCTACCTGATGGTTGATAAAGCTGTCTACCTTGAGGATACCCCGACCCAGATTCTTGCCTTCGCGGCGGATACGTTCTTTGAGCTCTCTCATGGATGACCTCACTGAGATTTGCCTCCCGGCAGGGGAGAGCAGTAGGACAACTGCGAGCAGTTGTCCTACTACTACCTACCAAGCGCACGGGTGGCCTAATTTTACATCAAGCGGGGCCGGAGGGCAAAGCTCGCCCCTACATAAGCGCAGCCCCCTTCGCTGGGCGAAGGGGGCTGCCAACGCGGTCCACCAGCAGTTATGGGCCTAGGGGCTCCGCGGGTAGCGGCGCAGGATCATCGGCAGGTAGCCGAATTCGCCCAGTTCCACGCACTGCTCCCGCCAGAGCGGATAGGTCAGGGCATCCAGGCCCATCATCCTGACCTTCGGCTCGAAACCGGCGATCAGATCGAAGTTCCTCTCCACGATGCCTCCGCCGAGCTTCAGCACGTCACCGTCGGTGAACACCAGCGCAGGGTCTCTGGGGCGATACAGGATCTCGCTGGAAAAGCGCATCGTCTCCCTGTTGCCGAAGCAGTCGGCAGCGAAGGCGTCGAGGCCAAAGTCCACACCGCGGTCGGGGATGCCGGCGGGGATGGGTGACCCCAGCCACTGGCTGTTGCGATAGACGACCGTCCCCGTGGCTGCCGAGAGCAGGTCGCCATCCAGGATCATCGGCGCACCGACGATGGGCAGCGTCCCCTCTATGGAGAACCACAGGTCAATGCCGTATCTCTGCAGCTCGACGGGGAAGACCTGTGGGTTCTGCAGCCAGTACTCCCGTCCCTGCTTCTGGACAAAGGCCAGGAAAGCGATGATACTGTCAGTCCGGCCGAGGAAATGCAGGGCATCCAGCCCCAGGTCAGGGAACCGCCCGAATTTGGCCAGCAGTGCCTGGTTGGGCACCGCCGCGCCCTGGTTGGTCAACAGATCGCCGGCCTTGAAGTTGCCGTGCGGGCTGTCCAGCTCCGTGGAGAAAGCCACCAGCGCCCGCTCGATGCTGATGATGTCCACGGCGTCCAGTCCCACGTCCACATCCACGTCGAAGGCATTGTGCACCAGGTCCCGATTGCGGGCGCACACCCCATTGCGGCCCAGCAGGTCGCCATCGGAGATGATGGGGTTGCCATCCGGGGGCACTGGCCCTCGGGTGACAAAGTCCTCCTCGGTGGAGAAGCCCACCTCGCGGCAATATTCCAGTGGGGACGCTTCCAGACTGAAGGTCTGGCTGGCCGGCAGCAGCGCCAAGACCAGCAGCAGCGCCAGCGCCATCACACGCAGGATGTTCTTTTTCATGACCTTCCTCCTCGTTGGAGATAACGCCTACGTTGCCCGGTCATGGCAGGAAGGCGAAGTAGATGTCGTCCTCGACCCAGCGGCCGACGTAACCACCCACCACAGCGCGATAGCCGTAGAACCAACCCCAGATGGCGCGATCCCACACCTTCACCTCGATGGAGTAGCAGCAATCGGCCGGGTTGGACACGATGTCATAGACATTCACATGGTGCAGGTTCACCAGCGAGCCGTCTGGGGTCGTGCCCGTATCGTCCAGGTTGGCGGCTGCCGGCGTGCCGTCATAGTAGTTCGTGACCGTGTAGGGATGGGCTGGATACAGGTCGCCATCTATGGTCGCCTGGTAGCGCCAGAAGTAGTCATCGCGGAACTGCCCTTGCAGCATCAGCGGCATGTTGCTGGTCGAGTAGACCGGGCACGAGGCGCTGCCGCCGGGGCTTCCCGCGCTGGCCACCAGCCCCAGGGCCTGGATCTCGGGCAGCGTGTTGTCCACCCGCACCCGGTACCAGGGGCTATGATTAAGGGTGGCTCCCACCTGATAGTCCAACCGCACTTCGTACAGCCCATCGGGCACAATGGATACTTGGCCGATCTCGTCGTAGGTGTTCCAACTGGTCAGCGGCAACTGATCGCATTGGCGCAGCCAGGCGTACTCGGCGGCGTCGTAGTAGCCCGCGGCATCCGGCGACGGCCGTGGCATGACGTCCACGCAGGTCATGGTTACCGGATCCCAACTGAGCGGGTCGCCCACGTTCCAGGGGCCAGGCAGGATGGGGGTGCCATCGCCGGTATTGCCCGCGGCGCGGTAGACGACGCGGAATTTGCTCACGCAGGAGGCCAGGTAGCCCCAGAAGGGGATGTCGTTGCCGAAGGGATGCCGCGTGGGATAGCCCAGATCCACCAGGCCCTGGGAATTGAGGTTGGCGATGGGGGCCTGGGTGCCGCCCAGGGCCGTCAGCGCCGCGTAACACTCCGGCGGCGGGCCGACCGTGGCCACAGAAAGGGCGTCCAACCCTAACTCGCTGGCCAGCGGCTGGAAGGCCTGGATCAGATCCCAGTTGGTGCTACTGATCAAGTCGCCCACCTTCAGCGCATCGCCGTCGGTGAAGCCTGTCCCTTCATCCGGCCAGTACAGGATCTCCGTGGAGAAGAGACCGCGCTCTCTCGCCGTCTGCACGTCGCGCGTGCGCGCGGCAAAGGCATCGAGGCCGAAGTCCACGCCGCGGCTGGGGATGCCGGCGGGCACCGTGTTGGGCAGCAGCGCAGCCTGGCCGATCACGATGATACCGTCGCGGGCCGACAGCAGGTCTCCATCCAGAAACTTGGGCTGACCCACCTGCGGTGCCGTCCCCTCCGTGGAGAACCAGACGTCCACCCCCCACTGGCGCAGGGCCCCCTGCAACGCACCTTCCCGCAGCCAGTAGTCGCGGCCCTTGCTCTTGACCTCGTTCAGGAAGCCGACGGTCGAATCCAGGTCTCGCACCACGAAGTGCACGGCGTCCAGGCCCATGTCGTAGTACACGCCGAAGGGCATCACCAGGGCCTTATTGGGGATGACCGCCCCATTGGTGGCCAGCAGGTCACCGGCGGTGAAGTTGCCGTGCGGACTGTCCAGCTCGGTGGAAAAGGCCACCAGGTTGCGCTCCACGCTGAGCACATCCACGGCGTCCAGCCCCAGGTCCTCGTTCACATCGAAGACGCGCACCAGGTCCGCGTTGCGGGCACAGATGACACCATCGGGCGAGAGCAGGTCGCCGTCGGAGACATAAATGATCTTGCCTGCCGCGTCGTGAGCGATGAAGTCCTCTTCCGTGGAGAAGGCCATCCTCGCGCAGTCCGCCAGCGTGCCGATGCTGGCCTGGCCATAGACCAACTGAGAGGGCAACAAGGCCAGGCTCAGCAGCAGGGTCGTCAACAAGACGGCCGTCCACAGTCTGCCTTTCTTGTTCCGGAGACACATGTTCTTATTCCTTTCTCCGCCTGCGCGGAAACATGGGATCGTTCGACGGGGCAGCATGGGCTCTCCCCCATGCCGGGCCGGAGGCTCGCCAACGACCTACGAAAAACCGACGCCCGCCCAGGGGGTGGCAGGCGCTGTCGGCAGCCACAACGAGGATTTGCAGCTTTCTGCCGTTGCGTAAAGGGAATGGCGACGATGAGAGCTATTCATATTATAGCCGTTTTCGTCGCCTTGTCAACCCCCAGTTTCAGTGGATGGAAATTTGCTCTGAGGGGATCGTCAGATCCCCGATTTTCGCCAGGATCTGGCGATCCTGGCAGAGCGATTTTCCATTTACTGAGTCTCAGTGGATGGAAATTTGCTCTGAGGGGATCGTCAGATCCCCGATTTTCGCCAGGATCTGGCGATCCTGGCAGAGCG
>JARYMM010000025.1 GCA_029907105.1 Anaerolineae bacterium | reverse complement strand
GGAATTGGGGCTGGGCCTGGGCGACCTGAGCGACTTTGTCGCCGTGCGCGGCAAGGGCGTGCGCGGCACGGTGGATGACCACTCCGTGCTAGTGGGCAGCCGCACGTTCCTGGAGGAACAGGACGTTACAGTAGCGGCACTGGAGCAAGAGATGCGTCGCCTGGAGGAGGAAGGAAAGACAGCCATGCTGGTCGCCGTGGATGGAGACCTTATGGGGGTGCTGGCCGTGGCGGATACGCTGAAAGAGGACGCCGTGGCCGCCGTGCGCGAGCTACGCGAAATGGGGCTGGAGACAGTCATGATCACCGGCGACAACCCGCGCACGGCGCAGGCCATCGCCCGCCAGGTGGGCATTGACCGCGTGCTGGCCCAGGTGCTGCCCGATGAGAAACTGGCCGAGATCCGACGCTTGCAGGAAGAGACGGATGGCCTGGTGGCCATGGTCGGCGACGGCATCAACGACGCCCCGGCGCTGACCCAGGCCGATGTGGGCATCGCCATCGGCACGGGAACGGACATCGCCATCGAGGCTGCCGACATCACCCTGGTGCGCGGCGACCTCTCCGGCGTGGTCAGCGCGGCTAAACTATCGCGGGCCACCTTCCGCAAGGTGATGCAGGGCCTCTTCTGGGCCTTCTTCTACAATGTGGTCATGATACCCCTGGCCATCCTGGGCATGATGCACCCCGTGCTGGCCGAAATCGCCATGGCCACCTCTTCGGTGACCGTAGTGACCAACGCCAACCTGCTGCGCCGCGTGGACATCCGGCCCCGCTACGCTCAGGAGGCCTAGAATCTGTCCGGAAAACCGCTCAAAGCGGGCCTTAGCCCGCCGCAGTGCCTCCGGAACTCCGGTCCTGCCACACAGCCATCGTGGATGGCTACCTGATCGGAAGAGCAGGCGACGCTCAGGAAGCATCGCCTGCTCTTTTGATCTGACCTGAGCCTGAAAACGGCCTTACCAGCGATGGTGCACCTGCGGGCGGATGTAGCGGTCGTACACCTCGCGCACGGCGGCCATCGTGGAATCGGAGAGAGGCGGCAGCTCAGCGGCGCGGACGTTGTCCTCCACGTGCGCCGGCCGTTTGGCGCCGGGGATGGCGCAGCTCACGGCATCGAACATCAGGATCCAGCGCAGGGCCAGTTGAGCCATCGTCGCCCCCGGCGGGACGAGCGGCCTCAGCGCTTCCACCGCCTGGAGCCCCGTCTCGAAATCCACCCCGGCGAAGGTCTCGCCGCGATCGAAAGCCTCCCCCTGGCGGTTGAAGGCGCGGTGATCGTCCGGGGCGAAGGCGGTCTGCGGCGTCATCTTGCCCGTCAGCAGGCCGCTGGCCAGCGGAACGCGAGCTAGAACGCCCACCTTCCGCCGTTTGGCCTCGCCGAAGAAGAGCTCGGCCGGACGGTGGCGAAACATGTTGAAGATGATCTGCACCGTCTGCACGCCCGGATACTCGATGGCCTTCAGCGCCTCCTCCACTTTCTCCACGCTGACGCCGTAGAAGCGGACCTTGCCCGCCTGCACCAGGTCGTCCAGCGCGCCGAACACCTCGGGCCGGTAGTACACCTCCGTCGGCGGGCAGTGCAGTTGCAGCAGGTCGAGGCAGTCGGTCTCCAGGTTGCGCAGGCTATCCTCCACGAAGCGGGTGAGATTGGCGGCGTTGTAGCCGTCGGCGGTGTGCGGCGACAGCCGCCGGCCGGCCTTGGTGGCCACGTGGATCTCCTCGCCGCGCGCCTTGCGCAAGCGGGCGATCAGCCGTTCGCTGCGCCCCATGCCATAAACGTCGGCAGTGTCGAAGAAATTGACGCCCAGGTCGGCGGCGCGGTGCAGCGCGGCCAGCGATTCCTCGTCATTTACCTCGCCCCACCCGCCGCCGATGGCCCAGGCCCCAAAGCTGATCGCCGAGACCCTCCAGCCTGTGCGTCCCAGTTCACGGTACTCCATGTCCTCTGTCCCTCCTACCCTTCGGCTCCGTGCCAGTACACTTCCCAGCCCAGGTACTTGCTCAGTGCCTCGTATACGGCGGCGGCACACTGGGAAAGGTTCATGGCCACGTGGTGCTCGAAGCCGTTCTCGCAGATGTACCGCAGCAGCCTCTGGAAGTTGGGGATGCGCACCACGCCGTAGCCGCCGAAGGTCTCCAAGGGGTCATCGGTCAGTTCCCCCTCGCCGACATAGGCGCGGATGATGCCGAACTCATCGTCGGTGGACACGCGGCAGTAGGTGAAGGGCACGCTCCTGATGCGGCCATCCATTGTGCCGTAGGCGTTCTCCTTGCCCACAGAGCCGGCGATGATCTCCTGATAGGCCATCTTGACTTCGGCGAAGACGTCCTTGGGCAGGTTGCTGCAATGGAAGAAGACGCCCTTGTCCGGGTCGTCGCCGTAGTTGTTGTTCCAGTCCAGGAGCGCGCTGGGCTTGCCGGAGGCCAGGCGCATGGCGAGCATGCCGATGGCCCCGGTGATGTCCGTCTCGCAGGCGCTGGGCATGAGGGCGTTGCTCAGCATGCTCATCACCGTGCAGGGCACGATGCCGAAGTACTCCTCCATGGAGGTCCAGCACTGCACAGCGGTGGCGACCAGATCGTTGGCCTCGATCCAGCGCTGCATGACCAGGCCGAACTTGGCCATGCGCAGCAATGCATCTTCGGGAACACCCTCGGTGGAGACGTAAGCCTTGATCTCCTCCAGCTTGCGGCGCACTTCCGGATCATTGTCGGCCAGGCGATGGGCGCGGCCGAAGGCCTCCGACAGGTCGAGGCTTTCCACGCTGATGCCGGCCTTCTCCAGCAGTTTCTCGCTGTAGCGCACGGTGATGAAGGCCGCCGGCCGTGCGCCCAGCACGCCGACCTTGATCCCGCGCAGGCCGCGCACCACCCGGCAGGTGGCGGCGAAGCGGCGCAGGTCCTGGCGGAAGCTCTCGGCGTCGGGCGAGACGGTGTGCAGCGTGGTCAGGGAGTAGGGGATGCCGTACTGCCAGAGGTTGTTGCAGACGGACATCTTGCCGCAGAAGCTGTCCCGGCGGTCGGCCACCGTCATCTTGCCGATCTCGTCGGGGAAGGCATGCACCAGCACGGGCACGTCCAGCCCGGCCATGCGCAGCGTGTCGGCCACGCCCCGCTCGTCGCCGAAGTTGGGCAGGGTGACCAGCACGCCGTCAATCTCGTCGCTGTGCTGTCGGAACAGCGCCGCACACTTCCTGGCATCCTCCCATGTCTCCACCGTGCCGAACTTGGTGTCCTCTGGGCCGAGGGCCACCGCCCCGATGCCCTCCTCTTCCAGCACGCGCAGGATGTCCGCCCGGCCGCTCTCGCAGAGGTGATCGGGGAAGAAGCCCCGGTTGCCGACAAGAACGCCCAATGTGGTCTTGCTCATTTCGGTTTTCCTCCTTCAAAAAGTGCTTTGGGCAACTCCACACTTAACCGTGGAGTGCAAGATACGAGGTTCATCGGTTGCATCGGCTTCTTGGGCTGACCGATCAGCCGATTAAGCCGACGTATCACCTGATCTTGTGCCGAGTTTCGCTGATTTGCCAATCAGCCGGTCACCAGCTTGCGGTCTCCGGCCACGCCGAAGTAGTCCCGCAGCAGCCAGCATGTGCGCTCGTACACTGCCTCCTGAGCCTCGCTCACGCGGCCCGATTCCCGCAGAGCCCTCTCATAAGCCTGGCGGATCTCGGTGCCCACGTTGATCTTGGTGATGCCCCGTTTGATCCCCTCCAGCACATACTCCTGCTTCACCCCCGAGCCGCCGTGCAGCACCAGCGGCACGCCGGTAGCCTGGTAAAGCTTCTCCAGGTGCTCCAGGTCCAGCCGGGCCTCGACTTTTTTCTGGTCCTTCAGCACGCCGGACACCGCCCCGTGGATGTTGCCGACGGCCACCGAGAGCCAGTCGCAGCCGGTCTCCTGCACAAACCGCCGGGCCTCGTCCACGTCCGTAAAGCCCAGGCCGGAGGCGAAGAGCTCCTCGTAAGGGGGAAGCGGCCCCGCCTCGTGCCCCATCACGGCGCCCAGCTCGCCTTCACACGGTATGCCCGCGGCGTGGGCCATTTCGGCCACCATACGTGTGGCAGCGATGTTCCCCTCCAGGTCGAGGCGTGAGCCGTCCACCATCACCGACTGGTAGCCCAGGGCGATGGCCTCGGCGATGACGGCCAGGTAGTTCACCCGCTGGCCGTCCTCGTCAATCACCGGCACGTGATCGAGGTGCAGCCGCACATGGTCGGGGTCCTGGTAGCGCTGGAATTCCTCCAGCACGGCGGCGGCACTGCGCGCCTCGAACTTGGTCCATTCCAAAAGCGCCGTCTCCACCAGGGCAAAGGAATCCTGATCCACCACGGCCCGGATGACCGGCTCGACCATGGGCAGGTAGGGGATGTTAAAGGCGGGGATCACAAGACCGGCTTTTCGGGCCCTCTTCATGAGTTCGGCAGTGCTCTGCATTGACGGTTCTCCCTTCGGGTTGAGTTTGCGCCCGCTGCGATCTGGGCCGCACAGTAGCTGAGGAAACAGGCGCTGAGCGGCAAGATAAGTATAGCACAACCTGGCCTACGTCGCAAGAGACAAGGGGCAAGAGGCAAGAGCAAAAGGAAAGGCATGGAAGTCGCCGGGGCTCCATTTCAGCCCTGCGAGCAGTTGGGGTATAATTGGCCATAGAGGCATCTCAGCACAGAAGCCACAAAGAGGGCGTTAGCATGACCGACGATCTCCAATACGTGCCCAAGGTGTTGGAACTCTACCTGAAACTATCCGAGTATCCCATCCTGTCCCGCCAGATCCGAGAACGCATGCGGGAGGAACTGTTTGCCCGCGGCATCATCTCCAGAGAACAGTTCGAGGAAGAGGTCAGAGCCACGGCCATCCGCTCGCAAAGACAGGAGGGGCTCTCGGACCCCCTGGCCCAGGAGCCTCCGGAACAGTGGAACGAGCGCCTGCAAATCGTTCGCGACCACCTGACCGATTTCTACTTTGCCCTCAACCTACCGTACAAAGCCTTCGAAGAGGTGGCGCGCTCGGTGCTCAGCGCCCGCAAGCCCGGAAAGGACATCATCCTGACCTTCAACCCCGAGCTGGCCCCCTGGTACCTGCTCTTCGCCCAGGCCGAGGAATTCGAGAGGCTGCCGCCCCCCAAAAAAGAGAAGGTCCGTCACCACTTGCAGCAGATCAATGTCGTCCTCATCCGCGGCATGATCAGCGACCAACTGGGCTTCGTGGGCGTGGCCCGCCGATACTTCAACAGTTTCGACCTCAGGGAAATCTACGACCGCCGCTTCGGACGGGGCAAGATCGGCGGCAAATCGGCCGGCATGATGCTGGCCTATAAGATCCTGCAACAGGAAGACCCCGACGACCCGTTGCCCATCAGCCCGCACGTCGTCATCCCCGATTCCTATTTCATCGGCGCCGACGTGTTCTACGATTTCCTGGCCCATAACGAGCTGTACCGCTTCTCCGACCAGAAGTACAAGACGCGGGAAGAGATCGAAGCCGACTACCCTGAAATCTACCAGGAGTTCCTGAAGGGCAAGTTTCCGCAGGACGTGCTGTACCGCCTGGCCATGCTGGTGGAGCAGATGGGCAAACGCCCGCTGATCGTGCGCTCCTCGAGCTTGCTGGAGGATAACTTCGGCAAGGCCTTCGCCGGCAAGTACGATAGTTTCTTCTGCCCCAACCAGGGCACGCCGGAGGAAAACCTGAAGGCGTTGCTCAACGCCATACGTCGCGTCTATGCCAGCACGCTGAATCCCAGCGCCCTCTTCTATCGGCAGCAGACCGGGCTGATTGATTACGATGAGCGCATGGCCATCCTGATCCAACCGGTGCAGGGCTCCCGCTATGGCCGCTACTTCTTCCCGGCGGTGGCCGGCGTCGCTTTCAGCCGCAACCCCTTCCGCTGGAGCCGTCGTATCCGCCGCGAAGAGGGCTTCTTGCGCCTGGTCTGTGGCCTGGGCACCCGCGCCGTGGAGCGCGTGGCCAACGACTACCCACGCATGGTTGCCCTCAGCCACCCGCAGCTCCGCCCCGAGGTCACAGCCGATGAGATCAGGAAGTACTCCCAGCACTTCGTGGACGTGATAGACCTGGAAGATAACAGCTTCAAGACCCTGCCCATCGCCGAGGTCCTTGACGCCGACTATCCCTCCATCGAACTGCTGGCCTCGCTGGACGAAGGTGATTACATCCGGCCAATCCATTCCCTGGCCAAAGAGATCGCCCCTCAGCGCCTGGTGCTGACCTTTGAGCGGTTGCTCAAGGAGAAGTCTTTCACCTCGCTGATGAAGGCCATCCTGAAAAAGCTGGAGCGAGCCTACGGCCGGCCGGTGGACATCGAATTCACCGTGGAGATCGTGCCCGAATACCCCCGGCCGCGCTTCGTCATTCATTTGCTGCAATGCCGCCCGCTGAGCAGCCAGCAGGGGGAGGAGAGCTACGACATCCCCCAATATATCCCGGCCGAAGACGTCATCTTCACCTCCAGCAAGCTCGTCCCCCAGGGCATCGTGTCGCGCATCGCCTACGTGGTCTACGTGGACCCGGCGCGCTACGCCCAGGTCCCCGATTATGCAACCAAACATGAGATCGCCCGCCTCATCGGGCGGCTGAATAAACGGCTGGAGGGGCAGCGCTTCATCCTCGTCGGGCCGGGCCGCTGGGGCAGTTCCAACATTGACCTGGGGGTCAAGGTGCGCTACGCCGACATCTACAACACCGCCATGCTGATCGAGGTGGCCTTCGCCGGGCCGGAGGGCACGCCGGAGGTCTCCTACGGCACCCACTTCTTCCAGGACCTGGTGGAAGCCAACATCTACCCGCTGCCGCTTTACCCGGATGAGAAGGACACTGTGTTCAAGCGCGCCTTTTTCGATGATACGCCCAATGTGCTGGCCGATCTCCTGCCGGAGGAGGCAGGGCTCGCCCCATACGTCAAGGTCATAGACGTGGCGGCAGCCACAGGCGGCCGGCTGCTGGAAGTGGTGATGAACGCCGACGAGGAAAAGGCCATAGGCTACCTGTCATGACCCTTCATGATATCTCGCTCTCCATCTCCGAAGCGCTAATTGTCTGGCCAGGCGATCCGCCGCTGCGCATCACCCAGCCAATCCACCTGAACAGAGGCGACTCGTATACCGTATCCCGTCTGGACATCAGCACCCACACCGGCACCCATGTGGACGCGCCCGCTCACTGCATCCGGGGCGGCCTGGCAGTGGACGCCCTCGATCTGAACGTGCTGGTGGGGCCGGCGCAGGTTGTCCAGGCGTTGGAGGCCGACGCCCTCTCGGCAGCCGTGCTGGAAGGGCTGGCCATCCCGCAGGGCACGGAGCGGTTGCTCTTGCGCACCCGTAACTCCGAGCGCTGGGCGCGCGGCGAGCGGGAGTTCGCCACCGATTTCGTAGCCCTCACAGAGGATGGCGCCCGCTGGCTGGTGGCGCGCGGCATCCGTCTCGTGGGTGTAGACTACCTGTCCGTGGGGCCTTTCGACGACCCCTTGCCGACGCACCTCGTCCTGTTGGGCGCTGGCGTCATCGTTGTGGAAGGGCTGAACCTGAGCGGGGTTGCTCCTGGCCTGTATCAGCTCGTGTGTCTGCCGCTCAAAATCGCCGGCGGCGACGGTGCGCCGGCGCGGGCCATCCTGATAGACTTGACACTTCTGCGAAACCCGGATAGTATAGAGAGTGCCCCAGACAGCAAGAAGCAGTAGCACGCCTTCCAAGCACCCTCCAGGAGCCAGGGCATGTCAACGTATGCCATCCAATTGAAGGACGCCAGCAAGCATTTCGGATCGGTCATAGCCGTGGATAGGGTTTCCCTCTCCATTCATGACGGGGAGTTCTTCTCCCTTTTGGGGCCTTCAGGCTGCGGCAAGACGACGACCCTGCGCCTCATTGCCGGTTTTGAACTCCCCACGCAGGGAGACATCTATATCTGTGGTGAACTGCAAGGCGAGACCCCGCCCTACCGCCGTCCCGTCAACACCGTCTTCCAGAACTATGCGCTCTTCCCCCACATGACCATCTTCCAGAACGTTGCCTTCGGCCTGGAGATGCAGAAAGTAGCCAGGGCGGAGATCCGGCAACGGGTCTCGGAGGTGCTGGAGATGGTCCGCCTGCCCGGAATGGGGGGCCGCAAGCCCAGCCAGCTCTCCGGCGGTCAGCAGCAGCGGGTGGCCCTGGCCCGTGCCCTGGTCAATCGGCCCCGCGTGCTGCTCCTGGACGAACCGCTGGGCGCCCTTGACCTCAAGCTGCGCAAGGCCATGCAACTGGAGCTGAAAGAGCTCCAACGCCGCGTGGGCATCACCTTCGTCTACGTGACGCACGACCAGGAAGAGGCGCTGACCATGTCCGACCGCATTGCGGTGATGCAGCATGGGCGTGTGCTGCAGGTGGGCACACCGGAGCAGATCTACGAGCAGCCGGCCTCCCGCTTCGTGGCCGACTTCATCGGCGAAACCAATTTCCTGGAGGGTCAGGTGAAGGGAAGGCGGGGCAGCGAGGTCGCCGTGGTGGTGGATGGCGTGCTGACGCTACATGTGCCGGCGGAGAGGGCCGTGGGCATGGAGGATGAGGTCACCGTGGCCATCCGACCCGAGAAAATCTCCCTGCACGCTGAGCCGCCCGATGCACAGGCCGTGCCCGGAGTGGTGGAGGAGGTCATCTACACCGGCACCGACACACGCTACCTGATACGACTGACGGGGCAGACCATCGTGACCGTGCGCCAGCAGAACGTCGCCGTTGGCTCGTCAGCCTGCTTCGCTCCTGGCACACGGCTGTATCTCCGCTGGCAGCCGGAATCGGCCCGGCTGCTCATGGCATAGGAAGCGGTGATGACACACATTCGCTCGCGACGCGAGGCCCTCCGCCTGCTCTTCCTGATATCTCCCAGCCTGTTCTGGCTGATTGTGTTCTTCTTCGTCCCCCTGCTCCTGGTCTTCGCCATCAGCTTCGGCGAGCGGGGGACCTATGGGGGTGTACGCTGGGTGCTGAACCTGGAGAACTATCGGCGTTTCTTCGATCCCCTCTACCTGCGCATCTTCGGCCGCACCCTGTACATCGCCGCGGCCACCACCATCATCTGCCTGCTCGTGGGCTACCCGCTGGCTTACTTCATCGCCACACGCCCACCTCGCTGGCGCAACGCGTTCCTGCTCCTGCTGATGATCCCTTTCTGGACCAACTTTCTGGTGCGCACCTACGCCTGGCTGCTCATCCTGCGCGATAAGGGGCTGATCAACACTTTCTGGACCGGTTCCCTGCATATGGGTCTGCTCCAGCTTTCCAGGCTGTTGCCGCTGCCCATCTGGGAGCCGCTGCTGCGGGCCACAGCCAATCCCCTTACCCTCTTCGGCACCGACGGGGCGATCATCATCGGCCTGGTCTATGGCTGGCTGCCGGATATGGTCTTGCCCTGCTACGCGGCCATCGAGCGCTTCGACTTCTCACTGGTCGAGGCAGCCCAGGACCTGTACGCCAACCGCCGCCAGTCGTTCCTGCGCGTCATCCTGCCCATGACCATGTCCGGCGTGGTGGCCGGGTCGGTGCTGGTGTTCATTCCCTCGTTGGGCGCTTACGTCACGCCTGACCTGCTGGGCGGAGCAAAGTCCATCATGATCGGCAATGTCATCTATTCCCAGTTCATGGCCGCCCGCGATTATCCCTTCGGATCGGCGGTATCCTTTGTGCTCATGGCCGTGATGCTCGCAGGCACGTTGATCTACTTCCGCACGGGGAGAGAGTAGCGGCAAGTGAGAAGCAACAAGCGACAAGCGGGTAAAGTGCAGAAAAGGCGACGGGGGCGTTGGCTGAACCGGCTACTGAGTTTGCACGGCGTTCTCGGTTACATTTTTCTCTACGCGCCCATCGTCATCCTGGTCATCTTCTCTTTCAACGCCTCGCGCTTCGTCTCCGATTGGCGGGGCTTCACGCTGCAGTGGTATACGCGACTTTTCGGCAATCAGGCTATCGGCGCGGCGCTGCGCAACAGCCTCATCGTGGCCGGAGCCTCGACGCTCATCTCCACCGTGTTCGGGACGATGGTGGCGCTGGCCATGGAACGTTACCGCTTCCGGGGCAAGATGGCCTTCGACGCCCTCCTCTACCTGCCCATCATCATCCCCGACATCTCCATGGCCGTGATGCTGCTCCTGTTCTTCGTGCTGGCACACTGGAATCTGGGGCTGATCACCATCATCATCTCGCATGTGGCTTTCAACATTTCCTTTGTGGCCGTGGTGGTGCGCGCCCGCCTGGCTTACTTCGACATCTCCCTGGAAGAGGCAGCCCAGGACCTCTATGCCAACGAATGGCAGACCTTCCGGCGGGTGACACTGCCCCTGATCATGCCGGGCATCCTGGGCGGAGCCCTTCTGGCCTTTACCCTATCCATTGACGACTTCGTGATCACGTTCTTCACCGCCGGCCCTGGTTCGACCACCCTGCCGCTGCGCATCTACTCCATGGTCAAGCTGGGGGTGACGCCGGAGATCAACGCGCTTTCCAGCATGATGCTGCTGGCATCCATGGGACTGGTGTTCCTGTCCCTCATGCTACAGAAAGGAGGGAAAGGCGGAATGGACATTGTATAGCGCGGCAGAATTGTCAGCACTATCGAAACTGAAGGAGGAAAAAGTATGAATAAGCACATGAAGGCGATAGCCATTGGCCTGGTGACGGGCTGGCTGGCCGTCTCGTCGGTGGCCTGTGCCCCCGCAGGCCCGGCCGGGCCTACCCTGGCCAAAGAACTGCACGTCTATAACTGGTCGGAGTACATTGATCCCCAGATCTACGCCGACTTCGAAAAAGAGTTCAGCGTACACGTGGTGGAGGATACCTTTGCCAGCAACGAGGAACTGTTGGCCAAGCTGCAGGCGGGAGCCACCGGCTACGATGTCATCGTGCCCTCCGACTACATGGTGAAGATCATGATCGAACAGGGACTGCTGGCGAAGCTGAACCACGAGAACGTCCCTAACATCAAGAACATTGACCCTAAGTTCGCCGATCCGCCCTACGACCCCGGCCTGGTCCATTGCGTGCCCTACCAGTGGGGGACGACCGGTATCGGCTATAACACCGAGGCCTTTGAGGAGCCGCCCGACAGTTGGGCCTACCTCTTTGACCCGGAGGTCGCCTCGCTGTACGCCGGCAAGTTCACCATGCTCAACGACAGCCGCGAGGGCATCGGCGCAGCGCTCAAATACCTGGGCTATTCGCTTAACTCCACTGACGAGGCCCAGTTGATGGAGGCACGCGACCTGCTCATCCGGCAGAAGCCCTGGGTCTACGCCTACGACAGCGAGCAGTACGAGGACCTGCTGAGCGCCGACGAAATTGTGATGGGCCACGGCTGGAGCGGCGACTTCTTCATGGCTGCCGTGGAGGACGAGCGCATCTGGTACGCCATCCCCCGGGAGGGAGCCACTATCTGGGCCGACAATCTGTGCATCCCCAAGACCGCACCCAACAAGTACACGGCCGAAGTGTTCATCAACTACCTGTTGCGCCCGGAGGTGGGGGCAAAAATCTCGAACTTCACCTGGTACGCCAGCCCCAACGCGGCGGCCACGGAGTTTATTGACCCCGAGATCCTGGAGGATCCGGCCATCTACCCGCCTGCGGAGGTGATGGAGCGGCTGGAGTGGATCGAGGACGTGGGCGAGGCCACGCCGCTCTACGAGCGCATCTGGACCGAGATAAAGGCGGCAGGGCCGTAGTAAGGGAGCAGGGGAGCAGAGGGGCAGAGGCGAAGCGAGTGCCGTTCCAATGACGCAGATGTACGGAGAGAAGGGAGCCCCTTCCCCGAGTTCCCCTGAGTTCCCCTGAGAGGAGACATGCCATGTGGATCAATAATGGGCGGACCGACTCAGCTTCCGGCCAGGTCATCGAGGTCACCGACCCCGCCACCGAGGAGGTGCTGGACACCGTGCCGGCGGGCACGGCGGAGGACGTGGAGCGGGCGGTGGCGGCGGCCAGGGCAGCTTTCCCTGCCTGGCGACAAACCATCGCCGTGGAGCGGGCACAGATGCTGCACCAGGCCGCCGCCAAAATGCGGGATCACTTCGACGAGCTGGTGCGGCTGCTCACCCTGGAGGAGGGCAAGCCCGTCCCGGAAAACAAGGAGGAGATAGACTGGTCCCTCAACACCCTGGACTACTACGCCGAGCTGGGCCGCCACATCCGCGGCCGGGTGATCCCCTCACCTGCTGTAGGCCAGCTCTCCCTGGTGCTCAAGGAGCCTTACGGCGTGGTCGGCTGCATCGTGCCCTGGAACTATCCCATCCTGCTCCTGATGTGGAAACTGGCACCGGCGTTGGCGGCGGGCAATACCGTCGTCGTCAAACCATCCACTCTGACCCCGCTCACCACGCTGCGCATGGTCGAGGTAGCCTTCGGCCACTTCCCGCCGGGGGTGGTCAACGTGATCACCGGCCGGGGCGAGGAGGTAGGGGACGCACTGGTGACCCATCCTGACGTGCCGGTGATCGCTTTCACCGGTTCGACAGCCGTGGGCCAGCACATCGCTCGCCTTACCGCTAGCCAGATGAAGAAGCTGCACCTGGAACTGGGGGGCAAGGACCCCTTTGTCCTCGCCGACGACGCCCCGCTGGAAGTGGCGGTGGAGGCGCTGGCCTACGCTGCCCTTATCAACGCCGGGCAGGTCTGCACTTCTACGGAGCGGGTCTACGTCCCCCGTTCGATGCTGCCCCGCTTCGCCGAGGCCCTGGCCGAGCGGGTGAGCCGCCTACGGCTGGGGCCAGGCATCGAGCCCACCACCGACATCGGGCCGATGATCGGCGAGCCCTATCGCGCCCGCGTGGAGGAGCACGTCGCCGAGGCTGTGGCCAGGGGGGCCCGCGTTCTGGTGGGTGGGCGACGGCCACCTCACCTGGAGCACGGGTTCTTCTACGAGCCGACGGTGCTGGTGGACGTGGATCACTCCATGCGCATCATGCGCGAGGAGACCTTCGGCCCCACCATCCCCATCATGGCCTATGACACCTTCGACCAGGCCATTGCCCTGGCCAACGACACCGACTACGGCCTGGGAGCCTGCCTCTACACCCACGACGCCCGCAAGGTGCGTCGCTTCTACGAAGAGGTGCGGGCGGGCACCATCTGGATCAACGACCCCCTCACCGACAACTATGCCGGGCCTTTCGGCGGCATGAAGATGAGCGGCACGGGACGAGAGCTGGGCGAGGAGGGCTTGGAGGAGTTCTGGCAGACCAAGCATGTGCACTGGGACATCGAAGGTGGGGTAAAGGAGTACTGGTATCCATACGGCCAGAATTAGGAGGCTGGATGCAAGGGGCAGGAGGCAAGAGGCGAGATGCAGGAGGCAAGAGGCAAGAGGCACGAGGCAAGATAGCAATGCGACCTGTGGCCTGCGACCTGCCACCTGTAACCAACAGGAGGAGAACCTGTGGACAATATAGTATTTACACCTGAGGCGCACATCGCCCCCGTCTGGACCCGCTACACCCCCATCGTGGCGGAGCGGGCGGAGGGGGCCTACGTTTATGACCGGGACGGGACCCGCTACCTGGATTTCACCAGTGGCATCGGCGTGACCAACACCGGCCACTGCCACCCTAAAGTGGTACAGGCCATCCAGGAGCAGGCGGCCAGGCTCATCCACGGCCAGGCCAACATCGTCTTCCATCCACCGCTCCTGGAGCTGGTGGAGGAATTGCAGGCGATCACACCCGCCGGGTTGGACTGTTTCTTCTTCTCCAACAGCGGAGCAGAGGCGGTGGAGGGGGCGGTCAAGCTGGCCCGCCAGGCCACCGGGCGGCCCAACGTCATCGTCTTCCAGGGCAGCTTCCATGGCCGCACGGGCCTGACCATGGCCCTCACCACCTCCAAGACCATCTACCGCGCCGGTTATCAGCCCCTGCCGGCCGGCATCTTCGTCGCCCCCTATCCCTACGCCTACCGCTACGGCTGGAGCGCTGAGGAAACCGAAGCCTTCTGCCTGCGCGAGGTGGAGTTCCTGCTGAAAACGCAGACCGCCCCCTGGGAGACGGCGGCCATCCTGGTGGAGCCGGTGCTGGGTGAGGGCGGCTACGTGGTGCCGCCGCCGGGCTTCCTGGCCGGCTTGCGCCGCATCTGCGATGAGCATGCCATCCTCCTCGTCGCCGACGAGGTGCAGTCCGGCTTCGGACGCACGGGGAAGTGGTTCGCCATCGAGCACTTCGGCGTCGTGCCGGACATCATGGTCATGGCCAAGGGCCTGGCCTCCGGTCTGCCCCTCTCCGGCATTGCTGCCCGGCGCGAGCTGATGGAGCGATGGACGCCGGGTTCCCACGGCGGCACTTACGGCGGCAACGCCGTGGCCTGCGCTGCTGCCGTGGCCACGATCCGCGTTATCGGCGAGGAGGGGCTGCTGGAAAATGCCCAGCGCCAGGGCGCGCGGTTGCGGCAGCGGCTGCGGGCGCTGCAGGCCCGATTCCCCGTGATCGGGGATGTGCGCGGGTTGGGACTGATGGTGGCCACGGAGTTCACTGCCGCCGACGGCACCCCCGCCACGCACCTGGCCAAAGCGGTGGTGAAAGGCTGCCTGCAGCGGCGACTGCTGCTCCTCACCTGTGGCCCCTGGGACAATACCGTGCGCTGGGTACCACCCCTCCCGGTGAACGCCGAACAGATCGAAGAGGCCGTGGCCGCCTTCGAGGACGCCCTTGGCCAGGCTCTGGCCAGCGGGGAGGGAGGCGCATGAGACGTGCATTGGTCTTGGGCGGCGCGGGGGCCGTCTGTCGGGAGACCACCCGCGACCTGGCCCGATACAGCGACTTCGACGAGATCGTCGTCGCCGACCACAATGTGGCGGCAGCAGAGGCCCTGGTCAGAGAAATCGGCGAGCCGCGCCTGAGAGTCGTCCGTTTTAATGCCAACGACTACCAGGATATGCTGCGCCTGTTCCCCGGCTACGACGTCGTCGTCAATGGGTTGCCCTTCCAGTACGACCTGCCGGTCAACCGGGCCTGCGTCGAGGTGGGGGTGAACGGGTTGGACCTCTCCAGGGAGGACCCGCAGTTTGCTCTGCACGATGAGGCCCTGCGCAAGGACGTGCTCTTCGTCCCCGGCATGGGAGCCACCCCCGGCATCACCAACATGATGGTGCGGCGGGCCTCGGAGGTGCTGGAGCGCATGGAGGAAGTGGACATCGCCTTCGCCGCCTTCCGCTGCCTGGCTCCGGCACCGGGACTGCTGACCACCACGCTATGGGAGTTTGACCCTGAAGAGGAGGCCCGGCAGGAAGTCTGCTTCGAGGACGGAGAATGGCATCCTGCCCCGCCTCTTTCGGGCGAGCGGCTGGTGCGCTTCCACGACCAGATTGGCGAGCAGAAGGTATATTACGTGCCCCATGACGAGGTTTACTCGCTGCCCGTTTCCTTCCCCATGCTGCGGCGGGTGGCGGTACGGGGCTGTTTCCCGCCCCATGTGATGACCTTGATGACGGCACTATTGCGCGGTGGGCTGCTCTCCAGTCGCCCTGTGCGCATCGGCGAGGCCGAAATGCCCACCATTGAGGCGGTGCGGCAGTTGCTGGCTACCAGCCCCCTGTCCAGGGAGAACCCCGTCTGGGCCTACGGGTTGGTGGTGGAGGTGAGCGGCCAGCGGGCGGGACGCCGCGTGACCTGCACTTATCGCAGCCGCCATCCCCCGCAGGAGGAGTGGGGCGGCCAGGCAGCCTATTTCAAGAACGTGGGCATTCCCCTCTCCATTGGCGCCCAGATGATCGCCCTCGGCCAGATCACGGGAAAGGGAGTGCTGCCGCCAGAGCGTGCCTTCCCCACAGGGCCCTTTTTCGCCGAACTGGCCCGCCGTGGCATCATCGTGGAGGAGGAGATCAGGGAATAAAAAGTAAAGCGCAAAACTCACTGCATTGGAGGTACACACGGCATGTCGCGCAATCTAACCCATACCTGGGCCCTTTTTGAGAAGGCCAAACGCTTCATCCCCTACGGCGTCAACTCCAACTTCCGCTACTGGGGGGACAGGGATACCCTGGTCGTGACGCGGGGCGAGGGAGCGCACATCTGGGACGCCGATGGCAACCGCTACATTGATTACCGGTTGGGCTTCGGCCCCATCATCCTGGGCCACGGCTACCCGCCAGTGGTGGAGCGGGTGGCAGAAGCGATCCGCCAGGGCACGCTCTTTGCCTTTACGACCCCTCTGGAGATCGAGGTGGCCGAGCGCATCGTGCGCATGACCGGCGTGGACAAGGTTCGCCTGTGTAATACGGGCACCGAGGCAACGATGCACGCCTTACGCATCGCCCGTGCCTACACCGGCCGGGAGCGGTTCATCAAGTTTGAGGGCCAATATCATGGGGCGCATGACTACGTACTTTTCAGCACGGCCTCGTCCCTGCCAGCCGGCCTGGGCTCGCGCCGCAGTCCGATTAACATGCAGCTCAGTTCCGGCATTCCCGAGGGCATCCGCCACTACGTTATCAATCTGCCTTTCAATGACTTCGAGCGGCTGGAGGAGACGGTGGAAGCCCGCTGGCATGAACTGGCGGCAATCATTGTCGAGCCGATGCTGGGCAACAGCGCCGGCATCATGCCCCGGCCGGGCTGGCTGGAAAAGATACGCCAGCTCTGCGAGCGCTACCGTATCGTCCTCATCTTCGACGAGGTGAAGACAGGTTTTCGCATCGCCAACGGCGGGGCGCAGGAGGTCTTCGGCGTGAGAGCCGACCTGGTCACCTATGCCAAGGCCCTGGGCAATGGCTTTCCCATCGCCGCCATCGGCGGCAGAGAAGAGGTCATGATGGTCATCGAGCCAGGACATGTGATCCATGTCGGCACCTACATCGGCAACGTCACCGGCACCGCTGCCGCCGCGGCAACACTGGAGATCCTGGAGACGCAGCCCATCATTGAGACCATCAACCGGCGGGGCAGGTTGCTGATGAGCGGACTGGGGGAGATCCTGAACGAGGCCGGCATCCCCCACTTTGTCACCGGCCTGCCGCCCATGTTCGGTTTTATTCTGGGCACAGAGGAGGAGCCGGCTGACTTCCGGGCCTATTGTAGGGGTGACGGCGACCTCTACGAACGGCTGGCGATGGCCTTGATCGAGCGGGGAGTGATGCCCGACCCCGATGGCCGTGAACCCTGGTTCCTGTGCTACAGCCATACCGACGAAGACATCGCCGAGACGCTGACGGTGTTTGAGAAGGCGGTGAAAGACGTGAAACGTAAAACGTAAGGCGCTCATCACGAGGACATTTACGTTTTACACACTACGCTTTACATTCGAGGAGGCCATCATGCCCTATGGATACCACGGCAAGATCCTACACGTTGACCTCACGGTGGGGAAGGTAGAAGTTGAGGAGCCTGAAGAGAGCTTCTACCGCCGCTACCTGGGCGGCAGCGCCATGGGGCTCACCTATCTCTTGAAGCATACCCCGCCCGGAGCCGACCCGCTGGGGCCGCAGAACACGCTCAGCCTCATGACGGGCGTCATCACCGGCGCACCATTCTCCGGACAATCCCGCCTCTGCGCTACGGCCAGGTCCCCCGCCACCGGCCTGGTGGGCGATTCACAGGCTGGCGGCTTCTGGCCGGCGGAACTCAAGGCCGCCGGCTTCGATGGCATCGTCGTCCACGGCCAGGCCGAACGGCCCGTCTACCTTTGGGTCCACGACGGGGAAGCTCAATTGCGGGACGCCGCCCACCTGTGGGGCCGCTTCACTGCCGACGTGGAAGACGCCATCCGCGCCGAACTGGGCGACAGGCGCATCCACGTCCTGCAATGCGGCCCGGCGGCGGAGCAGGGCGTGCGCTTCGGCGCGCTGATCAACAACGCCAACCGCGCCAATGGGCGCACGGGCATGGGCACGGTGATGGCTGCCAAGAAGCTCAAGGCGGTGGCCGTGCGCGGACACCAACGCCCCGCCCTGGCCAACCCGGAGGCGGTCAGAGCACTGGCCCGCTGGGGTGCCGAGCACTTCGAGAGTTCGGACATCTACGGCATGGGGCTGCTGGGCACGGCCGAGGTGCTCCTGCCCAAAAACAAACGCGGCGGCCTGCCCACCCGTAACTGGACCAGCGGCTCCTTCGAAGGAGCAGAGGCCATCAGTGGCCCGGCCATGCGCGACACCATCCTGAAAGGGCGAGATACCTGCTTCGGCTGCGTGGTGCGCTGCAAACGGGTGGTGGAGGTGAGCGAGGGCCCGTTCCGCGTGGACCCCCGTTACGGCGGCCCGGAATACGAGACCCTGGCCACCATGGGCTCCTATTGCGGCGTCTCCGACCTGGCGGCCATTGCCCGCGCCAATCAACTGTGCAACATGTATGGCATGGACACCATCTCCTGCGGAGCGACGGTGGCCTGGGCCATGGATTGCTTCGAGCGGGGATTGCTCACCCGGCACGACACCGACGGCCTGGAATTGCGCTTCGGCAACGCCGAGGCGCTGGTACAGATGGTGGAGCGCATCGGCAAGCGAGAGGGGCTGGGGCGAGTGCTGGGGGAGGGATCGGCACGCGCCGCCGAGGCGTTGGGCGTGGGCCAGGACCTGGTGGTGGCAGTGAAAAACCACGAACTCCCGGCGCACATGCCGCAGGTCCGCCGCAGCCTGGCCCTCATCTACGCCGTCAACCCCTTTGGCGCCGATCACCAATCGCACGAACACGATCCCAGCTACGAACTGGAGAGAGATTGGAAATACTATGGGGAGCGCATGGCCGAGTTGGACCTGCGCGACCCGCAACCAGTGGGCAGCCTGGGCGCGGGCAAAGTACGTTATGCCCTCTACACCCAGTACTTTTACAGTTGCCTGGACAGCGTGTGTGCCTGCCAGTTCGTCTTCGGACCGGCCTGGCACCTTTATGGGCCGGGCCAACTGGTGGAGGCCGTGCGGGCGGTCACCGGCTGGAACGTCAGCCTGTGGGAACTGATGAAGGCGGGTGAGCGGCGCTTGAACCTGCTCCGCGTTTTCAACGCCCGCGAGGGGATGGGCGCCGAAGCGGACACCCTGCCGCCCAAGCTCTTCCAGCCCCTGCGAGGTGGCCCCACCGACGGTATCGCCCTCAGCGTCGAAGAGGCGCAGGCGGCCAGATCGCTTTACTACCGCATGGCTGGCTGGGATGAGGAAGGCAAGCCCACGCCAGCCAAGCTGGAGGAACTGTCCCTGGGCTGGGCGGTGGACGAACTGTAATGGGTTTCAGGTTTCCAGGTTCCAGGTTTCAAGGCATCTCTGACCTGAAACCTGGAACCCCGAAACGATGACTTCGGAGGGGCTTCGATGAGGATTGTGGTGCTGGGCGGCGCGGGGAAAATGGGTTGCATCGCCGTGCAGGACCTGGCCGGCGACCGCCGGGTAGACGAGGTCATCATTGCCGACCGCGACCTGAACCAGGCGCGCACGGTGGCGCAGACCATCGGCAGCCCGAAAGTGGTCATCCGGCAGGTGGACCTGGCCGAGCATGACGCCCTGGTCGGCCTGCTGCGCGGCGCAGACGTTTGCCTGAACGCCACCGTCTATTACACCAACTTACAGGTGATGCAAGCCTGTCTGGAGGCCGGCGTGGACTACACGGACATGGGCGGCCTCTTCCATACCACCCGCCGGCAACTGGAACTGAACGACCGCTTCGCCGCAGCCGGGCTGAGCGCCGTCCTGGGCATGGGTTCGGCACCGGGCGTGCCCAACGTGCAGGCCCGCTACGCTGCCGAGCGATTAGACACCATCGAATACATCCGTATCTACGACGGCATCAAGCCGCCCCCGCCGGACGATGTGCGCTTCACCTACGCCGTCCCCACCATCGTGGACGAGTTGACCCTGGCCCCTATGGTCTACCGCCACGGTGAGTTTGTGGCCTGCCCGCCGCTGAGCGAGCTGGAGGGCTACTGGTTCACCCCGCCCCTCGGCCTGCTGCCTGTGCACCTCTCCCTCCACTCCGAGGTGGCCACCCTCCCCATTACCTTCCGCGACAAGGGCGTGCAGGAGTGCTTCTTCAAGATCAACTACTGGGGCATGGCCAGAGAAACAGTGGAGAAGATCCACGTCCTGGCTGATTTCGGCTTCGCCGGAAGGGAACCGGTGGAGGTACAGGGGCAACTGGTGGTGCCTCGCGACCTCCTGGTGACTTTGCTCTCGGCCTACGTCCCGCCGATCACCGACTTCCTGGCCCCGCCCAGGAACCATCCCCCGGACTGGGTCAAGGAAATCGTCACCGAGGTGCGCGGCACGAAGGCGGGGCAGACGGTGACCTACCGGCTGGGCACGTTGACCTGCAAAGGAGCACTGCCCACGGGCGTGGCCCCGGCCCGCGCCGCCATCTGGCTGGCCGAAGGCCGTATCCCGCCGGGCGTGCATCCGCCAGAGGCCGTCCTGGACCCAGAGCCCTTCTTCAAGGAGCTGGAAGGGCGGGAGATTTACACCCAGGTCAGCGTGACGGAGTTTCTATGAGAGCGTTCCGCCCCTTAGCTGCTGGACGTGGCCGTCCAGCAGGAGCACATATGTACGAGGAGGCCACAGATGTTTGATTTCTCCGATCGCGTGGTGATCGTCACCGGCGCGGCGGGCAACCTGGGCCAGGCTGTGGCCCGCGCCTTCCTGGCTGCCGGGGCGCGGCTGGTGCTGGTGGACCGCGCCGCCGACCGCCTGCCACACCTTTTCCCGGAGCTGGCCGCTTCGCCCGACCACTTCCTGGCCACCTCCGTGGACCTGACCGATGCCGCAGCCGTGGAAACCATGGTCGCCGAGGCCATACGGCGCTTCGGTCGGATAGACGTGCTGGTCAACGTCGCCGGCGGCTGGCGCGGCGGCCAGGCCGTGCACGACACAGACCTGGACACCTGGGATTTCCTGTTCGACCTCAACGTGCGCACCACCGTCACGGCCAGCCGGGCGGTCATCCCGCACATGCTGGCGCAAGGCCAGGGTTGCATCGTCAACGTGGCCGCCAAGGCGGGCCTGGAGGGCACGGCCAGGAACGCCGCCTACAGCGCCGCCAAGAGCGCCGTGATCCGCCTGACCGAGAGCATGGCTGCCGAACTCAAGAAAGAGGGCATCAACGTCAACTGCGTTCTGCCCAGCACGATTGACACACCGCAGAACCGGGAGGCCATGCCCAAGGCCGACCGCAGCCGCTGGGTGGAGCCAGAGGCCATCGCCGATGTCATCTTGTTCCTGGCCTCCGATGCCGCCCGCGCCGTGCAGGGTGCGGCCATCCCGGTGTACGGGAGGGGATAGCCTTCGCGCCGGCGAGCCGCTGCCCGCCGGCCTGCTGCGGCCTCTGGCAGGACAACTGCTATGGCTGGTAGACCAGGACGCAAAGGGCAAAGAGACTTTTGTCCTGTACGGGCAGTCCTCATAATGGTATACTCAAGATGGAAATTTGCTCTGAGGGGATCGTCAGATCCCCGGTTTTCGCCAGGATCTGGCGATCCTGGCGGAGCGATTTTCCGTCTACTGATACTGGGGGATATAGTTCCAGGAGGTTCCAGGTTTCAGGCTTCGCAAAGTCACCTGAAACCTGAAACCCTTCGTATAGGAGGCACGATGCCCAATCGTCTGGCCCACGAGAGCAGCCCCTACCTGCTGCAGCACGCCGAGAACCCGGTGGACTGGTATCCCTGGGGCGAGGAGGCCCTGCGCAAAGCCCAGGCCGAGGACAAGCCCATCTTCCTCAGCATCGGCTACTCCGCCTGCCACTGGTGCCACGTCATGGCCCACGAGTCCTTCGAGGACGAGCAAGTGGCGGCCATCCTCAACGAGCATTTCGTCAGCATCAAGGTGGATCGCGAGGAGCGGCCCGACCTGGACCGCATCTACATGAGCGCCGTGCAGGCCATGACCGGCCGCGGCGGCTGGCCCATGTCCGTGTTCCTCACACCCGAAGGCCGGCCCTTCTACGGCGGCACCTACTTCCCATCCACCCGTGGCTACGGCCTGCCTTCGTTCAGCGACGTGTTGCGGGCCGTGGCCGATGGCTGGCGCAACCGCCGCCAGGAGCTCATGGAAAGCGGCCGGCAACTGGCAGAGGTCATCGAGCAGCAAAGCAGTCTGGCGGCGAGCGCAGGCCACCTGGAGCTGCAACCGGAGACGCTGTCTGCCGCCTTTGAGAACATCTGGCGCAGCTTCGACCGCGCCCACGGCGGCTGGGGCCAGGCGCCCAAATTCCCCCAGCCCATGATCCTGGAGTTCCTGCTGCGCACTCACCACAACACGGGCGATGAATTGGCCCTGCGCATGGTCACCCAGACGCTGGAGGCCATGGCCCGCGGCGGCGTGTACGATCAGCTCGGCGGCGGCTTCCACCGCTACTCCGTGGATGAGCGCTGGTTGGTGCCGCATTTCGAGAAGATGCTTTACGATAACGCCCAACTGGCCCGCCTCTACCTGCACGCCTGGCAGGCCACCGGCAACCCCTTCTTCCGCACCATCGCCGAGGAGGTCCTGGATTACGTCGTGCGCGAGATGACCGACGCCGCCGGGGGCTTCTATTCGACCCAGGACGCCGACAGCGAGGGGCAGGAAGGCAGGTTTTTCCTGTGGACGGCGGACGAGATCCGGGCCGTGCTGGATGCCGAGGCAGACGCCTTCATGGCCGCCTATGGCGTCAGCGAGCGAGGCGATGCTTCGGTAGGCTCAATACACGGCTTCGAGGGCCAGAACATCCTGCACTTCGTCGGACATCTGGGTCAGCGGGAAGAGCTGGCCGCGGCGCGGCGCAAGCTCTTCGCTGCTCGCCAGGAGCGGGTGCCTCCCGGCCGCGACAACAAGGTGCTGACCTCCTGGAACGGCCTGATGCTGGCCGCTTTCGCCGAGGCAGCACGGGCACTGGGCCGCGCCGATTACCGCCAGGTCGCCGAGCGCAACGCCGACTTCCTACTGCGCCAACTCCGCCAGGAGAATGGGCGCTTATGGCACTCGTGGAAAGAGGGAGAGGCCAGGTTCAATGGCTACCTGGAGGATACCACCCATCTCATCGAGGGGTTGCTGGAGCTGTATCAGACCACCTTCGAGCCGCGCGGGTACGTTGCGGCCCGCGAGCTGGCCGAGGAGATGATCGAGCATTTCAGCGCTACCGATGGCGGTTTCTTCGACACCAGCGATGACCATGAGACACTAATCTTGCGCCCGCGAGAGCTGCAAGACAATGCCATGCCTTCCGGCAACAGCATGGCCGCACTGGTGCTCCTGCGCCTGGCCGGATTGGCCGGCGAGCCGCGCTATGTCGAGCTGGCGCAGCGCAGCCTGGCGGCCATGCAGCCGATGCTGGCCCGCTACCCCCTGGGCTTCGGCCAATGGCTGACGGCATTGGACTATGCACTTGCCCATCCCCGCGAAGTGGCTATCGTCGGCCATCCGCAGGCTGCCGATACCCAGGCCCTGCTAGAGGTCTTACGCCGCGGCTACCGCCCACATCAGATCGTGGCCCTGAGAGCGCCTGGCGCTGAGCCATCGGCCATTCCGCTGCTGCGCGATCGCCGCCAGATCGAAGGCCAGGCCACCGCCTACGTCTGTGTGGATTTCACCTGCCGTCCGCCGGTGACCGGGCCGGCGGCATTGCGAGCACATCTCGAAAAGGAGACGTAACCATGCTACAAGAAGGCACCCTCGCGCCCGATTTCACCTTGCCTGCCGATGGCGGCGGCGAGGTGACCCTGGTGGAGAACCACAACCAAGAAGTGCTGGAAGTGCTGCGGGCGTAGATTCACGCCCCCTAAACGGAACCGTTGGTCCCGATCAGATTTTCTATGGAGGAAAACATCATGACGGAACTGAGCGAACGCATTCAGAAAGCGGACTGGAAGAAAGAGAAGCACGTGCCCATCATCGAGGCGCCGGATGAGGTGCAGGCGGGCGAGCTGTTCGAGATCAGGGTCAGCCTGGGCAAGGAGATCGCCCACCCCAACACCACTGAGCACCACATCCCCTGGATCAGCGTCTACTTCCACCCCGAGGGCGGCAAGTTCACGCACCAGTTGGGCCATTTCGAGTTCACTGCCCACGGCGAATCGGTGCAGGGTCCCAACCAGGGCCCGGCCTATACGCATCACGGGGCGACCTTCTGGGCCAAACTCACCGAATCGGGCACCCTGCACGCCCTGGCCTTCTGCAACATCCACGGCCTGTGGGAGTACAGCAAAGAGATCAGGGTGGTGAAGTAGAGGAGACAGGGAGAGGGGGAGACGGGGAGACGGGGAGACCTCGATTCTCCTTGTCTCCTTGTCCCCCTGTCTCCCCTGCGACCCTGCTCCCTGGCTCAACAAAGTAGCAGAGACAAGATGACCGGCACGCTGATCAACACCATCACCGTGATCGCCGGCGGCACGCTGGGCACGCTGCTCGGCGAGAGGCTTCCCACCCGCATCCGCCATATCGTCATGCAGGGAGTAGGGCTGGTGACGCTGGCCGTGGGCATGAGCATGGCCCTCACCACCAACAACTTCATCCTGGTGCTGGTCAGCATCTGCCTGGGCGGCATCCTGGGCGAGTGGTGGCAGGTGGAGGAGCGGCTGGACCGCGCCGGCCAGTGGTTGGAGGCCAAAGCCGCCCGCATCCCTTTCCTGGCCCGTGGCGACTTCACCCGCGGCTTCGTCACCGCCAGCCTGGTCTTCTGCGTCGGCCCCATGACCATCCTGGGTTCCATCCAGGATGGCCTCACCGGCGACTACACCCTGCTGGCCATCAAGAGTGTGCTCGACCTCTTCGCCGGCCTGGCTTTCGCCGCCTCTATGGGCATGGGTGTGACCTTTGCCGCCCTCACCGTCCTGCTCTACCAGGGGGCGCTGACGCTGGGAGCAACCCCTTTCCAGGCCCTCCTCAGCCAGGCCATGATCACCGAGATGAGCGCCACCGGCGGCGTGATCATCCTGGGCATCGGCTTCCTGCTGTTGGAGATCAAGCGGATCAAGGTGGGCAATTTCCTGCCCGCCCTGTTCATCGCCCCCCTGCTCGCCGCCCTCTGGGAACGATGGGGGCCCGGCGTGTAGCGCGGTGTTCCCACTGCTTCGATGGAGCCAGGAAGCTCGCGGTGGACTGCCAGGTCCACCGCCTGCCTGCCTGAAGAGGAGAGGGGATGTCTATGGACACCCGACAGGCCCTGCGGTGCATCTCCCTCTTCGCCGGGCTCTCCGACGAGGTGCTGGACCGCCTGGCGCATGTCGCCGTCCGTCGCCTCTATCCGCCGGGAGAAACGATCATCGTCGAAGGCGAGCCCTGCCAGGCCGTCTACTTCATCGCCAGGGGCCACGTGCGCGTTTACCGCCTCTCGCCCGGCGGCCGCCAGCAGGTGCTGGCCCGCATGGGTCCCGGCCAGGCCTTCAATACCGTCCCCCCTTTTCAGCCCCAACCCCTCAACCACGCCACCGTCGAAGCCCTGACCCCGGTAACCCTCTACGCCATCCCCGGCGACGACTTCCGCCGGCTGGTGAGCGAGTGCCCCGAACTGGCCCTGGCCATCCTGCGCGATTTCGCCCACCGCCTGGATCACCTGACCAACCTGGTGGAAGACCTCTCCTTGCACACCGTGCGTGGCCGATTGGCCCGCTTCCTGCTGGAGCACGCCGAGGCAGGCCAGGTCACCCGCCGCTGGACGCAGGATGAGATCGCCGCCGAGCTGGGCACGGTGCGGGACGTGCTCGGACGCACGCTGCGCGCCTTCGCCGACGCCGGCCTGCTGCGCCTGGAACGCCAACGCATCGTGCTGCTCGACCGCCGGGCGCTGGAAGCCGAAGCGCAGCGTTGACGGCCAGATAAGGACGATACGACTTTTGTCGTAGACAAGCGGCCGCCTTTCTGCTATACTGAGTGCAGAAAGGCGGTTTTTCATGCAAAACTGGGCACTACCCGAGATCAACCTGCTGCTGTGCGACCGCTGTGGCCTCTGCGTCGCCGAGTGCCCTGCGAGCGCGGTGGAGATGGGAGCGCAGGGGCCATTCATCGCCCGCCCGGCCGACTGCACCTACTGCGCGCAGTGCGACGCCATCTGCCCCCGGGGGGCCATCACCTGCACCTACGAGATCGTGTGGGCCACAGACGATTGACCGAGGAGGAGAGGCGCATGACACCTACAGAGACACTCAAACACGAACACCGGATTATTTTGATGGTGCTGGACGCCGCCGAGCGCGAAGCGCGGCGCATCCAGGCCGGCGGCGCCGTGGATACAGAGAAGATCGAGAAGATGCTCGACTTCATCCGCAACTTCGCCGACCGCTGCCACCACGCCAAGGAGGAAGACCTGCTCTTTGTCAGGATGGGGCAGCGGGGCATGCCCACCGACAGCGGCCCCATCGCCGTGATGTTGTACGAGCACAACGAGGGCCGGGCACGGGTGCGCGCCGTTGCCGACGCTCTCCCCCAGGCCGCGCAGGGGAATGCGGCAGCTATCGCGACGGTGACCGCCAATCTGCTGGCCTACACCCAACTGCTGCGCGCCCACATTGACAAAGAGGACAACATCCTGTACCCCATGGCCGACCGGCTTCTCACGCCTGCCGATCAACGGACCCTGGCCGAAGCCTTCGAGCGGGTAGAAGCCGAGGAGATGGGGGCGGGGGTGCACGAGAGATATCATCACTTGGCCCATGAGCTGGCCGGGCACGGGGGCTGAGGAGCAGGGGGCAGAGGAGGCGGAGAGATAATGTACGACGAGTTCAGCGCCGACTACGACCGCTTCGTGAACTGGCCGGCCCGCCTGGCCGTGGAGATGCCCTTTATCGAAGCGCAATTGCAATCGGTGGGGGCGCGCCGCGTGTTAGATGCCGCCTGCGGCACGGGAATGCACGCCATCGAGCTGGCGAAACGGGGTTACGAAAGCATGGGCGCAGATGTCAGCGCGCCGATGATCGAGCGGGCGCGGGCCAACGCCCGTGCCGCCGGCGTGGCCACGCCCTTCCTCGTCGCCGGCTTCGGCGAGCTGCTGGAGAAGACAGGGGGACAGTTCGACGCCCTGCTCTGCCTGGGCAACTCGCTGCCCCACCTGCTGACGCCGGCCGAGCTGCACACTGCGCTGCAGGACTTCGCCGCCTGCCTGCGGTCCGGCGGCCTGTTGCTGATCCAGAACCGCAACTTCGACGCCGTGCTGGCCTATCAGGAGCGGTGGATGGCCCCGCAGGCCCATCGCGAAGGCGATACGGAGTGGCTCTTCCTGCGCTTCTACGACTTCCAGCCTCAGCGCATCCAAGATTGCTCGGGCCGGACTGCCAAGTCCGGCCCAAAGGCAGTGGACCTGGCAGTCCACGGCGAGCATTTTGGATCTACCGAATCTGATGGCCGGCTGACCTTCAACCTGGTCACGTTGCGACGGCAGGGCGGGGGCGACTGGGAACAGCGCCTCAGCGCCACGCCGCTATGGCCGCAGCGCCAGGAGGAGCTGAGCGCGGCACTGGCCGCCGCCGGCTTCGGCGATATCACCTGCTATGGCCACATGAGCGGCACACCGTTCGATGCGCAGAGCAGCAGCAACCTGGTTGCCACGGCGAGAAAGGAAGGTTAGTACACATGAGCGAATACATCAACAACCAGACCCAACGGCAGGAGGCCCTGAAGCGGGTGATCCGTCAGTTGCACGAGGGCAAAAGCGTCGAGGAGGTCAAAGGCGAGTTCGCCGCCCTGCTGCGGGACGTGGGGGCGAGCGAGATCGCCGCCCTCGAGCAGGCCCTCATTGACGAAGGGCTGCCCGAAACAGAGGTCAAGCGGCTGTGCGACGTGCACGTGGCCGTCTTTCGGGAGTCGCTGGAGGCCCGGCGCAAACCGGACACCATCCCCGGCCACCCCGTCTACACCTTCCTGGCCGAAAACGGAGCCGCCGGACGGGTGCTGGATGCCCTGCAGGAGGCATTGCAGGCCCTCAAAGCCGCCCCCGATGCCCAGCGGCTGGCCCAGGCACGCCAGCGGTTGCAGGAGATGCGGCAGTACGAGAAGCACTACCTGCGCAAGGAGAACATCCTGTTCCCCTATCTGGAGAAGCACGGTTTTTCGGGGCCCTCGGCGGTGATGTGGGCCATCCACGACGACATCCGCGCCGGCTGGAAAGCGCTCGACGCCCTGCTGGCCGCCGGCCCCGGCGACGACCCGGCATCGTTCAATGCCCGCCTGGATGAGGTCTTTGTGCCGCTGAGCACGGCCATCCGCGAGATGTTTTACAAGGAGGAGAACATCCTCTTTCCCACTGCCCTGGAGATGCTGAGCGAGGAGGAGTGGCTGGAGGTCCGCCGGCACGAGCCGGAGATCGGCACCTGCTACGTGGAGCCGGGCAGCCAATGGCCGCCGCAGATGGCGGCTGCGGAGGCCGCGCCCCTGCCGGCCGAGGCACGGGCCGTGACCGGCGACCTGCTGCACCTGGACACCGGCTCGCTCACGGCGTCGGAAATCAATCGCCTCCTCACCCACCTGCCCGTTGACATCACCTACGTGGACAAGGAGGACACGGTGCGCTTCTTCTCCCAGACCAGGGAGCGCATCTTCCCCCGCTCGCCGGCCATCATCGGGCGCAAGGTGCAGAAATGTCACCCGCCGGCCAGCCTGCACCGTGTGCAGCAGATCCTGGACGACTTCCGCGCCGGCCGCCGCGACGAGGCAGAGTTCTGGATCCAGATGCGGGGGCGCTTCATCCACATCCGCTACTTCGCCGTGCGCGACGAACAGGGCCAGTACCAGGGCACGCTGGAGGTGACCCAGGACATCACCCGCCTCCGCACGCTGGAAGGCGAACGGCGGCTGTTGGACGAGGATCGGTAGACCGGTAGGTTGGTAGATTGGTAGGTTGGTAGGTTGGTCAATCAGTACAGTGCTTACCAATCTGCCAGTTTCCCAATTTCCCAATCTACCAGTTTCCCAATCTACCAAGGAGTAGACACCATGCGCATTTTAGCCATCATCAGCGGCGAATACGGCCAGCGGCACGTCAACAATATCCGCACCCACGGCCCCGACGACTGGACGGTCGAGGTGTGGCGGGCGCCGGCGGTGCTGCCGCCGGTCGTGGACTACCCGGAGGATTACCTGCCCGAGGCGCTGCCGCCGGCCGATCTGATCCTCTCCTTTGCCGAGCACAAAGGCGTGGCCGAACTGCTTCCCGACATCGCCCGCATGACGGGAGCGCAGGCTGTGATCGTGGCCGTAGACAACGAGGCCTGGCTGCCGCGGGGGCTGGCCCGCCAGTTGCGCCGCTGGCTGGCGGACATCGGCGTGGCCTGTGCCACCCCCAAGCCCCTGTGCACGCTGACGGAGAGAGACTACGCCAGCGGTCGCCGACAGCGCAACGAGCACGGCAGCGCGCTCATCGCCGAATTCGCCCGTCGCTTTGGCCAGCCCGAACTGCGCCTTAGCGTGGACGCGCACACGCGGCGTATCGTCTCGGCCGAGGTGGTGCGCGATGCGGTGTGTGGCTCTGCCTGCTACGTGGCCCAGCGGCTGGTGGGCGTTTCCGCCGACGACGCCGAGCAAGAGGCCGGGATGCTGCACCACCACTACCCCTGCCTGGCCAGCATGGGCAAGGACGCCGACTACGGCGACACCCTGATGCACGTCTCCGGCAATATCCTGAAGGACAACGTCGGCGTCCAGGTCAGGCCCTTCAAGCATGTGCAGTACATCAGGCCGGGAAAGCGGAGCGAATAGGCATCTTGTAAAGAAAGGGGGGGTTCAAGGAATTCAGGCTCGCGCCGGACAGCTACTTGTCCTGAACAAAGTGAAGGGTCCGGCGGTCTGGCTGACCAGATACCTGCCGAATCAGGCTACTTTTGGCCTGGACTTGGCAGTCCAGGCCGAGCAGGTTGGACAGTTACCCGTTGTCAAGATAATCACGAAGAAAGGAGGACATCGCCATGTACGTTACCGACATCATCTGGTGGGGCTACACCATCTTTGTGGCCGCCGTTGCCCTGTTCATGTTCTACTTCGCCTCCAGGGTGAGGCAAGGAGGAGATTAGCCATGGAAAGGAGCGAGCGATTGTGGCTCGGGGTGCTGGTCCTGGTCTTTTTGGTCTTCAATGCCGTCACTCTCTCGCCGGTGGTGCCCTGGCAAAAGTGGCTGCTGTGGTCTCATCCGCGTCCCGATCAACAGATTTTCATCGAGTTCGAGGACTACGAGATCAAACTGCCAGCGCAGGGCATTGAGGTCAAAGCCGGCCAGCTCGTGGAGTTCGTGGCCACATCCAGGGACGTAACCTACGGGTTCGGCGTGTTCCGGCAAGACGGCACCATGCTCTTCCAGATGCAGGTGCTCCCCGGCCACGAGAACAAAATCACGTGGAAATTTGATGCCCCCGGCCTGTACGACGTGCGCTCCACGGAGTACTCAGGCCCCAGGCATTCGGAGATGTTCATCGAGAAGGCCATCCAGGTCATCCCATAGGAGGTAGCAATGAGTCACATCGGCTGGCAAGAGAAGTGGACACTGCGCTTCGCAGTGGTTGGCCTGCTGTTCCTGGCTCTCTCGGGCTTCGAGGGCATCCTGATGCGCACACACCTGCTGGCCCCCGAGGCTCTGCGGGGCATGGAAGTCGCTCTCAATACCATCCGCCCCCTGGCCCGCGAACCATCGTCAGCGGAGTTGTTCTACGGCATGCTGACGGCGCACCCCATCGTTGGCGTCTATGGCTTCGTCTATATGTGCGTCATGGGCGCTTTCTATTACCTGGTGCCCCTTCTGCTGAACAAGCCAATCCGGCACAAAGCCCTGGTGCCGGCCAACTTTGCCCTGCACATCATCGGCGTCCTGACCTGCTGGGGGGCGAGCTTCTTCGGCCTGTTCAACAGCCTCTACACCCTCTACTGGCCCCTGCCTGTGTCCTACGACCGTGTGCCCCTGGTGGGAAGCGTCGTCTTCACCCTGGGCGCGGCGCTGATCATGGTCAACATCCTCCTGTTCTCCTTCAACCTGTTCAGCACGGTGCTCAGTAAGAGCAATCCAGAATCCTACACCTTCGGGCAGTTCCTGCGTGCCGCCTTCGGCATCCCCCGCCTGATGAAACTGCTGGGCAAGGAGGATAAGAGCGCTCCGAACCTCGACCACAACGGCCTGCCCGTCTTCATCGTGGCCATAGGGCGTGGCTCCATTGACACCGTGATCAACGCTGTCGTCCTGCTCAGCGCCGGCGCGCTGATCCTGGTCTACGGCCTAGCCGCGCTGCTGCGCTCACCGCTCAATCCCGCTGCTGTAGACGCCCTGCTCTACAAAAACTGGTTCTGGTGGGGGTTGGACATGGTGGCCGATGGCAACGTGCTCATGTACACCGCCGGTGTGTGGTATTTGCTCATCCCGCTGCTCGTGGGGCGCAAGCTGTACGGCGAGTCGGTCGTGCGCACAGTGATCATGGCCGACCTGTTGGTCTCCATGTTCGTGTGGAGCCATCACCTCCTCGGCGACCAGGCCCAGCCGTTGGTGATGCGGCTGCTTTCGGGGCAGTTCGTCACCTGGGGCGAGTTCTTCACCATGGGCCTGACCATCTTCGCCTCGCTGATGACCATCTGGCAGGCCAGACCGGTAAAGCTCACACCGGCGCTGAAGTTCGTCCTTGGCTCCATCTTCGGCTTCATCATGGGGGGCGTGGCCGGACTGATCCAGGCCAACGTGGGGCTGAACGTGGTCTTCCACAACACGCAGTGGGTTGTCGCCCTTCACGCTCACACCCTGCTCCTGACCGGGTTGGGAACGCTGCTGTTCGCCGTGATCTACGCCCTGCTGCCCATGCTCACGAAACTGGAAATGCGCAGCCGGCGGCTGGTCAACGTGCACTTCTGGCTGTGGATGGTGGGCTCCGTGGGCATGGCCTATGCCATGGGCATGGCCGGCACCAGGGGCATGCTTCGGCGCACCCTCTACGAGAACGGCATGTACCAACCCTATCTGCTGGCGGCTCTGACCAGCTCGCTGCTGATCGCCGTGGGTTTCATCGCCTTCCTCCTCAACCTCGTCGCCACGCTGGGTTGGGCCAACCTGCTCCGCCTGGCCGTGCCCGAACGATGGCTCACACGCCGGGCCAAAGCCGGGGCCGCGGCCACATGACGCACGATTGCCGGAGGAAAACGTGGCAGGGAAAGGCTCTTCTCGCCTGGTGATCGTGGGTGCGGGCTTCGGCGGGCTGTGGGCGGCGCGCACGCTGGCCCACAGCCCCGTCGAAGTGGTGCTGGTGGACCGCAACAACTGCAACGGTATGCCCTGCACAGGCTGCGTCGCATGGGCGTCGAGGTGCGCTTGCAGGCACCGGTCACGAGCGTGACACACGATGCTGTGTCCCTCCAGGACGGCACGATCATCCCCGCCGAGACGACGGTGTGGACGGCCGGCGTGCGCGGGGATCCGCGGGCCGGGCGCTGGGGCCTGCCCACCGCCCGCGGCGGGCGGGTAGCCGTCCTGCCCACCCTGCAGGTGCCCGGCCATCCGGAGGTCTACGTCATCGGCGACCTGGCCTACTTCGAGGACGCCGCGGGGCATCCCCTCCCCCAGGTCGCGCCGGTGGCCATCCAGCAGGGCGTGGCCGCCGCTCAGAATATCGCCCGCCAGATGGCCGGGCAAGCTCCTGTGCCGTTTCAGTACAAGGATCCCGGCTCCATGGCCACCATCGGGCGCAACGCCGCCGTGGTGCGCCTGGGGCGCTGGACCTTCACCGGTTTTCCGGCCTGGGTCCTGTGGCTGGGCGTGCACCTCATCCGGCTCATCGGCTTCCGCAACCGCCTGCTGGTGCTCATCAACTGGGCCTGGGATTATTTCCTGTACGAACGCGCCATCCGCCTCATCCTGCCGGCGTCGAGACCCGTTTTCTCCGAGGGAACGGGTTTCTGACCATATTGCGCAGTTTACGAGGGCATGGTATAATATTGCGGATTGCGGAATAACCGATTGCGGATTGCGGATTGCGGAATGCGGAATGCGGAATAGAAATCCGCAATCTGCAATCCGCAATGGAAGGAGGAGCACATGTCCGAGAAACGTTTACCCACAGGAATCCCCGGCCTGGACGAGGTGCTGCAGGGCGGCTTCATCCCCGGACGGGCCTACCTGGCGCGGGGCGGGCCAGGCACGGGCAAGACCACCCTGGGGCTGCATTTCCTCACTGCCGGCGCAGCCAACGGCGAGAAGGCACTCTTCATCACCCTGGGCGAGCCAGAGGCGATGATCCGCCAGAACGCCGAAAGGATGGGCTTCGATCTGAGCAACGTCGCCTTCTTAGACCTGAGCCCCACGCCGGAGTTCTTCGCCCAGGTGGAAACCTACGATATTTTCTCCCCCGCCGAGGTGGAGCGGGAACCCACCACCCGCAAGATCGTGGAGCAGGTGGAAAAACTCCAGCCCAGCCGCGTCTTCATTGACGCCATGACCCAGTTCCGCTACCTGGCTGCCGACCCCTTCCAGTACCGCAAGCAGGTGCTCTCCTTCCTGCGCTTCCTGGTGGAGCGGGGCACCACGGTGCTCTTCACCTCCGAGGGCAGCGCGGAGGCGCCCGACGCCGACCTCCAGTTCCTCAGCGACGGGGTTATTGACCTGGAGTATGCGCCGGAAGGCCGCATTCTCGCCGTGACCAAGTTCCGCGGCTCCGACTTCCTCAGCGGCCGCCACTCCATGCGACTGGGCGAGCGGGGCATGGAGGTCTTCCCCCGGCTGGTTCCCGAGGTCTACCGGCGGGAGTTCGCGCTGGAAGTCATCTCCTCCGGCGTGCCGGAACTGGACGAGCTCTTGCACGGCGGGCTGGAGCGGGGCACCATCACCATCATCACCGGCCCCAGCGGGGTGGGCAAGACCACCCTGGGCCTTCAGTTCATGAAGGAGGCCGCCGGCCGGGGCGAGCGCTCGGTGGTCTACACCTTCGAGGAAGGGGTGGAGACGTTGGTGGGGCGCTGCGAGGCCATCAACATCCCCGTCCACGCCATGATGGAGCGGGGTACCCTCGAGGTGGTGAAGGTGGAGCCGCTGCGCTACACGCCCGACGAGTTCGCCCGCCTGGTGCGCCGCGAGGTGGAGGAAGAGGGGTCGCACATCGTGATGATTGACAGCATCGCCGGCTACCGCCTCTCCCTGCGGGGCGAGGACCTGGTGAGCCACCTGCACGCCCTGTGCAAGTACCTCTCGAACATGGGCGTCACGACCTTGCTCATTAACGAGGTAGAGTATATCACCGGCGAATTCCGCGCCACCGAGGTGGGCATCAGTTACCTGGCGGACAACATCATCTTCCTGCGCTTCCTGGAGATGCGTGGCGAGCTGCATAAAGCCATCGGCGTCTTGAAGAAGCGGCTGAGCGACTTCGAGAAGACCCTGCGCGAGTTCCAGATCACCCGTTATGGCGTGAAGGTGGGCGCACCGCTCACCGGGCTGCGGGGCATCCTCAGCGGCACGCCGGAACTGATAGAGTAATTGCGGATTGCGGATTTCGGATTGCGGAATAGCTGATTGCGAATTGCGGAATAGAAATCCGCAATCTACAATCCGCAATAGATAAGGGGGTCCATGATGGCCGACAAACCGTTGATTCTGGCCGTGGATCACAATCGCCGCAACCTGGAACTGATGAGCCAGTTCCTGGGCCAGGAGGGCTACGAAATAATTGCCGCAGCCAGTCTGGAGGAATTCGATCAGGTCCTGGGCAAGCAGGCGGACATCAAACTGGCGCTGGTGGACATCGCCGGCTTCGACCGCAGCGTGTGGGAGCGCTGCGAGCGGCTGCGGGCAGAGAACATACCCTTCATCATCATCTCCCCTCGTCAGAGTGCGGCCATCCAGCAGGCCGGCCTGGCGCATGGCGCGCGGGGCGTCCTGGTGAAGCCGCTGGCGGTGAAGGAGCTGCTGGGGCTCATTAGGAGTTTGTTGGGGGAATGACCTAACCCCCTGACCCCCTTCCCTACGAGGGAAGGGGGAACTCCCCTCCCCGCCTCGGGGAGGGGTTGGGGGAGGGGTCAGGAGGTATACAATGCCTGCTCGCAACATTGTGATTGGACAAAAGGTAGACGCCGCTAAAGTACAAAGGGCCAAGGAACTCCGTCGCCAGATGACCAAAGAGGAGAGGCTCCTCTGGCAACACCTGCGTGCTAATCGGCTGCATGGCTTTCACTTTCGCCGTCAGCAGATCATTAATGGGTTCATTGTGGATTTCTATTGCCACGCGGCGGGCCTGGTCGTGGAACTGGACGGGGAAGTACACCAACAACAAGTCGAATACGACACGGAGCGTGATAGAATCTTGTCAGCGCGGGGACTGCGTATCCTTCGGTTTCGCAATGAAGAGATAAGACGTGACCTCCCTGGTGTGTTGACCCGCATAGCTGAGGCGTGCCGCGAGGAGAGCGACCTAACCCCCTAGCCCCCTTCCCTACAAGGGAAGGGGGAGTCTCCCCTCCCCGCATCGGGGAGGGGCCGGGGGAGGGGTCTGGAGGACGAACATGAACCGTATTTTGCTTCTCCTCGACCACAAAGAAAACCGCCGCCTGCTGGCGGAGTGGCTGGGGCAGCAGTACCAGGTGATCCTGGCCGACACCGACCAGGCCCTGGACCAGCCCTTCGACCTGGGCATCTTGGACGGCCCGGCCCTGGACCGGCTCTGGGAACGGGTGCAGGCCCGCAAAGAGGCCGAGCAGCCCCTCTTCCTGCCCTTCCTGCTCGTCACCGCCCGCAAGGACGTGCGCTACGTCACCCGCCACCTGTGGCGCACCGTGGACGAGCTCATCCTCACGCCCTTGGAGAAGGTAGAGTTGCAGGCGCGGGTGGAGGTGCTCCTGCGGGCGCGTCAGCTCTCCCTGGAACTGCACCAGCGCTACCGCCGGCTGTTCGAGAACGTGCCTCTGGGCCTCTACCGCACCACGCCCAACGGGCGCATCCTGGACGCCAATGCTGCCCTGGTGCAGATGTTGGGCTACCCAAACCGGGAGGCGCTGATGGCCATCAAGTCCACTGACACCTACGTGGATCCCCAGGACCGCGAGCGATGGCGGGAACTGATGGAGCGCCAAGGAGCTGTGAGTCACTTCGAAGTGCAATTGCGCCGGCGCGACGGCTCTATCATGTGGGTCGAGAACAGCGCCCAGGTCGTCCGCGATGCGGAAGGTCTGGTGCTCTACTACGAGGGCAGTTTGCAGGACATCACCGAGCGCAAGCGCGCCGAGGAGGCCAGAGCCCACAGCCAACGGTTGCTGCTGGCCCTCAGCCAGGCGGCCCAGGCCGTGCAGCGCGCCCGCACCCCCGAAGAGGTCTACCGCACTATCGGCGACGAGGTGGCCAGGCTAGGCTACCACGCCGCCGTCTTCACCCTCACCGCTGACCGAACCCACCTCACCCCCTCTTACCTGAGCTATGAGCCGGCCGTGATCCGGGCTGCCGAGAAACTGGTCGGCCTCTCAGCGAAGGGGTACCGCTTCCCCCTGGTGCCGGGTGGCCTCTACCAGCGGGTCATCGCCGAAGGCAAGGCCGTCTTTAGTGAACCGACCCTTGAATTCGTAACCGAGGCTCTGCCCACGCCGCTGCGCCCACTAGCGGGCCGGCTGGCAGCCCTGCTGGGGATGCAGCAGAGCATCATTGCTCCCCTGGTCGTCGGCGGCGAGACATACGGCCTGCTGGCAGTCACCGGCACCAGCCTGAGCGAGGCTGACGTGCCGGCCGTCTCCACCTTCGCCCGCCAGGCCGCCATCGCCCTTGAGAGCGCCCAATTGTTCCTTTCGCTCACCGAACGGCAGGCAGAACTCCGCGCCCTGGCCATCCGCCTGGCCGAAGTCGAAGAAGACGAGCGACGACGGCTGGCCCGGGAACTGCATGACCGCGTGGGCCAGAACCTGACCGCCTTGGGCATCAACCTCAACGTCCTGGGCAGCCAGTTGCCGCCCGAAACGGCCGCCCAGATGCGCGCCCGATTGGCCGACTGCCTGACCCTGGTGGAGGAAACGACCGGGCACATCCGCGACGTGATGGCCGAACTGCGCCCTGCTGTGCTGGACGATTACGGCCTCCTGGCCGCCCTGCACTGGTACGGCCAGCGCTTCTCCCAGCGCACCGGCATAGCCACCATGGTACAGGGTCAAGAGCCGGCACCCCGCCTGCCCCCGG
Source organism: Anaerolineae bacterium (assembly GCA_029907105.1). Lineage (GTDB taxonomy): Bacteria > Chloroflexota > Anaerolineae > UBA3071 > UBA3071 > JARYMM01. The sequence goes on along the minus strand of JARYMM010000025.1, from coordinate 11,765 downwards.
CGGTGGAGACGGCCCTCTTCCGCATCGTCCAGGAGGCGCTGACCAATGTGGCCAAGCATGCCCAGGCCCGCCAGGTGACCGTGACCCTGGAGCCTGTGGACGGAGGAGCCCGCCTGAGCATCGCCGACGACGGCGTGGGCTTCGATCCCACCGTTCGCCGCCGCGCCGGTTGGGGGCTCATGACCATGCGCGAGCGCGCCCAGGCCGTGGGCGGCCACCTGCGGGTGGACTCGGCGCCGGGAAAAGGGACGCGGGTCGTGGTAGAGGTGCCAAAGTGACACCGGTTTCCGCAATGATTACCGTGATTCTCGCAGATGACCATGCCATCGTGCGCGATGGCCTGCGGGCCATCCTCGAGGCTCAGGGCGACATCAGGGTGGTGGGTGAAGCCGCCGACGGTCGCCAAGCCTTGGAACTGGCCCAGAAGCTGCGGCCGGATGTGGCGGTCATGGACATCGCCATGCCGGAACTCAACGGCATTGACGCCACCTATGAGATCTGCCAGACCTGCCCCGCCACGCAGGTGGTCATCCTCTCCATGCACTCCACCGCTGAGCACATTTTCCGCGCACTTGAGGCCGGGGCGCAAGGCTACCTGTTGAAGGAATCGGCCGGCCAGGAGGTGGTGGAGGCCGTGCGGGCCGTCCATGCCGGCCGCCGCTACCTGAGCGGACGCATCGCCGACGCCGTGATTGACGACTACCTGCGCCAGCGCCGGGCCGCCGGGCCCAAGAGCCCCTTAGAACGCCTCACCCCGCGCGAGCGGCAAGTCCTGCAACTGGTCGCCGAGGGCAAATCCAGCGCCGAAATCGGCGACATCCTCGCCCTTTCCCCCAAGACTGTGGACACCTACCGCAGCCGCCTCATGCAGAAACTGGGCCTTCGTGACCTCCCCTCCCTGGTCAAATTCGCCATCCAACATGGCCTGACCCCGCTCGAATGATTGCGGATTTCTATTCCGCATTGCCATAATGGGCAGGCTATTCACCTGCCTGACGGAGCGCTTCCAGGCAGAGCTCCTGACTCAGCCGGAAGCCGCCCTTCTCTTGCAGCGCTTTCAATTGCTCGCTCAAATTCGAAATCAATCCCTGCCGTCTGGCCCAGATCAGTAGACCCACCGTTCCTAGCACGTATATTCCCAAACGACGGGCGGTTTGCCGTGCTTCCTTACTCATCCAATAGAACAATGTTGGCCTGTTCTTGACGTGCCAGAACTATGCCTCTGCTTCACCCATATCCAATTGAGCGCAAAGCAGCTTGACGAAATCCTGATCTCGCACAATGCGCCGTTGGATCCAAGAAGCTGTTCGAATCTCTTTCGCGCCGGGGCGATCACCACCGGCTTCTACGACCTCGTGCCACACGGCTTCGGGGATCAGGATCCCTTGGGGGAAACGGCGTTTCAGGAGCAAAAGTTGGCCAATGGTGCTCAGCGCAATCAGCACAGAGGAGTTCGCGACGACCTTCATGCCAGGGCCTCAAGAGTGTCCAGATCGGCCTCCAATTCATCCAGGTCGTAGTGGCGAAGGACCCCTTCGTTTGCCAACAACTCATGGAAGGCCCATTTCGAGAGCCCGGCCAATCCGCGCGCCTTACCAAAAGAGAGCAACCCCTTTTCGTACAAGCGAATGGCCAGTTCACACCGCAACCGGTTCTCTTGTTCAGCAACAGGTACACGTAAGGCATCGCGCAAATCGAAGGGCAATTCAAGAATCATGGTGCGCCTTTCAAGATGGACTCTTTGGCTATCTACCTCTTTGGCTTGTTGAGTTCTCAGCATAGTGTTCCTGATCTCCTCGTAATATGTGCTCCTGCTGGACGGCCACGTCCAGCAGCTAGGTGGCGAACGTGGCCGTCCGCCACGAGCGACGCATAGTGTTCCTGATCTCCTCGTAATATGTGCTCCTGCTGGACGGCCACGTCCAGCAGCCAGGTGGCGAACGTGGCCGTCCGCCACGAGCGACGCATAGTGTTCCTGATCTCCTTCCTGTCCAAATGATGCAAATGTCTGACCCTTCAGCCAGTGTCAAGTACACAGTCTGACCATTTGTCAAAAGGCAACTCTCACTCCCTGTCCGTCAAAACAGGAAGAGCAAGTGGATCAATCCGCAATCCGCAATCATAGTGCTTCCCCTACACCAACTGTCACACTCTCCCTACAGACAAACAGCGCGCCCCGGGGTATAATGGGAACAGAACGATCAGCATACCACTTTTCTGGGAGCGTCGAACTATGTGTCCTACCATCCTGATCGTTGATGACCACGATGCCGTGCGCACATCGCTGCGCGACTGGTTTGGCACGGTCTTCCCGGACTGTACCCTGGCGGAGGCGAGCAGCGGCGAGGAGGCCGTGGAGCTGGCCCTCGCCCGGCCACCCGACGTCATCCTCATGGACATCGGGCTGCCGCAGATGAACGGCATCGAGGCTGCCCGACGTATCAAAGCCGCCGCGCCACAGGTGCAGGTGGTGATGCTCACCATCCACGAGGCGCCGGAATACCAGGCCGATGCCGCAGCCGCCGGCGTCACTGCCTACGTTCTCAAACGTCAAATGTACAGGGAGCTCATCCCTACCTTGCAGAGGCTATTGCCCTCAACCAACCGGCACAACTGATCACTTACATCCCAGTCGTAAAGGATAGCGCTCATGACCCATACGCGACCTCTCATCCTCATTGCCGAACGCGATCCATTTATGCGCAATGTGCTGACCCGAACGTTGCAGGAACATTTCGAACTGGCATTTGCCGAAAACGGCGCCGCCGCGCTGGACCAGGTGAAGGCCTGCTCGCCCGCGCTGGTCATCCTGGAAGCCATGCTGCCCACCCTGGACGGCTTCCAGGTCTGCCAACAGCTCAAGGCCGATCCGGCCACCCGCCATATCCCAGTCGTCTTCTACACCTTGCTGCTGGCAGAAAAACAGGCCGCCCAGGCCGGGGCCGACGCCTTTCTCCTGAAGCCCCAACGCAAGGAGACGCTTCTGGAGACCATAAACCGGCTGCTGGACACTTCGACGGCAGGCCAAGGAGGGTAGAACCGATGGAACGCATTCCCACCCATGTACCTAACCTGGACGAAATCCTACACGGCGGCCTGCCGCTCCACAGCACCGTGCTCATCAGCGGCGTGCCCGGCAGCGGCAAGACCATCCTGGCCACCCAGATCGCCTACGGCAACGCTACGCCGCAGAACAAGGCCCTCATGGTCACCACCGTCTCCGAACCGCTGGCCCGCATCATCCAGTACACGCAGCAGTTCTCGTTCTTCGAGCTGGAGAAGGTAGGCAGCGCGGTAATCTACGAGGACATTGGCCCGCTGGTGTTGGAGGGCAACGGGGAGAAGGCCCTGGCCCACGTGACGGAACTGGCGCTACAACACCAACCGGCCCTGCTGATCGTGGACAGCTTCAAGGCCATCCACGACCTGGCCGAATCCGAGGCCGGTTTGCGGCGTGCCCTCTATCAACTGGCGGCCAGCCTGGCCGCACTGCCCTGCACCACCCTGCTGGTGGGCGAGTACGTGTCTGGCGACCTCTTTGCTACACCAGAGGCCACTATGGTGGATGGCATCATCGAGCTGACCAACCAGCCCATCGGCCTGCGTGACCACCGCAGCCTGCGGGTAAGGAAGCTGCGCGGCAGCGACTACCGCGCCGGCGAACACGCCTTCCACATCACCGCCGACGGCCTCGTCGTCTTCCCGCGCTTCGTCACCCCGCCCACGCCACTGACCTACGCCGTCAGCGCGGAGCGGGCGGCCACAGGCATCCCTGGCCTGGACGAGATGCTCCACGGCGGCCTGCTGCGGGGCACCACCACCCTGGTGGCGGGCGACCCCGGCGCGGGCAAGACGGTCACCGCCCTCCATTTCCTGCTCAACGGCGCATTACAGGGCGAGCCGGGAGCTTACATCTCCTTCCAGGAGGACCCCAACCAACTGGCCCAGATCGCCCGCAACTTCGGCTTCGACCTGGAGGCACTACGGGCGCAGGGGCTGGTAGCCATGTTCTACACCTCCCCCGTGGAGCTGGACGTGGATGAGCATATCCTCAAGATCGTCGAGACTATAGAGCGAGTCGGCGCGCGGCGGGTGGTGATAGACAGCGTCAGCGTGTTCGAGGCCGGCACCGTGCGCGACCCTAACCGCTACTTCAATTATGTCTACTCGTTGGTGCAGTGGTTCAAGAACCACGGCGTTACCGCTATGCTGACCTACGAGCGGAGCGAGATGTTCGGTGGCGAGTTGGTCTTGACCGGCACGGGTGTCTCCCACATCGCCGACAACGCCATCGTGATGCGCTACGTGCGCATCGGCTCCGAGATGCGCCGCGCCATCACCGTGCTCAAGGCTCGCGGCAGCGAGCACAGCAAAGAGGTGCGGGAATATCTCATCTCCGAGAAGGAAGGGCCGAGAGTCGGGGAATTGATTGCGGATGTCGGATTTCGGATTGCGGAAAAGAGATCCGCAATTCGCAATCCGCAATGAGGGAGAGGCATGGATCGGGAGGAACTGAAGGGGCGGACTAGTACAGCTTTCCGTAATTTGGCAATGATGTCACATTTTAGTGCGAGATCCCACTTGAGCCACTTTACCTGTCATTGCGAGCCGCCCGCCACGCTTCGCTCGCGGCAGGCTCCGGCGGCGAAGCAATCTCATCACCGCTGTTTGGAGATTGCTTCGGGCGCTTCGCGCCCTCGCAATGACAAATGTGACATTTGTCAAGGCAAGAGGAATGTGAAGTAAAATGACCCAACAATCTGCAATGGACCATTCCGCAATCCGCAATCCGCACTCCGCAATGGACTTGCGGCCCGGTAATCACATCTGCTGTTTGTTCCAGACGGAGGAGGAGCATCGGGCAGTCCTCACCCCCTTCCTGCGCCACGGGCTGGAGCGCGGCGAGAAGGTGCTCTACATCGTGGACGCCCACACCGCCGAGGTCATCCTGGGATACCTGCGCGATGAGGGGGTGGACGTGGAAGCGTGCCTGGAACGCGGCCAGTTCGCCATCCTCACCCGTGACGATGCCTACATGCAGGAGGGGATGTTCGATCCGGAGAGGATGATCGCCTTGCTCCGGGCCGAGACAGAGCGGGCCCTGGCCGAAGGCTATCCCGCCCTGCGTGTGACCGGGGAGATGACCTGGGCGCTGCGAGGACTGCCCGGCTCCGAGCGGCTGATTGAGTACGAGGCCAGGCTCAACGAGTTCTTTCCCGGCAGCCGGTGCCTGGCCCTCTGCCAGTATGACCGCCGTCGTTTCGACGCCGCGCTGCTCCTGGACGTGTTGCGCACCCACCCCATCGCCGTCATCGGCACGGAGGTCTACGACAACTTCTACTACATCCCGCCCGCCGAATTCCTGAGTGAGTACCGGCCAGCGGTAGAGTTGCAGCACTGGGAGCAGAGCCTGGCCCAGCGCAGGCAAAGAGAAGAGCAAATCAGGCACCTCAACGCCGTGTTGCGCGCTATCCGCAATGTCAACCAGCTCATCACCAGGGAGAAGGAGCGCGACCGGCTGCTGCAGGGCGCCTGCGAGAACCTCATCCGCACTCGGGGCTACCACACTGCCTGGATTGCTCTGCTGGATGAGAACGGAAGGCTGGTCACGGCTGCCGAAGCCAGCCTGGGCGAGGAGTTCCTGGCCCTGGTCAAACGGCTGGAGGCCGGCGACATACCCTACTGTGCCCAGGCAGTCCTGGCGCAGGCAGATCCCCTGCTCATCGCGGATACGGTCTCTACCTGTGCCGGTTGCCCCCTGGCATCGACTTATGGCAGCAAGCAGGCCCTGTCAATGCGCCTGAAGCACGGCGAGAAGCTCTACGGCCTGTTGACCGTCTCCGTCCCCGGCGATGTCGCCGTGGATGAGGATGAGCGTGTCCTGTTCAGGGAGATTGCCGGGGACATCGCCTTTGCCCTGCACAGCATAGAGCTGGAGGAGAAGCGCCGGCAGGCCGAAGAGGAGCTCAACCGGCACGCAGCAGCCCTGAGCGGCCTCAACGCCATCGCCTTCGCGGTCAGCCAGTCGCTCGACCTGCAGACCACGTTGGCCGCAGCCCTAGACGCCACCCTACAGGCCATCGGCTTCGAGGCCGGCGGGATTGCCCTCTGGAACGAGGCCGAGCAGCGCCTGGAACGGCCGACTGTCCAGGGGGTGGAGCCAGAGGCACTGGCCGCGTTTCTCGGCTCCCCACGGCCCGGTGGACACCGGGAGCGGCTGCTGCGCCTGGGCCAGCCGGTATTCCACGACGATACCACGCACGACCCCACCGTCAACCCCGAAATTGCCCGCCATGGCTTCACCCTCTCGGCTATGGTGCCCCTGGCCCACGCGGGAAAGGTGCTGGGGATCATGGCGGTGGCCACGCGCGCGCCAAGGCGCTGGACCGACGGGGAGAAGCGGTTGTTGATCGCCGCCGGCCAGCAGATCGCGGTAGCGCTCGCCAACGCGCGCCTGTACGAGCAGACTCGACAAAGCGAAGAGAAATACCGGGACCTGGTGAATACCACCACCGACCTGATCTTCACCGTTGATGTGCAGGGGAAGATCCTCTTTGCCAACCCTGCAGCCAGGGCCTTCACCGGCTACGAGCCCGAAGAGGCGATAGGGCATCACTTCTCAGAGTACGTGCATCCGGATGATGTGCCCATCTTATTGAGAGGTATCCAACAGGTGCTCAGCGGAGAGCCCCTGGAAAGCATCAAAGGGATTGGACAGCCCAGCGAATACCGCATGAGAAAGCGCGACGGGCAGATCATCTGGGTCCAGACCAGGGCCTGGCTGGTCAGGGATGCCGAGGGGAAGATCGTCGGCTTCAGTGGGATTAGCCGCGACATCACCGAGCTCAAGCAAGCACAGGAGGCGTTGCGGCTCAGCCAAGAGCGCTTCGCCCTGGCGGTGCAGGGCGCGAACGACGGGATATGGGACTGGGACATCAAGAACAACACGCTCTACTGGTCCCCACGCATGAAGGAGTTGCTCGGATACGCCGAGCATGAGCTCGATGTGGACTTTCCCACGTTTGAATCCCTTCTCCACCCTGACGACCTGGAGCCCACAAAGGCAGCTATAGAAGCTCATCTGAAGGAACGGGTGCCCTTCAACGTGGAGCAGCGGTTGCGCACCAAATCGGGCGAGTACCGTTGGTTCAATGCGCGGGGACAGGCGCTCTGGGACGAAGATGGCCGCCCCATACGCATGATCGGCTCCACCGCCGATATCACCGAGCGCAAGCGAGCCGAGGAGGCGCTGCGCCAGAGAATGGAGCAGTTGAGCGCGCTGGCGCGCGCCGGCCAGGCCGTCACCTCGTCCCTCGACCTGCAGCAGGTCCTGACCCAGATCGTCGCCCTGGCCGGCCAGGTGGTGGGCCCGACCCAGGCCAGCGTGGTGCTGGTGGACGAGGCCGGCCAGATACGCGAAAGCGCTGAGGCCGTGCCAGGGGTGCCGGCCATCGAGTATCGCGTGCGCCACGCCGGCTTCACCGACTGGATCATCCGCTCGCATGAGCCGGTCATCGTGGACGACATCGCCGCCGACGGCACGGTGAGCCCCGCGGCCGCAGCCGGAGCGCCGCAGGCCGCCAACCCCGCCCTGATGCAGGCCGGCATCCGCTCCTTCGCCGGCCTGCCCCTCATCGCCAAAGGCCGGCTGCTGGGGGTCCTCTTCCTGCACAGCACGCAGCCTTACGCCTTCCACGGTCAACTGGACCTGCTGACCGCCTTCGCCAGCCAGGCCGCCATCGCCATCGAAAACGCCCGGTTGTACGACGCCGTCCAAAAGGAGCTGGCGGCGCGCAAGGAGGCGGAGGAGGCTTACCGGGTTCTGGTAGAACACTCCCTGCAAGGGCTTGTGATCATTCAGGATGGCCGCGTGGTCTTTGCCAATCCGGCCCTCGTTGAACTGAGCGGTTACAGCCAGGAGGAACTGCTTGCGCTCTCGCCAGAACAGGTCAAGGCGGTGGTGCATCCCGAGGACCAGGAGCGGGTCTGGGGAAACCTGATGAGGCGACTGGCGGGAGAGCCGATTCCGCCGCGACGGGAGTTCCGCTTCCTACGCAAGGACGGTCAGGTGCGCTGGGTGGAGATCCTGGCCAGCCGCATCGAATATCGGGGCCGGCCGGCCATCCAGGCCGCCTACCTGGACATCACCGAGCGCAAACAGGCCGAGGAGGCGCTGCGCGTCCGCGAGGCAGAGCTGGCCGCCATCTTCGAGAGCACGCCAATCCTCCTGGCCCTGGTGGACGAGGAGCGCCGGGTGACCAAGATCAACCGCGCCGGCAGCGAGTTCGTCGGCCGGCCGGCCAGCGAACTGCTCGGGCTGCCCCAGGGCGAGGTGCTGCGCTGCCTGCACGCACTCGACGATCCCCGCGGCTGCGGCTACGGCCCCCACTGCGAACAGTGCGTGGTGCGCCGCACCGTGCTCGACACCCTGCAAACCGGCCGCAGCCACTTCCAGGTGGAGGCCGACTACCCTGTCCGCCGCGACGGCCGCATCGAGACGCTGCGCCTGCTGGTCTCGACCGCGCCCGTGGCCACCCCGGCCGGCCCCCGTGTCCTGGTCTGCCTGGAGGATATCACCGTCCGGCACCGTACCCACGAGGCACTGCGCGCCGTCTACGACCTGAGCCAGAAGCTGGTGCTCTCGCAGCGGGTGGAGGAGATCGCGCAACTGGTGACCGATGCGGCCCAGGGGGTTCTGCGCTTCCCCAGGTGCGAGCTGTGGCTGGCGGATGAACAGGCGCGGGCCGTGGTGCCGATCAGCCAGACGCCGGCCGAACCGGCCCTGACTATCCGTTCTTTGCCTCTCGACGACGAACGGGGCATCATCCCCGCCGTCGTGCGCAGCGGCCAGGCCATCTACCTGCCCGACGTGGACCGGGACCCCCGCTACATTCGTGGTACCGATTACCCCACCCGCTCCGAGCTGTGCGTGCCGCTCAGGGTGCGTGAGCGGACGATCGGCGCGCTGAACGCCGAGAGCGACCAGCCCGATGCCTTCGGCCTGGCCGAGCGCGAGCTTCTCGAGGCCCTGGCCAACGCCGCCGCCGTGGCCATCGAGAACGCCCGCCTGTACCAGGAGAGCCGAAGACGCGCCGGGGAGATGGCCGCCCTGCGTGAAGTGAGCCTGGCCACCCTTTCCACCCTGGAGCGAGAGCAGGTCTTCGAGATCATGCTGGCCCAGCTAAGCCGAGTCATAGACCACGATACGGCTGCCATCAAGGTCATCACCCCCGAAGGCAGGGACAGGATGATCGCCGGACGGGGCCCTGTCGTTTACGACCAGGCCATGTGGAACGGCTTCGACGTGAAGAACAACAAGCTCGTGCAGGAGATGAGAGCAACCGGGCAGCCGGTGGTGGTCCACGATACCCGTAGCGATGAGCGTTACGAGAAGGCGGGGGACTGGCAGGCGTTCCCCTCCTGGGCTGGCGCTCCGCTCTTTGTGAGGGGCGATTTTGTCGGCTACCTGGCGGTAGAGAAAACCTCCCCCGGCTTCTACGATGAGCATGCCGCCCAGCTCCTGGGCGACTTCGCTCGCGCCGCGGCTATTGCCCTGGAGAATGCCCGCCTGTACGAGGACATCCAGCGGGAACTGACCGAGCGCCAGCGGGCGGAGGAAGCGCTGCGGCGGCGGCTGGACGAACTGACTGTCCTGCAGGCCATCGCCGCCGCCGGGGCCGAGTCCGCCGATGAGGATACGCTGATCGCCCGCGCCACCCAGATCATCGGCGACGTCTTCCACCCGGACAACTTCGGCGTGGTCCTGCTGGACGAGGCCAGCGGCCTGTTGCACCCTCACCCCTCCCACCGCCTGCGCGAAGCAGGCGTCAGGGCCCTGTCCCTGCGCCTGGGCGAGGGCATCGTCGGGCAGGTGGCGTTGACCGGCCGGCCGCGCCGCGTTCCTGACGTGCGCCTCGACCCCGATTACGTGGAAGGCGACCCCCAGACCCGTTCCGAGCTCTGCGTGCCCATCAAAGCGGGCGAGCGGGTCATCGGCGTGATCAACAGCGAGAGCACCGCACTGGACGCCTACAGCGAGGACGACGAGCGCCTGCTGTCCGCCATCGCCGGCCAGTTGGCCACGGCCCTCGAGAAGATACGCCTGTTCGAGCAGACAGAACGGCGGGCCCTGGAGATGACCTCTCTCTACACCATCGCCCTGCGCCTGGCTACGGCCGGGGAGCTGAATGAGTTGTTGCAGACCATCGTCCGCCAGGCGGTGGGCCTGTTGGAGGCAGCCGGTGGCTATATCTACCTCCACGACCAGGCCACCGATGAACTGGAGCTGACGGTTGTGCACGGGATCGTGCGGGAAGAAGACCTCGGCACCCGCCTCCAGCGTGGCGAGGGGCTCTCCGGCAAGGTGATGCAGGAACGGCGTCCCCTGGTGGTGGACGACTACCGCACCTGGGAGGGGCGCAGCCCGAAGTACGAAGGCCGGCCCTACACGGCCACGGTCGGCGTGCCCCTGCTGTGGCAGGATCAGCTCATCGGTGTGCTGGACGTGCTGGATGACAGAGAGCAGCGCACCTTCGATGAGGACGACGTGCGCCTGCTGACCCTGCTGGCCCAGCAGGCTGCGGCGGCCATCGCCAACGCCCGCTCGCTGCAGGCCGAGCAGAAACGGGCCGCACAACTGGCTGCGATCAACGAACTGGGGCGCTCCCTGGCCGCCACCCTCGACCTGCCCACCATCTGCCGCACCGCCTACCACCACGTGCAACAGTTGGTGGATTGTCCCTACTTCGGCATCTCCCTCTTCGATCCGGAACAGCAGGTGATCAGAGTGGCCTTCGCTATGGAAGAGGGCCGTGAACTGGACCTCAGCCAGTTCCCACCCCTTCGCCATAAGCCGCAGGCCCGCACCGGGCGCAGCAAGGCCATCGCCAGCAGCCGGCCGGAACTCGTGCCCGACCTGCCCAGTGCCACCCGGCAGAGCAAAGAGGTGTATCACATCGGCAGTGAGACAGAACCTCTCTCTGCCCTCTACGTGCCCATGATCGTTGAAGGCCGGGTCATCGGCCTGCTGGAGGTGCAGAGTTACCGGCCGGATGCCTACCGCCAGGAAGATGTCGAGCTTCTGGGCCCGGTGGCCAACCACATCGGCCTGGCCATCCAGAATGCCCGCCTGTTTGGCGAGACCCGCCAGCTCAAGGAGTTCAACGAGAGCATCGTCCAGAGCATGGCCGAGGGCATCTTCATAGAGGACGCCGATGGATTCTGCACCTTCGTCAACCCGGCGGCAGCGGAGCTGCTGGGCTACGCCCCCGCAGAACTGGTGGGCCAGCACTGGACGGCCATCATCCCGCCCGATCAGCAGCCCATCGTGCAGGCAGCGAACGAACGGCGGGTGCGCGGTCAGGCCGACCGCTACGAAGTAGAATTGGTGCGCAAGGATGGCCGGCGGCTTTCCGTGCTGGTCAGCGGCAGCCCCCGTTTCGAGAATGGCCGCTTCGTGGGCACCATGGCCGTCTTCACCGACATCAGCGAGCGCAAGCGGGCGGAGGCGCAACTGGCCGAACAGCTCGACGAGCTGCGCCGCTGGCACGCCGTCACCCTGGGCCGCGAGATGCGCGTCCTGGAACTCAAGCGGGAGGTAAACGCACTGCTGCGCCGGTTGAACGAGCCGATTCGCTATCCCAGTGCCGAAGAAGAGAGCAACGAGGCGTAGAATGTCAGTCGCTACTTAGAAACTTGCCTGTCATTGCGAGCCGAAGCCCTGAGCAAAGCGAAGGGGCAGCGAAGCAATCTCCGACTCGGGACTT